>JAGAOZ010000010.1 GCA_017623505.1 Alistipes sp.
AATTTTGAATTTTGAATTTTGAATTGCGCAGAACTAGGCAACAAAAACCAATCAGCAAGAGAAGTCGCAGAAGAGGAACAACACCTCGATTAGCACTGAAATTCGCTTTGGGTAGGTTGATACAAGGCTTTCGCAGTCTGACGAGCCCGCAGTTTACTCGGCGTAAATGAGGAGCTCGGCAGGCAAGAGTAACGCAGTAGCAACCAGCCAAACGGATTTCTTGCGAGATTAGCAAGATAAGGTAACACAGCCCAAGACAATGAACCTAAGGCGGTACATAGCCAAAAGATATATCAAATCGAAAAACTCGCACTCGGTGATTAACCATATCTCAAGGGTGAGTATGGTCGCTATGTCGGTGCCGGTGATGGCTATGATTGTGTTGCTGTCGGTATTCAATGGCTTGGAGAATATGGTGCGCGACCTGTATAAAGCGGTGGATGCCGATGTGGTGGTCTTGCCGGCGAAAGGTACTACGTTTGACGAGGTGGCTGTGCGCGCACTGAAGCCAGAGGAGGTGGAGGGCGTGGCGTCGCTGAGCTATACGTTGGAGCAGGGTGCTATGGCCGAGAGAGAGGGGAGCCGCACTATTGTACGCATCAAGGGCGTCGATGAGGCTTACGCACGCACGCTGCCCATCGAGCGTCACGTCACATCGGGACTCTTTGCCACAGAGTATGAGGGAGAGCCGACGGCGGTAGCCTCACGTAGTGCGCTGCTGGCTCTGCGCTGTCACTCCGTATCGCCACAGGATAAGATTTCGCTCTACGCCATCAACCGCCAGCGTATCTCGACGATATTGCCGACGGGAGGCTACACACGACGCGATGTGGGTGTGGCGGGCGTATATAATATTGATGACCAGCACTCCGATATGATATTTATCTCGCTCAAGGAGGCTCAACGACTACTCAACCACCCCGACCGTTGCTCGTCGCTGGAGCTGTCGCTGCAACCCGATGCAGACGCCGAGAGGGTTAAGCAGGAGCTGCAAAGCAGTCTGGGAGGGGAGTATAAGGTGTTGCTGCGTGACGAGAACAACTCCATCTACCGCCTTATGGCGTTGGAGAAGTGGGGAGTGTTTCTGATTTCGCTTGTGGTGATGATTATCGCCTCGCTGACTATCGTCGGCACGCTCATTATGATTATCATCGACAAGCGCGAGGAGCGCACCACGCTGCTCACGTTGGGTGCTACGCCGAAGCTTGTGCGCGGGGTGTTTATTGCCGAGGGGGAGATTATGGTGCGCCGCAGCCTTATTGCCGGCTTGGTTGTCGGTGTTGCGCTGACCTTGGTGCAACAGTTTTTCGGCATAGTGCAGATTGACGCCGCAACACTTATGGTCGATGCCTACCCTGTGGAGTTACAGCTGTGGGATGTTGTGGCTGTGGCGGTGGGCTACTATGTGATAGCCAAAATTATTATCTGGCTGACCGTACGGGCGATGTTAAAGAAATAGATGATTTATAGAAAAGACTTTTAGTGCGATATGAAACACTTAATTGCAATATTTTCGAGCCTTTTTGTGCTATTTACTACAGGCTGTGACCAGCCCAAGACAATCTCTAACGATGAGCTTGCCTCGATTTTTCACGACGCCCTGCTGACCAACGCCTATGTCGGCCAGAAGAACCTCAACGTCGATTCGCTCTATATCTACGAGCCTATATTGGCAAAGTATGGCTACACGAAGGAGGATTTGCACTACACGTTGGAGAACTTCCTCAAGCAGAAGAGTGCCCACCTGAGCGACGTGATTACCGTAGTGAATGACCGCCTTGCCGCCGAGACAGCGGCTCTGCGTGCCGAGGTTGTGCGTCTTGATACGGTCCGCAAGGTAGCCTTGCGCCACGCTAAGCGTACTGTCTTTGAGCTTGAGAAGCCTATCAAGGCCCGCACCGCAGCCGACACCTCGGAGCTTATCATCAAGGTCCCTATGCAGGGCCCCGGCGAGTATGTCATCACAGCACTATACTCCATAGGTAAGGAGGACGAGGGTCTGAGCCGCCGCTTCACAGCCAACTTCCTGGCAGGCGACAGCATGACCTATCATCAGTATGCTACCGTTATGCACCGCATTGATAGTGCCGACGTGCGTACTCAGTTCTCGCTGAACCGCACCATGGCCGAGAAGTATGACACGCTGCGCCTGCACTTCAACGACTTCGCTACACGCCCGGAGAATCGCCCTAAGCGCAGCCACATCACCGTACACTCCGCATCGGTGCTCTTCACCCCAACCGAGGAGGAGAGCTTGGAGGAGCTTTTCCGTGAGCAGTTTGACGATAGAATCTTCGCCCGCAGCACTATCGAGGCTATCGAGGCAGAGTGGATACACGAGGAGCCCGACAGCGTGAAAACCGAAGAGCCCACAGACGAGCAAAACACAAAAGAGAAATAAAAAATATGCTATTTGATGTTTTTTATGTTGATTTTAACTCACAGCATAAAAATTTGCAAAGCAGTCACAACGAGATATTTCGACAACGAAACAGAGGATTTTAAGTAGAACAAATATATGGAATTAAAGGACATTTTGACACAACGACGCAGCGTTCGCAAATTCAGCGACAAAGCTGTCGAGCACGATAAGATAGAGCGCATACTTGAGCAGACACTCAAAGCTCCATCGTCACGCAACTCACGCTCCACACGCCTCTGGGTGACCGAGGATAAGGCTCTGCTGGAGCATATCGCACAGATGCGCGATTACGGCGCGGCCTTTGTCAGAGGGGCCTCTGCGGCGGTTTTGGTTATGGGCGACAGCGCGGTGAGCGACCTATGGGAGGTCAATTGCGCCATCTCTGCCACCACGCTTCAGCTGGCTGTGGTAGATGAGGGGTTAGCATCGTGCTGGGTACACGTTGCGGGCCGCCCTTGCCTGAAGGATGAGCCTGAGGGACGACAGGCAGAGGAGCACCTGCGCGAGAAGATAGCTCTGCCGGAGAGCTACCGCGTACTGTGTGTCATTGCTTTGGGTTATTCGGATTTTGAGCCGGCGGCTCTACCACCATATAATGGTGAGCAGAGGGTTAAGTGGCTGTAATTATTAAAATTTAAGAAAAAAGGGTATTGCATTTTTATAAAACAGATGCTAACTTTGCCATTATGGATAATAGTGTGAGTAACTATACCAGAGAGGATGTCTACAACGAGGAGCGCGTAGAGAAGTTGGCTTACCACTACCGCGAGATACTCTCGTTGCTGGGAGAGAACCCTGAGCGCGAGGGGCTGTTGAAGACCCCGATGCGAGTTGCTAAGGCTATGTCGTTCTGCACGAAAGGCTATGAGCAGGACCCTGTGGAGATAATCAACTCGGCGATATTCGAGGAGGAGTATCAGCAGATGGTCTTGGTGAAGGATATCGAGCTTTTCTCGATGTGTGAGCACCACATGATGCCTTTTGTGGGTAAGGCCCACGTAGCTTACATCCCGAACGGGAAGATTACCGGCATCTCGAAGATAGCACGCGTTGTGGAGTGTTTTGCACGCCGCTTGCAGGTCCAAGAGCGACTGACGGTGCAGATACGAGATTGTATACAGAAGGCGTTGAACCCTGCGGGCGTGGCGGTAGTCATCGAGGCGAGCCATATGTGTATGCAGATGCGCGGCGTGGAGAAACAGGGCTCAGCGACAACAACGTCGGCCTTTACGGGCTTGTTCCTGAAGGATACTCGCACCAGAGAGGAGTTTTTGACGCTGATAAGCAATCAGTACAGGTAAAACAATTAGCAATTAGTAAAGAGTAATTAGTATTTGTTTTTTAGGGGTTTAATTTAGGAAAACTGAAAACTGAAAACCGAAAACTCCAATTCAGAATTTTGAATTTTGAATTTTGAATTGCGCAGCAGGTGCCAGCCAAACGGATTTCTACAAAGATTAGAAAGACTAGGTAACTCCCTCCATTAGCGGGAGAAGTCGCAGAAGGGGGTTATAGCAAGGCTCTCGCAGTCTTGCGAGTCCGCAGTTTACTCGGCGTAAATGAGGAACTCGCAAGGCAAGAACAACGCAGATAGAACCCGCTTATGCGGCTTCAGCAAGAGAAGAAAGACTAGGTAACAAAGCCCAATTAGCACCGAAATTCGCTTTGGGTAGGCAGATTGTTCAGCTTCTCGCAGTCTTGGGAAGCGCAGCATACCAGACGTATGTGAGCATTCACAAGGCAAGGAAGATGGGCAAGGTGCCAGCCAAACGGATTTCTTGCAAGATTAGAAAGATAAGGTAACACAGAACAAAAGATATAAACTTAAAATAAAAAAACAGTATGAAAAAATTTTTCTCTTTTGCAGCTATTGCAATGTTACTCTCATTTGTAGGATGTGAGAAGACAGATGAGTTTGACAACAAATTGGAGTTTGACCCTCCAACAAATGAGGATGCCTACACTGACATCTCTATTAATGATGCAGAGACCTCATTGAAGATTATGTCTTACAACGTCTGCGTATCGTCAAGTGGTGAGAATGCCTGGGCAGACCGCCGTGCCGGTGCTATCGAGATGCTTCGCCAGTACAAGCCTGACGTGTTCGGTATGCAGGAGTGTACTCTCTACCAGCTGGAGTTCTATGCTTCGGAGTTGGCGGCAGATAACTACAAGTATATCGCTGTAAGCCGTGATACAGGTACTGAGGACAACAATGGCGAGCGTACAGCTTTGTGGTACAACGCCAAGAAGTATGAGGTTGTGGATAGCGGTACTTTCTGGTTGGCACCAAAGAGCAACAACGAGTTTGCTTTGGTTCCTTCTAAGGGTTGGGATGCTGAGTATTTGCGTATCTGTACTTGGGCTGTATTCCGCGAGATTGACAGCGCTATCGAGTTCGCTGTATACAACACCCACCTTGAGTATAAGAACCTCTCATCTACAACACGTGGTGCTGTGGCTCGTGAGCAGAGCTTGAAGCTTATCATTGAGCACATGAAGGGTAAGATGCGTCCTAACCGCGCGGTGTTCATCATCGGCGATATGAACGACAACTATGAGAATGGCTTGTTCGAGTGCTTACTCCAGGAGGAGGTTCCATTCCTCTCTACTCGCCAGTACGTTATCGACGCATACAACGACTACCACAACAACTATGAGAACCTCACCGACGAGCAGATTGCCGAGTATGAGGATTTGTTGCACAACAGCTACCGTTGGAACTCACAGACCTACCACGGTACTTGGATGACACACAACGAAAATGAGGTTGTCGCTAACACAAACGAGATTTCTTCAGAGAACAACTACCACGTTATCGACCATATCTTCGGCCGCAACCTTAAGAAGGTGCTCTCATTCCGCACCATCCGCGACCAGACGTGGGAGACAACAGGCCTGAAGTATATCTCAGACCACTACCCAATCATAGCAGAGGTAACATTCTAAGAGAGAGAGAAAAAGAGGAGATGAAAAAGATATTTCACTTGTTATCAATGGCTGTCCTCGTGGCAGCCATTGGTTGTAATAACACCCCCACAACCCCCGCAACAGAGCCCTTTCGGGTTATGTCTTTCAATATACGCATGAGCGACGGCTCACAGCAGAGCGACGGCGAGAACCATTGGCAATACCGCAAGGAGGCTGTTGTGGATATGCTTCTCGAGGAGCACCCTGCGGCAATAGGTATGCAGGAGGTGTGCTGGGAGCAGATGGAGTACCTCAGAGAGCACCTTACGGGCTATGAGGGAATCGGCGTGGGACGCGACGACGGCAACAAGGCGGGCGAGGTGATGGCTATCTTCTACGACAAGGAGCGACTTGTGCTTGTCGATAGCGGCACGTTCTGGCTCTCCGAGACCCCCGACACAGTATCACGTGGCTGGGATGCTGCGTGCCACCGCACAGCGACATGGGCACAGCTGCGCGATAGGAAAAGTGGCGAGGTGTGGGTGCTGATAAATACCCACCTCGACCATAAGGGTCCCCAGGCCCGCAAGGAGGGTATGCGCCTTATCGCCGAGCGTGTCGAGCAGTTCAAGGAGCAGGGCCATAGGGTAGTTATCACAGCGGATTTCAATGCCACCACAGATGAGGAGATTTTCGCGCCGCTGTATGCTGCAGCCGAGGATGCACGCAAGGAGGCTACGGCGAGTGACCAAAGTATGACCTTCAACGGCTGGGGCAAGAGCCACTCGCAGATAGACCATATCTTCTGCCACGGCTTCGAGGTGGAGCGCTTCGAGGTGCTGAAGGGCGACTACGGCGTACCTTATATCTCGGACCACTACCCCGTCGCAGCAGAGCTGAGATAAGTGAAAGGTGAAAAGTGAAAACTGAAAACTGAAAGTTGCGATTAAGCGAGGGCAGAGTCAAGTTTATTTGAGCTATGCCGAGCGGGAGCAACTAAGGGAAAGCGAAGCTTTGCCAAAGGTGAAAACTGAAAACTGAAAACCGCCATTAGCGGGAGAAGTTGCAGAAGGGGGTTATAGCAAGGCTCTCGAAGTCTTGCGAGTCCGCAGTTTACTCGACGTAAATGAGGAACTCGCAAGGCAAGAACAACGCAGATAGAACCCGCTTATGCGGCTTCAGCAAGATTAGAAGGAAAAGGTAACAAAGAATAAGAAAATAACGAATATGCAAGAACAAATAAAAAACATCCTGAAAGGTATCATCCACCCTGAGACACGAGAGAATATTGTCGAGAGTGGTGTGGTGGAGAGTGTGAGCCAGCAGGGCGAAAATGTCGTTGTGGTGCTCTGCTTTGCCAAGGCTAAGGACCCCTTTGCACAGCGCATAAAGAGTATGGTTGAGCAGGTTATCGTGGCTGAGTGGCCCGAGTTTGAGGGTAAGGTTACGGTGGCTGTCAAGCAGAAAGAGCCTAAGGCGCAGCAGCCAAAACGCGAGAGCACGACAACCTCAGTGGGTAAGATTATCGCCGTGGCGTCGGGCAAGGGTGGCGTCGGCAAATCTACCGTAACGGCAAATTTGGCCCTCACACTGCGTAATATGGGTTATCGCGTGGGCGTGTTGGATGCCGATATTTATGGCCCATCACAGCCTAAGATGTTTAATTGCGAGGGTTACCTGCCGGACGCAGTGCAGGAGGATGGCTTGGACTATATCATCCCGGCGAAGAGCCTCGATATCGAACTTATGTCTATCGGCTTCTTCATCAAGCCTACCGATGCCTTGATGTGGCGCGGTGTTATGGCCACCTCGGCTCTTAAGCAGCTGCTACACCAGACAAAGTGGGGCGGTCTGGACTTTCTGTTGATAGACCTACCTCCGGGCACGGGAGATATACACCTGACGCTGCTCTCGGAGATAAAACTCGACGGCGCAGTCATCGTATCGACACCTCAGCAGGTTGCTGTGGCAGATGTTGTGCGTGGTGTGGAGATGTTCCGCCACGAGCAGGTCGCAGTCAAGGTTCTGGGCGTTGTGGAGAATATGGCGTGGTTTACACCTAAGGAGCTGCCGCAGAATAAGTACTACATCTTCGGACGTGGTGGCGCAGAGAGCTATGCCAAGGAGGTCGGCGTACCATTTTTGGGCGAGATACCTATCATCCAAGGCATTATGGAGGGCTCCGACGAGGGTACCCCTGCCGTAGCAACAGATGCGATGGTCGAGCAACACTACCGCACCGTCGCCGAACGAATGATTGCCGAGTTGTAAAGGGAAATATTAAATATCTTATAGCCTACTATGACTACAATCTATCTTGCGGGTGGGTGTTTCTGGGGTACGCAGCATCTTATGCGTCAGGTGCGGGGCGTACTATCCACACGGTGTGGCTATGCCAACGGCAATGGCATTAACCCCTCCTACGAGGAGGTATATACCGACCTTACAGGTTTTGCCGAGACGGTTGAGGTCTGTTTTGACGAGCAGGTCATAAGCCTTACAACCCTGCTTCGCCTATTCTTTCGCTCGATAGACCCCCTCTCTGTGAATCGCCAAGGAGGAGATGTGGGCACGCGCTATCGCACAGGCATCTACTACACCGACGAGGCTCTGCTGCACGATATACATTATATATATAAAGAGGTGGAAGCGCAATACTACCAACCTCTGGCTGTCGAACTTGCCCCATTGAGTAATTTCTACCCCGCCGAGGCTTTTCATCAGGACTACCTTGTGAAGAATCCGTCGGGTTACTGCCACATCTCACCCTCACTGATTCGTGAGGCAAAGAAGATATAACAGGCTCCAAAAGTGAAAGTTTTTTATGTCAATAACTGCCGAAAATGTGTTGATAAGGTTGTTAAAAATCCGATAACATTTTTTCATAACTTTTTCTGTGAAAAACACCCGAAAAATGTAACTCTCTGAGGTTGAGTGGAGATTGAAAATTCCAAATTTTTCGACCAAAAACTTATCAAAACTTGTTATCGAAGTTATAGACCATTTTCGGGTGTGGAATGATGATATTTTTACGCTGTCGATATGTTGAAATCATCTTATCAACAGCTGTTAATATGGTTAATTTTGTGGTTTAAATTTATTACTAATCTGTTAATATAAAGAGATTTAGTAATATAAAAATCATTCAACACACCTATCAACAATTATAATATTTTGTGTTGAAAAATATTTCTCAAAAAAGTTATCGACACAATTAACAAGGTAATATATTATCTACTCTTTTATATATATTTAATAAGTATAAAAAATAATAAGAATAAAAGATTGTCGATAACCTAACTCCAAAAAATTTTTAAACCAACGACAAGAGTGACGACTCGGATAAGAACTCCCTTTTTTATGTTGCGCGCCTCGCTTTTACCCTCCCTTTTGCGGTGTCGATTTTATTTGCTATATTTGTGATAGTATCAACACCTTTATATATTATGCGCTATCTTATCTATTTTTTGCTGGCTACTCTCTCGACTCTGATTTTGGTTGCTTGTGACGGCAAAAATAGGTCGAATGATAAATCCCACCACACAGACAATGTTTCGGGCTCTATCGAACCAAAATCGCCCGAAAATAGTGATGAGGACTCTTTCCCTAAAGAGCCGACTCTGGCTGACTTAGATGAGGTGGCTTACTACTACTCCGAGAAGCTGGTTGAGGCAGTCGAAAACTCAGATTATGCTGCTGCGGAGGTTATAAACGACTTGATGGAGGAGTACGCCGAGAGTTTGAACCCGAAGGATAAGAAACTCTTTACAAGGCAGTCTGAGAAGTATATCCAACAGATGAAGGAGCATTGTGGTGTAGATTTCTAACCTTTTTTATAAATCATCTCTGGCGAGGGGTGGAGTAAATTTTACATAGGAATTATAAATCGAAACATTATGAAACATATTTTTTCTTTTTTGGCAGTTCTATTTTTGGCAGTTGTATTTGTTGCTTGCGGTGGCGAGAAGAAAGTAGATAAGCAGGCGCAGATTAAGCAGAAGGCTATCGAGTATGCTATTGAGTTCGACAAGGCTATCGGCACAGAAGATTACGAGGCACAGTTTGAAATATCAGACCAAATAGACAACTATAAAAACACCCTCACTGAAACCGAGCAGGCATCCTTTGATTCAGCATACAATGGTAAGATTGAGGAGCTTATAGAAGCACGCGGTTTGTAGGTGTGCTTGGTTGCCTTATCTTGCTAATTATTCTTTGTTACCTAGTCTTTCTTCTCTTGCTGAAGCCGCATAAGCGGGTTCTATCTGCGTTACGCTCGCTCTCGCAATGCTCACATACGTCTGGTATGCTCCGCTTGCTCGAACTTCGCAAGCCTTGCTATAACCCCCTTCTGCGACTTCTCCCGCTGATGGAGGTTTTTAGTTTTCAGTTTTTAGTTTTCAGTTTTCACCTTTCACCTTCCCTGCCTACCCAAGCCGAATTTCAGTGCTAATCGAGGTTTGTTCCCCTTCTGCGCAATTCAAAATTAACGTCATTCCCCGACTAACCAAAGGTTAGGCGAAGGGAATCTACCTTATAGTTCAGAGTAACTGTCTGCGTATCGGCTAGGCTGAGAGATAAGAGGTAGATTGCCACGCAGTTGCATATAGCCGAGTTGCGTATCATCAATCCCTGCAGATGCAACCACTCGCAATGACTGAACTTTAATTATTAGTTTATCCACCAAGTCTCGCGGGTAACTATTTGGTTACCCAGGAATCCCTTGTTCTCCGTCTAAACCTATCCCGCCCCTTCTAAGTATCGCGGGTAACTTTTTTACTACCCGGACTACCGTTGAGTTCTTGTCGGACTCCCTAAAGCATGCAAAGCTATGCGGGTAGCTTTTTAACTACCCACAATCCATTAACAGTGTTATAACAATGTTAATAAATTTATTGTTGCAACTGATTGTGAAATAATTAGATACGCAATCAAATGAATTAACAATGTTATAATCCCGTTAATATTTACGTCATTCCCCGGCTTGTGGAACACAAGGCGAAGGGAATCTACCGCTTATCGAACAACCTTGCAGTTGGAGGTGTTTTGGTTAGTATCCTTTAATTTCCCTAATCTCCCTAATTTCCCTAAACACACCTCCTAATTCCTCATTTCTCTAATTACATTCTTTGCTCATTCTTTTTTACATAAGTAAAAAAAGTGGGCAAAAACTTTTATTTCGTAGGAAAATGTTGTAATTTTGTTTGAGTTTATCCGTCTGAGGCCTTTTTAGCAGATTTTTAGATAGAAAAGTGCTGATAATAGGCTCCTTATGGCGTTGAAGAGAATTTTAGAAAAATTTTATATATGAAAGAATTTAAGCGTTATCTTATTACCTCGGCTCTGCCTTATGCTAACGGCCCTGTTCATATCGGCCACTTGGCAGGTGTTTACATCCCTTCGGATATCTACACACGTTACCTGCGTCTGAGAGGACGCGATGTTATCTCGGTATGTGGTAGTGACGAGCACGGTGTACCTATCACCATTAAGGCACGTAAGGAGGGTATCACTCCTCAGCAGGTAGTGGATCGCTATCACGAGATTATCAAGAATGCTTTTGCCGGCTTAGGCATTAAGTTTGATATATATTCACGTACCTCATCACCTACCCATCGTGTTACAGCGTCGGACTTCTTCCGTAAGCTCTACGACGAGGGTAAGTTCATCGAGCAGACCTCGGAGCAGTTCTATGACGAGGAGGCACAGACCTTCCTTGCCGACCGTTATATCATGGGTACCTGCCCTCATTGCCAGAACGAGCGTGCTTATGGTGACCAGTGCGAGAAGTGTGGCTCTACCCTCTCGCCGGATGAGCTTGTGAACCCACACTCAACGGTGTCGGGAGCTGTGCCTGTGAAGCGTTCTACTTCGCATTGGTATCTGCCTCTGAATGAGTATGACGGCTTCCTGCGTGAGTGGATTTTGGAGGGCCATAAGGAGTGGAAGAGCAACGTCTACGGTCAGTGTAAGTCGTGGTTGGATTTGGGCTTGCAGCCACGTGCCGTGAGCCGCGACTTGGATTGGGGTATACCTGTGCCTGTCGAGGGTGCTGAGGGTAAGGTGTTGTATGTGTGGTTTGATGCGCCGATAGGCTATATCTCTGCTACTAAGGACCTTACAGCGGATTGGGAGAAATATTGGAAGAGTGAGGATACCAAGATGGTACACTTCATCGGTAAGGATAACATCGTCTTCCACTGTATTGTCTTCCCTTCGATGTTGAAGGCACATGGAGAGTATATCCTGCCTGAGAATGTCCCTGCCAACGAGTTTTTGAACTTGGAGGGCGACAAGATTTCTACCTCGCAGAATTGGGCTGTGTGGTTGCATGAGTATTTGGAGGAGTTCCCCGGCAAGGAGGATGTTTTGAGATATGTGCTCTGTGCCAATGCTCCTGAAACGAAGGATAACGACTTCACGTGGAAGGATTACCAGGCGCGTAACAACAACGAGTTGGTGGCTATCTTGGGTAACTTTGTAAACCGTGCTTTGGTGCTTACGAAGAAGTACTATGGCGGTGTTGTTCCGGCGTGTGGTGAGCTTACCGACTACGATAAGGAGACTATCGCCGAGCTCTCGGGTATCAAGGCTTCGCTGGAGGCGAATATCGAGGCTTACCGCTTCCGTGAGGCGTTGAAGGATGCTATGAACTTCGCCCGTATTGGTAATAAATATTTGGCGGACACCGAGCCTTGGAAGGTGGTGAAGACAGACGCTGAACGTGTCAAGACTATCTTGAATATCGCTTTGCAGATTACCGCCAATATCACCATCGCCATTGAGCCATTTATGCCGTTCTCTGCCGAGAAGATTCTCAAGATGCTTGCTGTGGAGCCTTTCGGCTGGGATAATCTGGGCTCTATGTCGCTCATCGCTGCGGGACACACTATCGGCGAGCCATCTCTGCTGTTCGAGAAGATTGAGGATGATGTTATTGAGCGTCAGCTGGTTAAGCTCGACGAGATACGTAAGGCGCGTCTTGCTGCCGAGGCTGCGCAGAACGTCACAGAGCAGAAGGCAGAGATTTCGTTTGACGACTTCCAGCGTATGGATATACGTGTCTCGACAATCCTTGCTGCCGAGAAGGTTGCCAAGACTAAGAAGCTGCTGAAGCTGACTGTCGATACAGGTATTGACAAGCGTACTATCGTGTCGGGTATTGCCGAGCACTTCACCCCTGAGGAGCTTGTGGGTCGTCAGGTCTTGGTGCTTGTGAACCTTGCCCCACGAGAGCTTAAGGGTATCACCTCGCAGGGTATGATTCTCATGGCGGAGGATGCGTCCGGTAAGCTGGAGCTGTTACGCCCTGAGAATGCTGTCAATGCGGGTGCTATTGTAGGATAATTGCCAATTTAACAACTAATTATAGATGCGAAACTTTAGATTTCTTTCAACGTTTTTTGCTGCTGCCCTTCTGTTTGTGGGCGTTGCGTGCAATAATGAAGAGGAGAGAGTCATCCCTGAGGATGATAAACTTGAGGCGTACTACGTGTGTGCTACCGTTACTGTTGCCACCACCGAGGATTTGCGCAAGGTTACAGAGCTGAATGTCGGCTTTGTCGATTTGCTCAACAACGAGGTTAATATGAGCAACGAGGTGGCCGTTTCGGACTACTATCAGTGGAGCGACAAGCGTCGTGTCCGTGATTTGCTCTTCCCTATCAATATCGAGCTTGCTTTGGACTATTCTCTGTTGGAGGGTATCGACGACAGCTCTACATTGGACTGTATGGTTGATGCAGAGCTTGTGTTGGAGTTCTTGAATGAGAATGGCGATGTTATCAAGACCTTTGAGTCTAATTTCGCTCGTCAGTGGACCCCACAGCTTCCTGTTTCGGAGAATTTCGAGCCGGGAGAATGGAGTTGCAACTACTCTGTTGTGCAGGATGCCGAAGGTCTGTTGTTTGCCGAGGAGGTAGTAAAACCTAAGTTATAGCACTCTTTAAGACATTGATTATCAATACTATAACCTAAATTATTATGGAAAATATCGATTGGTCTGCGTTAGGATTTGACTACTATAAGACCGACATTAACGCTCGTTCAACCTTCGATGGCGAGAAGTGGAGTCCGCTGGAGTATACCGACGACGAGTATATTCGTATGCACATCTCTACCACCTGCTTGCATTATGGTTTGGAGGCTTTTGAGGGTATGAAGGCATTTCGTGGTGTCGATGGTAAGGTTCGTCTTTTCCGTCCTGAGGAGAATGCCAAGCGTATGCAGGCATCAGCCCGTAAGCTCTGTTTGCCGGAGCCACCTGTTGAGTTGTTTGTAGAGGCTTGTCGCGAGGTTGTTAAGCGCAATATCAAGTATGTACCCCCTTACGGCTCTGGTGCAGCACTCTACTTGCGTCCTATGTTGATAGGTACTCACGTTGGTTTGGGTGTCAAGCGTTCGCCGGAGGCTATGCTTATTGTCTATTGTTCGCCTGTTGGTCCATACTTCAAGGGCGGAATGAAGACGATTAACGTTGTTATTGACCGTGTTCAGGACCGTGCTGCTCCACGTGGAACAGGTGATGTTAAGGTTGGTGGTAACTACGCTGCTAGCATCTTTTCGGGTACTAAGGCACACTCTGAGGGTTATGCTAACGTTCTCTATGTAGACGCAGCCGAGCACCGTTATATTGAGGAGTGTGGTGCTGCAAACTTTTTCGGTATCAAGGATAACACCTACGTTACACCGAAGTCCCCTTCTATCCTCCCATCTATTACCAATAAGAGCCTGCGTGAGTTAGCTCAGTCGATGGGTATGAAGGTTGAGGAGCGCCCTGTTCCTGTTGAGGAGTTGCCAACATTCGTTGAGGCGGGAGCTTGCGGTACAGCGGCTGTTATATCCCCTATCGCCTCTGTTTTCGACTTGGATAGCGGCAATCGTGTGTTGTATGGTACCGAGGTTGGCCCTACCTGCTTGAAGCTCTACAATGCTTTGCAGGATATTCAGTATGGTCGCGTCGAAGATACTTTCGGCTGGACAGAAGTTGTAATAGAGTAGTTCTGAAACTACTCTATTACAATAATTCAAAATTATAAATTCACGGCTGCGATTAAGCGAGGGCAGAGCCAAGCTCGCTTGAGCTATGCCGAGCGGGAGCAGACAAGGGAAGACCTTTAGGTCTTGCCAAAATTCAAAAATTACACGTCATTGCGAGAAATAGCATCTGACTTTCAGGCTGATACCTACTTGCGGACTATGCTATTTCGTGGCAATCTATCTTTTATCTTTTTACCTTGCTGATACGCAAAATCAAAAATTTAATTTTGAATTGTCGAGCTCTGTTAGAGCGAGCTTGAATTTTGAATTAAACACTAATAGGTAGCCGAGAGGGCTACCTATTAGTGTTTTTGTTCCACGTGGAACACCCTATTTGGTCTTTATCTTCCGAATTTTATTAGCAGAACGTTGATATCCGCAGGGCTCACTCCCGGTATACGTGAGGCTTGTCCGATGGTGCGTGGTCGTATACGGCTCAGCTTTTGTCGTGCCTCTATCGTTATCGCACCCATTGCCATAAAGTCGAAATCCGCAGGTATGGCGATATTCTCCAATCGGCGCAACTTTTCGGCAAGCATCTTTTCGCGTTCGATGTACCCTTTGTATTTAATCTCAATCTCTGCCTCCTCGATTATCTCTTCGCCGATCTTCTCTTTTTCGATAAATTTACGCAGCGACGGCAGTGCATCAATCAGTGTTGCAAACGAAAAATCGTTACGCATAATCAGCGAATAGAGCTTTTTACCCTGCTGCAAAGGCTCTAAATTGTGCGAAATTAAATAGTCGTTAATTTCCGTTATTCGCACGCTCTTCTGCTCGGCGTAGGAAATAAGCGATTCTACGAGTGATTTTTTTTCGTTGAATTTTTGCCACAAATCCTCCTCTATAAGTCCCAAATCGTGACCTATCGGAGTCAATCTGAGGTCGGCGTTGTCGCCACGCAACAATATTCTGTACTCGGCGCGCGATGTGAACATACGATATGGCTCATCGACACCTTTTGTCACCAAGTCATCTATCAGCACACCGATATACGCCTCATCACGTCGCAGTATCACAGGCTCGTGGCCTTGAAGTGCGCGCGAAGCATTTATTCCCGCTATCAAACCCTGTGCTGCCGCCTCCTCATAGCCCGTCGTACCATTTATCTGTCCCGCGAAATAGAGGTTTTCTACCATCTTTGTCCTCAGCGAGTGGTAGAGCTGTGTGGGTGGGAAATAGTCGTACTCTATGGCGTAGCCGGGACGATATATATGGGCATTTTCTAAACCTCGAATCTTCCTAAGTGCCTCAGTTTGAACCTCTTGTGGTAGCGATGAGGAAAAACCATTCAGGTAATATTCGTGCGTTGTGCGCCCCTCAGGCTCCAAGAAAAGCTGGTGTTGCTCCTTGTCCGCAAACGTGCGCAGCTTGTCCTCGATGCTTGGGCAGTAGCGTGGGCCTATGCCGTGTATCGTGCCGTTGAATAGCGGAGAGCGGTCAAATGCCGAGCGCAGCGTGTCGTGTACCTCAGCGGATGTGTAAACCAGGTAACAAGGCATCTGTTCTTTAACTGCCTGAGTATCAGGCGAGAATGAGAATTTAGCCGGGTTTTCGTCGCCCTCTTGACGCTCCAGTGCTGAGAAATCTATTGTTCTACCATCTATTCGTGCGGGAGTTCCGGTCTTCATTCTTTCGACCTCGAAGCCCAGTGCGCGTAGCTGTTCGCTCAGCCCTTTCGATGCGGCGTCGCCTGCACGTCCGCCCTCGGCGTGAGCCTCTCCGCAGTGCATCAATCCCCCCAGAAACGTGCCGTTTGTGAGCACCACAGCCTTCGCCTTGAACTCCACGCCCATCTGCGTTCTCACACCTCTGACAACCGCCTTTTTAAGCTCGTCAAACCCCTTTTCGGGCTCTACCCTATCGAGTAATAGCTCGGTCACAGCGTCCTGCCAAATAAAGAGATTTTCGGTGTTTTCCAGCTCCTCGCGCCACAGGGCCGAGAACTGTGCTTTGTCGCACTGTGCTCGTGGACTCCACATCGCTGCGCCCTTGGAGCGGTTGAGCATCCTAAACTGTATTGTCGAGCGGTCAGTGATACGTCCCATACGACCTCCCAAAGCGTCTATCTCTCTGACTATCTGACCTTTGGCTACGCCGCCTACCGCAGGATTGCATGACATCGACGCCATCTTCGACATATCCATCGTCACCAGCAGCGTCTTCTCACCCATTCGTGCCGCCGCCGATGCTGCCTCACATCCTGCGTGACCTGCTCCCACAACTATTATATCGTATTCGTATAGGTTTGTGTTTTTCATTTATGCTGTGTTACCTAGTCTTTCTAATCTTTGTAGAAATCCGTTTGGCTGGCACCTTGCCCATCTTCCTTGCCTTGTGAATGCTCACATACTCCAAGTATGCTGCGCTTCCCAAGACTGCGAGAAGCTGAACAATCTGCCTACCCAAGCCGAATTTCAGTGCTAATCGAGGTATTGTTCCCCTTCTGCGACTTCTCCCGCTGATGGAGGTTTTTAGTGTTCAGTTTTTACTTTTCAGTTTTCAGTTTTCCTAAACTAAACCCCTAAAAAATAATTGCTAATTACTCTTTACTAATTACTCATTGCTCATTGCTCATTGCTTTCAGCACAGCCAAATACTTATCCTCCTTGCGGTGCATCTGTCGCTCTGCCGAGGGGGTTTTATCCTTCTGGCCGCAGAGGTGTAGCACCCCGTGGACCACTACCCTATGCATCTCATCTATGAAGCGCGTGCCGTAGATGCGGGCGTTGTCGCGTACAGTCTCCACGTCGATAAACACGTCGCCGGCAACAACCCTCTCGCCCTTGCGGTCGCTATAATCGAAGGTGATGATGTCGGTGAAATAGTCGTGTCCCAGAAACTGTTTATTTATCTCCAAATGACGCTCCGACGAGCAAAAGATGTAGTTCACATCGCCCAGAGTGTAGCCCTCCATTGTGGCTACGTCGCGCAGCCAGGCGGCTATCTTGCGTTTATCTCGCAGACGATAATTTGTCGCATCGTTGTAGTATCGTACCATAGTCTATTTACGTTTGAAGCACTCTGCTGCCGATAGTTTCTCCTTAGGATTTGGCGAGTAGATACCGAATATTATCTTATATTCAATCTCTGCGGTCTTGATATTTATTCCTGCTCCTACCCTACCCAGAGGCTGATTGCTTACCACCACGTCATTTGTCGCCACAGTAACCTCCTCCAAGTTGGAGTACGAGGTGATATACTCTCCGTGAGCCACGTAGACGTCCCATTTTCCTGTCACCTTGTTTTGGCGAATATCTATCACCTTACCGTCATATATCGAGCGCACACGACTACCCTTTACACCCACTATCTCCGCCATATTACCCTTATATTGGCGCACTGTGGCGTTATCCAGCGGCAGCTTCAGGTTGCTCTTCTTGGGCTTGAATGTAGCACCTGTGGTGTTGCCCTTGGTGAGCTTTCTCAGCTCGGCTATCGCATCGTCCAAGCTCTCCTGTGCTTCGAGATTCTCCTTGAGTTTCGTGCGCTCCTGCGCCGTCAGACGCTGTATCTCCTTCTGCGCTGTCTTCACGTCGAGCTTAAGGCTGTTGCGGTGCTTGACGGTCTTGTTGTATGTGTCATCCAGTAGCTCCTTGCGGTGGTTTAGCTCTGCCTGCTCGGCGTTGAGTCGCTGCTGAAGCGAGTCTATACGTGCCATACGCTTCGAGCGCAGCTCCGCCACGGCGCGTATGTTGGCTATGCGCCTTGCCCCCTGCTCAAAATCCTTCGACGAGAGCAGGTAGAGTGTATAGTTGTTCTGCTTGTAGTTACGATATGCCTCACGTACCATCTCGGCATAGAGGGCCCTCTCCTGCGTGAGTAGGGTGTTTATCGAGTCCACCTGTTGCTGCTTCTTGCTCATGTCGCTCTTCAGGCGGTTCATCTGTCGTTCGGTCTGATTTATCAGTGCCTCGCGGTCGCTTATCTGACGCGATATGGACTCCATACGCTTGTTTGTCGAGGCCTTATCCTTCTTGATTGTGGATAACGCCTGCTCGCCCTTCTCGATTTGTGCCTCCAGCTGCGCTATCTTGCGTTGCTGCTCCTCGATAAGCTCCCGCTCGCTCTTGCTCTGCGCCGAGGAAGAGTAGGGTAGCACCACGCTGACGAGCATAACTATACCCGCCAATATTATGTTAAATTTTCCTCTCTTCATCATTGATTCTCCGATTGGGCGCATCTATATCACAAAAGGGCTTTTTATCTGCTTTGTGCAGCTCTATTTCTGTTGTTTCTCGTCGAGCATACGCATTCGTTGCTCTATTTGCTCGGCATCGGCGCCATACTCCAGAGCCCTCTGCCAATAGCTTTTGGCCATACTATATTCGCCCAAGGCGAAGAGTATATCGCCGTAGTGTTGTTGTAGGTCGGGGCTCTTGTTGCTGTCGCGTGATAGTGCCTGACGCATATATTGCTGCGCCTGCTTATCATCTCCTCTCAGGTGCAGAATCCAAGCGTATGTATCCAGATTTGAGGCGTTTCGCTCCAACTCGATAGCTCGCTTTGACATCTGCTCGGCGCGCTCCAAATCACTGTTCTCCAGCGATAGGAAGTAGGCGTAGTTGTTGAGCACCGAGGCGTTGTCGTAGTGGTGCTCGAGAGCCAAGTCGTAGTACAGATAGCACTTCTGTATAGCCTTCTTGTAGCTCATCTTGACGGGGTAGGGCGCATAGTCGCGCTTTATGCCCGCCTTATCCAACGCCTGTCGTCGCATCGCCACCTCGTGGTAAGCGTCGCCTATGTAGCCGAGAATCTGACTACGCAGGGTGTCGTTTTCGGCATATTTCTCCGCCTGGCAGAGACTCTCTATGCCACCCATCAAATCCTCCTCTTGGAGGCGTTGTGAGGCGTGGTAGAGGTGTAGTGCCGAGGATTGAGGGAAGCGCTGCATCGCCTCGGCGGTGTAGTATCTCACCGAATCCGGCTCCTTGAGGTAGTCGTATATATCAATGATAGCTATATAGTACTCCTCGTGTGGCGGATTGTCGTGTCGGTGTTTCTTGTATAGCTCCAGCGCGCGGGGTATATCACTCATATAGATATAGTGGCCCGCCAACATATCTACGGCACGCGGCTCGTTAGGATATTGTGCATAGAGCGTATTTATCATCAGCGCTATATCAAAGATGTAGGCGTTGTACGTATCTCGGTCGGACATAAGCATATCCAGTACGTTGTACTTATCCTCGAAGTCCAGCTCTTTACTCTTGAGAATCAGCGAGTTGAGCAGTGACAGATATTTCTTTATCTCATTCTTCTCGACATAGTATCGTCCCAATTGCAGCTGCACATCGATATTTGTCGAGTCGCGCTGTATGGCATCTATGTAGAGCTTCTCTATCAGAGAGTCCTTCTTGTTGTAGGCGTATATCTCCACCAAGCGCGACAGGCGTGACATATCGTCAGGTCTCTCCTCGTAGAGCAGTCGAGCCTCCTGCTCTGCCCCCGTCATCTGCTTTGTGGCATAGAGGATGTAGAGCTTCAGGTCGGTCAGCTGCTCGATACGCCCAAAGCGCAACTCCGCCTTGTTGAGCAGCTCCAACGCCTTATCCCACTCCTCTATTTGGCGGTATATCACAGCCAGGATGTAGTAGCTCTCGACGTTGTTAGGCTCCGCCTCGATAACCTTCCGATATATCTTCGTTGCCTCGACGTAGTCGCCCGTCAGCGTCAAAGCCTCGGCGTAGGATTTCATATACCAGCGGTTTGTCGTGTCCTGCTCGTATGCCGCCTTGGCATTCTTTAGTGATGTGGGCTTACCTCTGTAATGTGGGTTTTGCGCCCTGAGGTAGAGTATCGGAGCGTAGTTAGGTGACTCGGCAAGTATCTCATCAGCAATGCGTTGTGTGCGTGTGGTGTCGTTGTAGATGTGCTGGGCTTTTATAGCCTCGACGTAGCGATACCGCAGCGAAGTTGTGTCGCGCGGTATGGCAATCGTATCCATCTGCGCACTCTGCGGGGGCATAAAACGCTCCAGCACGCGCGCACGTTGTGCTGCCACCTCGTTCAGCGACAAGATAGCCATCACAGCCACTACCAGCCCAAAGAGATATTTAGTAATACAATTCAAAATTCAAAATTCAAAGTTGCGATTAAGCCATACGCAGAGGGAACTTGTTCACTATGCTATGGCAGAGCAACTAAGGGAAGACCTTCAGGTCTTGCCAAAATTCAAGATTCAAAATTCAAAAATTACTAATTACTCTTTACTCATTACTCATTGTTTACAACGCGTCGTCGAATTGGTGTAGGAATCTCACGTCGTTCTCAAAGTAGAGTCTGAGGTCCTTTACGCCATACTTCAACATCGCAATACGCTCAACTCCCATACCAAACGCAAAGCCCGAATACTTCTTCGAGTCTATACCGCTCGCCTCAAGTACATTAGGGTCTACCATACCGCAACCCATAATCTCCAACCAGCCTGTGCCCTTGCAGACATTACAGCCCTTGCCGCCGCAGAGGTTGCACGACACATCGACCTCAGCCGATGGCTCGGTGAATGGGAAGTATGAAGGACGCATACGTATTGTCGCTGTCTCGCCGAAGAGCTCCTTGGCGAAGTAGAGTATCGACTGCTTCATATCGGCAAACGACACACCCTCGTCGATGAATAGGCCCTCCACCTGATGGAAGATGCAGTGCGCACGATACGATATAGCCTCGTTACGGAATACACGACCCGGGCAGATGATGCGGATAGGAGGCTTCTGATGCTCCATGGCGCGCACCTGGATTGATGAGGTGTGGGTGCGTAGCAGCAAATCCTTCACGTTAGGCTCGTTAGAGCGTTTCTCCACGAAGAATGTATCCTGCATATCGCGTGCCGGATGCGAGAGTGGGAAGTTCAGTGCCGAGAATACGTGCCAGTCATCCTCAATCTCCGGACCCTCGGCTACGGTGTAACCCAGGCGCGAGAATATATCGACAATCTGGTTCTTCACGATAGATATAGGGTGGCGTGTACCATCTGCCGACGCCGCTGCGGGACGAGTCATATCGCCCACCTTCTCTGCGGATGTTGCAGCGGCAGCCGAAAGCTCCTCCTTGAGGGCGTTGATGCGCTCCTGTGCTGTCTGCTTCAGCAGGTTAATCTTCTGTCCCAGCTCGCGCTTCTGCTCTGCCGGTACGCTCTTAAACTCCTCCATCAGGGCATTCAGCTCGCCCTTTTTGCCGAGTATGCGGATTCGCAACTCCTCTACTTCGGCTGCACTTTTAGGTGCTGCCTCTTGGACTGTTTTGAGCAACTCTTCAATCTTGGTAATCATAGATTTTGACTTTTATATTATTTTCGATATTTTTGTCGTTAGAAAATATATTGGTAAATATAACGTACAAAGTTATGAAAAAATATGAAAACGACCTCCATTTTTCGACTATTTATATGCTCTTGCTTTGTCGCCCTGCTTTTTTTGCCCTCTCAGGTGCGCGCGCAGCAGGAACAAACTCTTGCTGCGGAGTCTGCTTCGCAGCAGCCTATTGAAGGTAGTGTAGCCCTGGTTATGGGTGGCGGTGGAGCCAGAGGTTTGTACCATATCGGCGTCATTAAAGCCTTAGAGGAGAACAACATACCGATAGACTATGTTTCGGGAACATCCATGGGAGCTATCATCGCTGCGCTCTACGCTTCGGGTTATACCCCCGATGAGATGATTGATATAGTGCGTTCGGGCGATGTCGTGAAGTGGGTGTCGGGCGAGATAGACCCTCAGTACCGTTTCCTCTATAACGAACGCCCCGACTCGCCTGCTATGCTCTCGGTCTATGCCGAGATTAAGCGCGACAGCCTTATGGGTAAGAGCTCTGTCGATTTCACCCTGCCACGAGGCTTCATCAACTCGGCGCAGGTTGATTTTGCGCTGTTGGAGCTCTTTGCTGCTGCGTCGGAGCAGTGTGGCGGCGATTTTGATAAGCTGATGGTCCCCTTCCGCTGTATCGCTACCGATATGAACTCCCACGAGCCGCTGGTCTTTACAGAGGGCGACCTGCCTTTTGCTGTGCGTGCCTCTATGTCCTATCCGATAGCCTTCAGCCCTGTTACCGATGAGCAGGGTAGGGTGCTCGTCGATGGCGGCTGCTATAATAACTTCCCGTGGCAACCTCTGGAGGAGGACTTTGTGCCCGACTTCTTTATCGGCGTGCAGTGTACCGCCAATACCGAGCCGTCGAAGCACGATTCGCCTATCCAGAAGCAGGTCCTCTCGTTGGTTACTATGCCTACCGACTACACCCTTCCTGAGGGCAGGAGTATCTTGTTGGGCCGTAGTGTCGATGTGGGCGTGTTGGATTTTACCAGTGGCGAAGTTATTGTCCAAATGGGCTATGAGGAGACTCTGGAGCGTATCGACGAGATTCAAGCGGCTGTTGCCTCGCGTCGCAGTGTGGAGGAGCTTTCGGCACGTCGTGAGGCGTTTCGTGCCGCTCGCCCGAAGATGCGTTTCCGCGTTGGCGATTTGGAGGGTTTATCCCCTCGTCAGAAGCACTATGCCGAGACCTTTTTGCAGCTCGATATGCGCGGTAAGCGTATGGGTAAGGATGAGGGCGTGAGCCTGGGGCAGGCACGCGATATGTACCTATCGTTGATGGCTACGGGCGACTTCACCTCTGATGTCTTCCCAAAGATAGGTCGCGACTCGCTGAGTGACGAGTTCCGCCTGACCTTCTCGCTCAAGACCAAGCCCGAGGTGCGCTACTCTTTGGGAGGTAACCTCTCCTCTACGGCATTCAACCAGATATACCTGGGTATCAACTACTTCTCTGTGGGCCGCACGGCGCAGTCCCTCTATACCGACCTGCTTTTTGGTCCTACCTCGTCGCTTATCCGTATGGGCGGTCGTACTGTCGTGCTGAAGCGCACACCTCTGTTTGTCGATTATTCGCTCAATTTCCACCGTCACTCTACCCTCAGGGGCTCGTTTGGTAACCTCACGCCGGCATTCTCTTCTATTGATGCCCGCTCGTTGGAGCTCTTTGCTTCGGCAGGCTTCGGCTTGGCTACCACACGTAAGAGCACCCTTCAGGCGACGCTCCATGGCGGTTATAACTTCTACTCTTATGAGGCGGAGTTCGATATCCCCGGCGCTACCCATACCCACGACCGCTTCCGTTTTGTTGGCGGACAGGTGGCTTTCGAACGCTCTACGCTCGATAAGATTATCTACCCTACACACGGCTCGCGCCTGCACGCTTCAGCTATCGTTGTGCACGGCCGAGACCGCTTTGAGCACGATTTTGAGGGCAACTTCTCCTCGGCACAACGTACGTGGATAGGAGCAAAATTTGTGTGGGAACACTATCCAAGCAATTGGAAGAAGTCGTGGTTTACCGTGGGCTATCAGCTTGAGGCTGTGGCTACTACCCACCCACACTTCGGCAATAGCGTGGCAGATATCCTGACCAACCCCCACTACGCCCCTACGCCCCACTCGAAGATGATTTTCGTTCCGGAGTTCTACGCCAAACGTTACCTTGCAGCGGGAGCTATGCCGACCATCTCCTTCGGCAGAAATTTTTACCTGCGCGCGGGTATCTACGCTATGTTGAGCGATTTACGTGTCTACGACTATATGCGCTATATGGCGGACTTCTCGTTCATCTACCACACGCGCATCGGCCCTGTGAGCCTCGCCTTCACGAAGTATAACTTCGACTCGTGGAACAACTCCTACCTGACATTCAACTTCGGCTACCCACTCTTCGGCAAAAAAGCACTCTTTTACTAAAGGTTAAAAGTGAAAACTGAAAAGTGATAAAACCGTCATTCCCCGCCTTGTGACGGGTTGTCAGGACGAGGAATAAATAAACCGTCATTCCCCGACTTACAAAGTAAGGCGAAGGGAATCTACCGCTTACAAACTGAAAGTTGCGATTAAGCCATACGCAGAGGGAGCTTGCTCACTATGCTATGGCGGAGCAACTAAGGGAAGACCTTTAGGTCTTGCCAAAAGTGAAAGCTGAAAACTGAAAAATCAATCTCCGCCTCGCCCTCCCAAGTAGCGCGGGTAACTATTTGGTTACCTAGGCTACACGCCCTCAATGATGTGATTTTTCATTAACATTGTTATAACATTGTTAATAAATTCTTTGTTGTAACCGATTGTGAACTAACGAGATACGCAGGCAACCCTATTAACACTGTTATAACGCAGTTAATGTTTACGTCATTCCCCGACTTGTGACGGGTTGTCAGGACGAGGAATAAATAAACCGTCATTCCCCGACTTACAAAGTAAGGCGAAGGGAATCTACCTTATACAAGGTGAATACTAAAAAGTACGTATCAGCGCGGCTGAATAGTAAGAGGTAGATTGCCACGCAGTTGCATATAGCCGAGTGGAGCATCATCAAACCCCGCAGATGCAACCGCTCGCAATGACTGAGTTTTAATTATTAGTTTGCCCCGCCCAAGTCTTGTGGGTAACCGTTTGGTTACCCGTGAATCCCTTGCACTCCGTTTAAATCTATCCCGCTTCCCCCAAGTCCCGAGGGAAACTTTTTGGTTACCCGGGTTGTCCCTGCTCCAAAGTTTAGTGTTGTCGCCCTTTCAGAGTATTGTGGGTAACTAATTGGTTACCCAGGCTACTATCTCTCCTCGCATAATTATTCTTGCCCCACCCTGCTGCACTTTATCGCATGCTCCCGGAGTCATCGAGTTTTCGTATTTCCAATAACCCTTTGTCTGCTCTCGGTTTAGCCGGCCATTTTGTGCGAAAAACCAACGAAATGGGGTAATTTCGCCACCAAATAGGGCGTTTTCGCCACTAAACGACCTGTTTTTATACCACGCAGGGGGTGTTAGCCACATAATTTTTGTGATTCGCAAAAAATAACTGACTTTTGCACCGGTGGCCTCCTCAAAAAACCATCTCAAAAGCACAATTTATTAGTGGCTTTCCGAGCGGGGTTTTGATGTCGAGGGCTCCGTTAGTTGGTCAATCTGCCCGGTTGGCGAAGGCACGAATAGACGATAAGGCGCAAGTAGACAAAAAAGCGTAAGTAGACGAGAAAGCGCAAATAGACAAGAGTGCACAAGCGGGTGAGAATGGCGGATAACGAGTAGCGATAAGGAAGAGAAAGACGAGAAGGCGAATAGCCAAACAAGAATAAGACAAATAAGCCGCTTAGGCAGAATTTATTAACAGCTTCCTGCATACGGCTCAGCCGTAGTGTTTGGCTTGGTGGATAATCCGCTCGGCAGGGAGGCATAAACATATGAATATGAAGATTTTTACAAAGATTGCTTTGGTAGCGGTTGCTACCGTGATGCTCGCAGGTCAGGCTTTGGCTGGTGGTCTGCTCACAAACTCTAATCAGAGCGCATCGTTCTTGCGTAGCTTGGCTCGTGGTACATCATTGGACCCTGATGCTGTTCACACCAACCCTGCGGGTGCTGCATTTATGTCAAACGGTTTCCACTTTGGTATCAACGACCAGAAGGCTTACCAGACACGTACAATCAACTCAACTTACGCTCCTTTTGCTATGGGAGCGCAGAACAATGGCTTGATGTCTAAGGAGTTCGAGGGTACTGTATTCTCTCCAATCATCCCAAGCGTACACTTCGTATGGAAGCACAACCGCTGGGCTGTGATGGCCGGTATGGGTGTTAATGGTGGTGGCGGTGAGTTGGAGTTTGACAACGGACTCGGCTCATTCGAGCGTATGTTCTCTGTTCTGCCAGCGGGTATGCAGCAGTTGGGTGTGAACGCGACAGCTTATGACTTGGATATGCAGCTTATAGGTAAGTCACAGACGTTGGCTTTCCAGGTGGGTGCTGCTTTCCGCATCACAGATTGGTTGTCGGTAGCTGCACAGTTGCGTTATAGCACAACATCTAACGCCTACGAGGGCTATATGAAGAATATTGGTGTGATGGTAGGCGGTCAGATGACCCCTGCAACGACAATTTTCCAGGGCGCTTTGGCTAACCTCCAGGCTCAGTATCAGCAGGTTGCAGGTGCTTTGGGTGCTGACTCTCCAGAGGCACAGCAGTTGATGGCTGCAATGCAGTCGGTAGGTGCTAACGCTGTGAAGACATCAGACCACGTACTCGACGTTAAGCAGAAGGGTACATCACTCAGCCCTGTCTTGGCTCTCTACGCTCAGAAGGGCAAGTGGGCTGCTGCTATTAAGTATGAGTTCAAGATGGCTACCGAGCTTGAGATTGAGTCAGAGCCTATCTCTGCTAACGACCCTGTAATCAACGGTTTGTTCCCTAATGGTGCGAAGGTTAAGTCGGAGACTCCTGCTTTGTTGACAGTTGCTTTGAGCCGTCAGTGCGGTCCTGTAAAGGTTACTGCCGAGTGGCACGAGTATTTCGATAAGGATGCTGAGAACTCATTCTCTTCGGCTGTTGCGGGCAACACCATGGAGTATCTGTTGGGTGCTGAGTGGCAGGTTTGCAAGAAGCTGATGATTTCGGCAGGTGTGCAGCGTACACAGACCGACCTTATCTCGGCTAACTACTCTGATATGAACTTCCTCACCCCATCGACATCTGTTGGTTTCGGTGTAGCTTACAACTTCTCGGAGAAGATTCGCCTTAACTTGGGTATCATGCCTACATTCTATGACGAGGTTACAAGCACAGGTGTAGTTGCCGATACACAGCTCCCATTCACCGATGTATACGACCGTACATCGCTCGCTTGGGGTATTGGTTTGGATTTCCACTTCGGAAAATAATATAACTCTCTTAAACGTTTTTTGACGTTCCGCCAAAGGAGGAGTTTAGCCTTCTGCTTTACGAAGACAATCGGAATATCGCGACTGTTCCGATTGGTAGGCAGCGAAAGTGTAGTGTGAGAGAATACTCCTCCCTTGTGCGGGAGATGTCGCGACAGAGAAAAAGACTCTTTTTGTAGAACTAAATAGTAAATCTTCTTTAGACGGTAACAGCCAGGGTGTGAGCCTTGGCTGTTCTGTTTTTTTGTGGCTTATGCGCTGGGGCTTTTTGCTCCAAAAATCAAAAAAAAAGAGTTCATAACGCTTTAAGCGTATGAAGTAAAGAATTTTTCATTAACTTTGCGGAGCAAAGGTGTGCAGTAATGCGACCTTCCGTGGCCTAAATATTTAGTGCCAAGGGCCGAAAATATGGTATTTAAGAACTAATAAGAACTAATAAAAATTTTTACGACTATGTTTGCAATTGACAATTATGATTTCGCCGGTAAGCGTGCGATTATCCGTGTAGATTTCAATGTACCTCTCAACGCAGAGGGTCAGGTAACCGATGACACTCGTATCCGTGCCGCTATCCCAACCATCAAGAAGGTGTTGGAGAAGGGTGGTGCCGTTATCTTGATGTCGCACCTGGGTCGTCCTAAGAAGAATCCAGACCCAAAGTTCTCTTTGGAGCAGATTATCCCTGCTATCGAGGCTCGTCTGGGTGTGAAGATTGCCTTTGCGGGTGACTGTATGGGTGAGAAGGCTGCTCAGATGGCTGCTGCCTTGAAGCCGGGTGAGGTTATGTTGTTGGAGAACCTCCGTTTCTATGCTGAGGAGGAGGGTAAGCCACGTGGCTTGGCTGAGGATGCTACCGACGAGGAGAAGAAGGCAGCAAAGAAGGCTCTGAAGGAGGGCCCACAGAAGGAGTTCGTAAAGAAGCTCGCTTCGTATGCTGACTGCTACATCAACGACGCATTCGGTACAGCTCACCGCGCTCACTCATCGACAGCTCTTATCGCTGACTATTTCCCAGAGGATAAGATGTTCGGCTACGTTATGGAGAACGAGTTGAAGGCTATCGACGGCGTTATGCAGAACCCTGCACGTCCATTCACAGCTATCGTAGGTGGCTCTAAGGTATCGACCAAGATTACCATCATCGAGAAGTTGATGGAGAAGTGCGACAAGATTATCATCGGTGGCGGTATGACCTACACCTTCTCTGGAGCTTTGGGTGGTCAGGTAGGTAAGTCTATCTGCGAGCCTGATATGTTCCCTGTGGCTTTGGATATTTTGAAGAAGGCTGAGCAGAAGGGTATCAAGTTTGTGATGTCACCTGACGCACTTATCTGTGACGACTTCTCTGAGGAGGCTAACACTCAGGAGGCATCGGTTAAGGCTATCGACCCAGCTTGGGAGGGTGTCGATATTGCATCTGAGGGTAAGGCACTCTTCCGTAAGGAGATTTTGGAGAGCAAGACTATCCTTTGGAATGGTCCTGTTGGCGTATTTGAGATTAACAAGTTCTCTACCGGCTCACGTGCCGTAGCTGAGGCTATCGCCGAGGCAACCGAGCAGGGTGCGTTCTCACTCATCGGTGGTGGTGACTCAGTAGCTTGTATCAACAAGTTCGGCTTGGCAGATAAGGTATCGTACGTATCAACAGGTGGTGGTGCTCTTCTGGAGTATATGGAGGGTAAGGAGCTGCCAGGCGTAGCTGCAATCCGTAAATAAATTGCCTGACGAGGTGATTTCGGCGTGGTGCTCATCATCGAAATCCCTCCCGTCATACAATTTACGCAAAACATTCTGGGGCCTGCTCTTTATGAGCCGGGCTCCTTTTGTAGCTTTAATAAGAAACCGTTATGAAAAATTTGATTTTAACAATATCAAGCCTTGCAATTATGGTTGGTTGCTGTAATGAGTTAAAGAAGCCGGAGGCTGCGGCGCCTGCTATCGACCGTGCCAATTTCGACGAGAGCATAGCTCTTGCCGACGACTTCTATCAGTATGCTACTGGTGGCTGGCAGAAGGCCCACCCACTCAAGCCGGAGTTCTCTCGCTACGGAACGTTCGATATTATGCGTGAGAACAACGAGATACGTATCAACGACCTCTTCTCGGAGATGAAGTCAAAGAAGACAGAGAAGGGCAGTGTCGAGCAGAAGATTGCCGACCTCTATGTTATGGGCTTGGACTCAGTGCGTCTGAACAACGAGGGCGTAGCACCTCTGAAGGCGGACTTGGAGCGTATCGCCGCTGTGAAGAGCCGCGAGGAGATAGCTCCTGTTCTCGGCTGGTTACATCGCGAGACAGGCAACCCATTCTTCTCTGTAGGCGTGAGTGCCGACTTGAAGAATGTCGATATCAACGTGCTCTACGTGGGCCAGGCAGGTCTGGGTATGGGCAACCGTGACTACTACCTCGACGAGGAGAATGCCGCAAAGCGTGAGGGCTACCTGAAGTGGCTCACCACATCTTTCGAGCTGTGTGGCGTGGAGAATGCTGCTACTAAGGCTGAGGCAGTGTTGGCTTTGGAGACTAAGATGGCTAAGGCGTTCCGCTCAAATGTGGAGCTGAGAGATGTTGCCGCTAACTATAACCCTACCACCTTGAAGGCCTTTGTAGCTCGTTACAACGCCTTGGATTGGGATGCTTTCTTCGCCGCTTTGGGTGTGCAGCCTGAGGAGTCGCTTGTTGTGGAGCAGCCTGAGGTTATCGACGCTGTGAACACTCTTCTTAAGAGCGAGTCATTGGAGACCTTGAAGGCATACCTTGCAGCGGGCTATATCCGCTCTGCGGCAGCCTTCCTCAGCGATGATATCTACGCCGCAAACTTCGAGTTCTTCGGCAAGCAGATGTCGGGCCAGGAGCAGATGCGTCCACGTTGGAAGCGTGCTATGAGCGTGCCTAACGGCTTGCTGGGCGAGGCTGTGGGTGAGATTTACGTTGCTAAGTACTTCTCGCCAGAGGATAAGGAGCGCGTGCAGACTATGGTAAAGAACCTCCAGGTGGCTCTGGGCGAGCATATCGACGCTTTGGAGTGGATGTCTGACGAGACCAAGGCTAAGGCACGAGAGAAGCTCGCGGCATTTACCGTGAAGATTGGCTACCCTGATAAGTGGAAGGATTACTCTACCTTGGAGATTGACCCTGCAATCCCTTATTGGGAGAATATGAAGCGCGCCAATGCGTGGTATACAGCCGACAACCTTGCCGACTTGGGCCAGCCTGTGGACCGTGACCGTTGGTATATGTCGCCACAGACCGTCAATGCTTACTATAACCCAACCACCAACGAGATTTGCTTCCCTGCGGCTATTCTTCAGCCTCCGTTCTATAACTCGGCAGCTGACGATGCAGTGAACTACGGAGCTATCGGTGTGGTTATCGGCCACGAGATGACACACGGCTTTGACGACCAGGGTCGCCACTTCGATAAGGTGGGTAATATGAATAATTGGTGGACCGAGGCGGATGCTGCGGCATTCAAGGAGCGCACTGACATCCTCGTTGAGCAGTTCAATAAAGTTGAGGTGTTGCCTGCCGAGGGCGATAAGCCTGCACTCTATGCCGACGGAGCGTTGTCGCTGGGCGAGAATATCGCCGACCAGGGTGGTCTGCGTGTCGCTTACACCGCTTTGCAGAACTCGTTTGCGGGTGAGCACCCTGCCGACATCGACGGCTTCACCGCTGAGCAGCGTTTCTACCTCTCGTATGCAACCATCTGGGCACAGAACATCCGTCCGGAGGAGATTGCACGCCTGACAAAGATTGATGTGCACTCTTTGGGCTGCAACCGCGTGAATGTCACACTCCGCAATATCGACACCTTCCACAAGGCGTTTGGTATTACCGAGGGTAAGATGTTCTTGCCAGAGGAGGAGCGTGTTATCATCTGGTAAATTTTCGTTTACAGGGGAGATTGCTGCGTTTAGCTCGCCTTGCAACATCCTCATTTACGCCGAGTAAACTGCGGTGTTGCAAGACTTCGCCAGCCTTGAACTCCCCGCCTGTAAATGAAAATTGAGCAGGGGTGACGTCTGCGTTTAGCTCGCCTTGATAAAGTAGAAAATTTCGCCACAACATAGTCTGCAAGCGGCCTCTGTCTGTGGCTTAATCGCAACTTTGAATTTTGAATTTTGAATTTTGAATATTTGAAAATATATGTTTGAACTTAGTGAACAAGAACAGTTACGCCGTAAGTCGCTTGCTGCCCTGCGTGAGTTGGGCATAGAGCCTTATCCGGCAGAGCAATTCGATGTTACAGCCACCGCAAAGCAGATTACGGAGGGCTTGACCGAGCAGACCGCCGAGCAGTTCAGCCACGTTCGCATCGCAGGACGTATCATGAGCCGCCGTATTATGGGTAGTGCTTCGTTCTTCGAGTTGCAGGACCACACAGGTCGTATTCAGGTATATATCCGTCGTGACGATATTTGTCCGGGCGGTGCCGAGGGCGATACCACACTCTACAACACCGTATTTAAGAAGTTGCTCGATATAGGTGACTTCGTGGGTGTCGAGGGCTTCGCCTTCATCACCAATTCGGGCGAGAAGTCGGTACACTGCCAGAAGTTTACCCTCATCTCGAAGTCTATCCGCCCTCTGCCTATCGTGAAGGAGAAGGACGGCAAGACCTTTGATGCTCTGACCGACCCTGAGGTGCGTTACCGTCAGCGTTGTCTGGACTTGGCAGTAAACCCTCACGTGAAGGATGTCTTCGTTAAGCGAGCCAAGATTATGGCTACTATGCGTGAGTTCTTCAACGAGCAGGGCTACTTGGAGGTGGAGACACCTATCCTGCAGCCTATTCCGGGTGGTGCGTCGGCACGTCCTTTCATCACCCACCACAACGCATTGGATATCGACTTCTATATGCGTATCGCAACAGAGCTCTACCTGAAGCGTCTTATCGTGGGAGGCTTCAACGGAGTCTATGAGTTCGGTAAGAACTTCCGTAACGAGGGTATGGACCGTACACACAATCCGGAGTTTACCTGTATGGAGATTTACGTAGCCTACAAGGACTACAAGTGGATGATGGGCTTTACCGAGCAGATGCTGGAGCGCGTAGCTATGGCTACCAACGGCACCACAGAGTTGGAGATTGACGGTAAGCAGATTTCGTTCAAGGCACCTTTCCGCCGTCTGACGATGACCGACGCCATCCTTGAGAAGACAGGCTACGACATCACAGGTCAGTCGGAGGAGCAGATACGTGAGGCGTGTGTGCGTCTGGGCGTGGAGATTGACGAGACGATGGGTAAGGGTAAGCTCATCGACGCTATCTTCGGCCAGTACTGCGAGGAGGATTTGATTCAGCCTACCTTCATCTGCGACTACCCACGCGAGATGTCGCCTCTGTGTAAGCGTCACCGCGAGAATCCTGACCTTACGGAGCGTTTCGAGCTCTTCGTCAATGGTAAGGAGCTTTGTAACGCCTACTCGGAGCTCAACGACCCTATCGACCAGTATGAGCGCTTCCAGGAGCAGCTGAAGCTCTCGGAGAAGGGTGACGACGAGGCTATGTTTATCGATATGGACTTCGTGCGTGCTTTGGAGTATGGTATGCCATCGTGCTCAGGTATGGGTATCGGTATCGACCGTCTGACGATGTTTATGACCAACCAATCCTCTATCCAGGATGTGTTGTTCTTCCCTACGATGCGTCCTGAGAAGAAGGTTGTTGCCGACACCGCAGAGTGCTATACCGCTATGGGCGTGCCTGAGGAGTGGGTTGCAGCGGTGCAGAAGATGGGATACATCACAGCCGAGTCGTTGCGTAACACAGCGGCGTCGGGAGGTGGTAAGCTCTTCAACGACCTCTGTGGCTTCAACAAGAAGAATAAGCTCGGCTTGGCGACCGCCGCTATGAAGGCGTGGATTGACGCCCAGGCAGAGTAAAAATAGATAGGAACACAAATATTTTAACAAATAAAAATTTTCGTAAAGATGAGAAAGAAGATTGTAGCAGGTAACTGGAAGATGAACACCCTCCCAGCTGAGGGCGTTGAGTTGGCAAAGAGTGTAGCAGCAGGTCGCGGCGAGGTTTGCGAGTGCGTGAACTTCATCGTATGTCCTCCTTTCACTCACCTCTCGCAGGTTGTTGAGGCGTTGAAGGGCTCAACTATCGCTGTTGGTGCACAGAACTGTGCAGCAGAGGCTAAGGGTGCTTACACAGGTGAGGTTGCAGCATCTATGATTGCAGCACTCGGTTGTGAGTACGTTATCTTGGGCCACTCGGAGCGTCGCCAGTACTATGGTGAGACATCGGAGACTTTGAATAAGAAGATGGTTCAGGCATACGCTAACGGTTTGAAGCCTATCTACTGCGTAGGTGAGAGCCTTGAGGAGCGTAAGGCAGGTAAGCACTTCGATGTATGTAAGGCACAGATTGAGGAGGTAGTATTCAACCTCTCGGAGGAGCAGTTCAAGGATTTGGTTATCGCTTACGAGCCTGTATGGGCTATCGGTACCGGCGAGACCGCTACTGCTGAGCAGGCACAGGAGATTCACGCATACATCCGCGAGGTGTTGGCATCGAAGTTCGGTGCAGCAGCTGCTGAGTGCCCAATCCTCTACGGTGGCTCTTGCAAGCCATCTAACGCAGCCGAGATCTTCGCTAAGGAGGATGTAGACGGAGGTCTTATCGGTGGTGCGGCTCTTAAGGCTGAGGATTTCCTTGCTATTGGCAAAGGCTTCTAATCAATGATTGTCTGATGGGCAAATAGTGCGTTACGCTTGCCTCTAAAATGCTCATTTACGCCGAGTAAACTCCGCTTTTAGAGTCTTCGCAAGCCTTCTCTTTGCCACATCATCCAACCATTGAGGGGTGGGGTGTAAACTGCGGTTTCTCGGATTTCGTAAGCCTTGTATAATCCTCACCTCTACAAATTATAATACACTTTGGGTGCTGTCAGTTTGGCTGCACCCTTTTCTTTTAATGAGTAATTAGTAAAGAGTAATTAGCAATTGGTTTTTATTAACAGTGTTATAACGGCGTTAATGATTTTGAGATGATATCTTGCTAATTTACAGCTTATTATAATGATATAAACACGTCATTGCGGAAATATACTGCGGGTAACCAATTAGTTACCCGCGATACTTGGGCGGGGCAAACTAATAATTAAAACTCAGTCATTGCGAGCGGTTGCATCTGCGGGGCTTGATGATACGCAACTCGGTTATATGCAACTGCGTGGCAATCTACCTTTTACTATTCAGCCTCGCTGATACCCAAACAGCCATAATATGCTATAAGGTAGATTCCCTTCGCCTCACTGCGTGAGTCGGGGAATGACGTTTTATTCAATTAGTAATTAGTAAAGAGTAATTAGCATTGATTTTTATTTACATTGTTATAACGGTGTTAATAGATTTACTCTCATATCTCGTTAATCCACAGCCAATTAAAATAATAAAACCATTAACAGTGTTATAACGGCGTTAATGGTTTTAAGCCTCTTTCGCTAAATTCTTTAAACTCCCTAAACTCCCCGTTTTGCCTATTATATACCTAATTATAAAAAAAGAGAACTCTCACGCTGAGGTGAAAGCTCTCCTTTTTGTTGTTGCACTCTTCTTGTTTTATCTCTTGCGTGCCCGCTTCTTGGCCTATCTCTTGCGTGCCAAGCCATTTATCTTGCGGCGGATAACAAAGGCATTGAAGAGGATAATGACCAAGGCGATTGATGCGCCGGCGAGGATAGTTATCATCATCGAGCTCTCGCCTACACCCTCGAACATACTACCCAGCTTCTCGGTATAGATACCGCGCAGGTAGCCCACTACCCAGAGTGCCAGAGCCACAATAGCCACGTTAAGCACTATTGCTAACGAGGTATAAGGGCGTGCCACCTTAGCAGGGGTGTAACCTATGAGTGTCAGGTTCTGCAACTTCTCGCTATTCTTCTCCACCAGCAGGTAGATACTCAGCGTGAGGATAAATATCGAGAGTATGCTGAATATAGCACCGATAGCGACAATCACACCGACACATATCTTCAGCAGGAACATAGCCTTGCTTGCCTGCTCCTCCTTGCCCTCGGTTTGGTACTTATGCTCCTTGACAAAGTCGGTGATGCGCTTATCCGTAGGGTTTGCCACCTCGACAATCAGTCGTGAAGCCTTCTCGTCGGCGTTTGGAGCGTAGTGCTCGTTGGCCCATACCATAAATGCCTCAGGCACGAGAATAGTGTTTATATCATCTGTGAAGTCCACAATCTCCGCCTCGTAGACGTCGTTATTGAGACCTCCGCGGTTGATGCGCACCTCGATTTTTATCGACTTCATCATCGACTCGGTAATCTGTGGCAGACCACGTGCTGTCGAGAAGCCGAAGTTATAGAGGTTGATGTAGTTACGTGGCAGGATTATCGGGATACGTCGCTCCTGCTCGTCAAAACGCCACAATTCGGGCTCTACATCGAGGAAGTTGTCGGGTACCGACTCGAAGAACATATGTGTCGTGAAGCCGCGACCACCGAAGCGAATCGTTGCATCGACACGATATTGTGACGAGATGAACTTACCCCAGCTCACTACCCACTCCTGCTCAGCCACCTCGGCTACCTCCTCCTCATCGAAGGTAGAGTCGCCCAGCAGAGTCACAGGCTTCGAGATAACGACATAATCTTTGCTGAAGAGCTCCTTGTCGCCCACCAGCAGCGGCTTTATATCCTGATATATCTGCAATCCGCTCAGGATGATAATTATACCGATAAAGTTGGCTAAAAAGAAGCCGGCGAGTTGCACAAAACTCATGTGCTTTCGCAAAAGTTTACGTATCAATCTCATAGCTTCAGTACTTTATCGTAGTCAATATTCATGTGCTTACCTATCGAGGTAGATATTACGCCGAAACCATTTTTCTTGGCATATCGCAAGATTATATCGCGCATAATATCGCTGTTGCGGTCGTCCAGGTGTGATATAGGCTCGTCGAGCAGCAAGAAATCCATCGGCTGTGCCAAGGCGCGGATAAGGGCTACACGCTGCTGTTGGCCATACGACATACGGTCTATGCGGCTCTTGAGCTTATCGGGGATACCCAGCTCTTCGAACAGGCCGACAATCTCCTTATGCTCCAGCGTATGGCGTATGCGGTTCTTTATCTCGACATTCTCCAAGGCTGTTAGCTCGCCAAAGAGCTTCAAATCCTGAAAGAGGATGCTGAGCGTATGTTGGCGCACCTTACACCAGCGGGTGGTGTTGAAGTCGCGGATATTCTCATTGTCGAAGAGAATCTCGCCACGGTAGTCGCCACGCTGACCATAGAGGTAGCTGCACAGCGACGACTTTCCCGTGCCCGACTCCGCCTCGATAAGGTAGGTCTTGCCACGCTCAAACTCCACGTGGTTGAGCCATATCTCCGAGTGGAGATCCTCGCGCTGGGCAAAAATCTCCGCTACGGCGTTATCTAAGGTTATTTTATACACGTTATTGGCGTTTTTTATATTACAACATACCTGCGGTAGCCTCTGCAATAACAGGCTTGACGATATTTACAATCTGCTTCAGAAGGTTTGTGTCACGCTCCTTGAGCTTGAGCTCAACGCTTACCGAGCACTCTGCGCCACCATCCTTAACGTCGCTGTAAATAGCAACATAGTCAGCCAAGTCGCAGATAGCCATTACTGCCTCAACCAACTCTGGCTCCATCTCCCACTCTAACTCCTCGCGCAACTCAGAGCGAACCTCTGGCTTGCTCATCAGAGCCTTGATGTTCAACACGCCGTAGCCAACCTTATCCTTGAGGTCGTTGTACCATGTGCTGCTCGTAGCCGATGGTGCAACCTGTGATGTTGTCGTGCCGAACGCCACGATAGTCTTTGTGTCGTCACCTGCAACGCTCAAACCATCCACAGCAAGTGCCGCCATAGTGAGCAGACCCTTGATTGATGGAGAGTTGGTGCTTGCCACAGCCTTAGCCTTTGGCTCGCCACTGCGTGTGTTGATATCCTCCAAAGAGAGTGTTACATCACCTGCAATAGCTGTGATACACTCCTTAACCAACTCAATACCTGCCTTTTCCTCAAATGAGAGGTAGTAGCTGTTCTGCTCTACGTAAGCATCCAAAGCGGTGAGTGCCTGAGCCTTCATCGTATCGTTGATGTTGATATTTACAGCAGCCAAAGCGTCGGCAGTAACATAGTCGATATATGCGTTATTAACCTTGGTGTAGAAGCTGTTAATCATCTCTTTAGCCTCGGCTGAAGGGTTGCTCATTGTAAACTTCAACGACGCTCCGCCATCCTCGATGTTGAAATCTACGTTAGCTGTACAACCCAGCAAATAGTTCATAGCGTCCTGCACTCCAGGCTCCTGCATCTCTGGAACTTGCGCCATGATAGCCTCCAGATTCATAGCCTCAGCAAGTGCCTTGTAGTCTATTGCAACGTTTACGTCGCTTGCCGAAGGTGTGAAAGGTGTAGCGCGCTCCACGTATGCCTTATCCAGCAGAGCCACAACCTCGCTTGTAGATGTTACTGTCTCGTTGTTCTTGCCGTGTGCATAGGCAACCAAAGCGCAGTCGTTGAAACCGATGATGAAAGGAACCTCCTCTTCGTCAAAGGTGATGATTGTGTTGCCATCCTTCTGCTTCACGCTAATCAAGCCGATGTTCTCTTCGAGGTATGCAGCTGTCTTGTCGAGTTTTGCGCGGTCAGAAACCTTCGCTACGGCAGCAATCTCGATATTCTCCTCGCTGATGAAATTCATATAGCCGTATATAGGCTCGTCGGTTGCGATACCGGTGTTGTTGAAGTCCATAGCAATATCCTTCATAAACTGACCACCCTCGGCACTTGCCATCTCTGCCAGCTGGCTACGATAAGGTGCTGCCAACTCGATGATACCGCCCTGCTCGGCAACCTCATAGAGGTCGGCTTGGAAAAGGAAGGTTGCATCTGTTGGGATAATGTTTGTGTAGTTGCCCTGCTTCTGAGCATCACCACAAGCGACTAACATCACGACAGCTACAACAAGAGCTGTCACTTGAGCAAAAAATTTCTTCATAGTCATTATTGTTTTTTAGTTTGTTCGTTGCCTAAAGCGCGAATATTTCTACAAAAGTAGAAAAAAAATCTATACGATGTACCAAAACAGAGTTTTTTCCACCCCGCCTGCTACCTGCTACACCCTTACAAACGGCTTTCTCTGCTTTTTGTTGTGTAGTATTCCTATCTTTGTTATGATTTGTTTTTGAATAAAAACGCTCCACGGTTAAAAGTGGAGCGTCGTTTGTTTACTATACGAATTTTACAGCGGTAATCTCATTTGCAAAGGAGTGCAACCCCTCTTCTATTTTTTTGGTAGTCTGTTTTGAAGGTTTGCTCGTTCCGTTTATGTAATGGCTTAACTGACGCTGATTAACGCCTGTAATACGTTCTAATCCGGCTAATGTTAAGGCGTACGCAAAGAATTGAAGAAATGAAGCCATATCGTAATGGAACTCAAATGTTACCTCCTCAAATTCATTTCCATCTTCGGTAAATATTCTCTTCATGTCCTCATATCCGCCCATAAACACAGCGCGAGCTTCGGCAACGGTTTTGCCTGTGCCCGTTACAAGATATGGCAGAGAATTGTCGTCCATATAGATACTGAAGTGACCATCTGCCGACCTTTCAATGATTGCTTTAACTGTTTTCATAGTTTTACTATTAAATTTTGACAGGCTTTTATTTAAGTCCTGCCGCCTCTAAAATATTCTTTAATGTACCTTTTGCAACCTCTTGGTTGCCATGGTGGCTGACTGCAAAGTATTTTTTTGTTATAGGGCTGTACCACGCTGGGTGACCACTAATTTCTCGCCCTGTATCATAGCAACCTGCCTTCTTGAGTTTCCTCATTAGTTCGCTATATTTCATCTTATTGGGTTATGACTGTATCACAAAAGTAGTATTAATTTTAATACTCTGCAAGTTTTTTGCCAATTTTTTGTAACTAAGTTTGCAAAAAGTAGACTATGATATAAAAAATATGGTGTTGCTTTGGGTTTTCCCGGCAACACCAATAAAAGCGAATGCTGTATTTACTATAATTAAGCACTAAGTGCGGTTATCACACCGAGAATTGAGCCACCGATTGCCGCCCAAAGGTATGTACTTGCTGCTCCAGGTTCGTCATCTTTTTTGACGAAGAAGGGTATATATCCCAAGATTGGTATTAAGAATGAGATAATTGCCAATACAATATTACCATCATTTTTCATTGTCATATAAATTTTTAATTATTTCTTTTTGTTTGCCTCCTTTTGCCAGCCAGCAGCAGCAAGAACAATTATTGCTAAAACAACGATGATTACAATCGTCCAGAAAACAGGAGAATCAAATATAGAATCTTCTTTTGTAAATTCGCGTGCAGCAACATAAGCAGCAGCACTAGCAACTTTTGATGCTTGTAATAAAATTAAAGACATAGTGTGTAAAGTTTTAAGAATTAAAAAATAAAGAGTTGTAAAAACATAAAAAATGCGGACATCATCTAACATCCACATTCAAGGCCTTCGACTGCCTACACAAAAGATGAAAGAAATGCCCGCACTGAAAACAGCACGAGCATCAATCTTTGTCCCCTTGTGTGTTCAAAAGTGTCGAAGTTCTGAATGTAAGAAGAAAAATTGACGCGCTTTTATATGTTTTAGCCGATGCTTTTAGTGCAGTGACGGCTATAAATCATTCGTGATGATAAAAATCTGTCTGCTGTTATTATCTCATTGGCATTTAAAGTTTTGTTTTCGCAAAGTTATAAAAATTTTTTTACAATCATCAGCTCCCACCATTTATAATATCGGCCAGAGTTTTGGCGATTGAATCAAGCAGTATGAAGCTCCATTGGCGTCGGCGGTGCAGACGATACGCAGCGCACGGATAGTGACCTGGTGGTCAAAGACCACTCCGCCATCCTTCAGCTCGGCCACCCTGCGGAAGTTCTCCCCATCCTCGCTCAGCTCGACATACCCCTCGCGAAAGACGAAACGAGGCATGTTGGGTGTTCCGGTGTGGAACTCTGCGCGGCGAGCACGCACCGCCTCAGCGAAGCGATACTCCACCCAGTCGCCTGCCTTGGCAGCACGTATCGTGCGGGCGGGGGCAAGGTAACTCGCTGCACGTGAGAGCGTCTGCTCGGCGTGTATTGGCAGCGAGGTGGTTATGTTGAGTGTGGGGTGCATCATGCTGAAGCACTCCTTAACACCCGCCTCGGGACTTATGCCGTTTTCCATACGCGAGCGGAACGTGTAGTGCTCGGGATGGTCGGTTGCAATAGGACCGTTGTAGGGCTGCTCAACGCCCTGGTGTGTAACATAAATCGTTGTGTTGTCGTCTGTTACAGCCGTTAGTATGCCATCGGCGTATGTTACCTGTGGAGGGTAGATGCGGAACGACAGCCCCATCTTATCCATACGCTCGTAGTGCTCCTCGGTAAGGCACGAATAGAACTCCTCCCACTCGCCGCCGGCGGACCATGCAACCTCGCTCAGAGCGCAGATACGAGGGAAGGTCTGATAGTGGAGGAAGTTGTAGGGCAAATCACGATTTGAGAGGTACGCCTCGCTGAAGAACGAAGCCTCGAAGCCCTCAATCAAATCATCATACGGACCTAAAATAGATTGTTGTTCGAAGAAGGAGTAGGTCTTTCGTGCGTCAAAGATACCTGCCCAGAAATGGCCTCCTTCGCGCAACCCCTGTTGCATATCAAAGTAGAAGAACTCGCCCGCCTGAACAACGGTCTTGTAGCCTTTGTTGAGGACTTTGTGGCACTCGGCCATGCTCTCCCAGCAGTGTACGCGTGTGGAGAGGTCGAGCCCCTTGTGCTTCACCGCTTCGTTCCATACAGCACATTTCTTACCCAAGCTATGAAGTATCTCCTCCAAGCGGAGCATAAAGTGGAGTTGCAGTTCTGAGTACGAAGCCATACCCTTGCTTTGATATAGGGCCTTGCAGTCGGGGCAGAGCTGCCACTGCGAGCTGCTCACCTCGTCGCCGCCGATATGGATGTATGGCGATGGGAAAATATCTGCTATCTCACCCAAAATATCCTCCAAAAGGGCGTAATTATCCTCCTTTGCGACACAAAAGACGCCTCGCGTGTCGTAGCCTGCCGATGCTGAGGTCGAAGGGGTGTAGTTGCAGAGTATTTCGGGCTTGACACGTGCTATGTTGTGGCTGTGGCCCGGCAGGTCTATCTCAGGGATAATCTCTATGTTACGTTGTGCAGCAAATGCCACCACCTCGCGCATCTGAGCCTGGGTATAGTAGCCGCCATACTTCTCCGACCACTTGCCGTAGCGAGGCATTACAGGGGAGTCCCCGCCGCGATAGGCTCCTACGGAGGTGAGTTCGGGGTGGGAGAGTATCTCTATGCGCCAACCCTCGTCGTCGGAGAGGTGCAGATGCAGACGGTTTATCTTGTGGTGGGCGAGAGCCTCGATGTAGTGTTTCAGCTCCTCGACATCTATCCAAGTGCGTGTCACGTCGAGCATAAAGCCGCGATAGGCGTAACGAGGCTTATCCTCTATGCGGGCGCAGGCAATACTCTGAGGTAGAGCGAGTTGCTTGGCGTAGATATGTGCCGGCAGCAGCTGCAAGAGCGTCTCTATGCCGTTGTGCACACCCGCCGCCGAGCCTCCTTGAAGCATCACGCACGAACGTCCAACGTCGAGGATATACTCTTCGGCGTCGAGGTTTTTGTTGATTTTCAAGACAATATCGCCCTTGCGCAGTCCGTTATATGGTCGTGTGGGCAGAGCGATATACTCCGCAAGATACTCCGCCGACAGGCGTAACTCCTCCTCAAAGCTGATGGTTGAGTTGGGGGTTATTGTAAACTCTCCGGCGCGCTCCACGTGGCTCACGGGGCGAGGGAGAATGGTCTGCTTGGCGTGTAGTTCGTTGCATACCGAGCCAGCCAAAAGAGTTATCAGGAGCAAAAACTTTTTCATCATCTCAAAAATTACTGCATACAAAGTTAGCAATTTCGCACAAAAATCGGTAACTTTGTGAGATAATATACTTTTGGTATGGAAAACAAGCAAAAAAAGATAGATGCTCTGGTTCGCCTTTTGGAGGTGATGGATACGTTGCGTGTGAAGTGTCCGTGGGACCGAGAGCAGACCTTCCTCTCGCTTAGAAACAACTCCATAGAGGAGGTCTACGAGTTGGCCGACGCCATCGAGGCGGAGGATATGGATGGTATAAAGGAGGAGCTGGGCGACGTGTTGCTGCACGTGGCGTTCTACTCGAAGTTAGGCGAGGAGCAGGGCTCATTCGACATAGGCGATGTTGCCGATGCCGAGTGCGACAAGCTCATCTACCGCCACCCACACGTATACAGCGACATACACGCCGAGACCCCCGACGAGGTGAAGCAGAATTGGGAGGCTCTCAAGCTGCGTAAGAAGAAGCGTCAGGGTGGACTGCTCGGTGGTGTGCCACGCTCGCTACCCGCTATGGTTAAGGCGTTTCGCGTAGGCGAGAAGGCCGCTTCGGCAGGCTTTGACTGGAAGCAAAAGGAGGATGTGTGGGACAAAGTGAAGGAGGAGATGCGCGAGGTGGAGGCAGAGATAGCTGCCAAGGACCAAGAGCGTCTGACAGGCGAGATAGGCGACTTGTTCTTTGCGCTGATAAATATGGCACGCCTCTACGGTGTAGACCCTGAGCTTGCTCTGGAGCGCACCAACAAGAAGTTTATCCGCCGCTTCGGCTATATGGAGGCTGCCGCCGGCGATAGGATGATAAGCGAGCTGTCGTTCGAGGAGCTGGACGCCTTGTGGAACGAAGCGAAGAAAAGTGAAAAGTGAAAACTGAAAACTGAAAAGTGAAAAGTGAAAGGTGAAAACTGAAAGTTGCGAGTAAGTGAGGGCAGAGCCAAGCTCGCTTAATCGCAGCCGTGAATTTTGAATTTTGAATTTTGGCAAGACCTAAAGGTCTTCCCTTAGTTGCTCCGCCATAACATAGTGAACAAGTTCCCTCTGTCTATGGCTTACTCGCAACTTTGAATTTTGAATTTTGAATTTTCAATTTTTTAAGGTATGGCATACATAAAAAAGGTTAGGGGTCACGAGCCCTCTATTGGAGAGAATACTTTTGTGGCAGAGACTGCCGTTGTTGTCGGTGATGTGACCGTTGGTCGCGATTGCTCGATATGGTTTAATGCGGTGTTGCGTGGCGATGTGAATAAGATTGTCATCGGTGACCGCACCAATATTCAGGATGGTGTGGTGTTGCATACCACCTTTGACCAAGCACCAAAACCATCGCAGACAATCATTGGCGATGATGTGTCGGTGGGCCATAACGCTATAATCCACGGTGCCCGCATCGGTAATAGCGTGCTTATTGGTATGGGAGCGACAATTCTGGATAACGCTGTGGTGCCTGACGGTTGTATCGTGGCGGCTAACGCCTTGGTGCTCTCAAATGCCCAGCTGGAGCCTAACTCGCTCTATGCCGGCATCCCTGCGAAGCGTATCCGCGAGGTTACACCTGAGCAGCGTCAGCATATTATAGACCGTACGGCGCGTGACTACCAGCTCTACGCATCGTGGTATAGTGCCGACGAGGAGTAGTCTTGACGAGCACTCTACACTAAGGTCGAAGCAACCTTACCGCCCCAACAAACATAAAAGAGGAAGATTATGGAAAGGAAGAAGAAGCGTGGCGCAGCTATTGTTGTCAATCTGCTTATCGCTGTGGTGTTATCTGTTGTGGTGAACTTCTCACCACTGTTGTCGCTTATCTTCAACAGCAACGACGCATCGTATCTGCATAACCCCGAAAGTGGTGTTGTGGAGTACGATGGTGTGTTACACGTCTCGAATGATGGCTATGGTTACCTTCTCGATGCCAAGGCACACGCCTCGGAGGAGGTTATCGACTCTATCTATGTGAGTGGCCGTTTAGTCAGGCTCTACCGCTTGCAGTCGGGAGATGAGATATGCTGTACAACCGTCGCTCCGAATAATAAGGGGGGCAACCTGCGTGTCGATGAGGTCGTAGCGCGTAATGGCCAGCCGTCACAGTCTGTGGTGAACGATACGGCAGATATGATTGTTCAGTTTGTCTATTTCCTGCTTCTGTCGTGGCTGCTGCTGATGATAATGACGTGGCGTAAGGGTGTTACACACGAGAATTGGCACTACTTGGGGCGTGCCGTATTGGTTGTGCTGCTGTCGTTTGGCCTCTACTTCTGTACTCCGGTGATGGATTGGCGCACAGGCGAATTTGATGTGATGTTCAGCCGTGAGGGCCGCCATCTTGCCGACTGGCTCATCATCTTGAAGTATACCGTTGTGGTTGTTGCCACGGTGCTCTATGGCCGCATCTACCTGCTGCTGACACAGCACCAAAACATCATTCTGGAGAATGAGCACCTGCGTAGCGAGAATCTCCAGACGCGCTATAATATGTTGGTGGGACAGATTAACCCTCACTTCTTCTTCAACTCGCTCAACTCGCTCTCGATGTTGGTGCGTGAGCAATCTAATGATAAGGCTCTGGAGTATATCGACCAGCTCTCATATACCTTCCGTTACATCATCCAAAACGGACAGAATACGACGACCACTCTGGCCGACGAGATAGCCTTTGCCAAGGCTTATGGCGAGCTCTTTAAGGTGCGTTATGCCGATAAGCTCTTCTTCGACATCGACATCGACGAGTCACTTGCAGAGTGGACCTTGCCGGCGTTGTCGTTGCAGCCGCTGATTGGTAATGCTGTGAAACACAACACTATAACCAAGAAACGCCCATTTACGGTCAGCATCCGCACCGTGGGCACTACGCTTGTTGTTGAGAACCGCAAGGCTCCGAAGTTGGATGCCGAGCCTTCGACAGGTATCGGCTTGCAGAACCTGCAAAGCCGCTGGCAGCTTATCACGGGCCAAGATATTGAGATTGTGGATGGCGAGGAGTTTTTCACCGTACGTATGCCGTTGCAGAAGCAAACTGAAAAGTAATCAAACGTCATTCCCCGACTCACGCAGTGAGGCGAAGGGAATCTACCTTATAGCAGATTATGGCTGTTTGGGTATCAGCCAGGCTGAAGGATAAAAGGTAGATTGCCACGCAGTTGCATAGAGCCAAATTGCGCATCAGCACGAACAACGGATGCACCTACTCGCAATGACGGAATATATATAATTAGTGCGGAAATAAACAAAACGTCATTCCTCGATTGTGGCGGGTTGGCGGAGAGGCAGAATAAATAGACGTCATTCCCCGACTCACGCAGTGAGGCGAAGGGAATCTACCTTATAGCAGATTATGGCGGTTTGCGTATCAGTTATGCTGAGAGATAAGAGGTAGATTGCCACGAAATAGCATAGAGCGCAGAGAGTATCAGCGCAGAC
>JAGAOZ010000011.1 GCA_017623505.1 Alistipes sp.
AAGGGTGCTTATTTAACAATTGAGAAGTAGTATGGAATTAGCTGTTTTGAACACACAGGGACAAGAGACTGGTCGTAAGGTAGTCCTTTCAGATGCAGTCTTCGGCGTGGAGGCTAATGACCACGCTATCTACCTCGACGTTAAGCAGTATTTGGCTGATCAGCGTCAGGGAACTCACAAGTCAAAGCAACGAAACGAGGTAGCCGGATCTACTCGTAAGTTGAAGCGTCAGAAGGGTACAGGAGGTGCACGTTGCGGTAGCATCAAGTCACCATTGTTCCCAGGTGGTGGACGTATCTTCGGTCCAGTACCACGTGACTATAGCTTCAAGCTCAACAAGAAGCTTAAGCGTTTGGCTCGTCGTAGTGCACTCACTTACAAGGCACAGGCAGGTGCAATCAGCGTTATCGAGTCTATCGTAATGGAGGCTCCAAAGACTAAGCAGGTTGTAGCTTTGACTGAGGCTTTGAAGGTTGCCGACAAGAAAGTTTTGCTGGTATTGCCAGAGGGTAATGTTAACCTCCAGCTCTCTTGCCGCAACATCCCATCAATTAAGCCTATCTTGGCCGAGAACCTCAACACTTACGAGGTTATGAACGCCAACGTATTGGTTATGGTTGAGGGTGCAGAAAATGTATTGAATGTAATGTTAGCTTAAAACACGTAAGAAAATGGAAGTAATTATTAAGCCTATTTTGACCGAGAAGATGACGATTCAGGGCGAGAAACTGAACCGCTACGGTTTTATCGTTGACGTACGAGCTAACAAGCTTCAGATTCGTAATGCCGTAGAACAGATGTACAACGTAGTTGTTACAGACGTTAATACTGCACGTTGCATGGGTAAGTATAAGAGCCGTTACACAAAGTCTGGCTTGCTCGAGGGACGTGCAAATAACTTCAAGAAGGCAATTGTCACCTTGAAGGATGGAGATAAGATAGATTTTTATAGTAACATCTAACAGATTATGGCAGTAAGAAAGTTTAAGCCGGTAACAGCCGGCACCAGACATAAGGTTATTGGCACATTTGACGAGATCACTTGTTCAAAGCCTGAGAAGTCTTTGCTGAGTCCTAAGAAGAGCTCTGGCGGACGTAACAATACCGGTAAGATGACCGTACGCTACATTGGTGGCGGTCACAAGCAGATGTATCGTAACGTCGATTTCAAGCGCGCTAAGGATGGTATTGCCGCTACTGTAAAGACTATCGAGTACGATCCAAATCGTACAGCACGTATTGCACTTATAGTTTATGCTGATGGTGAGAAGAGCTATATCATCGCACCAAACGGCTTGAAGGTGGGCCAGGTAGTGATGAGCGGCGCTGGCGTAGCTCCTGAGGTAGGTAACACTTTGTTCCTCAGCGAGATTCCACTTGGAACCGTTGTGCATAACATTGAACTCTACCCCGGTCAGGGCGCAGCTATGGCTCGTTCAGCCGGTTCGTATGCTCAACTTTTGGCACGTGAGGGTAAATTCGCTATCATCAAGTTGCCTTCAGGAGAGACTCGTATGGTACTTGTAACTTGCCGTGCAACTATCGGTGAGGTTTCTAACGTAGATCACAACCTTGAGAGTTCAGGTAAGGCAGGTCGTAGCCGTTGGTTCGGCCGCCGTCCACACAACCGTGGTGTTGTTATGAACCCAGTAGATCACCCTATGGGTGGTGGTGAAGGTCGTGCGTCGGGAGGTCACCCACGTTCACGCAAGGGATTGTTGGCTAAGGGTTATAAGACACGTAATCCTAAGAAGACAACCTCTAAGTTCATTATTTCAAAGAAGAAAAAATAATTAAATAGAGTATCATAATGAGCCGATCATTAAAAAAAGGACCATTCATTGACCCAAAGCTTGAGGCAAAGGTTGTCGCACAGGCAGAAGGCAATAAGAAGACAGTCATTAAGACTTGGTCACGAGCAAGTATGATTTCGCCTGACTTCGTAGGTCAGACGATAGCTGTCCACAACGGAAATAAGTTCATTCCCGTTTACGTAACAGAGAATATGGTGGGTCATAAGTTGGGCGAGTTTGCTCCTACCCGCAATTTCCGTGGTCATGCAGGTAACAAGAAAAAATAGTAGAGAACAATGGGTGCAAGAAAAGCAATAAGAGCCGAGAAATTAAAGGCTGAAAAGAAGCAGAAGGCTATCGCAATTATGCGTGATTGCCCTACCTCTCCCCGCAAGATGCGTCTTGTAGCAGACATCATCCGCGGTGTAGAGATTAATAAAGCACTGGGAATCCTTCGTTATTCAAAGAAGGAGGCTTCTATCCGTATGGAGAAACTCCTCAAGTCAGCAATTGCTAACTGGGAGGCTAAGAACGAGACTGAGCGTTTGGAGGATGTAACCCTCTGTGTTAAGGAGGTTATGGTTGATTGTGGACGTATGTTGAAGCGTATTCAGCCAGCGCCACAGGGCCGAGCACACCGTATCCGTAAGCGTTCAAATCACGTAACCATCGTAGTAGATAAAATGGTAACCGCAGAAAATAACTAAACAAATGGGACAGAAAGTAAATCCAATAGCAAACCGTCTTGGTATCATCAAAGGTTGGGACTCTAACTGGTTTGGTGGTAAGGATTTCTCAGAGAAATTGGTAGAAGACGCTAAGATTCGTAAGTACTTGAATGTCCGTTTGGCCAAAGCAAGTATTTCTAAGATTATCATCGAGCGTACCCTCAAGATTGTGACTATCACCATCTCGACAGCACGTCCAGGTATCATCATCGGTAAGGGCGGTCAGGAGGTTGATAAGCTCAAGGAGGAGTTGAAGAAGCTCACTGGTAAGGATGTACAGGTTAATATCTTTGAGGTTAAGCGCCCAGAGGTAGACGCTGTTATCGTAGCAAACAACATCGCTCGTCAGTTGGAGGGCCGTGTATCATACCGTCGTGCAATCAAGACCACTATCGCATCAACAATGCGTATGGGTGCTGAGGGTATCAAGATTCAGATTTCGGGCCGTGTAGGTGGCGCCGAGATGGCTCGTAGCGAGACAATCAAGGAGGGACGTATTCCACTTCATACATTCCGTGCTGATGTAGATTACTACTTGGCAGAGGCACTTACTAAGGTAGGTATCCTCGGTATCAAGACTTGGATCTGCCACGGCACCGTTTACGGAAAGCGTGATCTCTTCGAGATTCAGGGAGCAGCATCACAGCAGCAGGGTGGCTCACAGCAGCACCGTGGCGGCAAGGGAGCTCCTCGTAAAAGACGTAATAACAATAGTAAGTAGGACCTTTTAAAGCGAAAAGACAATTATGTTACAGCCAAAAAAGACCAAGTTTAGAAGAATGCAAAAGGGTCGTATGAAGGGTTTCGCTCAGAGAGGAAACCAGCTTGCATACGGTTCATTCGGAATCAAAGCACTTGAATCAACCTGGATTACAGGTCGTCAGATTGAGGCAGCACGTCAGGCCATCACCCGTTACATGAAGCGTGAGGGTCAGATTTGGATCCGTATCTTCCCTGATAAGCCTATTACCAAGAAGCCTGCTGAGGTACGTATGGGTAAGGGTAAGGGTAATCCAGAAGGATTCGTAGCGCCTGTAACCCCAGGACGTATCCTCTTCGAGGCAGAGGGTGTACCAATGGAGATTGCACAGGAGGCACTCCGTTTGGGCGCACAGAAGCTGCCTATTACAACTAAGTTTATCGTACGACGTGACTACGTCGAATAATCTTAAAGCAGACGAAAGATGAAAAGTGCAGAAATTAAGGATATGTCAGTTCAGGATTTGCAGGAGCGCATCGTAGCAGAGAAGGCGAAGCTTTCTACTTTGAAGGTGCAGCACGCTGTTTCTCCGGTTGAGAATCCTTCAACAATTAAGAAATCTCGCAGAGATATAGCTCGTATGCTGACAATTCTGCGTCAAAAGAACCCTAAATGTTAATTTACCACTATGGAAAGAAATCTTAGAAAAGAGCGTATTGGGTTGGTTGTCAGCAACAAAATGGAGAAGACCATTGTGGTTGCGGTAGCGCGTAAGGTAAAGCATCCTATCTATGGTAAGTTCGTAAACAAGACCACTAAGTTTGCAGCTGAGTGTCTTGACGAGACCGTAAAGGAAGGCGATACAGTTCGCATCATGGAGACCCGCCCTTTGAGTAAAACCAAGCGTTGGAGATTAGTAGAAATTATTGAAAGAGCTAAGTAGTTATGATACAGCAAGAAAGTAGACTCGTAGTAGCAGATAACAGCGGTGCGAAGGAGGTTCTTTGCATCCGCGTGCTTGGCGGAACAAAGCGTCGCTACGCTTCAATCGGCGACAAGATTGTCGTTACGGTTAAGAGTGCGAGCCCTTCAGGCGATGTAAAGAAGGGCACCGTTTCAAAGGCGGTAGTAGTAAGAACAACCAAGGAGATTCGTCGTGCCAACGGTTCATACATCCGTTTTGACGACAATGCCGTAGTTCTTCTTAATAATCAGGGTGAGATGCGTGGTACTCGTATCTTTGGTCCCGTAGCTCGTGAGTTGCGTGATCAGTATATGAAGATCATCTCATTGGCACCTGAAGTATTGTAATATTAAAAACAGATTATCAAGATGTCAGTTAAGTTACATATTAAGAAAGGGGACATGGTTTACGTCATCGCAGGCGATAACAAGGGCCAGCAGGGCAAAGTCTTGAAGGTTGAGGCTGCTAAGCAGCGTGCTATCGTTGAGGGCGTTCATATGTGTAAGAAGGCGACCAAGCCAAACGCACAGCATCCCCAGGGTGGAATCATCGAGCAGGAGGCTCCGATTCACATCTCAAACTTGCAGGTACTTGATCCTAAGAGTGGCAAGCCAACTCGCGTAGGACGCAAGGCTAATGCAGAAGGAAAATTAGTTCGTTACGCTAAAAAGTCAGGAGAGGAGATTAAATAATGGCATACGTACCAACACTCAAAACACAGTACAAAGAGCAGATTGTTCCTGCTCTTATGAAGGAGTTTGGATACACCAGCGTAATGCAGTGTCCCAAGCTTGAGAAGATCGTGATCAATCAGGGTATGGGCCAGGCTGTAGCCGATAAGAAGCTTATCGACGTAGCACAGGCAGAGCTTACACAGATCACAGGTCAGAAGGCAGTACAGACAAAGTCAAGAAAGGATATCTCTAACTTTAAGTTGCGTAAGGGTATGCCTATCGGTGTTCGTGTGACACTCCGTGCAGATCGTATGTACGAGTTCCTTGAGCGTCTGATTGCAGTGGCTATGCCTCGAGTTCGTGACTTCAAGGGTATCAACGAGAAGTTCGACGGTCGTGGTAACTACACTCTCGGTATCACAGAGCAGATTATCTTCCCTGAGATCGATATCGACAAGATTACCAAGATTTTCGGTATGGAGATTACCTTCGTTACAACAGCGAATACCGATGCAGAGGGTTACGCTCTCTTGCGTGAGTTCGGTCTTCCTTTCAAGAACGCTAAAAAGAACCAGTAGGATATGGCAAAGGAATCAATGAAAGCACGCGAGGTAAAGCGTGAGAAGCTTGCAAAACGTTACGCACACAAGCGCGAGGAGATTGCAGCCAAGGTAAAGAGCGGTGAGATGGATCACGAGGAGGCATGGATTGCCCTCTCAAAGTTGCCACGCAACTCGAATCCTATCCGTCAGCACAACCGTTGTAAGCTGACAGGTCGTCCTAAGGGTTACATGCGTCAGTTCGGTATCAGCCGTATTCAGTTCCGTGAGATGGCATCAAACGGTCTGATCCCAGGCGTTAAGAAGGCGAGCTGGTAGTAGACTATTCATCGTAGGGGTGTCCGCCCGACACCCCCGCGATTAACTTTGCGATGTGAGGAAGGGTTCGCCCTAACCTCCGTCGTATAATCTCAGGGCCTTATATTCGAGGGTGCCAATGATGTTGGTCGCTTGTATTGGGCAGTGTTGCGTTGTGTGCCGTACCTTGTTAAGGGTGGACCGACAGGATGTTGAACGATACTGTTGTTGGCGATAAATATCGTAAGTAAGGTGCTCGTGTCAAATAGACTTCACATTGCTACGCAGAGTAGTGTTGTGCGGCTACTGACAACGAATCGAGGCTCTATACGGATATGTTGTCCTAAGTAATTCGATGGCATCTATCGGGGAAAGTGTCGTTATGTGGCGATAACTTCTCGGTAGAGCTACGAATGAAAAGGCTATGTATCGAGTTACACTTTTTTCCACGCCGTAGGCTCCTGATGAGGTGCGTGTGCGACGTAGAGAAGTATCGGTAATGGGTGAGACAGGCTCGCGGTAAGCGCGGCTCTCTCTGGCCGATGTAACAACAAGTTGTGGCAGTGCCGTCATTGTGCGGTATCGGTTGCATCTGTTGTTGTGTCGGTGGGTGAACGCCAGAGGCAGCCTATATGGAGGTGAAATATCGTCATATACCCTCAATTACGACACTTTTTTACGCATAAACGCCACAAAATCTACATTTTAAGAGCAAAACCTACGGTTTATTGGAATTTTTTGCGTATATTTGCGCGCTATTTTGGAGGCCGCGACACGCTCATTAAGACAAAGTCTTATTCTGGTTGCGAGAGATCGAGCGATAAGGGTTGAGTTTTTTGGGAAGATGTCAGGCCGAAGAAAGATAACTAACTAAATTATTAATTTTTAACTTTTAATTCATTATGACAGATCCAATCGCGGATTTTCTAACTCGAATTAGAAACGCAGTGAAAGCCAATCACAAAGTGGTTGAAGCTCCTGGCTCAAAAATTAAGCGAGAGATTACAAAGATTCTCCACGAGCAGGGCTACATCTTGGCCTACAAGTTCGACACAGACGAGAAGGGTCATCCGACCATTAAGATCGCTCTGAAGTGGGATGCAGCGACCAAGACAAACGCAATTAAGAACCTTAAGCGTGTGAGCCGCCCAGGTTTGCGTCAGTACGCATCGGTAGACGCTATGCCACGTGTATTGAACGGTTTGGGTATCGCTATCGTATCTACCTCTAAGGGTGTTATGACCGACGCTAAGGCACGTAAAGAGAATGTTGGTGGTGAGGTATTGTGCTACATCTACTAATCTCTGTACTCAAGCATTAATTAATTTTTAAAAACGAAGAAAAATGTCAAGAATTGGTAAAATGCCTGTAATCTTACCTGCTGGTGTTACTGTTGAGGTTGCGCCGGATAATACGGTAAGCGTGAAAGGACCTCTTGGAGCACTGAGTCAGAAAGTGGATTCAGACATTAAGGTAGAGGTAGGTACCCATACCGATAAGGAGGGTAAGGAGCATCCAGCAGTATTGGTTAGCCGTCCTACAAACCAGCCTCGTCACCGTTCAATGCACGGATTGTATCGTGCACTTATCAACAACATGGTTGTCGGCGTAAGCAAGGGCTATGAGATTAAGATGGAGCTCGTAGGTGTTGGTTTCAAGGCCGAGATGAAGGGCAACGTTTTGGAGATGAACCTCGGTTACTCACACGATGTTGCATTGCAGTTGGCCCCTGAGGTTACTGCTACTGCTGTTACCGAGAAGAAGGGTAACCCAATCGTTACTTTCAAGAGTATCGACAAGCAGTTGGTAGGTCAGGTAGCAGCAAAGCTCCGCTCATTGCGTAAGCCAGAGCCATATAAGGGTAAGGGTATTAAGTTTGTCGGTGAGGTTATCCGTCGTAAGGCTGGTAAGTCTGCATCAAAATAGTTAAATAAGTCAGCATTATGTCATTAACAAAGATAGAAAGAAGAGAGAGGATCAAGATGCGTATCCGTAAGGTAGTAAACGGCACATCTGAGCAGCCTCGTATGACCGTATTCCGCAGTAACAAGCAGATATACGTTCAGTTTATCGATGACCTTGCAGGAGTGACTTTGGCAACCGCATCATCTTTGGATAAGGAGGTTGTTGCTGAGTCAGCAGGCAAGAATAAGAGTGAAGTTGCCGCTTTGGTAGGTAAGTTGGCCGCACAGCGTGCAACAGAGAAGGGTATCACAACAGTTGCTTTTGACCGTAACGGATACCTCTATCACGGAAGAGTAAAAATGTTAGCCGACGCTGCTCGTGAGGGTGGCCTTAAATTCTAAGCGATATGTCAAATACAAACGTAAAGAAAGTTCGTACAAGCGACCTGGAGCTTAAGGATAGGCTCGTAGCAATCAACCGTGTTACTAAGGTAACCAAGGGTGGTCGTACATTTAGCTTCTCTGCAATCGTAGTTGTAGGTAACGAGAATGGTGTTGTAGGTTATGGCCTTGGTAAGGCATCAGAGGTTACTTCAGCCATTGCTAAGGGTGTAGAGGATGCAAAGAAAAATTTGGTTAAGATTCCCGTTATCAACGGTACCATTCCTCACAAGCAGGAGTATCGTTTCGGAGGTTCAGAGGTTATGATTCGTCCAGCAGCTCCTGGTACAGGTATCATCGCCGGTGGTGCGATGCGTGCAGTATTGGAGTCAGTAGGTATTAAGAACGTGTTGGCGAAGAGTAAGGGTTCATCTAACCCACACAACCTCGTTAAGGCTACTGTTTCAGCATTGTGCGAGTTGCGTGATGCACACAGCGTAGCACAGCTCCGCGGTATCTCAATGACTAAGGTGTTTAACGGTTAATTTATAACGAAGTCTTATGGGAAAGTTGAAAATCACACAGGTTCGCAGCCGTATTGGTGCAACCGATAAGCAGTGTAAGAATCTCGATGCTCTGGGTCTTCGTAAGATCAACCAGACAGTAGAGCACGCTGACTCAGTAATCATCAAGGGTATGATTGAGCGCGTGAAGCACCTCGTAGTTGTCGAGGAGGTAAAATAAGTTTAACGTCTAAAGAATTATCTGAATATGGAACTCAATAATTTGAAACCCGCTAAGGGTGCTACCCACCACGATAAGCGTGTGGGCCGTGGAGCAGGTTCAGGTCACGGTGGCTACTCTACACGTGGTTTGAAGGGTGCTAAGTCTCGTTCAGGTTACTCACGTAAGCTCGGCTTTGAGGGTGGTCAGATGCCATTGCAGCGTCGTTTGCCTAAGTTCGGCTTTAAGAACCTGAAGCGAGTTGAGTTTAAGCCAATCAACCTCTCTACATTGGAGGAGTTGTCAGCAAAGAAGGAGCTCTCAGTAATCAATGTAGAGACTCTCATTGCAGCTGGCTTTATCTCATCAAACGATAAGGTTAAGATTCTTGGTAACGGTTCTGTTACAAAGGCTCTTACAGTTTCAGCTCACGCATTCTCTAAGAGTGCCGAGGCGGCTATTACCGCAGCAGGTGGTAGCGTAGAGAAAATCTAATCTAAAAAAACTTATTTAATATGAGTGGTTACATTATTGCTGGTGCGGTGGTACTTCTTATCCTCGTATTGCTCGCAACCAACAAGAAACTCGTTGAAACGTTGAAAAACATATATAAGATTGAGGAGCTTCGTAAGCGTATCGTCTTTACCGTAGGTCTTCTTCTTGTATATCGTTTGGGATGTTTTGTGGTGCTTCCGGGTATTGACGCTAACGTCATTTCGGATGGAGCAGCTTTGGCAAACCAGGTAGGTGATAACTCTTTGTTGGGTTTGTTGGACGTATTCTCTGGTGGTGCATTTGCCAATGCAGCTGTTTTCGCTCTCGGAGTTATGCCATACATCACTGCTTCGATTATCATCCAGCTTTTGGGTATGATGGTCCCTGCAATTCAGAAGTTGCAGAAGGAGGGTGAGAGTGGTCGCCGCAAGATGAACCAGTGGACACGTCTGCTGACCATCGGTGTATTGTGCATCCAGGGTCCTGCATACGTGGCTAACCTCTACAATCAGTTGCCTTCAAACGCATTCGTGTTTGGAGCTACAGGAACCTTCTATGCTTACGCAACAGTTATTCTGATTGCTGGTACAATGTTCACCATGTGGCTTGGTGAGAAGATTACCGATAAGGGTATTGGTAACGGTATCTCAATGATTATTATGATTGGTATCGTTGCACGTCTTCCACAAGCACTTACACAGGAGCTCACTCGTAGCATCGGTGCAGACGCAAGTGGTAGTATCATCGCTTTCGTTGTTGAGTTGATGTTGCTCTTCTTGGTCTTCATGGCTACCATCGCTGTTGTACAGGCAGTACGTAAGATTCCGGTACAGTATGCAAAGCGTATCGTAGGTAATAAGCAGTATGGTGGTGTACGTCAGTATATCCCATTGAAGATGAATGCGGCAAACGTTATGCCTATCATCTTTGCTCAGGCTTTGATGTTCATTCCTGGTCTTTTCTGGCCATCATTCAATGACATCGCAGGCTGGCCATATAACCTCACGCTTGCAGTTATGGTAATTCTGTTCACCTATTTCTACACAGCAATTATCATTAATCCTCAAATGATGGCTGACGATATGAAGCGCAACGGCGGATTTATCCCTGGCGTTAAGCCTGGTAAGGCTACCGTGAACTTCATCGACGGCGTTATGACAAGAATCACCCTTCCTGGTTCTATCTTCCTGGCATTGGTAGCTATCCTTCCGGGTATTGCTATGGTGCTTGGTGTAGGTCAGCAGTTTGCATACTTCTACGGAGGTACCTCACTGTTGATTATGGTAGGTGTTGTTCTTGACACTCTTAAGCAGGTTGAGAGCTACCTTTTGATGCGTCACTATGACGGTTTGATGAAGACCGGACGTATTCAGGGTCGTTATTAAGTCCGAGTATATATAATATAGGTGTATAGAATCGGAGTTCTGTTAGATTTAAAGTAATAACCTTATAAGATGATTTATCTTAAGACAGACGAGGAGATAGAGCTATTGCGCGAGAACAACTTGCTGGTAAGCCGTGCGCTTGCCGAGGTTGGTCGTCATATCTGTCCGGGTATCACTACCCGTGAGTTGGATAAGATTGCGGAGAGCATTATCCGTGATGCAGGTGCAGAACCGGCGTTTCTCGGCTATCAGGGTTATCCGGCATCGAGCTGCATCTCAGTCAATGAGGTTGTTGTTCACGGTATTCCCGGAGATAGAGTCATCAAGGAGGGCGACATAGTGTCGGTTGATCTTGGCACATTTTTGAAGGGGTTTGTTGGTGATTCGGCTTATACGTTCGCCGTTGGAGAAGTTTCTGCTCAGGCACGCAAACTTATGGAAGTCACCAAAGAAGCTCTTCGCAAAGGTGCAGCACAGGCGAAGGCTGGAAATCGCGTAGGCGATATTTCGGCTGCTGTGCAGGAATATGCCGAAAGTTTTGGTTTCGGTGTTGTGCGCGAGTTGGAAGGACACGGCTTGGGGCGAAAGATGCACGAAGCCCCAGGTGTTCCCAACTTTGGAGCACGAGGCAGAGGACCACTCTTGAAGGAGGGTATGGTCATCTGTATAGAACCTATGATTACCCAGGGTAATCGGGCGGTGGTTTTTGAGCGTGACGGATGGACCGTACGCACTAAGGACCGTAAGCTTGCGGCTCACTACGAGTGGGCAGTAGCTATCCGCCGAGGAGGTCCCGACATTTTGACAGACTTTAATATAATCGAACAGGCACTTAACAACTAAAGACTCTATGGCAAAACAGACTGCTATTGAACGAGACGGAACCATTATCGAGGCGTTGTCAAACGCTATGTTTCGTGTCGAATTGGATAACGGACACGTTATCACAGCCCATATCTCAGGTAAGATGCGTATGCACTACATCAAGATTCTGCCTGGAGATAAGGTAAAAGTGGAGATGACTCCTTACGATTTGAGTAAGGGTCGTATATCCTTTAGGTACAAATAATTAAGATTGCTTGAAAATTATGAAAGTAAAAGCATCAATCAAGAAAAGAAGCGAGGATTGCAAGATTGTAAAGCGTAAGGGAAAGCTTTATGTAATCTGCAAGAAGAATCCAAAATTCAAAATGCGCCAAGGGTAATAACGATTAATTAAAGTAAAGAAAATTTATGGCACGTATAGTTGGTGTAGATTTACCAAAAAACAAGCGCGGCGTAATCGGTCTTACCTACATTTATGGTATTGGCCGTAGCACGTCAAGCAAGATTCTCGCTACCGCAGGTATCGACGAGAATATCAAAGTATGTGACTGGACAGATGAGCAGGTTGGAGCTATCCGTTCTACCATTGCCGACATGGGTTTGAAGGTAGAGGGTGAGTGCCGTTCACTTATCCAGTTGAATATTAAGCGATTGATGGATATCGGTTGCTACCGAGGTATCCGTCACCGTTTGGGCCTTCCTGTTCGAGGTCAATCGACTAAGAACAATGCACGTACTCGTAAGGGACGTAAGAAGACCGTAGCAAACAAGAAAAAGGCAACGAAGTAATAAATAGGAAGCAATTATGGCAAAGAAAACAGCAACAGTTAAGAAGAAGGTTGTTAAGGTCGGTGCTCTCGGAATGGCTTTCGTACATTCGACTTTTAATAACGTTATCATCACAATCACCAACGAGGTTGGTGAGGTTATCAGCTGGTCATCAGCCGGTAAGATGGGCTTCCGTGGCTCAAAGAAGAACACTCCCTATGCAGCACAGACTGCGGCAGCAGATTGTGCAAAGGTTGCCTTCGATATGGGCTTGCGTAAGGTTAAGGTTTATGTAAAGGGTCCTGGTCAGGGTCGTGAGAGTGCAGTACGTACTATCCACGGTGCAGGCATCGAGGTTATGGAGATTATCGACGTAACACCACTGCCACACAACGGATGTCGTGCTCCTAACCGTCGTCGTGTATAATTCGGCGCTCTGCAAAGATTTATTTACAGAAACTTTAAGTTTAAGAATTAAAAACGTTAAGAAACAATGGCAAGATATATAGGACCAAAATCGAAGATCGCCCGTAAGTTTGGCGAAGCTATCTATGGTGCGGATAAAGTTCTCGAGAAGAGAAACTACCCTCCAGGACAGCACGGTCTTGCTCGCAAGCGTAAGAAGAACTCTGAGTATGGAGAGCAGCTTAGCGAGAAGCAGAAGGCAAAGTACACATACGGTATTTTGGAGAAGCAGTTTGCACGCACCTACGAGGCAGCAGCACGTATGGGCGGTATTACAGGTGAGAACTTGTTGAAGCTTTTGGAGTGCCGTTTGGACAATGTTGTTTACCGTTTGGGTATTGCACCAACCCGTGCAGCAGCACGTCAGTTGGTATCGCACCGCCATATTTGCGTAAACGGTCAGGTTGTAAATATTCCTTCATACTCACTCAAGGTAGGAGATGTAGTATCAGTTCGCGAGAAGTCAAAGAGCTTGGAGGTTATCACAACAGCCGTATCAGGCACCTCAAAGAGTCGTTACGCATGGTTGGAGTGGGACTTGGCAACTATGAGCGGTAAGTTCCTTCAGAAGCCTGAGCGTGCGGAGATTCCTGAGAACATCAAGGAGCAGCTTATCGTCGAGTTGTACTCTAAGTAATAACTAAACAAATTCAATTATTTATGGCAATATTAGCATTCCAGAAACCTGAAAAGGTTATTATGCTTGAAGCTACGGCCTCATTCGGAAAGTTCGAGTTCCGTCCTTTGGAGCCAGGCTTCGGTATGACTGTCGGCAACGCTTTGCGACGCGTTTTGCTCTCATCATTGGAGGGTTATGCAATTACGACCGTAAAGGTAGCCGGAGTGAACAATGAGTTTGCCGCTATCCCAGGAGTGATGGAGGATATGATGAATATCATCCTCAAGCTCAAGCAGATACGCTTTTTGCGTACCGTAGACAACGAGGACTTTGAGAAGATCACAGTCAATGTTGCCGGTGTTACAGAGCTTACGGCTGGTTACATCTCTAACTATCTTTCATTATTCAAGGTCTTGAATCCAGAGTTGGTTATTTGCCACTTGGCACCAGGTACCAAGATGCAGATTACCATTACTATTGGTAAGGGACGAGGTTATGTGCCATCAGAGGAGAACACCCCAGCCGACAAGGAGTTGGATGTACTTCCTATTGACTCTATCTTCACCCCTATCAAGAACGTCAAGTACTCTATTGAGGACTACCGTGTTGAGCAGAAGACCGACTATGAGAAGTTGAATTTGGAGATTACTACTGATGGATCAATTCATCCTAAGGAGGCTTTGAAGGAGGCTGCGAAGATTCTTATCCAGCACTTTATGCTCTTCTCAGACGAGAAGATTACTATCAATATGGACGATACCAACGAGGCAGACACTTTGGACGACGAGGCATTGCGTATGCGTCAGTTGTTGAAGACCAAGCTTTCAGATCAGGATTTGAGCATTCGCGCCCTGAACTGTTTGAAGGCAGCCGATGTTGATACCGTAGGTGATTTGGTTAAGTTGAACCGCAACGATTTGTTGAAGTTCCGTAACTTCGGTAAGAAGTCCCTTACCGAGTTGGATGAGTTACTCGCATCGTTGAACTTGAAGTTCGGAATGGATGTATCACTCTATAAACTTGATAAAGAATAATTATGAGACACAATAAGAAATTTAATCACCTTGGCAGACAGGCAGGCCACCGTAAGGCAATGTTGTCAAACATGGCATCATCGCTCGTACTGCACAAGCGCATCGAGACTACCGTTGCAAAGGCAAAGGCTTTGAGAATTTTCATTGAGCCTCTGGTAACGAAGTCAAAGGAGGATACTACTCACTCACGTCGTGTAGTTTTCTCATACCTCAAGCAGAAGGAGGCCGTAACAGAGTTGTTCCGCACCATCGCTCCAAAGATTGCTAACCGTCCAGGAGGTTACACCCGTATCCTTAAGACAGGTTTCCGTTTGGGTGACGCTGCTGATATGTGTATCATCGAGTTCGTTGATTTCAACGAGGCATACACATTGGGTACTCTTCCAACCGTTGAGGAGAACAAGCCAAAGACACGTCGTTCACGCAAGAGCACAAAGAAGACCGACGCTGTTGAGGATGCAACTGTTGTAGAGGAGAAGAAGCCAGCAAAGAAGGCTGCTGTGAAGGCTGCTCCAAAGGCTGCAAAGGTTGCTGCTCCAAAGGTAGCGAAGAAGACAAATGTAGGTAAGAAGATGTAATTTTATACACCTTTCTATCCGATAAGCTGCCTCTCCCACTTGTGGGAGGGGCACTTTTTGTTTAATGCTACTATATTTTTTGATTTTTGGTATAAAGCCAAGTCATTTTGCATAAAAAGAGAGGGTAAAATTGCCTTTTCCCTCAAAAGTTTGTAACTTTGTGCCATGCAAAAGAAAATATATCATTATCTGTTATTCGGTCTATTGGCATTGTTCTGCATTGCCTCGGCTCAAGTGCCGCTCTACGCTCAGAGTGGTAAGGCTGTGACTGTTAGTGGTACAATCACCTCGTCGGAGGACGGAGAGCCTCTGATAGGTGTTACTATTGTTACCGAATCATTCCAGGGTGTTGTCTCCGATTATGACGGCTCGTACTCTATTACGGCCGAGGCTGGCACGACGCTCAATTTCTCCTATTTAGGCTTCCAGAGCGTGGATTATCTCGTTCCTGAGGGGCAGTCGGCTATAACTTTTGATTTAGTTATGGACGTTGCGAGTGAGGAGTTGGAGGATGTCGTTGTTATCGCCTATGGTGTCCGTAAGAAGGGTACTGTTGCGGGCTCTGTCTCTACGGTTAAGATGGAGAAGATTGAAAAGACTCCTACGGCAGCTTTCGACCAAGCATTGCAGGGTCAGGTTGCAGGTCTTACCGTCTTGTCTAATACGGGTGAGCCAAGTGCCGCAGCTACGATGACTATTCGTGGTACAAACTCAATTAATTCGGGTACAGCTCCTCTGTATATTTTGGATGGTGTGCCTATCTCGGCGAGCGATTTCAATACCATCAATCCGGCCGATATCGAGTCTTTGTCTGTGTTGAAGGATGCCTCTTCGACCTCTATCTATGGTGCTCGTGCAGCGAATGGTGTTATCGTTATTACGACCAAGCGCGGTAAGGTTGCCGAGCGTCCACGCATCGAGTATCGTATGCAGCTGGGTTTCTCACAGATGGCCAATGATAAGAATTGGGATATGATGTCTACGCCTGAGCGTATCGCCTACGAGAAGGAGATAGGTATGAGCGATGGTCAGAATTATAATGTTCTGAGCCGCACGAATGTCAATTGGCGTGATGTGGTGTTTAACTCTTCGGCTATGTTGCAGAGCTATGAGCTCTCGCTTTCGGGTGCCGACGAGCGTAATAATTACTATGTTTCGGGAGGCTATTATAGCCAGGATGGAACAGCTTTGGGTTCAACCTTCGAGCGCTACTCTCTGCGTGCCAATTTCGAGCGTAAGGCGGCAGATTGGATTAAGTTGGGAACAAATACCATGCTCAACTTCCAGAAGATACAGCAGGCTGATGAGGGCTCCTATAACCTCGTCACCCCTATCTCTGCTGCCCGTTTTATGATGCCTTATTGGGACCCTTACCGTGCCGATGGCTCTGTGGCATCTATTAGCGATGGCTCGTGGAAGGGCAACGGCCAGAATCCTTTGGAGTGGCTCAATAATAATCCGGTCCATTATAAGAAATATAAGCTCATTTCGACTCTTTTTGCCGAGTTCTATCCTATTAAGGGCCTTACTATCCGCTCGCAGTTTGGTGTCGATTACTCTCATACTACGGGCTTTGGCGTGTCGTATCCAAGCTATGCCCCTAACCAGAGTCAGGGCTCTGCCTCACGCTCTACTACCGACGGCTATAATTTGACGGTTACCAATACCGCCACCTATAAGTTCGACCGAGGCTCCGACCACCTCTTTACCTTTATGGTCGGTCAGGAGGGTGTCGATTACCACTACGAGGCCTTCAGTTTGATGACCCGCGGACAGAATAATGACCGCCTGACAAGCATCTCGACAGGTACTCGCGCTACGTCGTGGGACGATACGACTGATTCGGACTATGGTTTCTTGTCGTTCTTCGCTCGTGGCGAGTATACGCTTAAGAACCGCTACTTCTTCGAGGCTGCGGCGCGTACCGATGCTTCGTCACGCTTCGGTGCTTCACGCCGTTGGGCCGCATTCTGGTCTTTGGGCTTTATGTGGGATGTGCGTAATGAGGCCTTCTTCTCGCCTGTGTCAGATTGGTTTACTACGGCACAGTTCTCTGTTTCGACAGGTACATCGGGTAACTCATCAATTCCAAACTATGAGCACATGGCTCTTATCGGCGGAGGCCTGGATTATGTTGGCAATGCAGGTATGGGCCTTATGCAGCCCGGTAATGAGAATCTGGGTTGGGAGAAGCCTTGGACTACCAATGTCGCCCTGCACTTGGGCTTCTGGCATCGCTTGAACATCGATTTGGAGTATTACTATAAGCGTACTAGCGATATGTTGATGGAGGTCCCTGCGCCTTACTCTACTTCGGGTTACGGCTACTATTGGGATAACGTCGGCACGATGGTCAATATGGGTGGAGAGTTGAATCTCTCGGCTTCGCTTATCGCTACCGAGAAGTTCAATTGGTCTGTCAATGCCAATGTGTCGTATAACCATAACGAGATTGTCGAGTTGTATAATGGCGTTCAGGAGTATGAGCGTTCTAATACCAATACCAAGCTTGTTGTAGGCCACCCTCTGGGCGAGTTCTATATCAACCGCTATGCGGGTGTCAATCCGGCTAATGGCGACGCTTTGTGGTACGATAAGAATGGAGAGCTTACTACGGAGCTTCGTGATGAGGATAAGGTCTTGGTTGGCAAGAGCTACCACGCTCCTTGGCAGGGCGGTTTCGGTACCGCTTTGAGTTGGAAGGGCCTCTCTCTTACGGCTCAGTTCAGTTGGGTTGCCGATCGCTATATGCTCAATAACGACCGCTATTTCGACGAGTCTAATGGTCGTTTTGCATCGTATAACCAATCTTCACGCCTGCTCTCTCGCTGGAAGCAGCCTGGCGATGTTACCGATATCCCTCGCCATGGTGTCTATACCGAGTTTGACAGCCGTCTGTTGGAGGATGCTTCGTTCTTGCGACTGAAGAATCTGATGATTGGCTATTCGTTGCCACAGAACGTGGTACGTAAGACGCGTGTCTTCAGTGGCGTGAGAATCTATGCTCAGGCCCAGAATCTACTTACCTTTACCCGTTTTTCGGGCTTAGACCCTGAGGGTAGCTCCAATATCTATGCTGCGCAGTATCCTATGTCGCGTCAGTTTACCTTTGGATTGGATTTAACCTTCTAACCGAGAGAGATTATGAGAAAGATTAAGATATTTTTTATAGCAATAGCCGCCGTGGCGATGTTACCTTCGTGCCTTGATAAGGAGCCACAGTCGGCTATTCTGGAGCAGGAGGGTATGCAGACCTTCAATGATGCCGAGCAGATGCTCACAGGTATCTACGCTATGTTGAAGGGCAGTGCTTTGTATAGTGGTTACCTTACCTTGGCTCCCGATATCCAGGCTGATTTGGTCTATGCTGTCGAGGGCAATACCAACACCTACGGCTCTATATGGCAGTGGGATATCCGCCCTACCACCTCGGAGATTGAGGCTGTCTATGCTTCGTTGTATCAAGTCATCTCCAACTGCAATTTCTTCCTTGAGAGGGTTGATGGCGTTATGGAGCGTCTCAGCTCGGATGATGAGCTTGAGGCTCTGCGTCAATATAAGGGCGAGGTCTATACTATCCGTGCTTTGATGTATTCCGAGCTTCTGAAGTGCTATTGCAAGGCTTATGATCCTGGGACTGCTCGTGAGGAGCTTGGTGTTGTGCTGCGTAAGGGCTATTCCACCCCGGAGCCGGCCGTACGTGCTTCGCTCTACGACTCATACGCTTTTGTTATCGAGGATTTGGAGCGTGCTGAGGCTCTGTTGGATGAGGATAATGACACCTATACCAGCCCATTTATCACGAAGGCTGTTGCTCACGCCTTGCATGCCCGCGTTGCGCTGAATATGCAGGATTGGGATGCAGCTATCGAGTACTCGTCGAAGGTTATCAATCACCCTAACCGTGCCTATACGCTCTCGTCGGCCAATACGATATATTCGGGCACGATGACCTACTTCGACTATATGTGGCAGTACGATTTAGCTACCGAGATTTTGTGGAGCGTAGGTTTCACCACCACCTCATACGGCGGTGCTTTGGGTCAGGTCTTCCTTAATTATAATGTCGATTATACCTACACCTATCCCGACTATGTTCCTGCGCAGTGGGTGTTGGATTTGTATGAGGCGGGCGACAACCGTTATAATGCCTTCTTCGCCACTTATACTACGGGCTATGACCACTCGCTCTCTTGGCCATTGCTTGTCAAGTACTACGGCAACCGCGATTTCATCTCGTCGAGCCTTATCTACCACGTCTCTATGCCTAAGCCATTCCGTTTGGCGGAGCAGTATCTGATTCGTGCCGAGGCCTATTGTCGTCAGCAGACTCCTAACTTCTCTCAGGCTGCTAAGGACCTCTCGACGTTGCGTGCCGCGCGCTTTGCTTCGGGTGGCAGTGTGTCGCTTTCGGCAGACAACTTCTTGCAGACTATCTCCGATGAGCGTGTTCGTGAGCTCTATATGGAGGGCTTCCGTCTTAATGACTTGAAGCGATGGGGAGCGATGTATAACGATGGTGGTGGCTTCAAGCGTACGCCGCAGAGTCACTCTCTGCCCGAGGGCAGCTCTTTGGAAGTCAAGGCCGACAACCCACTCTTCGTGTGGCCTATCCCACAGCATGAGATTGAGGCTCCTGGCTCGCAGGTCCAGCCTAACGAGAGTAACCGATAAGCGAAAACGTCTATTATGAAAAAGATACTTTACTCCTTTACGCTCGCGATGCTACTTGGTTCGGTAGTATCTTGTGACGAGCAATATGTGACCTATAACGATGCGGAGTATGTTATGTTCTCCGATTCGTTGTCGCAAAATATGGTTTTGGCCGATGGAGGTGTGTTTAGTGTGCCTGTTGCCTCTACTGTTGCCTGCGATTACGACCGTACGTTTGGTGTCGAGATTATCGACGAGGGTAGCAATGCTATCGAGGGTGTCCATTATAGCCTTCTGAGCAATACTATCACCATTCCTGCAGGTGAGCGTGCTACGGCTGTCGAGGTGCGAGGCTTGTACGATAATATCGAGCCTACCGACTCTTTGGGCTTTGTTATGCAGCTTGTTATGCCTGAGCAGCTGAAGTGGGACGAGGTCTATCCTTCGAGTGACCGCACTAAAGTCGTTATGTATAAGAGCTGTCCGTTCGACGTGAACAACTTTACAGGCCCTTGTATGCTGACCTCTATCTTCCTTTACAACTTCCCAGGTATGAATACGAGCTATCAGCGATTGATAGATACGGAGTTGCATCCTACCGAGCCTAATACTGTTATCCTGCGTGATGCCCTTTTCGATGGCTACGATTTGACTATCACTTTCCACCCTGAGAATCCTGCCAACCCACTCGTTACAATGGATTCTGACCAGGTAGTGAGCGACGAAGCCTCTGTCTTGGGCTGGGTGTTGGGTGATGACCACATCTTGGCTTCGCATAGCTCTTATTATGACTCCTATTTCAATTCGTGTCAGCGTTTTGTCGAGTTGTGGATGCACGTCTATGTTGAGAATGTAGGCGAGGCAGTCGGCACTATCGGCGAGTTCTACAACGTGCTGGAGTGGATTACGGAGGAGGAAGCTGAGGAGCTTCGTCGTGAGGGCTTTTAGCAGATAATCAAACAATTAACAATTATACTTTCACATTATTTACAGTTCATTAAAATTCAAACAACTATGAAAAAGAATTACTTTCTTTTGATGTGCAGCCTCTTCTTGAGTGTTGCCCTCGTGGCTACCTCTTGTTCTGATGAGGATACCCCTGCACCGGAACCTTCGTTCCCTGAGAAGACCACTCAGACGGTTGTCGCTGGTGAGACTATTGAACTCTCTTTCATTGCCAACTACGATTGGACAGCTACTATCTCTGAGGAGACCTACACCTACTTCCAGCTCCTCAATGGCGAGACTAAGACCAATACTTTGACAGGTAAGGCAGGCGAGCAGACTATCCGTGTTGCTGTTGCCGACGTTCCTGTTTATGAGGATGCTCCTGTGGCAACTGTTACTCTGGAGATGAATGGCCAGAAGCAGGTCATTGCCGAGTTGCAATACCCACTGAGCCAGCGTCAGCTCACTTTCTACGCCCCTGTTGAGAGTCCTTACGGTGGCTATAAGGGCGGCACTTATGGTGGCGAGTACGCTTACGCTTATGAGGAGACAGCTATGGCTTCGGGCACTGTGCTCAAGATGGAGTACGGCGTAGAGCGTGGCAACGCGGATGAGGCTCCCGAGAACACCTTCTTTGTTCCTGTGAAGATTGAGGCTGACTTCGAGTACACTTTGGTTGGTCCGGAGTGGATGATGGCTGCTGCTGCCGGTGAGATTGGCACTCAGGAGCATATCATCAAGGCTGACAACACTTTGATTCCTGCTGCCACCGAGTTTTGCACTATCGAGGTTTTGGTTGCAGGTACCGAGACTGTTGTAGGTAGCTTCGATGTTAAGATTACAGGTCATGAGGAGTATTTTGAGCTCACCACTACCTATATGGAGTATACATACGACTATCAGGGCAATGCTGCCGGCGTAGAGTTTACCGCTTATTACACTGCTGGCAGAACAACAGGTCTTTGGGTCTACTATCCAGCTGGTGATACTACCCATTGGATTGTAGCCTCTCCACTTGCAGCTGAACCAGATGCAATGATTGTAGATGTTGAGACAACATTTGAAGTTCAGCCAAACGAGGGTGCTACCCGTGAGGCGTATGTTTTCGTGATGCCAAAAGCTATTACTTCGGAAGAAGCGGAAGCTACCTTTGTTGTTGATGGCGAGATTACTGAGGTAGGTCAGCAGTACGCTTTGGGTAAGATTATCCAGCACGGTCAGCCTGCTACTATCGAGGCTCAGGTTGATGATACTTGTGCAAGCTTCTCGGAGATTGGTCCAGACTTCGCTAACAGCTGGATTTTCGATGAGTATGTATTCAGTGGCAAGTATCTTGGTAACAAGTACGATGTATTCTATTGGGGCGAGTGGGCAAAGTATGCTCACGAGATGACCTCTTTCACTGCATCACGTCCTATCGCATCGCTCACAGCTTATTCTTACACCGCATCAGGCTCTATGGCTGAGGCTTCTTGGGTTGAGGCTCGTACATACGGAGCAGATGGAACACAGTTCAAGATTTACTGTGAGGACCCAGCAGCTATCCCTGCTGAGGCTCAGAATTGGCAGAGTGGCGACTACGAGGCAGTTATCTTGGTTGAGTACACCGATGGCTCTTACTCAGCAATCTACTTCCACTTCAACGAGAATGCAGGTGGCAGCTCTTCAGGTGAGGGTGGTGTAGCCTTTGTTCAGCCTGAGTATGCAGGTATGATGGGTGCATCGTTGGAGAAGTTGGAGGCAGGCAACGAGCTTTACGATGCTTACTTCTCAGAGTATAGCTCTGAGTACGCTCCTGCTGATTTCTACCTTTTGACCTACAACTTCCCTATTATGGATTACTCATCACTTAATATGGTTGCTTTGACAGGTGTAGAGGCATACGTGCAGCAGTATAACAGCGAGTGGATTACTTGGAACGCAGATAACAACAGTATCACTATGGACCCTGCGGGTGTCGGCGAGGTAGGTGCTGTTACCTTCCGCGACGAGAATTGGGTTAATCGCGTTGTTATCCTCTGCCAGATTTTAAGTGCAGAGTAACAATTTACATATTAGACTCTACCTCGCCTTAGGGCGGGGTAGGGTTTGATAAAAACAGAATATTTACTGTGAACTGTAAATAATAAAGAAAGTTTTTTAGCGACGAAATTTTTTAAGATGAAACGATTTTGTAATATCGTATGCGTAGCTCTGTTGGGCTTTTCTATGCTTTTCGCTACCGGCTGCTCTAAGGATGAGGGCGTCGATAACCGCGAGCAGAACTACGGATACGCACAATTCAAGCTCTATAAGCGAGCCTCCTATTCGGCTGATGAGTCGGCGGAGGCCTCTACAAGAGCCGTGCAGAGTACTCTGGACTACCTCTCACAAGCCTATAAGGTCAAGGTGACGTTGGTCTACGACGACATCACCCTTTCGCAGACGCTCACCCTCTCCTCTTCCAATGCCGAGTCGGCGGAGTATGGTCTGCGTAGTAGCCGACTGAAGCTGCTTACGGGTGAGTATAACCTTATCTCCTTCACGTTGTATGACGCGGAGGATGAGGTTATCTATAACGGCACCCCCGATGCGGGCAGCCGCTTTAGTGTCGTTGAGGGAGGTTTGACTATCCACGATGTGGTTGTCGATGTGACACCACGTGGCAAGGCGCAGTTTACTCTGCAAAAAGATTTTTCGTCGTTCACACGTGCTGCCGAGCGTGAATATACCTTCGATGAGATTTCCAAGGTCAATCTCACCGTTGCACAGGTGCTCTCTTCAGGTTCTGTCGTGAACTCTGTCCGTCTGGAGCAGTTGCCGGCAAAGTTCTCCTTGCATTTGGACGAGGATGACTACCAGAGTAGCGAGCCTAACTACCACACCTCAAGCATTAAGTGTGACAGCATCGTTTGGTTGCCTGCGGGCAATTATCGTGTTACCTCTTATGAGCTCTTTGACTCTAATCGTAAGCTCATCGAGTCCAATTCGCGTCCTGCGTTGAGCGAGTTTAAGGTGGAGGATAACGCTTTGACCGAGGCGGATGTGAAGATTACTATGCGCGAGAGCGACGAGTATATCAAGGACTATTACGCTCTTTATGAGATTTGGAAGAGTCTTGACGGTGAGAATTGGTACTATCAAGGCGAGAATTTCCCTCTTGGAGCAAATTGGGATTTCAATAAAGATGTCGATTTGTGGGGTGACCAGCCGGGTGTTGAGCTCCACTCCAACGGTCGTGTTGCACGATTGGATATCAGCAGCTTCGGCTTCAGTGGCGACCTCTCACCTGCTATTGGTCAGCTTACGCAGTTAGTCGAATTGTATTTGGGTACGCACAACGATACCAATATCTTGGGATATGACCCATCGCTCTCACTCGATAAGAGCCTTTCGGAGCGTAGTCGCAGCCGAATGAGTCGCCATCGTGAGTATCTCTCTACGATTCATCCGGCCACTCCTGTTACAGCTCCGCTTGCTCAGGGTTTTGCTGAGCGTGGTATCTCTATTCCTGCCACAGCTCTCTATGAGCAGGGATATAGCGAGCAGGATTTGCTGGATATGAAGAGTGGTGCAGCCCGCCAGATTCGCCCTATGGACACTAATCACGGTGTCAAGTGTAATGGCTTGAAGTCCTTGCCAAAGGAGATTGGTGCGTTGCAGAATTTGGAGTATTTCTATATGGCAAATAGCGAGATTGAGTCACTCCCCGATGAGTTTGCATCCCTTGTGTCGCTTACCGATTTGGAGATTTACAACTGCTTTAATATGAAGCAGTTCCCAATGCCTATCACGCAGCTTCCTGAGCTTATCTCACTCAATTTGTCGAATAATGCTCAGTGGTCATCTGCTGAGGTCGAGCGAGGTATGCGCGCTTTGGCGAGCGGCCCGTCAGCTGATAAAATTCAGATTCTCTATGCTCGTCAGAATCAGCTCACGGTGCTGCCTAAGGAGTTCCGTGAACTAAAGAAGATAGGTCTTTTGGATTTGGCTTATAACCGCATTGCATCTGTTGAAGAGCCTTTGGGTAAGGATGTGTCGTTTGTTCAGCTCTATTTGGATAATAACCTCTTGGAGAGCCTCCCTATCGATAGCGATGGTTACTTCTGTGGTTACGACGATGCCGAGACTATCTCTATACGTAGCAACCGCCTGAAGAAGGTCCCAAATATCTTCTCCGCCAAGAGTATCTACACTATCAAATCTGTCGATTTTTCGGGCAATGATATCGATGGCTTTGAGGGTGCGGATGATGGCTCATACCGCGGTATCCGTGTCGAGACCTTTACTCTGGCGAATAATCCTCGTATGACCAAGTATCCTAAATGTTTGGCAACAACCAACTCTCTTGTCGCCTATATCATTCTGCGAGGCTGTGGTATTACGGAGATTCCTAAGGGCTCGTTTGTCTACGATAATTCGCCATCGTTGATGTCGCTTGACCTCTCGTATAACAACTTGCGAGATTTGCCATTTGAGATGCACGCCGGCAATCTGCCTTACCTGTATGTTGTTGAATTGTCGTACAACAACTTTGACAAATTCCCATACGAGCCGCTGGATGCTGCTACGCTGACTGTCTTGTCGTTGCGTGCGCAGCGTGATGCCGAGGGTAATCGCTGTCTGCGAGAGTGGCCTACGGGTGTTGGCTCCCATATAGGCTTGCGCGCTTTGTATCTGGGCTCTAATGATTTACATCGTGTTGTGGATACAATTTCGCCTTATATCTATATCCTTGATATTAGCGACAATCCTAACATCATTTTCGACGCCTCTGATATATGTGATTATTGGCGTGCCAGAGTCTATATGTTGATATATGATAAGACGCAGCAGATTCTCAATTGTGAGTATATGTTGGAGTAATAACGGTTGTGGACTATGAGAATTAGATTATATATATTTTTAGCGTTTGCCCTTTTTGTGGGCGTAGCTTGTAGCGATGATAAGGGGGCTGAGGGCGTCTCTTTCGAGCAGGGTGTGATTAAGGTGGAGGCTGTCGGTGGCAGTCATAAAGTACAGCTCACCTCGTCCGACAGATGGATTGCCTCTACCGATAATCCGTGGATTACCATTACCCCTGCCAATGGTGTCGGCTCTACGATGTGTGAGTTCCGTGTTGATTCGGCTCTTAACGTTGAGCCACGTCGAGGTGTTGTCATTATCCGTAATTTGGCTACCAACGAGGAGTGTGAGATGGTTGTCGAGCAGGAGGGCTTCCCTTATGGTATTACTCTGAAGGATACAGAGGTGTCGGTTGATAGCTATCGCAACCCCGAGAATCGTTATTTCGATGTTACGGTCAATACCAATATCGACTTCGACGTCAATATTCCTGAGGGCGTTGAGTGGCTCTCCAATGATGATTATCGTGTTGTGTTAAATCGTGGAGAGCGTCCCCGCGATGTGAAGATTCGCTTCAAGTGGAAGATTAACACCTCCGACGAGGAGCGTCTGGCTCAGGTTCGATTCTTGCCTAAGCAGCAGGTTGAGCTTGCTCGCCACGACCAGCTCTCGGTGCGTCAGGAGGGTGCTGAGCCTATTATCCCCGACACACGTGCCGGCGACTCTATTGCTGTGCTTAATATAGCGCGTAAGCTCAATACTCTCTCTTCGTGGGAGAGCTCCGAGCCTATGGAGATGTGGGACAACGTGACTCTGTGGGATGAGACTATGGAGGGCTGTACCCCGGAGAATAAGGGCCGTATCCGCTCTGCCCAGTTTGTGTTGTTCAATATCAAGGAGACCATTCCTTTCGAGGTGCGTTACTTGACGGCCGCCGAGGAGTTGTATTTCTTTGGTAACACCAACACTTTCCTTCTCAATATCGAGCTTGGTGACGACATCTCGGAGCTCACACAGCTCAAGCGACTCACTATCGGCAGCTACGGCTTGATTTCTGTGCCACAGAGTCTTGCCAAGCTGAAGAATCTGGAGTATCTGAATCTCGCAGCCAATAACTTCCAGCGTGTGCCGGATATTCTCACTCCGGAGAATTTCCCTCGTTTGAAGGCTTTGGTTTTGAATGCCAACCAGCGTAATGTTATCTATGACTTGAGTAACACTTCGCGTGAGAATTATGGAGGTTTCTCTGGCGAGCAGGAGTTTCCTGAGCGTCTGCTTAAATGGAATAATCTTGATACTTTGGTCCTGTCGGTTAATTATCTGAGTGGCAAGCTCCCATCTATGGAGCACCACGAGAAGTGGACTGCTGAGGAGGTTCACGCGTGCGATACGCTACCCGACATTTTGATTGGCAAGCCGAAGGTTATGCCTACCACTAAACTTTTGGCTATCAATCTTAACCGTCTGTCGGGTGAGGCTCCTGATTGGTTGCTCTACCACCCTATGTTGGATTGGTGGGTACCTTTTAGTTTGGTCTTTCCACAGGAGGGCCGCGATGCCAATGGTGTGCAGGCGGGCTTCGATAATGAGCCGGTTAATTTGAACTACTATTATGAGCACTACACCAAGAAGAAGTTGGCGCAGAGCAGTAATGATGAAGTGTTGGAGGAGGAGTAGCTATGAGGAGATTTTATTATACGATTTTAACTATCGCCCTATGTGTTGCGGTAGGCTGTTCTAAGGAGGATGTTGCCGTTAGCTGTGAGCCTGAGGTCAAGCCCTTTGTTGAGGGCGTGTTGCTCGTAAAGTTCACCCCCGATGTTGCGGAGATTATCGAGCGCGATGGTTTGGTGACGCGTGGTGGTGTCACTCGCAGTGGTGTTCACTCTGTTGATGAGGTCTTGACGCTTGTCGGGGCTTATAATTTGGAACGTCTGTTCCCTGTCGATATGGCTACCGAGGCTCGTACACGCGAGAGTGGCTTGCACCAGTGGTACATTGTCCGCTTCGACGCTCAGTATAGTGCTCAGGCTGTTGCTGAGAGTCTCTCTTCGTTGGGTGAGGTGCAGCGCGTTGATTTGAATCGCAAGATTAAGAGAGCTTATAACCGTCAAGCAAAGCCTCTTACCGAGCAACATCTGAAGTATCTCACTGCGACACGTTCCTCTGCTGTGGTCAATGACCCTATGTATGGTTTGCAGTGGTATCTGAATAATGATGGTATGATGTTTACCTCAGGCGAAGAGGTTAAGTCTGTCGCAGGAGCCGATATTCGTGCTGAGGGTGCTTGGGAGCGCTCTATGGGCGATGAGTCTGTCATTGTTGCGGTGTTGGACGAGGGTGTTTTTATCAACCACCCCGATTTGAGAGACAATATCTGGGTTAATGAGGATGAGAGCTTCGGCTCCGACTCCGATAACGACGACAACGGCTATAAGGGAGATTATAACGGCTATAACTTTGCCGCTAAGCAGGGTACTATTACATGGAACGACGTGAATGACTATGGCCATGGTACCCACGTTGCAGGTACTATCGCCGCACAGAATAACAACGGTATAGGTATCGCCTCTATTGCCGGCGGTGACACTAACCGTTCGGGTGTCAAGATTATGGTGTGCCAGCTCTTTGCCGGCGCACGTAGTGCCGATGCTATTGGTGTGGCGCGTGCCATTAAGTACGCTGCCGACAATGGCGCAGTGATTCTTCAGTGTAGCTGGGGTTATATCTCTGGTGCTGCTGATGAGGTAGAGTGGGGCGTAGGCTACGATACGGAGGAGGAGTGGATTGCTGGTTCACCTCTGGAGAAGGAGTCTTTGGACTATTTCATCCACAATGCAGGCTCTCCTAACGGCACTATCGATGGCGGTATTGCTGTCTATGCTGCGGGCAATGAGTGGGCGGCTAAAGCAAGTTATCCTGGTGCTGCGGATGAGAATATCGCCGTAGCTGCTACTGCGGCCGATTTCACCCCTGCCGTCTATACCAACTACGGTCCGGGTACAAATATCTCGGCTCCTGGAGGCGATCAGGATTACTACTACGAATATTACGATGCAGACCATGCTCGCGGAGAGTTGGGTTGTATCCTCTCTACACTCCCATATCACATCAGCCCAAGCGGTTACGGCTTCATGGAGGGTACTTCTATGGCTACCCCTCAGGTGTCGGGAGTGTTGGCTCTGGCTATCTCGTACGCTGCCGAGCAACGTCGTCATTTCAAGGCGTCGGAGCTTATGGAGCTTATGGAGCAGACGGCAACGCCTATTGATGAATATATGACAGGCAAGAAGAGCTATTACCGCTATATTGCCGATATGGACTTAGTTCGTCCTATGACCATTGACCTCTCGGTTTATCGTGGTAAGATGGGAGCCGGTCAGATTAATGCTGCGGCTCTGCTGGCTGCTATTGACGGAGGTGGTGTTGCAATTCGCTTCCCTAATATCTACGTTGCTTTGGATGGCGAGATGGTTGTCGCTGCATCGCAGTATTTCCTTCAGGGAGATACGCTTACCTATGAGGTCTCTATTGCCGATAGCTCTGTTGTAAGTTGTGAGGTCGAGGGCAGTAAGCTGCGTTTCAAGGGCTTGAAGTGCGGCTCAACCACAGCAACCATTAAGGCCAATAATGGCGAGGAGCAGAACTTTAGCATTACCGTTCGTGAGGGTGCTTCCTCTAATGGTTGGTTGTAAATTTGTCGCGCTATGTCTTTCCGCCGTGTCATCTATGTTTGTGTGTTGGCTACCATCACGTTTTGTGGTGCTGATGCTCTTGCACAGATTAAGGTTGTTCCCCGCGAGAAGATAGAGCAGATAGCCAATCCTCAGACTGTTGCCAATTCGGGGATGTTTTTTCTTGAAGGCAGGAGTGTCGATTTAGGCGCGGTAGAGGAGTCGGCGGGCGTTGTTGAGCGCGAGATTGTTTGGGAGAATAGGGGCGATAAACCCATTTCGATAACTAAACTCAATAGCAGTTGTAGTTGCTTGAGTGTTGTGGCTGTGGAGCGTGTTGTCGCACCGAAGGAGCAGGGCGTTATACGCTTAAGATTCAATCCACAGCAACGTCTTGGAGGCGTGAGTTACCGAGTGCTGATTTATAGCTCTTTGAGTGAGAAGACACCCACTGCGGCGTTGAATATTACGGGTGAGGTGCTCTCTTCTGCCGACCAGAGTGGTGCATATCCCGAAAGCTGTGGCGCGCTGCGCTTGATGAGCCGCAGTGTGAAGATTACTGCGGGGGAGTCGATTCGTGTGGCGTGTATGAATAGTGGAGGGGAGCCACTACGTCTGGAGGCCGATATGGCGTTGTCGAGCTCGGGTGTCGAAATGCGTGTCGAGCCTGCGGTTTTGGATGCCGGTGCACAGGGCGATTTGGTTATACGATACGATGCTGCGCAATATAAGTCGGGGCAGCCTATTTTGCTCTATATTAAGGGTTTGCAGCTACCGCCACGTCAGCGATGTATCGTGCTTGAATTAGGGAAATAGTAAAAATTATAAGATATGAAACAATGGTTTAAAGTGGTCTTTTTGACCTTTGTTGTTCTGGCTTTTGCCGTATCGTGTAGTGACGATAGTGAGCCGCAGCCGGAGTATTTGGAGGTTACACGTGGCAATATTGCCGGCGTCTGGAAGTTGGAGAGTTGGATGGATGCTCCGCTTTCTGATGGTAGCTACGTCTATATTGAGTTCAATCGTAGTGACCGTAGCTATACGATGTGGCAGAATATCGACAGCTTTCAGCTGCGTAAGCTCACAGGTCTTTATTGGATAGAGATAGACGAGGAGTTGGGAGCTATCATTCGTGGTAGCTATGACCACGGTGTTGGCGAGTGGGCACACCGTTATATCGTCTCTGACCTTACTGAAGGCACTATGGTATGGACGGCTAAGGATAACGAGTCCGACGTGAGCGTCTATGTAAGATGCGAGCTACCGGAGGAGTTTCGCGAGCAGTAGTATTCAATGGTTGCACAATATTTGTGGATATTGATTTCTTGTAATCAATATCCTTTTTTTGTTTAAAAAAGGCACAGATAGCAAAAAAGCAGAAAAACATTTCTCTTTTTGGAAAAAATATCTAATTTTGTAGATTAGAAGTACAGTTGGACCATAAAACTTTGTAGTTAAGATACGTTTTGCCAGAGATGAAAAACTATATTTTGATACTTGCAGCTCTCGTTGGAGTGACTTTAGTGTCATGTTCCAAGGATGATGGCTACGTAGCAAGTGAACCAACGGTATCCATTAAGATTACCACCCCTGATTTGCAGACTCGATACGGCGAGGGTGCTGAGGCTACTGAGCTTCATTGGGAGGTTTATGTAGGTGATACCCACCTTGTCGGACTTGACGGTTCGAAGAGTTTCAGTGGTGAGACGACTGTTGATTTGCGTCTTGTTGAGAATAAAACCTACAATCTTCTCTTCTGGGCAGAATCTCCTGAGCAGGATATATATACCTTCGCTAATCGTAAGCTTACCATCGACGCTACGAAGTTGAAGGCTAATGAGGAGGCGTACGATGCGTTCTATGTTTACGAGAAGAATTTTGTTGCAAAATCTACCGAGACTCGGACCATCGAGCTCCGTCGTCCTTTTGCGCAGCTCAATATCGCTACGGGTGATATTCTCAACTCTTCATCTGCGGGCGTTAATATCACCCAGACGGGTGTTGAGTTAGAGGCCTATACCGAGTTGGATTTGGTTACAGGTGAGGTTGATAAGAAGCAGACCTTGACTTACGATATGACTCCAACGGCCACAGGTCAGATTACTGTTGGTCAGAAGCCCTACAAGATGATTTCGATGAACTATCTGCTTGTTCAGGATAAGATTCTATCGGATGTGAAGATGACTGCTCTTAATGGTGCGGAGAATCTTGTTCGAGACTACTCACAAGTACCTTTTAAGCGTAATCACCGTACCTTCATTATCGGCGACTTGTTTACCGCAAATGTAGACTTCCAGGTTATCATTCTTCCTGGCTTTGACGATGATGAGTATATTTTCGGGGCAGAGTAATAATTAGCTCCTTGCTCTAATTGACGCTGCGGTCATAGCCGTAAAACCATAGTATCGGACTTTTATTTTCTCATATAGCTGGCGGGACACTCTTTCAGTGTCTCGCTTTTTTTGCCTACTCACCCAACATATACACCCAGCCCAATATGCTTTTATGGGGCAATGATGCAAAAAAAAGAAGCTGTCGCAACTACTTGTTGGACAGCTCCTTGTCTTAGAAGTTACCTAACACGTGTTAGACAACTTCTTTCAAGTCTATGCTTAGAGGATTAATCCTCGTCAGTATCGGTGTACTCCTTCAAGAGCTTCTCCTGAACGTCAGCAGGCACCTGCTCGTATGAAGCGAACTTCATTGTGTAAGTTGCAGCACCTGAAGTGAGTGATGACAGAGAAGTAGAGTAGCGATAAAGCTCTGCCAGAGGCACGCGTGCGCTCAAACGGTCAAATCCCTTATCTGACTCCATACCCATAATCATAGCACGGCGGTTCTGCAAGTCACTCATAATCGAACCCATGTACTCACTTGGAGTAAGCACCTCTACGTTGTAGATAGGCTCCATAATCTTAGGACCTGCGTTACGGAATGCCTCCTTGAAAGCATTACGTCCTGCCAACTTAAATGAAAGCTCATTTGAATCTACTGGGTGCATCTTACCGTAGTAGATAGTAACGCGGATATCGCGAGCGTAAGAACCTGTAAGTGGGCCCTCGTCCATCTTCTCCATGATACCCTTCAAGATTGCAGGCATAAAGCGAGCGTCGATAGCGCCACCGACGATAGAGTTGTAGTATTGCAACTTACCACCCCAAGGCAGGTCGTACTCCTCCTTACCCTTGATGCTCACTGCAATTTCCTGACCATTTACCTTATATTTAGTAGGCTCTGGCATTCCGTCATAGTAAGGCTCGATTACCATATGTACCTCACCAAACTGACCTGAACCACCCGACTGCTTCTTGTGGCGATAGTCTGCCTGAGCGACCTTAGTAATAGTCTCGCGATAAGGAATCTTTGGTGCGAAGAACTCAACCTCAATCTTCTGCTCCGAAGAGAGCTTGCTCTTGAGGATGTTCAGATGGTGCTCACCCTGACCCTGGATAATTGTCTGCTTAAGCTCCTTAGAGTACTCAACCAAGATTGTTGGGTCCTCATACTTAGCATCCATCAACAACTTACCGAGCTTCTCCTCGTCGCCCTGCTCCTTAGCCTTGATAGCTGCGCGGTAGCGAGGCTCTGGGAATACGATAGGCTCAACAGTTACAGGTGCAGAAGGTGCTGCCAAAGTATCGTTTGTGCGTGTAGCCTTCAACTTGACTGTGCAACCGATGTCGCCTGCTGAAAGCTCTGTCACCTTTGTACGGTTCTTACCTGCCACTGCGAAGAGCTGTGAAAGCTTCTCCTTGTTACCTGTACGGCTGTTTACCAACTCCATACCCTCAGTTACCTTACCACGTACTACGCGGAAATATGTAATCTCGCCGATATGCTGCTCAATCTGGCTCTTAAATACGAACAGAGCTGTTGGCTGAGTCTCGTCTGCTGCCAACTCCTCGCCCTCCACTGTCTTGAACTTAGGTGCAGTTGTTGGGCCTGGAGCTACGTTGATGATAAACTCCATCAAACGCTTTGTACCGATGTCGCGCTTACCTGAGCAGCAGAATATAGGCATCAAGTCGCGGTTAGCCACACCCTGCTTCAAACCTGAGCGAATATCATCCTGTGTGAGTGAGCCTTTCTCGAAGTATAGCTCCATCAGAGCGTCATCGTATACGGCTGCAGCCTCAGTAAGCTCTTGGTTGTACTCTGTTGCGCGGTCCAACTCCTCTGCTGGAATCTCCTTCTCAACGCGAGTACCGTTCTCGTCGGTAAACTCATACATCTTCATCATCAATACGTCGATGAAAGCGTTGAATCCGGCGCCCTGCTGTACAGGATACTGTACGATTACAGGCTTCACAGCTGATGAAGAGCGGATACCCTCGATAAGAGCCTCGAAGTTCGCCTTCTCGCCGTCGAGCTGGTTTACAACACCTACCAGAGGCTTGTTAAGGATACGAGCGTAACGAGACTGAATCTCGCAACCTACCTCCCAGCCGGCCTGAGCGTTCATTACCATTACACCCACGTCACCTACCTTGAAGGCAGAGAACAGGTTGCCACAGAAGTCGTCTGAGCCTGGGCAGTCAATGATATTGAGCTTGCGGCCCATAAACTCTGTGAAGAGTGTTGTAGAATAGATCGAACGCTTGTATTCGTGCTCGATATCGGTGTTATCCGACAATGTGTTGTTGTTTTCAATACTACCCCTGCGGTCAATCACCTTACCCTCGTAAGCCATTGCCTCAGCAAGAGTAGTCTTACCCGCACCTGGGGCTCCAATCAGAACGATGTTCTTAATCTCTTTTGCTGAATAATTTTTCATATTCTCGTAAGTTTTATAGGTTTTTTAAGTTTTTTTTACGTTCATCGAATAAAGTTACGAAATATTTTTTAATCTGCAATATGATTGGGCAAAAAGTGTAAAAAAACATCACCAATAACCCATTTTTGGAGCTATTGGTGATGATAATCTTTTTTTTAAGAGCAATTATTCGGCGGTGGAGTATACCTCATCGCGAGGCAATATGTCGGGCAGGTTTGCTGTATGTAGCACCATTATCGCCCACGCCGCTGCTGCCTGCTGCTGATACTCGGCTATACTTTTTTGATAGCTGTCGCGTTCGGTGTGCCATATCTCGTAATAGCTGAAGTTGTAACCCTTCACGTCGGTCCACTCGCCCATCTGTAACGTCGGTACTCCCTTTACGTCGAACGATGTTTCATCGTTGCCTCCCACTTTTGTTGGCACTTTACGTGGCTTTAGTGTGGTGATACTGAGTGGGTAGTCCGGATATATCTCACGAATCCACTCGGCGGCCTTCTCATACTCCTCGACCAGCGATTCTGGTGCTGCAAACGATGTGTAAGGCATCGGACCACCGTCGCGGTTAAACACGTTTGAGATTTTTGGTAGCAGGTCGCTGTGCTGCTCTACCCACGCCTGCGAGCCTATCAATCCGAACTCCTCGGCTGAGAATAATATAAATAGTATTGTCCTTTCGGGCTTTGCTTCCGCCGCTTTTAACATACGTGCCACCTCCATCACTACCGAGACGCCTGAGCCGCAATCCACTCCACCCGACGCTACGTCGTATGAATCTAAGTGGGCCCCTACGATGACATACTCGTCAGGATATTTGCTTCCCTCGATACGTGCTACCACGTTGTGATATGGTACAGGGCCCATTTGAAAGTGGTTGCGAATATCGAACTCTAATTCGACGTGACGTCGTTCCTGCACCATCTCATATATCTGTTTGTATTGATGCTCATCGAGCTTTATATCGGGAACTGTTGGCAGCGAGTCAAATGTTACATCGCCCTTCACCACATCCGCATCGTATAGTGCCGTAATAGGTACGGGCGCAGCCTGTATGAAACCCAGCACCCCCGCCTCAATCATCTCGTTGTAGAATAGAGCAGGGGTCTGCGTGTCGAGTGGCTTGTGCTTGCTTGTGTCGCGACCTACGCTGCGGTTGTATGCTACAATCTCGGCATTTGATTTAATGATGCTGTCACGCATCTTGTCTGTCTCGGCATTGTGGCGCAGAGCCCAACCTCGACTCTTTCCTTCGATGAGTACCCACGCTCCGCACAGCTTACCCTTCATTCTGTCAAAGTCGGCTCGCGTGCGAGGCTCTATCACCACGTGTCCACGCTGTGGCCCTTTTGTTCCTGAGGTGTAAGATGGTGTGGCAAAGTGGAGTGTCATACTCTGCTCGCCATACATCCTACCCCACCAGCCGCCGCGGTTAAATCCCACCGACATATCGCCTACCTTCTCAAGCTTTACCTCTAAGCCCCAATCCTTGAAACACTTAGCAGCCCACTGCTCTGCATTTTGCAATGCGTCAGAGCCTGTTACTCTGCCACCTATGCGGTTGCAGAGAATATCCAAGTGTTGCATCGTGCGGTTATCCTCTTTGGCTATGCGTTGTAATTCACGATAGACCTTGTTCTGCGCCTCGACAACTGCGCCGAGCGATATGATAAGCGCAAGTGTAAGTAAAAGTTTCTTCATACATAACTAACCAAAATGAGGCTGACCGCAGCCAGCCTCACAATTCAATATAATGTGCATCACAAGGGTAAATATAACCCCTAATCAGCCTTGTTAGACGACTTCTTAGATGTTCTTCTGCCATATAAGAGCCGAAGCACCCAAGATAGCTGCATTCTTACCCTCAATACCCGATGGGAGCAACTTCACCTTATTCTTAAATGTTGCCAACATATTCTCCTCCATGTACCACTTCGTAGGCTCGAAGATGAGCTCACCTGCCTTTGCCAAGCCACCGAAGAGGATGATAGCCTCTGGAGATGTTGTAGCCATCAAATCAGCCAAAGCCTTACCCAATACCTCGCCAGTGTAGCGGAATGCCTCCTTAGCGATAGCATCACCCTTCTTAGCTGCTGTTGAGAGCATTACAGCCTCAAACTTAGAGTAAGGAATATCGCGTAACTCACTGTCGCAACTCATCTTAGCCATCAACTCGAAAGCTGTACGCTTGATACCTGTTGCCGATGCGTAAGCCTCCAAGCAACCCTTTCTACCGCAACCGCAGTCGCGACCGTGTGTACGGCTATCAACAGCGATGTGACCATACTCGCCTGCGAAACCGTCATGACCGTAAATCATCTCGCCATTGCTTACGATACCTGAGCCAAGACCTGTGCCGAGTGTGATAACAACATAATCCTTCATACCCTTTGCGCTACCGAATACGCCCTCGCCGATAGCCGCAGCGTTAGCATCATTTGTGATAGCGACGTTTATGCCTGGGAAAGATTTTTTAATATCATCCACGAAGTGGAACATGCGGCGTGCCTCATCTGGATTAGGCTCATCATCGCGGAACTTCCACAAGTTTGCAGGAGTCTCAATCATGCCTGTATGGTAGTTTGCGTTAGGTGCGCCGATACCGATACCGATAAGCTCAAAGTCGAATGATACGCTACCGATGAGTGCGTGCATAGCCTCGCACAATGCGTCTACATAATCCTGATAATCATCAAATTTCTTATAACGCTCGGTTGAGATTGCAGACTCACAGAAGATAGTACCGTCCTCGTCAACGAGACCAAACGCAGTGTTTGTTCCGCCGATATCGATACCCATAGCTAATTTTTTCATAATGTAGGTTTTAAGTTTATTGTTATTTTTAGGTTTTGTGATAGTCCAAGTTCTCATTTTTTTATCTATTGATTCAACTGATGAAGTGTATAAAGAACCAAAGCCAACACCAAAGTTAATAATAAAATTCTTTTTCTTCAAACTTTTTCTTAATTTTGGGGCATATATAGCTCAGTTTATAACTCTTTTGATGCGAATATATGAAAACTAACCAACAGATACTCTCATTATTTGAGAATTATTTGGCTCAAATACAATATCCCGAAGAGCCACAGCAACTCTATTCTCCGATTATCTACTCTATGTCGGGTGGAGGTAAACGTCTGCGTCCTGTGTTGCTTCTGCTTTGTGCTGACGCCTTTGGTGGCGATGTTGCGGAGGCTATGCCGGCGGCAGCGGCGGTGGAGATATTCCACAACTTTACACTTCTGCATGACGATATTATGGATAATGCCATGGTGCGCCGCAGTAAGCCCTCGGTCTATGCCAAGTGGGGCGGTAATGTTGCTATTCTGTCAGGTGACGCTATGATGATTGATTCGTTTAGTCGTCTGTCTGCTTTGCCACAAGATAAGTTGCCACGTATTATGGAGGTCTTTACCTCTATGGCTTTGCAAGTGTGTGAGGGTCAGCAATATGATATGGATTTTGAGCAGGCGGAGAAGGTCTCTGTTGTCGAGTATATGCGTATGATTGAGCTCAAGACCTCAGCTCTGTTGGCAGGCTCGGCTATGATTGGAGCTATCCTGGGCGGAGCGTCTGTGGAGGATTGCAATAAGATTTATCGTTACGCTTTGGAGCTTGGTTTGGCCTTTCAGCTGCAAGACGATTTACTCGATAGCTATGGCGACGAGCAGCTCGGCAAAGCTATCGGTGGCGATATTCTGGAGGGTAAGAAGACCTGCTTGATGCTCAGTGCAATGAGCCGTGCCGATGAGTGTGACAGAGAACTTCTGCGTACGCTGCCTTTCGATAAGGAACTCTCTGCCGAGCAAAAGATTGCGCGTGTGAAGGCCATCTACGATAAGTATGATGTCCCACACCTTGTTAATCAGCAGATTACGCTTCGTTTCGATAAGGCACTATCTGTTTTGGATACACTCTCATTGGAGAGCGAAAGAGTTGAGAATCTGAGAGTTTTTGCCCGAAATCTTATGAGTCGTAAAAAGTAAAAGCTATGAATATTCAACGAAAGGATATAGAGATAATGGCCCCTGTGGGGTGTATGGAGTCGTTGCACGCAGCCATTGCTGCGGGAGCAGATGCTGTCTACTTTGGTGTTGGTGTTTTGAATATGCGCGCTCGTTCATCGGTAAATTTCACACTTGATGACTTGGCAAACATCGTAGCCATTGCCCACGCAGCAGGCGTAAAGACCTATCTTACAGTCAATACCGTTCTCTACGACAACGAGATGCGCGATATGTGCGCTGTCATTGACCGAGCATCGCAGGAGGGTGTCGATGCGATTATCGCAGCCGATGTTGCTGCTATTATGTATGCGCGTCGTATAGGTATGGAGGTACACATATCTACACAGTGTAATATATCTAATGCTGAGGCAGTTAAGTTCTATGCACAGTGGGCGGACGTGGTTGTTTTGGCACGAGAGTTGAGCTTGGAGCAGGTCGCTCATATCACACGTGAGATTGAGCAGAACGAGATTGTCGGTCCAAGCGGCCAACTCGTTAGAATAGAGATGTTTGCGCACGGTGCGTTGTGTATGTCAATCTCCGGAAAATGCTATCTGAGCGAGCACGAGGAGGGCTGCTCGGCAAATCGTGGTGCATGCCGTCAGATATGTCGTCGTAAGTATACGATTCGCGATATGCAGACCGGCAGAGAACTCGCCGTAGATGGTCGTTATGTGCTGTCACCCAAGGACTTATGTACGATAGACTTCTTGGATAAGTTTATCGCGGCGGGTGTTCGAGTGCTGAAGATTGAGGGCCGAGCACGCGGCGCAGAGTATGTAAAGCGTGTTGTTGAGAGCTACGATGCCGCCTTGAAGGCGATGGAGCGAGGCGAGTATAACGCTCAGTATGCCAGCGAGTTAAAGCAGAAGTTGGCAACGGTTTTCAACCGCGGATTCTGGGAGGGCTACTATGCTGGACGACCTATGGCAGAGCATTGCAATAATTATGGGTCGGCAGCTACCGAGCGTAAGGTTTATGTGGGAAAAGTGACTCATTTCTTTAAGCAAATATCTGTGGCTGAGGTACTTACCGAGGCGGCTACAATTGACGAGGGCGAGTCGCTCTTGTGGATGGGCGAGACATCGGGAGTAGTAGAGCAACGTGCTGAGGGACTGATGTTTAACGAGCAGCCGGCGACACATATCCCGAAGGGCGTGAAATGCTCTATAAAGGTGCCACAATTGCTCCGTAAGGGCGATAAACTCTACAAAATGGTTCCTACGGAGGAGTCAATGGTTCAGTAAAATTGCGATTTCGTTAAGTAAAACCTTAAAATAGTTCGATATATGTTTGCATCAGAGATTTACACTAAGCGACGTGCCGAGCTCGTCAAAAGAGTAGGCAAGGGAGTGATTCTTCTTCCCGGAAATGTGGAGTCGCCATTCAACTATCCAAACAATACTTATCCTTTCAGGCAGGACTCGACATTCCTCTATTTCTTCGGACAGAACGTGCCAGCGTTGGCAGCGGTGATAGATGCCGAGAGTGGAGTGGCAACGATGTATGGTGATGATTTCACCGTTGAGGATATTATATGGATGGGTCCGCAGGCTAAGATTGCGGAGTTGGCTGCCCAGGTGGGCGTTGGCGAGTCGAAGCCTATGGCAAAGCTCTATGACGATGTGCGTGAGGCACTTCAGAAGGGCCGTCAGGTGCACTACTTGCCACCATATCGTGGTGAGACAAAGTTGATGTTGTGTGATTTGCTGGGTAAGAAGCCTGAGGAGTTGCACGCAGGTAAGTCTATCGACTTGATGTTTGCCGTAGCCGAGATGCGTGAGCGTAAGGGCGAGGAGGAGATAGCAGCATTGGAGGAGGCCTTTGAGATTGGTTATCAGATGCATACAACCGCGATGCGTTATACCCGCCCGGGTCGTACCGAGCATGAGGTGGCAGCTATGGTGGATGCTATGGCTCTGCAGTATGGTACAGGTGTGTCGTTCACAACAATCTTCTCACAGCACGGTGAGGTGTTGCACAACCACGACCATTCGGGTATCTTGACCGGAGGTCGCCTGGTATTGTGTGATTGTGGTGGAGAGCATAAAAACAACTATGTGTCGGACCACACACGTACATTCCCTGTTAATGGTAAGTTTACTCAAAAGCAGAAGGATATATATAATATAGTATTGCGCGCGCACGATGCAGCGGCTGAGGCTCTGCGACCAGAGATGATGTATACGGAGTACTCTGATGTGGCAGCCCGTACATTGCTTGAGGGGTTGAAGGAGCTCGGTTTGGTGTGTGGCTCGGTGGATGATGCTTTGGCAGCGGGTGCAGCTTATCTGTTTATGCCTCACGGACTTGGACACGGTATGGGTTTGGATGTGCACGACTGTGAGAATATAGGCGAGCGTAGCTTCTCATTGGAGGAGGTTATCGAGCGTGCTAAGCAGGCGGCATGCTGTATTACACGTCAATATTGGCGATTGGTACCGGGTACAGTGCTCTCGGATGAGCCGGGTATCTACTTCGTGCCGGCGTTGATTGACAAGATGCGCGCTGAGGGAAAGTATAAAGGTATTGTGAATTACGATAAGCTCGACGAGTATCGTGACTTTGGCGGTATTCGCTTGGAGGATGATTTGTTGGTAACAGCCACCGGCTCAAAGGTTATAGGCAATAAGACTATTCCTATTAAGGTGGAGGATGTAGAGGCTATCGTAGGCGAGTGCTAATTATGAGAAGGCCCGTTTTTCTATTTCCTACTGAGCTTGAAGCTGCGGCTTTTCGACAGCTAATGCCTGAGGCAGAGGTTGTTATCGTGGGTGTAGGTGTGGCAGAGGCGGCTGCGATGGCGGCGCGTTATCTCTCGCTAAAGCCGACGCGCGATGTGGTGTTGTGTGGTATTGCCGGGGCCTGTGATGATAGGCTGGCGGTGTGTCAAGTGGTGGAGGTTGTCTACGATAGAGTGGCTTCATTGCCTGAACAGTATCGTAAGGAGTATCGTATGGAGCGAAGTACGGGATTGGATAGTGTGGAGAGCTTTACGGTAAATGCTTCGGGCGAGTCGCTAAAGTTTCATGCGGAAGATGCCCTCCCTGCTGTTGAGCAGATGGAGGGAGCTGCTGTGGCCGCAGTGTGTGAGGCTATGGGAGTGGAGCATTTTTGCCATATCAGAGCCATATCAAACCGTGTGGGTGACGAGCGTGAGGAGTGGCGCATAGAGGAGGCGGTGACGGCCCTCGGCGGAGTAGTGTCGCAGTTGTTTAAGTAGTTAATATTGAGGGAAATGTTGTTAAAATTACATATCTCTCCGTGTCCGAATGATACCTTTATGTTCGATGCGATGATAAACCATCGTATCGACTGTGAGGGGCTGGAGTTTGATGTGGAGTATCACGATATTGAGGAACTTAATGACGGCGTTTTGAGGGGCGTTGCGGATGTTAGTAAGATTAGTTGTGCCGTGTTGCCTGCTATTGCCGAGAAGTATCGTCTGCTGGATGCGGGTGCGGCGTTGGGACGAGGTAATGGTCCGTTGCTCGTCAAGCGTAAAGAAGAGCAGGGAGCGATTAACAAGATAGCAGTGCCCGGTTTGCATACTACGGCTAATTTGTTGATTGAGAGATTATTCCCTGAGATTGCGGAGCGTACGCCAATGCTCTTTTCCCGGATTGCCGAGGCTGTCGAGCAAGGAGAGTTTGATGGCGGAGTACTGATTCATGAGGGACGTTTTGTTTATCATAGGCGAGGCTTGGAACTTGTTGCCGATTTGGGAGAGGAGTGGGAGAGAAGAACTGCGCTTCCGCTTCCGCTTGGCGGAATAGTTGCTCGCAGAGGGCTGGCAGGTGAGATTGTGGAGCGCGTTGAGCGCGTGCTAAGGCGAAGTATAGAGTATGCTTTTGCTCATCCAATGGCGTCGCGTGAGTATGTAAAAAGCCATGCTCAGGAGCTTGAAGACGAGGTTATCAAGAGCCATATCGCACTCTTTGTAAACGATTTTTCACTCTCGTTAGGAGGCGAGGGTAGAGAGGCTATCGAACGTTTGACAGCGTTGAAATTATAAGAGGAGAAATAGTGTAAAATTATACAATAAAGGCAGTCTGTAATATCGGAATGATGTTGCAGATTGCTTTTTTGTTTGTACTTGTTTCTCCGGATTGGCTATGAGTGGTAATATAGCCGTTGTGAACGGTTGGTTTCGGGGGATAAATAGTTGCGCAGGAGGTGTATTTTGTGTTTTGATGCGGTGTGTGGAAGTGGCATTTTATACAATTTGACATATTGCGAAATATCTTTCGCTGTCGGGGCTTATACTCTGTCAATAGCTTTGTGGTGGCTTTTTAGCCCTATTTTGGAGGGTGAAGAGGGGTATTTATTAAAAAAAATCTATATCAAAACGTACAGAAATTAAATCAAAAAATAGTATTTACCTTTGATAAAAAGAGTTACCTTTGTTTGCTAATGTGTGCGTGTGACACCTTTGGTGTTAGCTTTTGAAAGGGAGGTAGGCAGACTGTGGTGGTCGAAATGAGCCGGCGAAACATTCAAAAGTGGAAATCACAGGGTTGAAAATGTGTGAAAGCAAAAGAAACAAAAAATATCAATTAACTTAAAATTAAAACTTTCTATTTATGAGGAAAACACTCTACTATGGATTGTCTTTGCTGTTCTCGTCGATGCTGGCTCTCTCTCCAGCGTTGGCTTTTGCTGAGGATAGCGAAGCAACTGAGCCTGTGGCAGAGGCATCTCTTCAACGCCAGAAGCTGGTAAGCGGTAAGGTTTTGGATGAGAATGGTGAGCCATTGGCAGGTGCGACTGTTATGGTCAAGGGTACTACTACCGGTGTGATTACAGCTCCTGATGGTAGTTTCTCGGCTATTTCGGTCTCTGAGAAGGATGTACTTGAGGTGAGTTACCTGGGTTACATCCAGCAGGATGTTGAGGTTAAGGGTATGACAACTCTGACTGTTCAACTTAAGCCTATGGAAGAGATGGAGGAGGTTGTCGTAACAGCGTTCTCTACTCAGAAGAAGGAGTCAATCGTTGCGTCTATCGAGACTATCTCTCCTAAAGACTTGCACGTCCCTTCTTCTAACTTGACAACAGCTCTTGCAGGTCGTGTTGCAGGTTTGATTTCGTATCAGCGAAGTGGTGAGCCTGGTGCCGACAACGCAGAGTTCTTTATCCGTGGTGTCGCCACCTTCGGTTATGCTCAGAGCCCTATGATTCTGTTGGACGGTTTCGAGGTGTCGGCTACCGACTTGGCACGTATCGAGCCTGATAACATCGAGAACTTCTCGATTATGAAGGATGCTACCGCAGCAGCTCTCTACGGTTCGAAGGGTGCGAATGGTGTAATCTCGGTTACTACAAAGCAGGGTCGCGAGGGTAAGTTGGCGATTTCATTCCGCCACGAGTCTCGTTTCTCACTGCCTACACAGTTGCCAGATATGATTGACGGTATCAGCTTCATGCAGCTCTATAATGATGCACAGTACAATGATAACCCATTGGTGTCGCCTCGTTATACAACACAGAAGATTCAGAATACCATCAATAACGTGAACCCAATGGTTTACCCTAACATCGATTGGTATGGTGAGATGTTCGAGAAGTATACTTACAACTCTCACTACACAATCAATGCAAATGGTGGTGGTAAGGTGGCACGTTACTACATGGCGGTATCTTGGGACCGCGATACAGGTATCTTGAAGGACCACGACTTGAACAACTTTAAGAATAACATCAACATCAACCGCTACAATATCTTGGCTAAGGTGAATGTTAATCTTACACGTACTACCCGCTTGGAGGTAAATATGAACTCAGTATTCCAGGATTATAACGGTCCAGCAGCGGATGCAACAGGTATCTTTAACGCTGTGATGGAGGGTAACCCTGTCGAGTTCCCAATGGTTTGGGAGCCAGATGAGGATCATAAGTACGTTCGTCACGTGCTCTTCGGTAAGGATGTCGCTAACGAGATGGTGAACCCTTATGCAACGATGGTTAGCGGTTTCCGTGACGGTTTCGCAAGCCATATCATCACTCAGGCTACTTTGGAGCAGGATTTGAACTTCGTTACTCGTGGCTTGCTCTTCCGTGGTAAGGCCTCTATCTCGGCAGCGTCGGATCACATGTCTACTCGTACATACGATCCATACTTCTACGCTTTGCAGAGCTATGACGAGCTGACTGATACTTATAAGTTGATGAATGTGCATGAGGGTACTGAGGCTTTGGGTGACCCATCAACAAGCGGTGGTACATCTTATAGCTCATATTATGAGTTGGGCTTCCACTACAATCGTAACTTCAACGATGCACACGACGTAACAGCTCAGTTTATCTATACTATGGATGAGGATAAGAATACAAGCGGTGGTAACATCGTCTATACTCTCCCTTATCGTAACCAGGGTATTCGTGGTCGTGTAACTTACGGTTACAAGGGTCGTTACTTGGCTGAGGCTTCACTTACTTATAACGGTTCGGAGAAGTTCCACGAGTCACATCGTTGGGGTCTCTTCCCTGCTGTGGCAGTGGGTTATATGATCTCTAATGAGGACTTCTGGGAGCCTGTATCGAAGGTTATTCCTAAGTTGAAGTTCAAGTACTCTTGGGGTCGCGTAGGTAACGATAACATCTCTAACGAGCGTTTCTTCTTCCTGTCACAGATTTCTCGTGGTGGCGCAGGTTATACTTGGGGTGAGAACTTCAATAACTCGTATGGCGGTTTCGTAATCGGTCGTGATGCAAACAACGACATTCAGTGGGAGGTTTCTGAGAAGCAGAACTTCGGTCTTGAGATGAACCTCTTGGGCTTTGCTGATATTCAGGTCGAGTACTTTACAGAGTACCGTTCTCGTATCTTGATGACTCGCCAGAACTTGCCTGACTCAATGGGTCTTACAGCTGCTGTTCAGGGTAACCTCGGTGAGGTGGAGTCAGCAGGTATCGATGGCTCGATTGACTTGAAGAAGGCTTGGGCTAACGGCTTGTTTATCCAGGGACGTTTCAACTTTACATACGCTCACGCTGAGTTGCGCGTGTCACCAGAGCCAATGTATGACTATCCATGGCGTACCCGCGTGGGACACCCTGTAAATCAATCGTTTGGTTATGTTGCTGAGCGTTTGTTCATCGACGAGACTGACGTTGCAAACTCTCCATCACAGCCTTGGGGACAGACTCGTCCGGGTGATATCAAGTATAAGGATATCAACAACGACGGTGCTATCACAGAGGATGACCAGGTGCCAATGGGTTACCCAACATCTCCTGAGATTAACTACGGTATCGGTTTCTCTATCGGATATAAGGGATTTGACCTTTCAACATTCCTCCAGGGACAGGACCGAGTATCATTCTATATAGATTCAAGAGGTATCTCTCCATTCGTAGGTCACCGCTCTTCATTGCAGATTGTAGCAGATAACCACTGGAGCCCTGATAACCCTGTATCACAGACCTTCTGGCCTCGTCTGTCGGCAACAACAAACGAGAACAACGTTCAGCAGTCTACTTGGTGGTTGCGTAATGGTCGTATCCTCCGTATGAAGACATTGGAGGTTGGTTACTCTTTGCCTAAGAAGGTGTTGGCTAAGACTCCTATCGAGAGCTGTCGCTTCTACTTCTCTGGTTCGAACCTCTTTAAGATTTCGGACTTCGACTTGTGGGATATCGAGATGGGTGCTAACGGTTTGGGTTACCCACTTCAGCGAGTATTCAGCGTAGGTGTACATGTTACATTCTAATTCATTATAAAAGAGTATGAAAAAGTTTTTTAAATCAATTATAGTATCGTTGGTTGCATTCTTTTCAGTGAGTGGATGTAACTATTTGGATATCGTTCCCGACAATATTATGCAGTTGGAGGATATCTTTGAGACTAAGGAGAAAACATACAGTGCTCTTGCGGACTGCTACTCTTATATGCCAAATATATATAAGGTGCATACCGGAACAGCACTCCTTGGTGATGAGTGGATTGAGCGTTTCGATGCTACCGTAGCGGAGAACCGCGGTTACTGTATCGGTAACAAGATTATGCGTGGTTGGAACAATACCACAAACTCTTTGCTCTGCTACTGGACCGGTGGTCAGGGCGGTACACATACCTACGAGGCGTTGCGTATGTGTAACATCTTTATCGACTATTTGGAGTCTGATTTCCATATTATCGACCTCTCGGAGGTTGAGCGTAAGAACTGGATTGCTCAGATTAAGGTGTTGAAGGCTTACTATCACTACTTCATCATCCGTCTGTATGGTCCTATCATCATCAATGATGTGAACGTGACTCCTATGGATGACTTGGAGACTGTACGTCGCCGTCGTCAGCCTGTTGAGGATTGCTTCCAGTATGTTTTGGGCCTTTTGGATGAGGTGCTCTATAATGAGGATGGTAGCGATAAGTATGAGTTGCAGACTGTAACTCCTGCTATCTTCTACGGCCAGGTAAACCGCGTGATTGCTAAGGCGTTGAAGGCTAAGATTCTTATCACTCGTGCTTCACCTCTGTTCAACGGTAACTCGGAGTTCTATTCAAACTTCGTAAACGAGAATGGTGAGCATTACTTCCCACAGCAGTATGACCCTGAGAAGTGGCGTGAGGCTTACGAGGCTTGTGAGGAGGCTATCGCTTTGGCACACGAGCAGGGCCATAAGCTCTATTACTACGAGGATAAGTATCGTAGCTTTGATATCGACGATATTGAGACTTCAGAGATTATGAAGCACTGCTACGACTTGCGTTTCGCTATCAATGAGCCTTGGAACGATGAGCTTATTTGGGGTCACACAGGTCCTTGTACAGGTTCTAACTTGAATCTGCACAACACATCGGCTATTCGTTATCAGCCAGCTAATGATAACAGCTATACTCACCAGTGGTTGGGAACATCACTCGATGTTGTAGAGCGTTTCTACACTAAGAACGGTGTGCCTATCGAGGAGGATAAGACTTACTACGCTGAGTCTGAGCGTTATGACAAGGTGCGAATTCCTTCAGATAATTACCACCTCGGTTATATGCAGCCAGGTGAGACAACTGTAAAGATTCACTTGAACCGTGAGCCTCGTTTCTATGCTTGGATTGCAGTGGACCGCTGTATCTGGCGTACTTGGGACTTGCGTTTGGATATCAAGTTGCGTTCAGGTGAGTTCCCAGGTGGTCGTATGAGTGATAACCACCCAACAGACTACTTCTGGACCGGTATCGGTGTGAAGAAGTATGTTCACCCTGAGTCTCGTGGTTACGTTGCGAGCCGTACTATTCAGTATCCTTATCCTTTGATTCGTTTGGCTGACTTGTATCTGCTTGCAGCTGAGGCTTATAATGAGTACTATGGCCCAGGTCAGGTTGCTTACGATTATTTGAATAAGGTTCGTCGTCGTGCAGGTTTGCCAGATGTTGAGCAGGTATGGAGCGATGCTTCTATCGTAAACACTGTTGGTAAGCACACTACAAAGAATGGTTTGCGTGAGATTATCCAGCACGAGCGTCTTTTGGAGCTTTCATTCGAGAGCCAGTCATATTATGACATCTTGCGTTGGAAGCGTGCTGAGGAGTTCTATACACTTCCTGTACGTGGTTGGAATGCTCCTGACGGTAAGACCGCTGATGCGTTCTATCAGATCATTACATGGCAGTCACGTACCTTTACTACCCCTAAGGACTACTTGATGCCTATCCCATACAACGAGATGCTGAAGAATCCTAACATGATTCAGAATCCCGGATGGATTTAATGTTCGATATATATAATATAAAGTGTAGAATATGAATATGAAACATTATATATCATTTATTGCCGCAGCAATTTTGATGGTCGGTGTGACCAGCTGTGGTAAGACGGAGTCGGATGACACTCGTGAGACTGTGCCTCCCGGACCTGTTTCAGATGTCTCTTTTACTCCTGACTATGGAGGTGGTACCTTCTCGTATACCATCCCATCAGATGAGGATTTCCTATATGTACGTGCCGTATATCGTATCGATAACGGAACGGTTATCTCTAAGTCAAGTTCTCGTTTCAGCCGTACGCTGACCGTGGAGGGCTTTGGTGAGGCTAAGGAGTATGAGGTTGCTCTGTATGCTGTGGATAAGAACGATAATCTGTCGGAGCCTGTATGGGTGAAGATTACTCCATTGCGTGCCTCTGTACATCCTATCAGCGAGTCTTTGAATATTAGCGCCGGCTTCGGTTCGTTCTATTTGGAGGTGGAGAACCCATATCGTTCAATCGTCGATATCGCGGTTGATTTGCAGACTGAGGATGGTCGTGTGGCAACTCGTTACTATACCACTTCAACTCCTATGGACCGTATCCTGATTCGTGATTTGGAGTCTATTCGCTATAAGATTACTACTCGTGTTATTGACAACCGTTATGGCCATGAGTCTGAGGTTCGTTCACACGGTATCTTGCAGCCTGTAACTGACTTCCTCTTGAGCAAGGATGAGTTTGATTTCTTGGATGATAGAACACTTTACGGAACAGAGAACTGGGACCGTGATCATAATCAGCCTAAGGAGACTATTATGTATCGTGGTCAGAAGATTTCAAGTTCGACAGTATATAAGTGGGATAGTATGCGTAACGCATTGGAGAAGTTCAACGAGTGTGATATCAAGTTCTTCTGGGATGGTGACCCTACCGGTTACTCTTATTTCCACACCGGTGACCCTGATAAGGGAGGTCCAGGTTGGCCTTGGAGCTACTTTATCGATATGGGACGCGAGATTCAGTTGAGCCGTTTCCGTATCTGGCAGGTAGGAGGTTCACAGTGGCGTGTAAACGGCTGTAAGACCTTTGAGTTGTATATCTCTAATGATAACACCCCTGAGGATGGTATCCTGAGTGACTGGGAGTGCATCGGACGCTTCCACTTCATCCGTCCAAATACCGAGATGGAGGAGCAGGAGGAGTTTGAGGCTGGAACAGAGTTCTGGGTAGATAGCGAGGAGCCTGTATTGACTCGTCCATTCCGTTATCTGCGCTTCAAGGGCTGTACAGACTGGGCCGGTACTCCAAACTATAATTGCGGTCGTCTGGCAGAGATTGACATTTACGGTAAGGAAGTAAATCAAAACGAATAAATAGTCATAGAATATGAAGATTTTGAAATATATCATTCCAGCCGTACTTGTAATGTTCGGTTTGGGAGCTTGCGAGAACATGGACGAGCTCTACAAGGATTATCTCAAAGAGGGTTCTATCTATTCAGGTAAGATATCTGATTTGAATGTACATTCCGGTTACGAGCGTGTTGTTCTCTCATGGAATAACCCTTCGGATAATGTATCGAAGAAGATTTATATCGGCTACGGTATGAGTGAGGTCGAGGAGGAGATTATCATCGACGAGATGGTGGATAGCTATGAAATCACCGATTTGTCGGATTATACTACATACTTCTTCGACGTACGTACCATGGACGAATATGGTAATAAGTCATTGGCATCAACCGTTACTACTCAGGTGTTTACTCACGTACACTTGGAGGGTGTGGGTGTGCCTGTATTCTCTATCATCCGTGACCAGGAGGTGGGTGCTGCACAGATTGCAATCAACAACCTCTCAGGTCCTACAAACTTCTTTACAGGTATCGTATGGAGTTGTAAGAATGATGCAGGTGAGCTCCTCGCTCAGGGCGAGCATATCATTAAGCCGGTAGATTTGGAGGCTTCGATTGCTAAGTATAACGGTACAAACGTGATTTACTTAGCTGATGACAGCTGGATTTACGATGCTGAGGATTTTGACTTGGGTGAGACTTATAATTTTGAGTACACCATCTCTTACTTCCCTTGTATCTTCCGTGAGAAGACAATGGATGGTTACTACGTTTACGATAAGATTTGCTCTGATTCTGTGCCTGTTGATGGCTCGGCTGCGGCAGTATGTATCGAGGGTTCTATCGACGCAGGTAATGCGGAGGCTCGTTTCGAGTTGGATAAGACTCCATTTACATTCCTCTCGGATGAGCGTCTTTATGGCTTGTATTGGTCTAACGGAGCTCCACTGCCTCTGGTTACACTCAATGGTAAGGAGGTAGAGTCATCGGTTATCTATGTTAAGGGTGGCTATCGCAATGCTACTCACGACAACCCTGTTGGTCCTATCGAGACTATCTGGGATAACGCTACTGCAGTAGATACCGGCACAGGTAAGACTACATACGGTGCTACATTCTGGCATAATAACGGTTATGGTTACCCATACTCATTCTTCATTGACTTCGGTCGTGAGGTGAATATCTATGCAATGCGTTTCTTCCACGCTTTGGGTGCTACGGGAGGTTACTCTCCTAAGGACTTCGAGTTGTGGGTAAGCAACGACCAGAATCCTAATGACGGTATTTTGGAGGGCTGGACTAAGTTGGGTGACTACTCTAACCCATCAGGTCCTAATACTACCTACGACCAGGCATACGTAGAGGGTATTCGTCACTCTATCTATGGCGACGATACATATACTCCTACGTTCCGTTACTTCCGTTGGGTAGGTAAGACTGAGTTGGGCCCATTTGATGCTGCGACATCTACAAGCCGTATCGCTGAGCTTAAGTTCTACGGTAAGGAGTCTGTTGCAGAGGAGTAATAATGACGAGTCAGACTGGGGGCTTAGGCCTCCAGTGGGACTCGCTAAGAGCAAACCAAGTAAAAAATTTAAAGCTTATATATCAATATGAAGAAGTTTTGGTATCTTTTGATGGTGGCGGTGGCGTCTGTGGGCTTGATGGCCTGCGAGAGCGACAACGTTGATCCACAAGTAAATCCAGAACCAGAGAATGCTGAGGTCGCTCCTAAGGATGTGGAGAACCTTGTGGCTACTCCAGGTTATGAGAAGATTACCCTTACTTGGGACAATCCGGATGACGAAAATGCTAAGAAAATCCGCATTTTCTACGGTGACGGTGAGTCAAGTAAGGAGTATATCACCACAGAGGGTCTGGTTGAGGAGTATGTTTTGACAGCAGAGGAACATCTGACTGTGAATGCAGAGTACTCAATCGATGTTATGACCGTGAATGTGAAGAAGGAGTCTTTCGGTAAGTCGGTTAAGACATCTTATTTCTCACTTATCGGTATGGATTACCCTGAGTTCTCTATCGAGCAAATGGTCGATGGCGCATGGGTTGTTAAGGCTGATAAGATTACAGGTATTAAGAATATGACCGCTACGCTGAAGTGGACTATTTGTGATGAAGAGGGTGCAGAACTCGGCGTTTCAGGCGAGGCATCAGATGAAAACCTTGAGGAGAATATCGCAAATAAGCTCGGTCGCTTCATCAAGCACAGCTGGCTCATGGAAGAGGGCACAGAGGCTCTGGAGTTGGATAAGAAGTATATCGTGAAGATGGAACTTGTGACTTATCCTGCTACCGGTGGTCGTTTCGTAGATACAGAGTATGTTTACGATGGCGCTGTGTGTGAGGAGCCTGTAAATGTAGTTTGGGAGACAGAGGTTGTGGCTAAGGCTGCTACAACTTATGACCTCAGAGAGAAGGTAGAGATAGACGAGGGATTGGAGACTATCGTATCAGGTAAGGCCGGCCGTAAGGTTAAGAACGGTATGTATCAGGGTATGAAGCTCTCTTGGACCAACCCAGCAGGTACTGTTTCAAACCGTATATTCTATGGCGAGAGCAGCGAGAATTATGAGGTATTGGATCTCGATTTGTGCGAGAAGTATACTTTCGAGCCAAATACTTTGAATGAGTATGCTCCTGTATACTACGTTCAGATTCAGGCTTTGGATGAGAATAAGGCTGTATTGGCAGCTGCTGAGCACGATGTTCATATCTTCACATTGGAGAACATCGAGACTGAGTTCTTGCCACGCTTCTCAATCGCATTGCAGACCGAGGGTGAGCACGTCGGTAAGTGGGGCGTTACATACGACCAGCTTTCAGGTCCACGTAACTATGGTATAGGTATTACCTGGAACGCATACGACGCTGCAGGCAATAAGGTATTCGATGAGGATATCGTAGATATGGTATCGGAGGATGACCTGAAGAAGTGGGCTTCTGAGACTCAGACTGCAGGCTTCACAACAAAGACTATGTACTTCGATACAGAGGTATTCAACTTCGAGACAGAGTATACATTCCGTTACACAGGTCACTACTTCGTAACAACTAACCGCTCATCGAAGAACGAGGACGGTACATGGGCTTACGAGATGAATACAGCGAAGACTCTCTATAAGTACAACCGCTTGATGTGGGAGCAGTACGATATCGAGGGTGAGTCAGAGCCTGTTGTGACTGAGGAGCAGCCAGTGAACTTGTTTGTATCTGCTGAGGTGGATAACACAATGTTCCAGGCAGCGAAGGTTTCTTGGTCGCAGAATGAGAATGCCGAGGGTTACGAGATTTATGTAAATGGTAACTTGAAGGCTACTGTGGATGCTTCACAGAAGGAGGCTATCGTAGAGAATGTTACTGAGGCTGTTAAGTGCCAGTTTGAGGTGCGCGCTATCGGTACAGCTGCAACAGGTCTCTCTAACGAGGTTGAGCTCTTCTCTATGGCAGACTGGACTGAGCCAGAGATTAAGATTGAGGTTCTTGACGGTAAGGAGGAGCAGCGTGTAACTGTATCTAACCTCGTGAGTCTGAACTACGCTTATGTTGGTGGTAAGATTGTCTTCAAGCGTGATGGCGAGGAGGTTGCTTACACATTGACTAACAATACCGGTGACGGTACGTTGAATAGCTGGATTGGTTACAAGCGTTGGGCTCTCAATGCTATGGATAACCGTGTAGACTGGAAGTGGAATGAGGAGACAGGTGAGGTTAAGGAGCATCTTATCGAACCAGGTCAGTACACTATCGAGTGGGAGATTGACTATGCAGTGACTCGTAATGCTGTATGGGCAACTTCACAGAGTGGTAAGTTCGTTCCACAGGATATGAAGGAGGGTGCTACTCACGTATACTTCTCTGAGGGCGCTAACGATGTTTACTTCAAGGATAATGCAGTCGGACGTATCAAGAAGACCGGTTCGTTCGAGACTTACATCAAGGGCGCTGATATGATTGTTACCACTACACTCAGCAACTACCAGTCGGTAATCGTTAATTGGACTGAGATGGCGGGTGCTAACTCATATAAGGTGCTTGTTGATGGCGTTGAGGCTGAGTCTACAATGGATGTAACTGCTGAAATCTTCAACCTTGCAGATAAGCGCGAGTATACATTCGAGGTTGTTGCATACGACGCTATGGATCAGGAAATTGGTCGTGCTAAGGCACCTCTGACCGAGATTTGGACACTCACAGGCGTTCGTGAGCCTAAGTTCGACTTCAAGCAGAATGTTCTCTCGGTAAGCGACGCTCTCGACTTGGGTGGTACAGCTGTCGATATGAAGGTTGAGTTCTACAACGAATCTGGCGAGTTGGCTCATACAGCATTCTACTCTAAGGAGATAGATGCGTATAACCTCCCAGGTAACATTGATAACTACGATTTGAAGGATGGCTCAGGCCGCGGTGGTCGATTCACGAAGAACTACTGGGCTACATTCATCCTCAAGGATGCAACTCGTAACCAGTGGGATTGGGATGGCGTAGAGAATTGCCCAACCCCAGACTTCGAGCCAGGTGAGTATACGCTTAAGTGGACTGCTAACTACTACACTATCGCTAATGGCTACTGGTCAGTAGGCGGTGATTATCAGGATCCTAATGCTTATACTGAGGAGACTGGTAACCGTGTACAGTTCGCTACTCGTGACGTCTTGACAACACCTATTGAGCGTACAGGTGAGACTAAACTCGGTCTTGGATTCGACGCTACGGCTACACCACAGGGCGTTTATACAGGTGCAACAGTATCGTGGAGCCATATGAAGGCGGCTACTAAGTATGAGATTTATGCTAACGGTCAGTATGTAGGCGATGCTCCTGCCGGTCAGACTTCGAAGATTGTCGAGGGCTTGCCAGCTGAGGGTAACCCTTATACCTTCAAGGTGATGGCTGTTGGTACAGCATTCTCTGCTGAGACTGAGCCTATCCATATCTACAACGTTGAGCACTTCTGGAAGGAGCCTACATTCGCTTGGAATGGTAAGCGTATGGTGGTATCTGGTCTGGTTGATATTGACAAGGCCGGTGGTATGGGTTACGCTTATGGTGGTGCTGTTACTAATGAGGTAACTAACGCAAATGAGGTTGATGAGGCTAAGTCTACTATCGAGGTTTACGATGAGACAGGTAAGTCATTGCTCTATACATTGAGAAACGGTACAGGTCAGGTAACATTGACAGCTTGGGCCGGTTATGGTCGTTGGGCACTCAACGCTCAGGATGATCGTAAGGACTGGGTATGGAAGGATGATACAGGCGTGATTATCAACAATGATGGTAACGAGGGTGATGTTTCTGCATCATACATGCCTGCCGGTAAGTACGTTCTTAAGTGGAAGATTGGTTATGTAGTAAACCGCAACGCTAACTGGGCTAAGTCTAATAATGATTATGATATTGTTAGCTCACGTGACTTGGGTGCTACTTGTCAGTACTTCGGACCTAGGGATGTGAAGCCATCGCCACACGTACTCTACACTAGCGATAAGAAGGATGCTGTTCTGATTATCGTGAAGACGGGTGAGACTATTTTGACAGTTGATTAACAACTTGATAACTCTTTAGATTAGGGGCTGTTCCGAGAGGGACAGCCCTTTTTTGTAATTCAAAATTCAAAATTCAAAATTAGATTTTGTAGTTTTTAGTTTGTAAGCGGTAGATTCCCATCGCCTAACCTCTGGTTAGTCGGGGAATGACGTGTTGTATCTAATGAGGAATTAGAATGAGGAATTGAGTTTGCGGGGAGGGTAAGGG
>JAGAOZ010000012.1 GCA_017623505.1 Alistipes sp.
AATTTTGAATTTTGAATTTTGAATTCTAATAGGTATGCATTCCACCCTGGGCAGCAGGGAGGAAATTGATGCCCCACCAGCACATCTGCAACAACAGAAAGGCAAAGACAAGTAGTCCGAAAGCCCAATTATATGCTGTACGCTCGGCACTACGCAGGTGCATATATAAAAGGTAGGCGAGCCAGGTTGCGGCAGCCCAGGTCTCCTTAGGGTCCCAACTCCAATAGTCACCCCACGCCTGCTTAGCCCACAAAGCACCCATAACCATACCCATAGTGAGGAACGACCACCCTACTCTGGTAAGGTTATCACACATCGACATCTCGTCGGCTTGAGGCTCACGACGTCGAAACCACAGATACACAGCAAAGAGCGTCACAGCACCCAACAGTGCATAGGCCATCATATAAACAACGACATGAGGCACAAACCACACACTTTGCAGGGCAGGCATAAGTTCCTTGGAATGGATTTCGGGCTTAAAGATATTGATACACAGAAAGACAATGGTCATAACCGTAGTAAACGAAAGAATCCAACGGTAACGCCATCGTGCATAGACAAGGCAACCAGCAGAAGCTAAAAACAGAGAGTACCACAGACGAGTCTCGCCCATAGTACGGAGCGGCGGACGCTCCATGATAACCCACATGCCGACAACGAACGAAAGCAACACCATAGCTCCCGCAACAGAGAGCGTAAGGGCAGCGACACGCTTACCACGAAAGGCAACAACAGCTCCCGAAATAAGCAACAGCGAGGCTACAATAGCGTAAATATAGAGATAGTCCCAACCCATAGCATCTAAGATTTTGTTTGTCGGCCACCTCGGCCCATCTGCAAGAACATCAATGCGCCAGCGAGAAGAATCGCCCACATAGAGTAGTGAATAATCGGATACCAGCCATCGCGCACACACTCAAAGATGGAGTATTTACTCCACTTACCCATATCGACGTCATAGCCCGACTGGTAGATATACCAATCGCCGACACGTGCCGGATGATTGACCTCGATATCGACAGAGGATGACTCTCCAGCCTCATTGACAATCTCCACACGTGAGAGATAGCGTTTAGGTTGTGGCGGCAACATCACAACAGCATAATGCATATCCAACTGAAGAGGAAGGGCTCGATTTTGCGCTCCACCCGATGTTACCCAACCTTTGACAACATCTCCCGCAGGCGTCTTAACTGAAAGCAACACCGCAGGGGCAGCTCCCTGCTCCGCGCTTGTCAGGTAAACACCCTCGGCATTAGGTAGCGCAGAGTCCAAATAACGCTCAACAGTAAACTTATAGCCCTCAATTTCGGCGGCATCAGCGTCGCCAAGCTGAAGTTGGTTCTCACTAACACTACGCTGAGCAAGGTCATAAAGAGCTAACTTAGGCGAATATGTCTCCATGGAAAACTCCTCAAGACAGAGGGTAAAAGGTAGCTGGTGGGCCTCATTATAGGCCGAATAACCAACGTGGACCGTATGATTCAGCGGGGCAACGACCTTAACGCGCAGCTTACTGCCACTGCTAAACATAGCAGCACCCAACGCAACACACACCGACAGATGAAGCAACAGAGTCAGTTTACGACGAGAACGCCAATGGCGCACATCATCAATCGCACGCAGCCCCATACATGTCACAAAATGCAGAAGCGTCAGATTGAAAGGATATGACGAGGTCATATTCCTAAAGCCCAACATACCCGACAAGCCCTCCGTAGAGGCATCTTGAGGTGTAAGGCCAAAGATGATACACAGCGTCATCATCGAGCATAGCGTCGCAATAGAGTTCTGCGGGCTATACAAAAAACGAAATAGCGATACCTTATTGGAGAATGAGTAGGCGACAATCAACAGATAGAGGTAGCAGACGGCAGCGACCACACCCCATGGTGCAGCCAAGAGATGTGATGGGACCTCCCCAAACAAAATTTGCAGCACCACTCCTGCAACAAGCAGGAGCAGTGACTGCAAAAAAGCTCTTTTATAGCCCGACTTCATAACCTCGGTTTATGCCTCAGACCACTGCTTACGCAACAACTCTACGGCAGCAGCGACACTCTCCGACCTCTCACCCTTACAACCACACTCGAAGCTGACATAATATGGGTAGTTCAGCTCCTTAAGAGCACGCAGGCCATCAACATAGTTATCTACGGCGCCATCCTCACCCGGCATATTGCGTGTAGCGCGACTCGCTACGTGAACATGCTGAAGGTACTTCTTGCCGGCAGCAAGGAATGCAGCATAATCCGAAGTCTCCTCCTGCATGTGCCAGAAGTCACCCATACACTTAACGCCCTCACTCTTAGAATCACGGCAGATGGCAGCAGCATCAGCAACCTGACGCAGATAGTGAGCCTCCGCGCGATTCAATGGTTCAAGGATAACCGTAGTATTGTGTTTCAAAGCGAACTCGCCCAACTCGTGCATCTGCTCACACAAGAACTCGCGCGTCTGAAGGGTGTGAGGCATACATGGCTGCTGACCATTAAAGGCAGGGACCATAATAACACCCGTAGAGCCAACAGCTCCGGCAGCCTCGATAATCTCGCGCATGGAGCTATCGAACTTAGCCTTCTCGGCAGCATCCTCAGCAAGGATAAAGCCATCGAAACCGGCACAGATAGCCGACACCTTAACTTTACGCGACGACAATGCTTGCTGAATCTCAGTCACACGCTCTGCTAAGCCACGACCACTAAGCTCAAGACCAACGATGCCCATACTCTCCATAATATCGAGCTTCTCGGTCAAGGTCTGGCCATGGATAACCCACTCCTGGAATGAGAGCTTCAGCTCCGGAGCAGCATTAGCCACAACAGGCTTCTGCTCACAGCATGAAGTGAGGGTATTGACAACAGAGGTTGCGCCAACAATGCCTACGGCGCCAAGCAGTGAACGCTTTAAAAACTCTTTTCTATTCATCTCTTAAACATCAGGGCAACGATGCTACGCCGCCCTATAATTCGTTAGTATCAAAAATTATTTCTTACCAGGAACAGGCACCTTGTACTGTGACATATCGACATCACCAAGCTCAAGCTTCTCTGGAATGAAGTTCATCTGAGCACCGCTAATCTCGTCCCAAGTAACGGTAGCACCGGTATATGCAGCCTCACGGCCCATAATACCTGCCAAACATGAGATAGCACAATCCTCAGCCTCGACGTGTGAAGTACCCTTACGGATGTGGTTAATCAAATCGACATGCTCCAAGCAGTATGGGTTACGCTGCTTCCAGTTAGCCTCCTCAGCCTCAAAATCATACTTCCAAAGCACATTGCCCTGCAAGTCCTTAATAACATGCTCATTATTCATCGCAGACCAAGAGCCCTTAGTACCCTGGATGAACTCGCCGATGCAGTTGCTACAACCGTTAATCTGACGGCTAACACTATGCAGACGAACGCCATTCTCGAACTCGAAATCTACGCTAAACTGGTCGAACTGGTCACCTGTAACGCGGTGGTTACGTGAGCCCTGAGCTGTTGCCTTGATAGGCTTCATACCTGTCATCCACAAGAATACGTCGATATTGTGAACGTGCTGCTCAACGATGTGGTCACCCGACAACCACTTCCAATTCACCCAGTCGCGAATCATCCACTCCATATCGCTCCAGCCTGCCTCACGGTTACGATACCAAAGCTGGCCCTGATTCCAATAAACTGCACCGCTGACGATATTACCAATCATACCCTCTTGCACCTTTTTGAAACCCTCGACATATGAACGCTCGTGGTGACGCTGAGTACCGGTCACAACAACCAAACCATTAGCCACAGCCTGACGTGCTGAAGCAATCACCTTGCGGTAGCCCTCAGCATCAACTGCGATAGGCTTCTCCAAGAAGCTATTAACGCCCTGCTTGGTTGCATATTCAAACTCACGTGCACGGAAAGTAGGAGGAGTAGTACAGATAACGTAATCGATACCTGCGTCGATAACCTTCTTATAAGCATCGAAACCAACGAAGCACTTATCGTCAGCAACCTCCTGACCATAGCTATCCTTCAACCAGCGACGTACGCCCTCAATCTTATCGGCAAAAACATCACCCAAAGCGACAACCTTAACGCCATCTGCTGCCTGCAAAGCATCGTTAAGAGCGCCCGTACCACGGCCACCACAGCCAATCAGACCGACCTTAATCTCGCGACCTGCAATAGCCTTATCGGGTAACTCAGGGATGTAATATGTACCTGCCTGACGCAAAGCCTCACCACCTGCTGCCTGCTCGCTCTTACCGCATGAGCTCAAAACAGCTGATGAGCCCACAAGTGTAGAGACACCCAAAAGGGCTGAATACGAAAGGAAATCCTTTCTACTAATCTTTTTCTTCTCCATAGCTAATAGTTTTATTTTGTTTTTACTTATTTTGCTTCAACACCCTCAGGCAGCTCACACACAACGCGGAAACCGATACCCTTGATATTGGAATACCACCAGATACTCTTAGGGTTTTGTGGGTCGGTACGTAACCAATCGTCGTGGCGAGTGCTGGCACGGTAGGCACAGCGCAGATTAGAGGCATCATAGCTATAATCGCCACCTCTGATAACATGTTCCTTACCCGACGAAGGACCCTTAGGATCAACCACTCCATTCTTGAGCTGAGCATAAGCCTTATCGTCATACCAATCCGAGCAATACTCCATAACGTTACCCAACATATTCTTCAAACCAAAAGGATTTGCCTTAACCTTAGATGGCTCGGCGGTACGATTCTTACTATTGTTGATGTAGATAACGTAGTCCTTAATAACATCGGTCTCGGCATCGAAGAAATTGCGCCAGAAGCCCTTATTTGAATAATCCTCAGGGTCACCGGCAAAGAAGTATGGTGTAGAGGTGCCTCCACGCGCTGCATACTCCCACTCCGCCTCGGTAGGCAGACGATACTTCTTACCCGTCTTAAGCGAAAGCCACTTACAGAAGGTCTCGGCAGCGTAGTGTGTCATAGTGATTGCAGGGCGGCTACCCATACCCCAACCCTGGTCAGGAGAGCCAAATGGTGCAGTAGGACCACTGACAGCATCCAAATCCTCACGTGAGTTATTAGCGTAGACCTCCTCCGGCGAAGTACGTCCCTCGCTCATAGTCTCCATATAGAAGGCCCAATATTGGTCCCATGTAATCTCTACCTCAGCCATAAAGAACGGAGAGATGGTAACCTTACGGCTTGGCATCTCATTAGCACGAGAGAATGGCTCATCCATAGTGCTACCCATAGTAAAGCTGCCACCTGGGATAGCAATCATATTAATCGAAGCCGAAGTACCAGGGATAGTCTCCACGAAGTTCTCAAACTTGGTGACAACAGTCGAATCGGCATAAATCTCACCCTGCGTGGTCGTAGGCACACCCGCCAACTGGCCGTGAACGTAGTTCGGATTATAGTGACCGGCGTCAAGGTGGCAGTCGATACACTGCAAGCCGAGCTTCTGCTTATTGTCCTCATAGTAGAGGTGGGCAATGATAGCCTCGTCACTCACGCCCTTAGGCAACAGATTGACGTGACAAGCCTCGCAAGACTCGTTATAGACGATGCCGCGTGCATACTCCAACTCTCCCTTACTTTCCCAATCTATCTCACTCTTCTCGTTGGTCCAATACGACCAAATATCTTTTACGCCCATTCGCATCTTAGCCCAAGCATAATCAAACGAGCCAGCAGGGGGCAAATGGCACTCGGCACAGCCTACGATAGTACCTGACTCGTTATTATAGTGAACAGACTTCTTCCACGCCTGGTCAGCCTCGGTGTGATAGTGACATGACATACAAGACTCATTGGTCGAGCTATTAACCCAATACCAATTGAAGAGTATCATAGCCGAGATACCCAAAACGACACCACCAAGGAGTAAAAGGATTGTTTTCTTATTAGCTTTAGCTTTGAACATAAAAAATTAGATTTGCGGGCAGCATACGCTACCTCCATAGACTAAAACGCTATATCAGAGCCAAAGGTAGTGATTTTTTCTCTAAAGAGAAAACAAGAGAGCATATTTTTAGACAAAAACAAAGGTCGGACCACAAATGTAGCCCGACCTGAGTCAAAATATGCGTAAGCAACTTCTAAATAGTCGCTGTAACATCCCATGCGAAAGCTCGCAAGCCCTGCTTAGGATTCTCCTCGTCGAGAGCCTTCAGCTTCAAGAGGAACTTCTCAGCCAAAGCATCATCGGCAACAGAGATAAGTGCCGAGTTCATAGTTGGCCAAGCATGGTCGCCCAAATGAGGCTCACCATCCTTAGAACCTCGTCCCATAAGCTCCTCCCAGCCTGTATAGCCACGGAGGCCCAAATCGTCCATTATGTTGAGCACATCCTCAAACATAGACTGGTTACAAGATACAAATACTGCTTTCATAATTCTGCTTTTTTAGCTGTTTTGCTTCTCCGCTAATCTCTTCAAGCGACGCTTCTCGCCACGTGAAGAGAAGGCTGTGTAGAGTGTAGGAATAAATATCAAGGTAATAAGTGTAGAGAATGACAATCCCCATGCAACAGACATACCCAATGAGTTCCACATCTCGGAACCGACACCGTTACCAACAGCCATAGGAATCATACCCAACACAGTGGTAAGTGTGGTCATCAAGATAGGACGCAGACGGCTTCGACCTGCGGTAACAACAGCCTCCACAAGGCCCATACCTCGCTCACGACAGAGAATTGTGTAGTCGATAAGCACGATACCGTTGTTTACCACAATACCAATAAGCATCAGAATACCCAACAATGACATAACGTTCAAAGGTACTCCCGTGATAACCAAACCGATAATTACACCAATAACCGCAAATGGGATAGAGAACATAATCACGAATGGGTCCACCAAAGACTCAAACTGTGAAGCCATAATAACGTATACCAACACAATCATCAAAGCCATCAACATAAACAGGTCGCCGAAGGTCTCCTGCTGGTCCTCATAAGTACCACTAACCTGCCATACATAGCCCGCAGGGAACTCTATTTGCTGGTCAATCTCAGACTCTACAAAGGCGATAACATCACTCATAGCATAGCCCGAAGCAACAACACCCGAAACGGTGATATAACGCTCACGGTCCTTACGCTCAATAGTCGGTGGTGAATATGACTCGACAACCTTACCCAAGTCACGAATCTTAACACCTACACCCTGTGCGTTATAGATGGTGATATTCTCAATATCGGCCAAAGACTCACGGAAAGGCTTGTCATAGCGTACACGGATGTCGTACTCCTCACCATCCTCACGATAGTATGAAGTAACAGAACCGTTGATACGGTTACGCAAGTAAGCCGATGCAGTAGTGACGTCAATACCATTCTGAGCCAACTTCTCCAAGTCGAAATCGACGTGGTACTCAGGAGTGTACTGGTCACGCGAAATGGTAACCTCCGAGCAACCACCATAGCTGAGCATAAGCTGCTGTACCTTCTTAGCCAAGTCGTCGGTAATATCGAAATCATAACCATAAATCTCAATATCGACAGTACTCTGTCCCATACCGCCTCGCTGACCTGACTCGTTTACGTTATAGGTACGGATAATACTATACTCATCCAAAATACGACGCATACCGTCACCAATCTCCGACAAAGTACGAGTACGCTCGGTCTTCTTCAGAAGCGACATATTCATCGTGATAATATGGGTACCGTTATCCTGCATCGAAGCAAAGAGGTTATCCGAATCGGCCTGTCCCTCACGTACTGAGAGGGTCTTAATCTCAGGGAACTGGTCACGGAAACGCTGCTGAATCTCCAACGCAAGCTCACGAGTAATATCCTGACGTGTACCAACAGGCAGCTGGATATCAACACTCATCTGAGCGTTATCCTGCACAGGGAAGAACTCTGTCTTAACAATTGAGCCCAAGCCAAACAAGACACCAAATAACAAGCCGGCAGAGAGCAACAAGGTGATAAACTTATGGGTAACACACCACTTCAACAAACCACCGTACAGATTGTTAAATGCGTTCATCACAGCATCAATCTTTGCCTGGAACCACGCCTTCTTTGGGTTCTTCTTCATCATCAACGAGCACAATACCGGAGTAAGGGTAATAGCCGCGATGGTTGATACGGTCAAAGTGATGGTTACCATCCAACCCATAGAGTTGAAGAGGATACCCGCCATACCCGTAACCATAGTAAGTGGCAAGAACACGGCGATAGTGGTCAAAGTACCACCCATAACCGAAATACCCACCTCCTTGGTTGCAAAGATAGCAGCCTGCTTAGGCATAGCTCCTCGGTCAATATGGGTAGTGATATTCTCCAATACCACAATGGCATTATCCACAACCATACCAATCGCTATGGAGAGCGACGACATGGTGATAATGTTGAGCGTCTCACCCGTAGCCAAGATGTAGATAATAGCCGCAAGCAACGAAATCGGAATAGTCAAAACGACAACGATGGTTGCACGCCAACGGCCCAAGAAGAAGAATACAACCAACATAACCAAGATAAAGGTCGTCACGATAGTATCACGCAACGAATTTACCGTGTTGGTAATATTCTCGGAAGTATCAACGATAGTAAAGAGCTGCACATCCGATGGAAGAGTCTTCTGAATCTCCGCCAAGTGCTCCTTAACCTCACCGGCAATCTCCACAGCGTTAGCACCAGACTTCTTCTGGATGATAATCATACCACCCTGCTGACCATTGGTAAAGGCCTCCTGTGTACGCTCCTGGATAGTATCCTTAATCTCGGCAACATCACTCAGGTAGATAGGTGCGCCATTGCGATAGCCTACAACCAAGTGACGCAACTCCATAGGGTCCTCAAACTCGTGGTCCACACGCAAAGCATAGACATTAGAACCGATATCGAAGGTACCCGCAGGGGTGTTGCGGTTAGCTACGGCAATAGCATTCGAGATAGCCTCGATACTCAAACCGTAAGCCTCCAACTTATTAGGGTCGCAGTAGACCTGAATCTCACGCTCAGGAATACCTGCGATAGAGACCGTACCTACGCCACTAACACGCGCCAGAGGAGTAGCTACCTGGTCATCCAAAATCTTATACAATCCGCTCATACTCTCGTCTGCCGTAACACCGACCATCAAGACCGGAATCATATCAGATGAGAACTTGAAGATTGTAGGCTGGCTCGCTCCGTCAGGAAGTGTAGTCAGCAGGTCGAGTTTATCTCGCACATCGTTAGCCAGAACATCGATATCATAGCCATATTCGAACTCCAGCATAACAACGGAGATATTCTCCTTAGAGTTAGAGGTAATGTGCTTCAGGTGGTCCACACCATTCAGAACGTTCTCGACAGGACGAGTAACGTTATTCTCAATATCCTCGGCACTCGCACCCGGATATGAGGTCATTACCATCATAGCATTTGACTCAATATCGGGGAAAAGGTCGATACCCAATCGCGAGAGCGAGAACAGACCCATAATTCCAATCGCTACGAAGAGAATTATGGTCGTAATCGGGTTCTTAACCGACGTCTTATAAATATTCATCGTCTACTACTCATTAACAATTTCTACTTTCATACCATCCTTCAAAGCTGTATTACCGGTAACAACAATCTCGTCACCCTCTGTAATACCACTCAGAATCTCATAAGTCGCGCCCTCACGAGCACCCAACTCAACCTTATGAATCTTAACTGTACCATCCTCCTGCAAAACGTAGATGTGACGGTCACCTGAGCCCAACAACTTAACAACAGACTGGTCAGGAACAACAATGTTACGACGTGTACCATAGTTCATTGTAACACGAGCGTACATACCCGGCTTAAGAACCTCCTTAGGATTATTAACGGTAATCTCAACCTCGAAAGTACGTGTTGTAGCGTCGATTGAAGGGGTGACGCGTGATACCTTACCTGTGAAAATCTCGCCCGGAACAGCATCAAACTCAACACTAACCTCCATACCCTTCTTAACGTAAGGATAGAGGCTCTCAGATGCGCTGATGAAAATCTTTACGGGATTAATCTTCTGAACAACAAAGATTGGAAGTGAACCAACCATATCACCACTATCATAGTTACGTGCAGTAACGACACCTGCGATAGGAGTTGTCAAAGTAGTATTCTCCAAAAGGTTCTCATAGGTAAGCTTCGACACCTCATAAGCAGTCTTGACAGCCTCCCAATTAGCCTTTGACTCACCACCGAACTTATAGAGCTCGTCTGAACGCTCAAAAGCGGCCTTGTTATTCTCATACTGAGCCTTAGCCTGCGCCAAAGCAGACTCATCAAGGACAGCAACACGCTGACCTGCGTAGACCTTATCGCCTACATCAACCAACAGCTTCGAGATACGACGAGGCTGCTGTGGGAAGATGTTATTTACGGTATAACCCTCGACATTACCCGTAAAGGTGCTCTTCAATACTACATCCTGCATAGTAGCAATCTGGGTTGTTACCTTACGTACTGGCTCGGCCTTCTCTGTGGTCTCAGCCTTCTTTCCGCCTGAGCAAGCAACACTTGCCACGCATACACTTCCAATGAGAAGTGCTTTAAAAAATCGATTCATCTTCATATCTATATCTGTTTTTAGTTTTCTTGTGATAAAGTACCCTTAATCTTCTCCAACGACACCTGATTAATCAGATAGTTGTATATCGCTGTACTACGTGAAAGCTCAGCCTGGGTGTAAGCCAGCTGTGAGTTGTCGATATCAACCAACGTTCCACCGCCGACCTCATAACGCTTCACGGCAATCTCATAGCCTCGCTTTGCACTATCAATAGTCTGAGAAGAGGCGTTATATTGCTTTAAATTGGTCTGCATGGTTGTCGAATACTGCATCATAGCGGTATGCAACTGACGCTCGGTATTCTCTCTCTGAAGCTGGATATTCGACAGATTAATCTTTGCCTGAGCCAACTCGGCACGACGCTTACCTCCTGAGAAGATAGGAATATTGAGGCTCAAGACAGCCACAGAGTATGGATTCCACTGATACTGACCGAACTTAAAGTCCTCAGCCATAGCTGTAATGTTATAATTAACGCTCAACGCCAAAGTAGGGATATTGGTAGCCTTAACCATCTCGACAGACTTCTCCAACATACGCTCCTGGATATCCAACTGACGCATTGTTGTATTGTTATCCAAATCCATATTCATATCAATATCGGCCTGCATAACAGCCTCGAAATCAGCCAAAGAGCCCTTACAGTCAATATCCTGCTCCAAATCCAAACCAAGCAGAGCCTTCAACTGCCACAAAGCAACCACGATAGAGTTCTGAGCATTGAAAACGTTAGGCTCGGCATTTGCAACAGAGACCTGTGAGGTGATGAAGTCATACTCCGATACGTTACCAACCTTATACTTCTGCTCTACAATCTTATGGTTCTCAACAGCATTGTCGTAAACGCGCTTATAGACGTTGTATGAATCCTTCGCCAAAAGCACCTGATAAAAAGCCTTTGACACCTGCTCAACCATATCGACACGTGAGCCACGAGCCTGCTCTACGGCCAACTCAACATCCATAGCCGAGAGCTTGAGCGACTTCCACAACTGAGCATTGACAACAGGCAACGCAGCCTGAAGACCGCCACTGTAATTGTTAGCCGTTCCGACCTCAATGGTCTGACCAGAGAAGTGCAAACGCTGCTTCTTGATGTAACGCTGGTAAGTAGCCGAAGCACTGATATCTGGCCACAAAGCAGCATAAGTACCGCGCTTAGCATACTTCTTAGCCTCGATAGTCTTGTCGGCAATCTTAACCGTCGGATTCTCGCTCAATGCTATACGCAAAGCATCCTCCAAACTCAACATCAGCACCTGAGATTCCTGCTCCGTAGCACTCTCAGTGGCTGTCTCCTGTGCCGAAGATGGCACCGCTACCGAAACGCATACAAGCGTCAGCAACGTATAAAAGAGATTTTTCATAACCTTACTAAAATTTATACCTAATTAATATTATTGTTTCTTCTCTCTTGCAAAGTTGCAGGGCGTGGCTCTCGAGCCAAAATCTCATCGATAACCTGCAAACCCTTCTGTGAAGCTAAGCCTCTCAAGAAATTCACGACCATAGCACCAAAAGCCTCCTGACGTGAGATATTCTCCGGTAAGATGATATTCTTGTCGCTAATCAACATACCCGCCGTGGTCAAAAATAGACGCGCCATAAGCTCAATATCAACGTGCTCGTCCAGATAGCCCTCCTCTCGGCACTTATCAAGAGCATATTGCAAGCCCTTCAATCCTCTATCGGAATGGTAACGTTGAACTCGCTCGTGGACAACAGGATAGAACTTCTTGAGGTTAGTTGTCAAACGACACTCAACGTCACCCGACATACCATTATTGCACAAACTACGCACACTCTCCAGCAAAATCTCCAACATATTGTTGAACTGCTTAGCACGCATAGACAATTCCTCATAACGATTATCCATATAACGGACAATTCCTTCGTAGAGCAACTCCTCCTTATCGCCAAACATCTCATAGAGCGTACGCTTCGACATTCCCAACTCGTTGGCAACATCATCCATACGTACTGATTTGATGCCCAATGTGACGATTACATTGGATACGTGCTCAATTACTCTTTCTCGCTGTGTCATACTATTTACACTTTTACGACTGCAAAAATAATCACAGAAAACTCAAAAACAAAAAAAGTTTTCAAGTTTTTGCGTTTTCGGCGCAAAAATGATACAATATGACCAATAAGAGTTATACTCTTAAAGCCGATAAAAGCGTAAATAGAGCCTTCAACATTCGCTGCGGCAGACAAAAATAGATATAAAATATTAGGTAAAGCTATCGTTAAAGTGCGTAAAATAACCTATATGTACAAAAATTTTGAGGCCACACATCTGTAACCTCAAAATAGAATATATGATTGTACAAAATGGAGAAATCAGCGAACTGTAAATGTAAAGTATCGACCCAGAAGATAGCTGTAAGCCACGCAGACCAACGTAGTTAAAGCCTTAGCCGGTGTAGGCCATATAGCGCAGACCTCGACAAAGAACTTAATGCAGACATAATTCAGAAGCAGAGAGCCTAAAACCGTAAGGGCATACTTAAAAATCTGCTTCACGCCACTATACTGCGATGCTTGAAAGACCACATATCTATTAAGCCAAAAACCCGTCAAAAAAGTAATCGGGAAGACGATAAGCAGGGCCGCCACGTGGGGCGAGATAACCAAGTCACATACATAGATAAATTGCTTAGCGACAACGAAATGGTAGATAAGGAAATACCAGACCAAATCCATAACCATATTCGCACCTCCGCAGACAGCATAACGAAAAATCTGTTGCGAGAGCAGTTGCGAAAAGGGTTTAATGTAGAAAAAGTCTATCGCACTTCGTATTTTCGAGGCTATCTGCATCATTTGGCATTATAAATCCAGAGGCCAGAGAGTTGAGAGCCATGACGATTGATATATTGCTGACACTCAGCACGGTCATCACTACCGAAAACAGTAATCATCGACTTACCGCGATAAGGGAAAACCTGGCACTCAACATCAGCAATCTTCTTCTCTACCTGTGAGATTGCACGAGGGACATTATTGCTATCGGCATAGATTCCGCAAACAACGTAATAGGCATATCGGAACTCTCCATTTTGGACCTTTGCAACGTCCGTTTGTGGCTTTGTCGGCTCGGCATTATCCGATACATCACCCTTATTAGGCGCAACGTCCGCAGCAGCAGACTCAGATTCCACGGCAACGCCCTCCTTTGCTGAGGAAGCCGAAGCATCCTGCTCGGTTGGGATAGTATCATCAGAGGTATAGTCAGAATCGCTCACAGCGAAAGAACGATCATCCTCCAGAAGCTCGGTTTGCTCTCCCGAAGTGAAACCGTCAAAGAAATAGTAGTAACCCACAGCACCCAACGAGAGAAGAACACATAAGATAACAACTAAATAAACCCACCAATGCGAGCTCTTCTTACGCAAAACCAGCGTCTTAACACCCTGAGGATTAATCGTTGAGGCGAACTCCTCCTCCATACGGAAACTCTTATCGACCAACACACCAATACCCTCGATAATCAGAGTATTCTCCACACGGGTCTGCTTCAACCAGCGATGGTAAATATCGGCAGCTTGCTGCTCGGAACATGAGGCAACAATCTCAATCTCTCGCACCAAAGATATAGCCTGCTCCTGAGAGCTGAATGCCACGACATTGCGAGGCGAAAGCAACTTCGTATTTGAAATTCTACGTGCTGCCTGTCGCTCAATATAGAGTGTGCCAACCTCCGGGAGATAGATACCTCGTCCACCCACCAATGCGTTGAAAATGATTTTATTAACCTCGGTAACCATAACTATTTCATTTATTATATTCGCTATCGAACATTACCCCACTTATCGGCAACACTCGTCTCAAAGCCTCCGCGCAACGAGCGCCAGATAAACCACAAAGCCAAAGCAATAAATGGCAGGCTGAGAAGCTGGCCCATATTTATAAACATACCCGCCTCGAAATCCTCTTGATTGAGCTTAACAAACTCTATCACAAAACGGCTGAGGAAGATACCCAAGACGCCTACACCGAACATTAAGCCGGGCTTACGCTGAGCGGCATTACCCTTGAAATAGAGCAACAAGAGAACGACGAAGGTCACTAAATAGCACAGAGCCTCATAGAGCTGTGTGGGATGTTGAACAGGGACCTGCTCAACGGGCAAACCAAGGTTATCTCTAAGTCGCATAAACTTAAAACCCCAAGGCATAGTAGTCTCAGAACCGATAATCTCGGAATTGAAAAGATTGCCAAGGCGAACAAACATACCACCGACAGCGACAGGTACCATAATACGGTCCAGCCACCACACGTACTTCATCTTGTACTTACGTGCCGTTATCCACATACCGAGCAACATACCTATCGCAGCACCGTGGCTCGCCATACCGCCATTACGTATCTCGGTGAGCATAGCCCACGGCTTGGTGATGTAGTAGTCAAACTCATAGAACAAGCAGTGTCCAATGCGGGCACCGAGAATTGCACCCAAGACAATCCAGATAAAGCCTGTCTCGATAATATTAGACTTGAAGCCCTCACGAGAGGCAAATTTGGTCATAATACGCTCACCCAGCAAAATAGCGACAACCCACATCAAGCCGTAGTAGCGCAACTCAAAATCGCCTATGGTAAGCATAGCCGGATCCATATCCCAGACTATGTACATAAAATCACTCATAGCAAAACTTACAAAAGAAAACCATTAGTTAGCTGCAGACTCCTTCTTCTTCAAAGCAAAGGCAAATGTAGTACCCTCACCCAACTCGCTGCGAACGTTCATACGCTCACCGTGAGCCTCAACGATATGCTTCACGATAGCCAAGCCAAGACCTGTACCACCCTGCTCGCGTGAACGGCCCTTATCAACACGATAGAAACGCTCGAAGATACGTGGCAAATCCTCCTTAGAGATACCTACGCCATTATCCTCAACCTCAACCAAGACCTTATCCAACATATCACGGAACTTAACCTTCACAAAGCCACCCTCCTTACCGTAGTGGATAGCATTGATGATAAGATTGACAAGAACCTGGCCCGAATAATGCTTATCGGCAACAACCCAGAACTTAGAAGGCAGAGAATCAGCACCCTTGACGATGAGTTGGATATTACGCTTCGAGGCCTCCATCTCCAGCTGCTCGACAATCTCCTTAGCCAAAGCGACAATATCGAAACGCTCCATCTTCAAGCGGTTCATATCGTTCTCCAACTTAGAGATAGTATCCAAATCATTGACGATATTAATCAAGCGGTCGATACTCTTCTCAGCACGCTCCAAATACTTGCGATTAATCAATTCGTCCTCCAAACCGCCATCCAGCAGTGTAGAGATATAGCCCTGGATATTGAAAATCGGAGTCTTCAACTCGTGAGCAACGTTACCGAGATACTGCTTACGGAAGGCCTCGCTATCCTTCAAGCGGGAAATCTCCTTGTCATTATCGTTGGCCCAAGCTGTAAGCTCCTCAGAGATATTCTCCACGTGCTTATCCTTCATCTCATCGACAATCTCGGTAGTATGAACATCTCGCGAGAGAACCATCGAATAGATAGGCTTAAGTTTATAGGCCACATAAGCCTTCATCATCAAAAGGAAAAATAACGACAGAAGGGCAAAAACCACAACCGACACAATAAGAATCAGCCACCAAACCTTTCCACCCCAAAACATCGCTCCTGCAACCATCAGCGTAGGGACCAAAGCCATCAATAATGATGCATTCTCTTTTGTCTTAATTCTCATAGTATTTATTTGTTTTAATCTTCGCTATTAATACATTTTCATCGCGCCCACAACCCTGTAAAGGCTCTTAACCGACGCTGTGGAGATATTTATCGGGTCGTAATTGGTATCTGTTGTCTCCAACCGAAGCTCACCACTCTCGCACAAGCGCACACGACGCAAAAGTACAAAAGTTGGGCTCTCAACAACGTATAACGCACCCGATATGAGCGACTCGGCGTCTATTTGTTCTACAAAAACGACTGCTCCCGATGTAACCTCCCCCGACATCGACACATCGCTACTGCGATAAGCATAGTCACAACGAGTAAAAAGCGGGAAATTAAGCATCATGGCAGGTGCTGCTTCACGACTACACATCTCCTCAATACTCTCATAAAACGGAATCATACGGCTATTATCGCGACGACCAAACATATCGCCCTCGCCGGTGAGCAACCAGCCGATACTAATCTCCGGAAAACACTCGACAATACGTTTTGCAAGATTATAGGAAATACCATTATTGCCGGATTTGATTTGATAGAGATTCTCGGCACGAGATAAACCGATATGGCGCGCAAAATAGTTGGTACTCATATTAGCCCATCTAATCACGCTCTCAAGGCGGTTCCAGTTACTGTTATTACTTGCCATATCGAAAAAAATAGTATATCTTTGTGGCGAGGTCCCGTAGTTCAATGGATAGAATATAAGATTCCGGTTCTTACGATGAAGGTTCGAATCCTTTCGGGATCACTTAGGGCGTATCACTGCGCCCTATTTTCTTGCACGTAACTCAATATTATATACCTACGTCACAAGCCCCGATTCTACCACACAACAAAACTCCCATTTTAATTATCAAAGGTAGATATTTTATTTGGATTAATAACAAAAAAAGTTGTATTAAATTCACAAAAGGGCAGATAATTTGTGATTTTTAGTAAAAACAGCGACCAAATTTGTTAAATATAACAAAAAAATAGCGGAGTGACTCACCCCGCTATTGCTTTATATTCAGCCGCGCCGATTACTTTTTCTTCAACTTCTTGATGCCCTTATCGGCAGGTGTAGCCTCTACAATCGAGATAGCAAAACCGCCACCGCGTGCCATCTTAATCTCGGTCGCACTCTTAGAGGTAACTTTGCCCTTATAGATGACATAAGCCTCAGGGTTTGTAGCGTAGTCGGCATCCTTAGCGTCGGCATATACCGTAGCTACATACTCCTTGTTAGCATCAAGGAAATCAAATGAGAGTGGCATTGTGCGTGCATTATCGTCGGTAACACCACCAACAAACCACGACTCGGAGTTCTTATCCTTACGTGCTATGACAACGTAGTCACCAGGCTCGGCAGCCAAATAACGGCTCTCGCTCCACTCAACAGGGACATCGACAATAAACTGGAATGCGTCGATATATTGCTCATAATGCTCCGGCATATCAGCAGCCATCTGCAATGGAGAGTAAAGTGTAACGTAGAGCGCCAACTGATTAGCCAGAGTGCTCAACACCTTTGAGTTGTGGCTCGGAACAAACGAAGATATATCCATACGGAAGATACCTGGAGTATAGTCCATAGGACCACCCTGCAAACGGGTAAATGGCAGGATAGTTACGTGGTGAGGATGATTACCGCCAAATGACTGATACTCAGTACCACGTGCAGACTCGTTGCCGATAAGGTTTGGATAGGTACGGCACAAACCTGTTGGACGAACGGCCTCGTGTGCATTTACCATAATCTTATACTCGGCAGCTTTCTTAATGGCGTAGAGGTAGTGGTTATTCATCAACTGACCGTAGTGGTACTCGCCACGTGGGAAGATATTGCCCACATAGCCGCTCTTCACTGAGTTATAACCATTATCGACCATAAACTGATATGCTTTATCCATGTGACGCTCATAGTTGCGGATACTTGCCGAAGTCTCATGGTGCATCATAAGACGCATACCGCGCTCGTTGGCATACTTCTGCAACTCAGGAAGGTCAAAATCGGGATAAGGAGTGACAAAATCAAACACGTAATCCTTATGCTGGCCGAACCAATCCTCCCAGCCGATGTTCCAGCCCTCAACCAAAAGCTGGTCGAAGCCATACTTAGATGCAAAGTCGATATAACGCTTGACGTTGTCGTTGGTTGCGCCGTGAGTGCCATTTGGCTTCAATGCGGCAAAATCCACCAAGTCCAACTTCACGTTACCCTCGTTGGCATAGGCCCATGTACTCTTATTGGTGATAAGCTCCCACCAAACACCCATATACTTAACAGGCTTAATCCACGATGTATCCTCCAAAGCACAAGGCTCATTCAAATTAAGTGTCAAACGTGATGCAAGCAACTCGCGCGCATCGTCGGTAATGACAGCAGTACGCCAAGGAGTCTTGGCAGGGGTCTGCATATAGGCTTTATTGCCGATTGCGTCAGGAGTAAGCCATGAGGTAAAGACTTTAGTATCAGGATTATACAAAAGGTGCATACAAGAGTAGTCCACCAAAGCCGCCTCATGCAGAGTGATATAGATACCCTCGTCAGACTTCATAGTAAGAGCAGTCTGTACGCCCCAATCTGAGAAGCGGGTTGTCGAAGCGTTGCCCGATACGTGGTCGGCAGCTATCGCACCCATCTCCGAGAGGCGAGAGTCGAAATAGTCATACTCCTGAGTATCGTAGTCGCCAGGCATCCAAAATGCGCGGTGGTCGCCCGTCAGAGCAAACTCTGTACGCTCCTCCTTAACGGTAAAGTATGTCAGACCATCCTGACGAGGAAACTCATAACGCAAACCGTAGCCATCGTCAAACAGACGGATACGAATATCCATCTTACGCTCTGTTGCCTGCTGCTCAAGGTGTACCAAAAGTTCGTTGTAGTGGTTACGAATAGCTATCTCCTCGCCCCATACAGGCTCCCAGGTCTCGTCAAATGTACTCTGCTCTGAGCTAAGAACAGTAAAGCCATCCAACAAATCCTCTGCGCCGTTAAGGTAGAAGCCTAAACGGCTATCCAAAATAACGGGTGCCTGCTTATACTCTACCGAATAGGTTGGGACACCCTCATTAAGCTTAAAGGTAAATTTCAAATCACCATCGGGCGATAAGATGCTCTGCGCCGAAAGATTCGACACACTAAATGCCATAGCAAAGGCAATGATTAAAACAAAAAATCTCTTCATATATCTATTACTTTTAAATTTATATCGCAGGCGACAAAGATACATAATAGATTTGAAAGTTGAAAATTTCATTTTATCTTTGCGATAGTGTATTATTCGCTTAATTTTCGTATCATTGCATAAAACTACTCAGGCACACTATGGATAACAACAGAATAATCAAAAACATAGAGAGTGACGCCGATTTTGAGCAGAAGATTCGCCCACAAAAATTGGGAGCTTTTTCTGGTCAAGATAAGATTGTCGAGAACTTGAAGGTCTTTATCAAGGCGGCTCTTATGCGTGGCGACTCACTCGACCACGTACTGCTGCACGGACCTCCGGGATTAGGCAAGACCACTTTGGCGAATATCATCGCCAATGAGATGGGGGCACAGCTAAAGGTTACGTCGGGTCCTGTATTGGATAAGCCGGGTGACTTGGCAGGACTGCTTACTAACTTAGACGCAGGCGATGTGCTCTTTATAGATGAGATTCACCGCCTTAGCCCTATTGTCGAGGAGTATCTTTATTCGGCAATGGAGGATTATAAGATTGATATTGTACTCGACAAAGGTCCTTCGGCACGCTCGATTCAGATTGAGCTTGCTCCGTTTACATTGGTCGGTGCTACGACACGTAGCGGTTTGCTCACCTCACCCTTACGCGCCCGCTTCGGCATAAATTGCCATTTGGAGTATTACGACTCGAAGATACTCTCGCAGATTGTGAAGCGTTCGGCACGTATTATCGACATCTCGATTGACGACGATGCCGCCGTTGAGGTCGCTCTGCGTTCGCGCGGTACGCCACGTATTGCAAACGCTCTGCTGCGTCGTGTAAGAGATTTTGCAATGGTTAAAGGAGAGGGACATATCGACTTGGAAATCACACGCATAGCCCTCAATGCTTTGAATATAGATTCACGCGGTTTGGACCATATGGATAATAAGATTCTGGGTACTATAATCGAGAAGTTCAAGGGTGGCCCTGTCGGATTAAATACCATTGCTACGGCAGTGGGAGAAGAGGCCGGAACTATCGAGGATGTATACGAGCCATTCCTCATAAAAGAGGGTTTCATAAAGCGCACTCCACGTGGTCGCGAAGCAACAGAGCTTGCATATCGACACTTAGGATTGATGCCTAAAAACGAGGAGGGAACACTATTCTAATAGTTAAGAGGCTGTCGCAATGTGTACGACAGCCTCTTGGTTTATTTTACCAGCTTTACAATCTTCTCTAACCACGCTCTATCAACCTTATCGAAAGTGGAGAGGTACTGGCTGTCAATATCCAAGACTGCGACAACTTTATCTTCCGCAAATACAGGTACAACTATCTCGCTGCGTGAGGCGGAACTACAAGCAATATGCCCCTCAAAGGTCTCAACATCCTTAACAACCACACTCTCAGCTCACTGCCATGCCGTACCACACACTCCACGACCATATTTTATGCGGGTACAAGCCAGCGGACCTTGAAACGGGCCGAGAACCAACTCCTCGCCCACAACACGGTAGAAGCCCGTCCACCAAAAATCAAACGTAGAATGAATCATTGCAGCGATATTTGCCATCAGGGCTATTGTATCACGCTCACGAGATGCCAACGACTCGATTTGCTTGTATAGCAATGAATATTTTTCGGTTTTGCCGCCTTGTGAGATATAGAGTTCTTCTGCCATAACTAATTCGTTTACACCCCAAAGATACATTATTTTTCACAAAACAGACTATTTTACGTTCTATTTGCTTATTCGACCAAAAGATATTATCTTTGTGTGCGATGAAAAAACTACTTATTTTAGCACTATTGGCGATACAAGGTATTGCGGGTGCAATAGCAGCCGAGGTTTCTATTATGCCTCAACCAGTTAAGTTTGAGATACAAGAAGGTGCGTTCGCTATCGATGCAACAACACCTATCGTAATCGAGGGTAAAGAGTTGCAGACCACAGCAAAAGTATTTGCTGCGGATATGGCTGAGTTCTTTGGCTCTAAGGCAATGAAGGTTTGCCGCAAGGGCAACGATGCGATTTCGCTCTCAACAGATGCAACACTTGCAGCAGAGGGTTACACAATGCAGGTTAATGCCGAGGGTGTGAAGATTGTAGGTGGCTCAGCAGCAGGCGTATTCTACGGCTTGCAGTCATTGCGTCAGCTGATAATTCAGACCAATGGCGAGGTGCCATATTGCAAAATCGAAGACGAGCCAACGTTTGTATATCGCGGCGTGCATCTTGACGTATGTCGTCACTTCTTTACCGTAGAGGAGGTCAAGGAGTACATCGACATCATTGCAGCACATAAAATCAATCGTTTCCATTTCCACCTCACAGACGACCAGGGCTGGCGTATCGAGATTAAGCGTTACCCAGAATTGACAAAAGTAGGTTCGGTACGTACCGAGACTCTTATCGGTCACGGTGGCACATCAAACGAGTATGACGGCACGCCTTACGGTGGCTACTACACCCAAAAGCAGTTGCGCGACATCGTGAAGTATGCCGCAGAGCGTCACATCGTAGTAATTCCTGAGATTGAGATGCCGGGACACGCACGCGGAGCATTGGCAGCTCTTCCTTGGTTGGGTTGTACCGACGATTATATACCGGTATGGACACGTTGGGGCGTAACTCAGGAGATTATGTGCGCAGGTAAGGAGACCACATACGAGTTCTTGGAGAATGTACTCGCCGAGGTTATTGAGATATTCCCATCGGAGTATATCCACATCGGAGGTGATGAGGCTCCACGTAACCGCTGGAAGGAGTGCCCTCACTGTCAGGAGCGCATGAAGGCTGAGGGTTTGTTGTCTGAGGCTGAGTTGCAGAGCTACTTGGTAGCACGCATAGAGAAGTATCTGCACGCACACGGTCGCAAGATGATTGGCTGGGATGAAATCTTAGAGGGAGGTGTAACACCTACTGCAACAATCATGTCTTGGCAGGGAGCGCGTGGCGGTATCAACGCAGCAAAGAAGGGTAACTACGTAGTGATGACTCCTAACTCACACCTCTACTTTGACTTCTACCAGACAGAGACAAAGGAGGGCGAGCCATTGGCTATCGGAGGCTACCTGCCTGTGGAGAAGGTTTATCAATACAACCCATATCGCAAACTTAACGATGATGAGAAGAAGTATATCCTCGGCGTTCAGTGCAACCTTTGGACTGAGTATATCGGTGAGTTTGACCATCTGACCTCGATGCTTCTGCCTCGTTTGGCGGCACTCTCAGATGTGCAATGGGCCGAAAATCGTCGCAACGAGCAAACCTTGCGTCCACGAATGGAGCAGATGCGTAAGCTATACGACGCATACGGCTGGAACTATGCGAAGTTCTACTATGAGGGTAGGAAGTAATCTACATTCACTGCTATAACGAATAACCGAGCCCTTTCGAGAGCTCGGTTATTCTATTTTTACGGTAGGAATATCGGACCACAGGGTTGTATAATGTGGCGACTGCCGCTCGTGAGCGGAGGCAACCTTACCGCTACCCTGCGATGCAAAACGGACAGCGTCACGGCCAAAGCTATGTTTTATGTTATCAAGCATAGATGAGAGTTTGACCTCCTTTTCGCGTGCCCGACCATCCTCAAACAGAGAGTGCACCACTCCACTTTCAGGTATCAGCTTAGTGATGACAACACCCGCTTTTTTATAGCCGTAGCCACTGCGAAATATATCGCGCAGAGAGTGAACTGCCGAAGAGATGATTTTACGATGGTCAGATGTTGCAACATCAAAGAGCACAGCACGACTAAGAGCAGTTTGCGGTTCATCCTCACGAAAACGATTAGTCGAAGCAAAGACAACCATCTCAACGCAGGCAGAGTGTTGGGCACGCAACTTCTCAATGACCTGAGCGGCAAAGGTTGCAACCTGCTCGGAAAGCTCAGCACAGTCGGTTATCTCATGCGAAAAGCTCCTCGACACACATATAGATTGACGCCCCTCATCCCTATCGTCCAACTCCACACAACTCTCGCCACGCAGCTCTCGCCACGTACGTACGCCCGTCAAACCAAAGATACTGCGCACCAAACCCTCGCTAAGACGAGTAAAGTTCCACGCCGTATGAACACCCATATCCGTAAGTTTGGCAACTGACTTACGACCTATGCCCCACACATCACCGACAGGATACTTACGCAAGACCTTCTCGATATCCTGCTCACGAGCCATATAACATCCACCTCGTAGTTTGGGATATTTCTTACACAATGAAGCGGCTATTTTAGCCAATGTTTTGGTATGTGACACCCCAACCGACACAGGAATTGCTACATTACGCCAACAACGCGCCGATACCTCCTTAGCAAAGGCATCGTAGTCCGAAATATTCATACCGCGCAAATCCATAAAGGCCTCGTCTATGGAGTAGACCTCGATAAATGGAACAAACTCCTCCAGAGTCCATCTGACACGTTTCGACATATCGCCATAAAGGGCCATATTGCCAGAAAAGACCTCAACGTTATGCTTGCGGACAATATCGCGAATCTTGAACATAGGAGCACCCATCTTGATACCCAACGCCTTAGCCTCATTACTTCGAGCAATGGCACAGCCGTCATTATTCGAGAGAACGATGACAGGTCGGCCGTTGAGTTCGGGACGAAATACCCTCTCGCACGACACAAAAAAGTTATTACAGTCGGCAAGGGCAAACATATTATGCTCGTTTGATTATATAGGTGACAACGCCCCAGATAATGAGCGTATTATCGGGTGTAACAATGATAGGCTTATACTTTTTGACGCGCTCATTGGCGGGCATCAGACGTATCTCGTGGTCGGAGATTTCAACTCTCTTGACGGTATACTCGCCATCGATAAAGCAGACTGCTTTGCAGTTATTGTAAGGCTCGATGCTGCGGTCTACAATCAGAATATCACCCTCGTCCATATCGGCCTCAACCATCGAGACGCCACTGACGCGGAAAAAGAAGGTCGAAGCGCGATGACGCACCAACAACTTTACCAAGTCTAATTTCTCACTAATATCCTCGGCAGGCGAAGGAAAGCCAGCTTTAACCTCACCACAGAGGGTAAATTCTGCCGAACTTTCACTATCTATCATATAGGGTTGTAACTTCTCCATCGGCGCATTATTTGAAGCACTTAATAAACTCTGCCTGAGGCATCTTCTCTACGCGACAACAACCGATTGACTCCGGCAAAACGATATGAATATCACGACCCTCGCTCTTCTTGTCCTTAGAGACCGCAGCCAACATATCTCTCGCAGGAACAGGCGACTCCAAAACAAAGCCTGCACGTTGCAACAATGCATCTATGCGGTGAGCATCCTCCCATGCCAAAAGACTGCGTTCAACGGCAAGTTGAGTGATAAGATGCAGACCAACAGCCACCGCTTCACCGTGGTTGAGTTTCGAGGAGCACTTCTCGATAGCGTGCGCCAACGTATGGCCCAAATTTAGCTTACGACGCTCGCCCGACTCTCGCTCATCGCACTCAACGATAGCAGCTTTGATTTTAATAGCACGAAACACTATCTCGCGCAGGAGTTTCGGCTCTCTTTTCAATCGTGAAAAATCACACGACTCCAGCATACAGAACAACTCCTCATCGGCAATGATAGCGGCCTTGATAATCTCCGCCAAACCGGTACGAAACTCCCTGTCGGAGAGCGTTTTAAGCAGAGTAACATCGCACACCACAAAATCGGGCTGCGAGAAGCAACCGACCATATTCTTATACCCCTCTAAATTCACGCCGTTCTTACCTCCGATGCTTGCATCGACCTGACCAAGCAACGTAGTAGCGACAAAACCGAAAGGCAATCCACGCATATAAGTTGAAGCGGCAAAACCCGTAACATCGGTCACAATACCGCCACCAATACCCAACACAAACCACGAACGATCGACACCCAATTCGATAAAACGGTGGTAGATATTCTCAACGGTTTGGAGCGTCTTGCCACTCTCCCCTATCGGAAGCAGGATATGTGGATAGCGTTCTATGAGCGAGTGATAGTGGCGGTCTACATTTGTATCGGAGATGATGACAACAGACCTCGAAGGCAAGAGCTCTTCAAGCAAAGAATCAACCTCTCCAACCGCAACAACGCTCTTCTGTTTTATATTAAGGGTATAATTTGTCATAAAACTGTATTGAATAGTGAACAAAAATAGTCATTTTTCGTGATTATTTATTAACTTTGCGCGATTTATTTCTTCAACTATTATGCAAAAACTTCGCAATATTGCAATTATCGCCCACGTAGACCACGGAAAAACAACTCTCGTCGATAAGATGATTGTTGCCGGTCATCTGTTGCGTGGCGACGCCAACAATGGCGACTTGATTATGGACAACAACGACTTGGAGCGCGAGCGCGGTATCACTATCCTCTCGAAAAACGTGTCGGTAATATACAAAGATTATAAAATCAACATCATCGATACCCCGGGCCACGCCGACTTTGGTGGCGAGGTGGAGCGAGTGCTGAATATGTGCGACGGAGTGCTTTTGTTGGTCGATGCATTTGAGGGCACAATGCCACAGACACGCTTCGTGTTGCAGAAAGCTCTCTCACTGGGCAAGAAGCCTATCGTGGTTGTCAATAAGGTTGATAAGCCAAACTGCCGTCCTGAGGTTGTCAATGAGCAGGTCTTTGATTTGATGTTCTCGCTCAATGCTACCGAGGAGCAGTTGGACTACAAGACAATATATGGCTCGGCAAAGCAGGGCTGGATGTCGCACGTCTGGAACGAGCCAACCGACTCGATAGCACCTCTGCTGGAGGCCATCATCGACGAGATACCAGCACCAGAGGTAGCAGAAGGTACGCCACAGATGCTTATCACCTCGTTGGAGTACTCGCCTTACGTTGGCCGAATAGCTGTCGGAAAACTTACACGTGGCGAGTTGCGCGCAGGACAGAATGTAACGCTCGCAAAGCGTGATGGCGTAACAAAAATCAAGAGTAAGATTAAGGAGCTGATGGTCTTCGACGGACTCGGCAAGAGCAAGGTCGAGAAGGTTGAGTGTGGCGAGATATGTGCTTTGGTGGGTATCGAAGGTTTTGAGATTGGCGATACAATATGCGACTTTGAGAATCCTGAGCCACTGCCACCAATCAAGATTGACGAGCCTACGATGTCGATGCTCTTCACTATCAACAACTCGCCTTTCTTCGGCAAGGATGGTAAATATGTAACTTCTCGACACATTAAGGAGCGTTTGGACAGAGAGTTGGAGCGTAACCTCGCTCTGCGCGTAGAGCCGGGACAGAATGCCGACTCGTTTGTGGTATATGGTCGCGGTGTGTTGCACCTCTCGGTGCTTATCGAGACGATGCGTCGTGAGGGTTATGAGTTGCAGGTAGGTCAGCCAAAAGTTATCATCAAGGAGATTGATGGCGTGAAGTGCGAGCCTGTCGAGGAGATGACAGTAGATTGTCCTGATGAGTACGCAGGTACGGTTATTGAGATGGTAACAAAGCGTCGCGGAAATCTGGTTAATATGGAGTCTGATGGCGAGCGTACACGCTTGGAGTTCTTGGCCCCTTCGCGTGGTATCATTGGCTTGCGTTCCAATATGCTTACCGCCACTGCGGGCGAGGCAATTATGACCCACCGACTCAAGGACTTTGAGCCTTGGATGGGCGATATTGAGATGCGTAGCAACGGCTCACTCATCGCATCGGAGACCGGAACAGCATACGCCTATTCGATTGACAAGCTGCAAGATAGAGGTCGTTTCTTTATCTCGCCGATGGAGGAGGTATATTGTGGTCAGGTAGTGGGCGAGAGCACTCGTGCAGGAGATATTACAATCAACGTAACGAAGGCTAAGCAGCTGACAAATATGCGTGCTTCGGGAGCTGACGACAAAGCGGTTATCGTGCCACCGAAAATCTTTTCGTTGGAGGAGGCTTTGGAGTATATCAAGGCTGACGAGTATGTCGAGATAACACCTAAGAAGATGCGATTGCGCAAGATTTTGCTCAGCGAGATTGACCGCAAGCGTGCTGCAAAGCAGGAGTAAACAACAAAGCATAGGTGTCTGATGATAATGCAAGTCGGACACCTAAACTTTTTAATATAGAACACCTTAGTATAGAATACCGAGAGTGAAGATTTTTCTTACAATAGTAGGCATCATATCATTGGGACTGGCTATCGCGGGAGTATTTCTGCCGCTGTTGCCGACTACCCCACTGTTGCTGCTCTCGGCGTGGTGTTTCTTCCGTAGTTCGCCACGACTCTACGAGTGGCTGCTAAACCATCCGCGTTTGGGCGAGTACATCCGCAACTTCCGCGAATATAAGGCGATACCTCTGCGAGTGAAGATTGTCTCGGTGTCGCTCCTGTGGCTGACACTCGGCTACTGCACGATATTTATCGCTCAGCAGTGGTGGTTACGTTGTCTGCTTATGGGATTAGCCGTAGCCATAACGTGGCATATTCTTTCGTTTGCGACACTAAGAAAGCACAGCGAGGATTGTAATTCACAGAAAAAGGTGTAATTTTGTAGAGGAAATTAACTAAAACACACTATAAGATGAAAAAGATTGGCATCGCTTGCGACCACGCAGGCTATCAAATGAAGGAGTTTTTGGTAGGTTATCTCTCGTCGAAGGGATACGAGGTAGTGGACTTCGGAACACACTCCGAGGAGAGTATCGACTATCCAGATTTCGGACACGCATTAGCCGAGGCTATCGAGGCAGGCGAGATTGAGCAGGGCGTAGGTCTTTGCGGCTCAGGCGAGGGAATGGCTATGACACTCAACAAGCACCAGGGCATACGTGCCGGTTTGTGTTGGTGTGAGGAGATTGCCGGCTTGATACGTCAGCACAACAACGCCAACGTGGTAGTTCTGCCCGCACGTTTCATCTCAAACGACGAGGCTATGGCTATCGTTGGTAAGTTCCTCACAACAGATTTTGAGGGAGGTCGCCACATCCGACGCGTAGAGAAGATTGCGTGTAAGTAATCGCTCGATAACAGACAAAAAAAATAGCTGAGCACGCATAATGCTCAGCTATTTTCTTTAATCGCAAGTCCGTTAGAACATCAGCGCGGTGCCGATATAGAAGTTGTGAATACGGAGCTTACCATCACCGGCCTCGGTTGCTGCCTGATTCTTATATACATTAACCAAACTGTGCTCGAAGCCGATAAAGAACTGCCACTGCTTCCACAACTCAACACCCAAGTTGTAATTCAGACCAAAGTCAAAACGCTGATGAGTAACACCAAAGACGTCGGTCTTAACCTTCGCACCATCTATCTTAGCGACATTCTTACCCAAGATACCGAGTGCAAAATATGGACCGACAGCACCCGTCAAAGAGACTGTCTGACTAACAGGGAAACGATAACCAAAATTCAAAGGTAACTCCAAATAACCCAAATTAAGGTGAGCACTCTCACCATAGCCGCCCTTCAAAGAGTAGAGCAACTTAGCATCTGCGTAGAAGCCATCTGCAATAGCCGCAGAGAGGTCCTTCTCAGCTCTGATACCTACGTTAAAACCAACATAAGAGTCTGAGGTACCATTACCAAGATCTGACTTATGCTTCTCCCATGCCAAATTCACACCACCAACAATACCATAACGAATATCCTGTGCAGATACGCCTGCGACAGTCATCAAGGCAACCAATGCCAAAACCAATCTTTTCATAGACAACAAAAAATTAAATTTCACTCTACAAATATAACATTTTTTTCATAGAAAAACAAATCATTGCACATAAGTGATAATATTTTATAAAATACGGCATCTTTTTACTATATTTGCATACGAAAAAACAAACACGATTAAAAGATGAAACGTATAATATCCCCTTCAATGCTATCGGCAGACTTCGGCAATCTGGAGCGCGATACCCGAATGATTGACCGCAGCCAAGCCGAGTGGGTGCATATTGATGTAATGGATGGTGTATTTGTGCCAAATATATCTTTTGGTTTTCCGGTGATGAAGCCTATACGCCAAGCCACAAAAAAAGTGCTGGATGTGCATTTGATGATTGTCGAGCCTGAGAAATATGTCGAGAGATTCGTCAAAGAGGGAGCAGACTATGTCACATTCCACGTTGAGGCAACCGAGCAGATAAGGCACTGCATAGACCTAATTCACAATGCAGGCGCGAAGGCCGGCGTCTCGATTAAACCGGCAACACCGACACGCGTGCTAAGAGATCTTCTCTCGAAGATTGACCTTGTATTGGTTATGAGTGTAGAGCCAGGTTTCGGCGGACAATCGTTTATGCCAAACGCAATAGATAAGGTTCGAGAGCTGGCAGCAATGCGTAAGGAGCAGGGGTTGGATTTTCTGATTGAGGTAGACGGCGGTATATCGTCAAAAAATGCAGCTCTACTATTCGACGCAGGGGCAGAGGCTTTGGTTGCAGGAAGTGCTGTATTTAAGGCCGAGAATCCCGAACAGGAGATTATAGATATGCTGGAGGCTAAATAGATTATTCTTCAATGATTTCACTCGATAATTTAACAGTCAGTTTTGGTGGTTGGACCCTCTTCGACCAGATTTCATTCCTGATAAACGAGAAGGATAGAATCGGATTGGTCGGTAAGAATGGTGCCGGCAAGACTACCCTACTACGCATCATTACAGGTGAGCAACAGCCCACCGAGGGGTGTGTAACTCTCAATGGCGAGTGCACCATTGGCTACCTGCCACAGCAGATGCGTGTCGCGGACACCACAACGCTGCGTGCCGAGACCGAGAAGGCCTTTGCCGAAGTATTGGCGTTAGAGGCTGAAATTGAGCAACTGACCAATCAAATAGCTTCACGCGAGGATTATGAGTCGGAGGAGTACGCATCGTTGCTCCAACGTCTGAACCACGCCCAAGACCACTACCACATACTCGGAGGCGACACACGCGAGGCAGATATTGAGAAGACGCTACTCGGACTGGGATTCCGTCGCGAGGATTTTGCTCGCCCGACGAGTGAGTTTTCGGGAGGCTGGCGTATGCGTATAGAATTGGCAAAATTACTTCTGCGTCGCCCCTCGATATTCCTGCTTGACGAGCCGACAAACCACCTCGATATAGAGAGTATACAATGGTTGGAGGAGTATCTGAAAAACTATAACGGAGCGGTGCTACTCATTTCGCACGATAGGGCTTTTCTGGATAATGTAACCACACGTACCATAGAGCTTTCGCTCGGCAAGGTTTACGATTACAAGGTGCCATATTCGAAATTTGTGGAGCTGCGTCGCGAGCGTCGTGAGCAGCAGATGGCAGCATACGAGAACCAACAACGTCTAATCGAGAAGACCGAAGAGTTTATCGAGAAGTTCCGCTACAAGCCAACAAAGAGCAATCAGGTACAATCACGTATCAAACAGCTTGAGAAGTTGGAGCGTATAGAGGTCGAAGAGGAGGATTTATCACGACTCAATATCAAATTCCCACCTGCCCCACGTTCGGGACAGATTGTAGCCGAAATTAAAGAGGCAGGAAAGGCTTTTGGGGCAAAACGGGTATTCTCTAATGCAACATTTACAATCGAAAAGGGGCAGAAGATAGCCTTAGTGGGTAGAAACGGCGAGGGTAAGACCACAATGGCGAGAATGATACTGGGCGAGTTGGAGCCAACAGAGGGCACGATTCGTTTGGGAGCAAATGTTAATATCGGTTATTTCGCTCAAAATCAGGACGATTTGATGGATGGCGAGTTTACCGTATACGACACGCTCGATAGAGTTGCCGTGGGCGATATTCGTACTCGTCTGCGCGATATTTTGGGAGCTTTTCTGTTCCGAGGCGAGGATATAGACAAGAAGGTAAAGGTCCTCTCGGGAGGAGAACGCAGCCGTTTGGCTATGGCCCGATTGATGTTGGAGCCTTATAACCTGCTTATCCTCGATGAGCCGACCAACCATATGGATATGCGCTCAAAGGATATTTTGAAGAGTGCTTTGCAGAAGTACGACGGAACAGTCATCGTCGTATCACACGATAGAGAGTTTCTTGACGGATTGGTTGAAAAGGTCTACGAGTTTCGTAACGGAGGCGTCAAGGAGTATTTGGGAGGTATATACTACTTCCTTGAAAAGCGCAAATTGGAATCCTTGCAAGAGATTGAGCGCAAGGATACTCCACAGCAGAGCATCCCGAAGGAGAATTCTGCCGGTAAGCTGACATACGAGCAGAAAAAAGAGCAAGAGAAGTTACTGCGTAAGCTACGTAAAGCGGTGGAAAACATCGAAGCCGAGCTTGCCGAGGTGGAGGCGCAGATAGCTTCGTTCGATGCCAAGTTTGCAACAGCAACAGAATACGTGCAGGCTGACTACGATGCTTATAACGCCCTGAAAGGTCGCTACGACCACCTAATGCACGAGTGGGAGAAGGCATCGTACGAGGTGGAGATAACAGAACAACAATAACACTGATATAATGGAGAAGGAGAAGAACATCGTCTTCGGCATACGTCCAGTAGCTGAGGCGATACAGTCGGGTAAGCAAATCGAGAAGCTCTACATCCGCAAGGGAGCTGAAGGTCAGCTGATGACAGAACTGAAGGATTTGGCATTTCGTCATCGCTTGCGCATCCAAGAGGTCCCTGTAGAGAAGCTAAATCGTCTGACTAAACTTAACCACCAAGGCGTGGTAGCGCAAATTTCGCCAATAGAATATGTCGAATTGAGCGATATTCTGGAGCGCGTACCGGAGGATGAAACACCTCTTATCGTACTCTTTGACGGCGTAACTGACATACGTAACTTTGGCGGCATTGCCCGCTCGGCAGAGTGTGCAGGTGCTCACGGACTCATCACACCACTGAAAAATTCCGCTCCGGTAAATTCAGATGCTATGCGCTCCTCAGCCGGAGCACTCAACCGCATCCCTGTTTGTCGTGTTGGCTCTATACGCAACACGCTCAAGGCTTTACAAGCTGAGGGTTTCCAGATTGTTGCTGCCACAGAGAAGAGCCGCAAGCTCATCTATGACGCCGACCTGCGTAAGCCTACGGTAATTGTAATGGGTGCAGAGGATACAGGCATCTCTAAGGAGGTGCTGAAACTTTGCGACGAGCAGTTGGCAATTCCTCTTATTGGAGCTATCGAATCACTCAACGTAGCAGCTGCCGCTGCTGTTATGCTATTTGAGGTGGTACGTCAAAGAATTGGCGACTAAACAATGAAGCAAACAATAGTACATCCTACCGTTGGCGAGGTGACAATATGTTCGACTCGCCGTAATAGGCATATATCTCTTGCAGTACGAGCCAACGGTCAGGTACGACTATCCTACCCTACATACGTCACAACAAAACGAGCATTAGAGTTTTTAGAAGAGAAAACAGAGTGGATACTCAAGGCTAAGGCACGAGCTGCGGCTAAGAATAGTACGCCACCAATAACGCCGACACAGCGCGAGTTATTACGCACAAAAGCCAAAGCATATCTTCCACAACGAGTAGCGCAAATAGCAGACTCATGCGGTTTGCGATATAACAAACTGACCATACGTGCTACACGCTCGAAATGGGGTTCTTGTAGCGGAGAAAACAATCTATCGCTGAGTTTATACTTAATGCTTTTGCCGGCACATCTGATTGATTATGTGATAATTCACGAATTATGTCACACAATTCATCACAACCACTCGCCCAGATTTCACGCACTTGTAAATTCGTTGGTTGGCGGTAAAGAAAAAGAGCTGGCGAAAGAGTTGCGCAGCTATCGAATCAATTTGTAAGACTCACTATTCGGCGCACAACACTCCACCTCTACTCCATCGCAGAGCTAATATCTGCCACCTGAGCTCCGACATACGAAATCAAATCCGCAGGCGAGAGTTTGAGTTGCAGACCTCGGACACCCGCACTGATGTATATAGCGTCGAAATTAAGACATGTAGAGTGAATATAGGTCGGAAAACGCTTCTTCATACCTATCGGAGAACAGCCACCACGAATATATCCCGTCACCGCAAGCAGCTCCTTCATCGGTATCATCTCCACCTTTTTATTAGCCGAGATTTTAGCAACAGACTTAAGTTCAACTTCGTGATTACCCGGCACGACGCATACCAAATAGCCGACTTTATCGCCTTGAAGAACAAGTGTTTTAAAGACGCAGTTAATATCCTCGCCCAAACTATCGGCAACATGTTGCGCCGCCAAATCATTCTCATCAACCTGATAAGGGATAAGCTCATAGCTAATCTTTGCCCTATCCAATAGGCGCGCTGCATTAGTCTTCTCTATCTTCTTAGCCATAATCTATCGTTGGGATTTTGCTTTGTCATGATTATATATTTGGTACGAATTGGCGATATTCTGCCATACGATATATGCCGTAGGAGCTACCGAAGAGATAGGGTTGAGGAAGGTCTGCGACATCCATACGACCAATATCGTATTCTTCTGACCTAATAGCTGGCTGGCAGCCTCCGCCTGACCGTAACGACGACCAAGACGATAGCCAAGAACAAACTGCACAAAGCACAACAGCATTGATACCACGGCCAAGATAATCTCGATACGTCCACCCTGATTATTATCCAATAGATAGCTTGTCGTACGACCAATAATCACTGTCAAGGATAGCACCCACACGTAGAATGAAATCTGTCCATTGCGCGATACCCAACCCGCCACCTTCGGCATAAGAAGGCGACACAACTGACCGGCAATAAATGGCGAAAGCAACAAAGGAGCGACCTTCTGCAATATCTGCCAGATAGTACACTCGCCATTGCCAAAAGCGTGGAGGTACAAAGGTGCTAAAAACGCCATAACGACATTGCACAGCAGACTATATGCTACCATAGACTCTACGTCGGCATCCAACATCGCACCAATAATCACCGCAGCCATAGCCACAGGAGCCAACACGCAAATCATAGCACCCTGAGCTACAACAATATCCCACCATGCAAAGGCGTAATATATTGCCAATGAGGCGACTATCTGGAATAATATCAACCACAGGTGCAACCAACTAAGACGAATCTTACGCACATCGACCTTACAGAAGGTAAAAAATAGCATAATGAAGATAAACGATGGTGTCATCCAGCCATCGGTTAGCTTATCAAACCAATCCACCGGACGACAAAATATTGCGCCCAGAATGATGGCGATAGGCATCGCTATACTGCGTATAGATTGTGAAATATGCATCTTTCGTTATTTAGCTTTACGTGATACGATTGCGAGGCCAAAGATAACAAATAATGCGTTATAACCCAACAACTCAAAGCCAATATGGTAATCACAATAGCGAGCGAGCGTCCATTGCAAAGCATAACTCAGAAGTGGAGCAACGATTGAGATGATAGGGACAAAACGCTCATTAACACGTCGTTTGGTCGCCATACCGAAGACAAACAGACCTAAAATTGGGCCATAGGTATAACCTGCTATTCGGAAGATTAAATTTATCACACCGTCATTATTTATCACTTCGAAAAGCAGAATCGTAACGACCATTATAAGAGCCATAACGATATGCACCCTCTCACGCAGACGACGTAGTGCGCTCTCATCTCGCTGCACACTCTGTGGCATTATATCGAGTGTAAACGAGGTAGTAAGGGAGGTTAATGCTGAGCCCGCAGATGAAAAAGTCGAGGAGATAAGACCTGCAATAAACACTACCCCCACAATAAGCGGCAAACCACCCTGCGTTGCAACCAAGGCAAAGACTTTATCTCCACTATCGGGCAGCGACATCTGCGCAAAGTCAATATAGAGGTAAAGGAGCACGCCAAGTACCAAGAAAAGAGCAATAACAACAATCTGGCACAATGCCGTCAGCACTATATTGACCTGTGCCTCACGAACGGACCGACAGCTCATATTGCGTTGCATCATATCTTGGTCCAAGCCAGTCATCGCAACCAAGCAGAGAGCTCCGCCAGCAACCATCTTCCAAAAGTAACGGGCAGAATTTGGGTCATCAAAAAACCATATTCGAGAATAGGATGAAGCCGTAACTTGGTCGTACGCCTCGCCCAAAGACCACCCCATAGCACTACACAGCCAATAGATAGATATTACAACAGCTGCTACGAGGCATAATGATTGCAAGCTATCGGTAGGGATAAGGCTCTTAACACCACCCCACCGTGTATAAAGCCACACAATAAGCATCGTCGATAACACATTCACAAAAAAAGGAACCCCTATACCATCAAAAAGCAATAGCTGCATGACAGCACAGACGATATAGACCTTAAGCGATGCGGCCACAACCTTTGCAACCAAAAAACACCATGCACCCGTAAGATGTGTCGTGATGCCAAAACGTTGCTCTAAATACTGATACAGAGATACAACTCCTCGACGGTAGAACAGAGGTATGAGGACAAAGGCAACGATAAATTGACCAATAGTAAAGCCCACAACCATCTGAAGATAGGAGAATGAATCTGTTGCAACAGAACCAGGGACAGAAATGAACGTCACGCCCGACATTGCTGCGCCTATCATAGCAAAGGTCGCCATATACCACGAGGTCGCTCTGTTGGCGATAAAAAACGAGTTATTATCGTCTCTTCTGCCTGAGCGGTACGAGATAAGCAACAGCAGCAAAAGATACCCAACAATGGTCAGTATAATAGCAAAAGACGACATTTAATTACTATTTTCTAAAAAAATTAGTGCACAAATATAACAATTCATTATAAAAAAGTTGCAATATCGTATTATTTTATTATCTTTGTGGATGGTTGGAGTGTTATCTAACTAACAAAACGAGATTTAATAGCAGAATTTAATAATAATAACAACAAAACTATGGCAAGAGTATTAAAAATTAGAGATTTGACTCTTCGTGATGGTCAGCAGTCATCATTCGCGACTCGTATGACGCAGGCTCAGGTAGACCGTTGCCTTCCTTACTATAAGGATGCCGGTTTCTTTGCTATGGAGGTTTGGGGCGGTGCAGTGCCCGACTCTGTGATGCGTTATTTGGGTGAGAATCCTTGGACTCGTTTAGAGACCATCCATAAGGCAGTAGGCGACGTTTCGAAGCTTACAGCTCTTTCACGTGGCCGTAACCTCTTTGGTTATGCACCTTACACTGACGAAATTATCGACGGCTTCTGCCGCAACGCTATTGAGAGCGGTTTGGGCATTATGCGTATCTTCGACGCACTGAACGACGTTGATAATGTGAAGTCTACAATCAAGTACGTTAAGCAGTATGGCGGTATCGCTGATTGCGCTATCTGCTACACCGTAGACCCTAAGTATCCACAGCCATCGTTCTTCCAGAAGCTCTTTGGCAAGAAGGCTCAGCAGCCTATCTTTACTGACGAGTACTTCATCGACAAGGCTAAGCAGATGGCAGCGTTGGGTGCCGATATGATTACTATCAAGGATATGTCGGGACTGATTCCTCCACAGCGCGTGAGCGGTCTGATTAAGCTTTTGAAGAAGAATGTGAATGTGCCTATCGACTTCCACACACACTGTACTCCTGGCTACGGCTTGGCATCGGTATATGCGGCTATCGCAGCAGGCGTAGATGTTGTTGATACCAACTGCTGGTGGTTTGGTGGCGGCACAGGTGCTCCTGCAATTGAGCTCGTTTACCTCTTCTGCAAGAAGATGGGTGTAGAGTTGCAGGCAAATATGGAGGCTGTGGCTAAGATTAACGAGCAGTTGAAGGATATACGCAAGGAGTTGGAGATTTCGGTATTTGGCGCAGAGAAGCCTGCTCCAAAACCATTCAACCCTATGACAGATGCTGTACCTGCGGAGGTGGATGCCCTCTTGGATAAGGCTGTGAAGGCTGCCGAGGCTGAGGACTTTGCTGCATTGCTCGACGCAAGTCAGAAGATTGAGGCTTACTTCGGCTTCCCAGCACCAAACGAGTTGGTACAGAAGGCTGAGATTCCTGGCGGTATGTACTCAAATATGGTGGCACAGCTCAAGCAGCTCAAGGCTGAGGATATCCTCCCACGAGCTATGGAGCTTATCCCATCGGTACGTATGGATGCAGGTTTGCCAGCACTCGTAACCCCTACATCGCAGATTGTAGGTGCTCAGGCTGTGAACTGTGCAATGGATGAGAAGGCAGGTCGTGCGATGTATACCAACAAGAGCTCGCAGTTTGTGAGCTTGGTGAAGGGTGAGTATGGTCACACTCCAAAGGCTGTAGACCCAGAGTTCCGTTTGAAGATTTGTGGTGTACGCGAGGAGACTCCATACGACACATCGAAGTATACAATGCAGCCTAACCCAGAGCTTCCAGAGGCTGGTGGCGTGAAGTTGGCGGCTAACGAGAAGGAGGTATTGCTGCTCGAGTTGTTCCCATTGGTAGCTAAGACATTCCTTACAAATGAGAAGAAGAAGGCTTACGAGGCTATGCCAAAGGCTGAGGTAAAGGCTGAGGAGGCTGCTCCAAAGGCTGAGGCAGCTGTCAAGGCTCCTATCACAGGTAACACCGTAAATGCTCCGCTGCCAGGTCGCGTTATCGCTATCAAGGTGAAGGTGGGCGACACCGTTAAGGTGGGCGACTCGGTGCTGACATTGGAGGCTATGAAGATGGAGAACGACATCACAACAGACTACGCAGGCACTGTGAAGCAGATTCTCGTTGCAGAGGGTGAGGCAGTAGCTGCGGATGCAAAGCTTATTGAGATACAGTAAGCATTAGAAATGATATTTGTTAAGGGCGTGTTCAAACGGACACGCCTTTTTTAGTCGGTGTGGTTGCGACGCGATAGTACTTTATATATATTTGTGACGTAGATAGTGAACACGGGGAAGAACATCATACCCACTGCCGGCAGGAGTGCTGCGAGGACCTTACCTATGGCGGTCACAGGGAAGAATGAGGCCCCGACGGTGGTAACATTCATACAAGCCCACCACACAGCATCGCCAAAGCCATGCAGGGAGTCATTAACCGCAGACTCATAGTCGTAGAAGATGAGTGCCGAGAGGTAGGTGAAGCCCAACGTCATAAAGATATAGAAGCTCAATATCTGCGCCACCTTGCTCTCGACAAGCCACTGAACGACCATAGCCATAGCGACAAAACTGCGCAAAAGAGGTAGAGCCCCAAGGGTCACATCCACTGCCCTACCCAAATCCAGACCCAGCCACTCCAAAAGGTTGAGATAGGGAATAGACATCAACAAAAAGACCCAACTGAGTGTAGGCATACGATTGAGCGAGTGCTTAAAGAGTGTGTAGATGAAATCGACGATATAGATTACGCACACCACAAATTGCAACCGCATATACCACGTAGTATAGGTTTTGTGGTCGCCCGCCAATATCTCAACAGAGATTCCTACCAACAAAGCTATGCCGGCAATAAGATTAATAATCTTCATATCTGAAAAACATAGTATCTCACTTTCGCAAGGTACAAAAAGCGTACAAGCTTAACCGACGACCACAACATTGCGCCACGCACATCGTATTTATTAGAGAAAATCGCCCACAAATGTAAATTTTCTTAAAAAGATTTTGCATAGATAAAAAATTCGCTTATCTTTGCACTCGCATTTAAGCAATGGCGAGATAGCTCAGCTGGTTAGAGCGCATGATTCATAATCATGAGGTCCCCAGTTCAATCCTGGGTCTCGCTACTTTTTTTTAAGGGAGGGCAATTCGGCCTAAACGACTACGGGATGTAGCTCAGCCCGGTTAGAGTACACGTCTGGGGGGCGTGTTGTCGCTGGTTCGAATCCAGTCATCCCGACTAAATAGAATAGGCCGCAGAGAGATTCTGCGGCTTTTTTTATTGATTGCCCGCATCGATGTAAATAGGATTTCCCCGCTGCGTTCATCAATAAAAGCCTCGCTTCGCTTGGCACTATTCTATTATGTCAAGATGGTTGGTATTCTGTTGATAGGAGGTTGCCGAAATAAAAAGATATTTATTTTCAAAGGTATTTCGGCTTCGGCTTCGCCGTTCGAATCCAGTCATCCCGACAAAACCAATCAAAGCAAGAAGATGTCATAAGACATCTTTTTGTTTTTTATGCCTGGTGCAAGATTACTTGCAGACAAAGGCGTGGAAAACAAAAGGAGGTTGCGCAAGCAATCTTCGTGCGAAGAGTGGTTTTAAGTGCCCCCGCGGCAAGCGGAACTGGAAAGGCGTCAAGCGAAGCAGACCTTTTGTCTGCGTAGTAGCCAATCCTCATCCCGACAAAACCAATCAAAGCAAGAAGATGTCATAAGACATCTTTTTGTTTTTATGCCTTAGTGCAAGATTACTTGCAGACAAAGGCGTGGAAAACAAAAGGAGGTTGCGCAAGCAATCTTCGTGCGAAGAGTGGTTTTAAGTGCCCCCGCGGCAAGTGGAACTGGAAAGGCGTCAAGCGAAGCAGACCCTTGGGCTGCGTAGTAGCCAATCCAGTCATCCCGACTAAACCAATCAAAGCAAGAAGATGTCATAAGACATCTTTTTGTTTTTTATGCCTGGTTCAAGTTTTTTACTCGATGACAACAGCAAATGTTACCTTGCCCTCCTCGTTGTGTTTGAGACGCAATGAGCCGCCGTGGAGGCGGATGATTTGGCGAGAGACGGCAAGGCCAATACCGGAGCCGTCGGTTTTGGTCGTAAAGAATGGCGTGAAGATATTTTCGGCGACCTCGGCAGGGATTGCCTTTCCGTTGTTAGTAATCTCTATTTGGATGCGCTCCTCCGCGTCAATGGTGGAGCGGATGGTTATCTTGCGGTCACAATCCTGCGTCAAGAGTGCTTCGGTGGCATTTTTCAGCAGATTGACCATCACCTGCGACATCAGCGCACGGTCGGCATAGAGCATAGTATCCGCTGGTTCGATGCCCACCTCAACCTCGATACCCTCGTGCGGAATGAGCGATAGCGACTCTGCCACCAACTCCGAGAGGTAGAACGGCGCTTTCTGCGGTGCGGGGATGCGTGTAACGGCACGGAATGAATCAACAAAGCGGAGCAGACGGTCCGAGGTCGCATGTATCGTTTCGAGTCCCTGACGCATAGTCTCGGCATCGCCCGACGACGAGAGGAGCGTATGGCTGATAGAGGTTACGGGCGCAAGCGAGTTCATAATCTCGTGCGTAAGGATGCGCGTCAGTTTCTCCCACGACTCCACCTCCTTGCGGTCCAACTCTTCGTGGATATTGCCGATAGAGATAACACGCAAACGTTTGCCACCAAACTCCATTGCCGAGCAGCTCAACACCAAATTTTGGTCGCCAATCTCGGTGGCAACGCGAGCGGTCAGCTGTGCGCCCGGCTCGATGCGGTGCATCGCCTCGCAAAGCTCTTCGCTAAGGATTCGTAGCTGGTCGATATGGTTCAGTCGCTCCATACCCACGATACGGAGAGCCTTCGAGTTGGTCTGTGCCACAATACCATTCTCCATCACAGTAACGATACCGATAGCAGCACACTCCATAATCAGCTCAAAGTATTTTTCCCTTTCACGAAGCTGCATCTTGGCGTTATCCATAACCTCCTTGATGCGGTTGAGCGATTGATTAACCAAGACGTGGCGTGTGATATTGGGGTTTTCGGTAAAGCGGAATGAGTAGTCGTCGTTCTGCACAGCGTTGAATACAAACATTAGTCGCTCGACTAACTCGTTGTAGATATGGAATAGTCGAAAGAGGCAGAAGATGATAATCGGAATGGTGGCTATGAGGTGTGCGTGGCGGTTGGTCGCCCAGACATAGCCCGACAAGGCAGCCATCAGGATAATGACCGCCGCGTATGCACCGATTTTGCCGTAAGGTATGTTCTGCTGTCGTTTCACAAGCCGTAGCGTTTAATCTTGTTATAGAGTGTCTGGCGTGTAATGCCGAGCTGCTGCG
>JAGAOZ010000013.1 GCA_017623505.1 Alistipes sp.
AATTCAAAATTCAAAATTATATATCACCTCATTGCGAGAAATAGCATCTGCTGTCCTGCCTGCTACACAACCACGCCCTATGCTATTTCGTGGCAATCTACCGCTTATCGAACACGCTTGCTGATACCCATAATCAGAAACTCAATTTTCTTTTTTTCTTCCCCAAAATAAAAAAAACTGCATCTTCGCTCGAAAAGATGCAGTTCTCTCAATATTATATATAGGTATCGTTATTCGGCAATTATCAGTTCGATACCCATCTCCTCAATGCGGCGGGCGATTGAGTCCGGAATACCTGCGTCGGTGATGATTATATCTACCTCTTCTATATTGGCTATCTTGCTAAAACCTCTACGACGGAATTTAGATGAGTCTGCCAGTACGATACACTTCTGAGCTATGCGCATCATCTCCTTATTGAGGTCTGCTTCACGTACGTCGGTCGTTGTGATGCCAAACTCCAAGTCGATACCGTCTACACCTAAGAACAATTTGCTGCAACAGAAACTCGAAAGTATACCCTCAGCGTATTTTCCTACCACAGAGTTGGAACTATGGCGCAGTGTACCTCCCAGCTGGATAATCTCAATAGCCTCGTTGTTAGCTAAAATCTCTGACACCTGCAACGATGCCGAGATTACCGTCAGCTTGTGAATAGGGCGTATGTTACGCGCCAAGGCATGCACGGTTGTTCCCGAAGCGATAATTATCGAGTCATCTTTTGTTATCATCGCTGCCGCAGTCTTGCCGATGTGGTTCTTCTCGTCTGTTGCGAGCTTCTCCTTTTCGTTTACGGAACGATTATTGATGTATGGATTTATCAGAATTGCTTTTCCATGGCTTCGGTAGAGCTTATTCTCCTTCTCTAACTCTGTAAGGTCTTTACGTATCGTTACCGCCGATACTTCGAGCAGGGTAGAGAGGTCTGATACCTGGACCGATTCATGCTTAATGAGGGTCTCAAGTATTAATTCATGTCGTTCTTCCTTTGTCATATTTGTTTCGTTTTGATAAAAAATGGGCTTTCTTTTTGCAAATATAATAAAATTATGTTAATCAAAACGAAACTGCTATATTTTCTTTAAAAAAATATTTCTTGTGGTGTTTTTGCTAAATGGTTGATTCTTAGCGGCGTTAGGATGTTTTTATAAAATTTTAATTAAAAAATAGATAAATTATGTTATTTTTATTGCAAAAAATTTTGTTATTAAATAAAATCGTTTTACTTTTGTTGCGAAATGAAACTTATTTTATTGCGAAACACAATATAATATGTTACAAACCAAAATGAATCATTACGACGTAATCGTCATCGGTGGCGGAGCTACCGGAGCAGGTACTGCACGAGATTGTGCGATGCGAGGGCTTAAAACCTTGCTTGTTGAGCGTAAAGATTTTACAGCCGGAGCTACCGGTCGTAACCACGGTCTGTTACACAGCGGAGCGCGCTATGCTGTAACTGACCAAGAGTCGGCTTCGGAGTGTATCAGCGAGAATATGATTCTGCGTCGAATCGCTCGTCATTGCGTCGAGGAGACAGGCGGTTTGTTTATTACTCTGCCTGAGGACGATTTGTCATATCAGGCGAAGTTTGTTGAGTCTTGTCAGGCTGCGGGTATCAATGCCGAGGTGTTGGACCCTAAGGAGGCTATCCGTATGGAGCCTTCGGTAAATCCCGATATTATTGGTGCTGTACGTGTTCCCGACGGAGCCGTTGATCCTTTCCGTTTGACTACTGCCAATGTCGTAGATGCTCGCCTGCATGGTGCAGATATTATCACCTATAACGAGGTTGTAGGTTTTGTGAAGAATCAGAATCGTTTGGAGGGTGTTAATCTGCGTCATATCCGTACAGGTGCCGAGTCTACCTATTATGCCGATGTAATTATCAATGCTTGCGGTATTTGGGGAGCTCACGTAGCTGAATTGGCGGGCGTTAAGATTAATATGTTCCCTGCGAAGGGTGCTCTTCTTATCTTTGGTCACCGTGTAAATAGCGTTGTTATCAACCGTTGTCGTAAGCCTGCCGATGCCGATATTTTGGTGCCTGGCGATACTATCTCTTTGATTGGCACTACCTCGAGCCGCATTCCTTATGATGAGATTGATAAGAATGAGGTGACCCCTGAGGAGGTTGATGTTCTCTTGCGTGAGGGTTCTCGTTTGGCTCCGGTGTTGGCTAATACGCGCATTTTGCGAGCCTATTCGGGTGTGCGCCCTTTGGTTGCTGCCGATAATGACCCATCGGGCCGTAGCATTAGCCGCGGTATTGTATGTCTAGACCACGCTGAGCGTGACGGTTTGGAGGGCTTCATCACCATTACAGGTGGTAAGTTGATGACCTATCGCTTGATGGCGGAGTGGGCTACTGATTTGGCATGTAAGAAACTTGGCCGTACGGCTCATTGCTTGACAGCTAAGACTCCTCTGCCTGGCTCAGAGCAGACAGAATCACCTAAGCGCAAGCATATCATCGAGCTCAGTACCGAGCAGAAGGCTGCCGAGGGCCGCCACGGTACTATGAGCCGCTATATATCATCACATAACGCCAATGACGATGCTCTTGTTTGTGAGTGTGAGCAGGTCTCTGTTGGCGAGATTAACTATGCTATCGAGAATCTCCACGTTCACAATCTCATTAACCTCCGTCGTCGTACCCGTATGGGTATGGGTACTTGTCAGGGCGAGCTGTGTGCTTGTCGTGCTGCGGGTCTTTTGGGTAAGGCTAATGGTTGTGCTGAGCGTACGTTGAGTGATTTGTCGTCGTTCCTGAATGAGCGTTGGAAGGGTATGTATCCTATCGCTTGGGGCGAGACTTTGGCTGAGATTCAGTTTACCTCGTGGCTATATAATGGCGTATGTGGTATAAATCAAATGGTAACACCAAATAAGGACTAAATATGAAGTACGAAACTATCATCATAGGCGGTGGCCTGAGTGGTTTGCTCAGCGGTATAGCACTTGCTCGTGCTGGCCGTAAGGTTGCTATTATCTCTGCCGGTCAGAGTGCTTTACACTTTAGTTCTGGCTCCTTTGAACTTATCGATAGCGAGGATAATCCTTTGGCTGCTATTGCTCAGATGCCTTCTACTCATCCATATCAAACCATTGGCCTTGATGCTGTGAAACGTTATGCGGAGGCTGTTCCTGCGCTCTTTGCGGAGGCTGGAGTAGAGGTCTCGGGCAGTGTTGAGAAGAATCACTACCGTATCACACCTATCGGTATGGCTAAGTCGGCTTGGCTTACTTTGGGTGACTATGCGACGCTCGATAACGCAACGACGCTGCCTTGGCGCAAGGTTGCTATCGTCAATTTTGACGGCTATCTGGATTTCTATCCTAAGTTTTTGGATAACTTCTTTGCTAAGCGAGGTGTCGATACCGTTCATCATACCCTTACTTTGGCTGAGTTTGAGCATCTGCGCGAGAGTGCTACCGAGATGCGCGCTACCAATATTGCACGTATTATGACAGGTGACCTTCTCTCGAAGATTGCTACCGAGCTCCGTGGCCGCATCGGAGATGCTGAGGTGGTGTTTATGCCGGCTGTCTTTGGTATGTTCGACGCTGAGGCTGTTTCGGCTTTGCGTTCTCAGGTGCGTGTTCCGCTCTATTTCATCCCTACGATGCCTGCTTCTGTACCGGGTGTTCGTACCCAGATTCAGTTGAAGAACTATTTCCAGAAGTTGGGTGGTGTCTACCTCTTGGGTGATAACGTTTGTGGCGGCGAGATTCGTGACAACAAACTTATCTCGGTGCGCACAGCTAATCATGGCGATATGGAGTTTCATGCCGACAACTTTATCCTTGCTTCGGGCAGTTTCTTCAGCCATGGCCTTATAGCGAGTCAGGAGCATATCTACGAGCCTATCTTTGGATTGGATATCGTAGCTGACCAGGCTCGTTCAGAGTGGTATAATCAAGATTTATATGCCCACCAACCATATATGGGTTACGGTGTTGTGACCGATGAGCGTCTACGTTGCCGTTTGGCAGGCAAGACTGTCGAGAATCTCTACGCCGCTGGTTCGGTGTTGGCTAATCAGAATCCTATTGCAGAGGGTACAGGTGGTGGCGTAGCCATTACCACGGCACTCTTTGTTGCAGACCAGATAATTAATGCTTAATCTTCCGATAAGAGTATGAGTTACCAGAAGAGCAATATATCGAGCAATAATTTCGAGCAGTGTATCAAGTGTACAATCTGTACCGTATACTGTCCTGTGACGGCTGTCAATCCCGAATATCCTGGTCCAAAGCAGGCGGGTCCCGATGGCGAACGTTACCGCTTGAAGAAGCCGTTGTTTTACGATGAGGCGTTGAAGTACTGCCTTAATTGTAAGCGTTGTGAAGTGGCTTGCCCATCGAACGTAAAGATTGGCGATATTATCCAGTTGGCTCGTATTAAGCATAGTAAGCTTCGTCCGGGTTTGCGTGAGCGTATCTTGGCAAATACCGATTTTATGGGCACTTTGGCTTCTACTTTTGCCCCTGTTGTCAATACGACAGTTAAGCTTAAGCCTGTTAAGAAGTTGATGGATTGGACTTTGAAGATTGACTCTCACCGCACCTTCCCTAAGTATGCTTCTCAGCGTTTCACTACGTGGTTTAAGCGTCATGCCGAGAAGTCGCAGGCTGCGCTACCTAATCAGGTGACCTATTTCCACGGCTGTTACGCCAACTATAACTATCCTCAGCTGGGTAAGGATTTGGTAAAGATTCTCAACGCTGTTGGTTATGGTGTGCAACTTATGGAGAAGGAGCGTTGCTGTGGTGTGGCGAAGATTTCTAATAACCTTATTAAGCAGGCTACACGTGATGCTAAGCGCAATTTGGAGGAGATTCGTCACTCTGTTGCTCAGCAGCGTGAGGTTATCGCAACAAGTACAACCTGCACCTTTACGATTCGTGACGAGTATCATCATATCCTCGGCCTTGAGAATGGCGATGTTCGTGAGCAGGTTAATTTGGCAACACGCTTCTTGTATCGTTTGGTTGATGAGGGTAAGATTAAGCTTGCGTTCCGTGATGATTTCCGCATGAAGGCTGCTTATCACACCCCTTGCCACATGGAGAAACTCGGTTGGTCTATCTATTCTACCTCGCTGATGCGTATGATTCCTGGTCTGGAGTTGTTGATGCTCGATTCATTGTGCTGTGGTATTGCAGGAACTTACGGTTTTAAGCGTGAGAATTATAAGTACTCTCAAGCTATCGGCGCGCCACTCTTTAAGCAGATAGCCGATTTCGGTGTCGATGTCGTTGCTTGCGACTGCGAGACTTGCAAGTGGCAGATAGAGATGTCTACGGGTGTCAAGGTCGAGAACCCTATCTCGATATTGGCTCAGGCGTTGGATGTAGAGCGTACTAAGGCTTTGAATAACATTAAGTAATACAACAAATAATTATTAACATTAACCTAAAACAACAATTTATGGCAAATTTCTTGACTCCTCCGGCATATAAGCCGGAACGTACAGATGCCAAAGTAAATTCCGACTATTGGTCAAAGCGTTTGCAGGTCTTTATCGGTATTTTCATTGGCTATGCCGGTTTTTACCTTGTGCGTAAGAACTTCTCGATGGCTATTCCTGAGATGGAGCCATTCGGATTCGGTAAAGATGAGTTGAGTATCGTTTTGTCTATGAACGCTATTGCGTATGCACTGTCAAAGTTCTTGATGGGTAGCGTTTCTGACAGAAGTAATGCTCGTGTTTTCTTGCCTTTGGGCTTGATTCTCTCATCTTTGGCAATGATGTTTATGATTGTGCCTATGGTGGCGTTTGGTCCGGAGAATAAGGTTTGGGCTATTGCGCTGATGGCTGTCATAAACTTCGCTATTGGATGGTTTGGCGGTATGGGTTGGCCTCCTTGCGGACGTGTGATGACTCACTGGTTCTCAGTTAAGGAGCGTGGTACTTGGATGGCTATCTGGAACTGTGCACACAACGTTGGTGGTGCGCTTATCGGTCCTATGGCCGCTTATGGTGCTATGTGGTTTGGCTGCTGGTTCTTTGGACAGAACACCGAGTACTACTTCTTGGTAGGTACCTACATCTTCCCATCGGCAGTAGCTATTTTGGTTGCTATTTTGGCCTATATCCTTATCCGCGACACTCCACAGTCTTGTGGTCTTCCTTCGGTTGAGAAGTGGCGTAATGACTATCCGCAGAACTACTCTGCAAAGTCTGAGACAGTTCTTTCTACTAAGGAGATTTTCTTCAAGTACGTGCTTAACAATAAGCTTTTGTGGTATATCGCTATTGCTAACGCATTCGTATATATGATTCGCTACGGATGTTTGGATTGGGCGCCAACTCTTCTTAAGGAGCAGTACAACTTCGATATCAAGCAGGCAGGCTGGGCATACTTCGCATACGAGGCAGCCGCTATCCCTGGTACACTCATTTGTGGTTGGTTGTCTGACTACCTCTTCAAGGGACGTCGTGCATTGCCTACGGCTCTGTTTATGGTGATTGTTGCCGCTGCGTTGGGCTTGTATTGGTACTCATCAACTATCGGACACTTCACTTTGGCTATGATTTCGCTTATCGCTATTGGTTTCTTCATCTACGGTCCTGTTATGCTTATCGGTGTTCAGGCTCTGGATTTGGCACCAAAGAATGCCGCAGGTACAGCAGCCGGTCTGACAGGCTTCTTCGGCTATTTCTTCGGTACAGCTCTGTTGGCTAATATGTTGATTGGTTTCGTGGCTGAGCACGCAGGTTGGAATTGGACCTTTGTATTGCTGTTGGCTGCTTGTGGCTTGTCAGTGTTGTTTATGGCCCTCACTTTCAACGCAGAGCGTTATCTTGTTAATAAGAAAAAGAACTAAATACTTATTTTTTAACCTAATATTAATAATTGTATGAAAACTAAAAATCTTTTGCAGACAATTGCAATGTCATTGGTTTCATTCGTCATGGTCTTCGCTCTTATCTCATGTGAGAAGCAGGATGTAACCAATACCGATCAGGATGCAGCTCGCATCGAGACTAAGCACATCTCACCTGAGATGGCAAGGGTACGTGACTATGTGCCTGATATGGCAGTAGTTGCACACCGTGGTTCAGTGTTCTGGGTACCAGAGGAGACCGAGGCTGCTTGGCGTTGGGCTCGTGAGATTGGTGCTGATTATTTGGAGTCAGACCTTCAGTGCTCTAAGGATGGTGTTATCTTGGCTAACCACGATGACAACTTGAAGCGTACTACTAACATCGAGAACGTATTTGGTGAGACAGTACCTGAGACACGTGTTCAGTTCTATATGGAGCGTGCAGGTATGACCGAGGCTGAGGCACAGGCACAGGTTCAGGCTGACCGTTTGAGCTTCACCCCATTCTACACTAAGTCTTATTTCTACGAGGAGTTGATGATGCTCGACGCAGGTACTTGGTTCAACGAGGATATGCCTGAGCAGGCTCGTGAGGCTTTCTCTACACAGAAGCAGTATGTATCTTCACTTGAGGACCAGATTATGTACGCCGAGGGTAAGATGCTTAAGCGTGATGCTAATGGTGACCGTGTTTACACTTTGACAGGTACTTGGGATCCAGCTAACCCACACACTTGCCTTAAGTATGAGTTCGAGTATGTTGATGACCCACAGGATACAGGCAACCGCCCAGGTATCTACCTTGAGTTCAAGGAGTCTTGGTTGAACCCATCTAACTTCGAGCAGATGGTATACGACGAGTTGGACCGCCTTGGCTGGAACGTTATCACTGCTCCTGAGGCTGACAACACACCTTTCTACGTAACAGGTGATGATGGTAAGCAGAAGGTAAACGTTGGTAACACTAACGGTAAGGTTATCCTTCAGACCTTCTCTTGGGAGTCTTTGCGCCGCTCAGCTGAGCTTTACAAGGGTCAGATTCCTATGTGTTTCCTCTTGTGGCACGACCAGATTACCCCTACTCAGTACGCTGCATACATCAATATCGCTGTTGATAACTTGGCACACATCATTGGCCCTTCTATCGCAGGTGCTCCTAACAACTACTTCGAGATGAATGCTCCTTGGATGCACGATATGATTCGCCGTGCTGGTTTGCTCAACCACCCATACTCATTCGATACTATGGAGCAGATGCACGTATACTTCGGTGATTGGCACTATGGCGCAAGCGACTTCGCTGCTCCTTACCTCGATGGTTTGTTCACTAACCGTTCAGAGCTTACATTGCAGTATATGATTGACAAGGGCTTGCGTCATCCAGATGCTCCACAGGAGGTTGAGAACGCTTCGGCATGTTTGGACCGCCTTGGTTACTAATCAGCGACTTTGTCTAAATAGTAAGTATTAACTCATAAATCGAATAAAGAAGTTATGAAAAAATATATATTGATGCCTATCATGGCACTCTTTACCCTGGCAAACGTTGCTGCACAGGATTTTGACACAGCTCCTACTATCCAGATTGGTAGTAAGAACAACGATGCACAGTTCACTATTGGTGCTCGTATGATGGCTGACGTGGCTTATTACCACTCAGATTTCACACCACTTAAGTCGGGTGCTGCATTGACCGATGCTCGTATCCGTACCTCTATGAAGTTCAATGATTGGTATTTCTACGCTGACTTCGACTTCTCTAAGGGTAAGTTCAAGCAGAAGGATATCTATTTGCAGTACAGCTGGGGTGATACTCAGTCTATCAAGGCTGGTTATTTCTGCGACCCATCAAATATGGCAGGTAACACATCTATCGGTAGCTACCACTTCATCTCTCGTTCAGCTGCTACACGTGCTTTGGCTGCTGGCCGTCAGTTGGGTGTTGCTTACAAGTATGCAGGTGAGAAGTTCTTCGCTAACCAGGGTATCTTCGCTGAGAACCTCTACAACGATCAGTTGGCAGGCTTCCAGGGTGTAACTCTCGGTGGTCGTTGGTTGTATCGTCCTATCAACTCTGAGAATCACGCTTTGCACGTAGGTATCAACGCACGCTATGCTAAGATTAACTCAGGTGAGAACTATCAGGGTGTTGTAAAGACTAACGTTACTCTCTCTACTCCTTTTGAGACTTACGTAGACACTAACTCTGACTTTATGAACGCACAGGTGCCTTGGGCTTCTGACGTGTTGAATCTCGGTTTTGAGGCTATGTACGTATCTCCTAAGTTCTTTGCTCGTGGTGAGTACATCTACAAGAGCATCGCTAAGGAGCGCGACGACGAGACTCTCTTCAAGAACCAGCTCGGTACTGAGTGGTCATGGGGTTCTTTGGCTTCATGGCAGGCAGGTAATCCACTTAAGACCTCTAACTTCCACGGTGCTTACGTAGAGGCTGGCTTTATGATTTTCGGTGAGCCTTACCGCTACGACAGCAAGAATGGTATCGTTGGTGGTATGCGTGGTAAGACTTTGGAGATTGTTGCTCGTTACAGCTACACAGGCTTGAACGACATCGAGGATGGTGCATACTACTTCCTTCCAAGGGATCAGTACATCGACGAGGGTATGTTGCTCGACTATCCAGCTTCATCTAAGTCTATCGGCGGTGGTAAGCTCCACGCTGTTACTTTGGGTGTAAACTACTCATTCAACAAGTACGTTCACATGTTGGTTGATTACACTTACAACTGCTTCGAGCGTGATAAGTATCCTTATGACAAGAACTTCCACGCGCTTCAGGGCCGTTTGGTGTTCTCATTCTAAAGGATTACCAATAAATTTTATACGATTTAATAATCAATTAAATTCTGCAAAACAGGGAGAGTCCTTCGGGATTCTCCTTTGTTTTTGTGTGTTAGCCCAAATTTTACTATCTTTGTCGCCGAAAAAGGTAACACTTACTCCTTTTAGGAGTACAAAACAGTAGAATATTATGAGTTTGGTAGCTATCGTAGGTCGCCCTAATGTGGGTAAATCGACACTTTTTAACCGTCTTGTAGGTCATCGTCAGGCTATTGTCGATGAGACGGCAGGTACAACACGTGACCGCCACTACGGCAAGACCGATTGGAACGGTAAGGAGTTCTCTATTATCGACACAGGCGGTTACGCTGTCAATACTGACGATATTTTCGAGGATGATATCCGCCGTCAGGTGCTGTTGGCTATTGAGGAGGCCGACCTTATTCTGTTTATGGTCGAGGTCAAGACAGGTGTTACCGATTTGGATATGATGATGGCCGATGTGTTGCGTCGTTCGGGCAAGAAGACTCTTGTTGTCTGCAACAAGGTCGATAACTACGATTTGATATACCAATCACACGAGTTCTACTCTTTGGGCCTTGGCGACCCATACTGCATCTCTTCGATGTCGGGTAGCGGTACGGGTGATTTGATGGACGAGATTCTCCGTTGTCTGCCAGAAGATACTAAGGCGGAGGAGATGGAGGATTTGCCACGCATCACTATCGTAGGTCGCCCCAACGTTGGTAAGTCGTCGCTCACTAATGCTTTGCTTGGCGAGGAGCGTAATATCGTTACCAATATTGCAGGTACTACCCGCGACTCTATCCATACCCGCTACAATAAGTACGATATGGACTTCTATTTGGTCGATACCGCAGGTATGCGTAAGAAGGGTAAGGAGATGGAGGATTTGGAGTTCTACTCTGTTATGCGTTCTATCCGTGCTATCGAGAATTCCGATGTGTGTATCTTGATGTTGGATGCTCAGCAGGGTCTGGAGTCGCAGGACTTGAATATTCATAATCTTATTGTACGCAACCGTAAGGGCTGTGTTATCGTGGTCAATAAGTGGGATTTGATTGAGAAGGAAAGCAACACGATGAAGGAGTGGCGTGAGTTCTTGGAGAAGAAGCTCGCTCCATTCTCAGATATTCCTATTATCTTCACCTCGGTAATCAACAAACAGCGTATTTTGGAGGTTTTGCAGCAGGCTATCCGCGTCTATAACTCACGTCGTCGCCGTATTCCAACCTCTGAGCTCAACGACTTTATTTTGCCTGTTATCGAGGATTATCCACCGGCATCGGTCAAAGGTAAGTATATCCGTATCAAGTACGCTACTCAGCTCCCAACACCTACTCCGCAGTTTGCCTTCTTTGTCAATCTGCCGCAGTATATCAAGGACTCTTACCGCCGCTATCTTGAGAATAAGATGCGTGAGCAATGGGACTTTTCGGGAGTGCCTATCCAGATTTACTTCCGCCAAAAGTAGAATAAACTGAAAAGTGAAAGGGGTAGCCATAGCAATATGGCCACCCCTTTCAGGAAATCGGAACGCTAAATAGCTGAGGCGAGTTTCATAACAATCTTCTGGAGACGAGCAAGCTGCGCTGGGGTCATATCGCCCTTGTAACGCTCAAGTTGCTTCTGCAAAGCCTGGGCCTTCTTGGTAAGCTCTGCATACTCTTTCATAGCCGTCATATCACCAGCCTCCGCCTTTTTCAAAAGAGAAATAGACTTATTAACAAAGTCCTCATACTGGTCAAGCATACGATCTACATCATTTTTTGAATCCTCAATCTGCACTGTGTTATTCATAGCATTTGCCACAGTAGGGGTAACTGATGCGCCAAGGATAAGAGCCATAGCTGCAAGTGTGAAAATAGTACGTTTCATAATCTAAATGTTTTTTTAAGTTCATAAAATAACCATATAATTAATTCTATTTTATATGGTCTAAATAATTATGCCCCCAAACCTTTATTATACGCACAAAAAAAAAGCGCGGGACAATCTGTTTATTCCACTTCGAGGTGTTTGGCATAACCTAGGTAGATGAATAACCAAAAGCCCGCACTGAATAGTGCGAGCATTTCAACTATTATTCCTATCTACCTTTTTTTAGTCGCCAAACTTCCGAAGTGACAGAATAAAGCTAAAACGCTTTTTCAATATGTCTAAAATGTGCGTACCAACTATACGCTATGCTTCATAGGCAATTATATTATTAAACTGATTAACAAAATATACGACAGCCCTAAATGCCATCTAAAACATTGCGTATTCCGCAATGCTACTACAAATATACGAAATATATCTTAGCCGGCAAAAAAAGCAACCGAAATTTTTAGGCTACTAACTTGCGGTGCTACCATAATCGACAAGCATTTTTTTTCAACCGTTGTTTAGCGTAACTGACTCTGCCGCGCCGCCACGGGTTGAAGCCGAAATATACCTTAGTAAAAAGAATACATCAACACATATATTTCGGCATCGACCGCCATATCATTGCCCCACTTCTTCTACCGTTAATTAGCGCAATCGACTCGACCGACCGCCGCAGGTGCGAGCAGAGCGAAGATTGATTGCGAGGGCGGAAGGCCGAAGGTCGATGTAATGAGTAGATGAGAGCGAGGGAATTTATTCACTTGAAATCATCTACTCGTTACATTGTTATCGCATAGCGATACGCCATCGCATAATCACACGAAGACCACTCTGCCGCGCCGCCACGGGTTGAAGCCGAAATATACCTTAGTAAAAAAGAATACATCAACACATATATTTCGGCATCGACCGCCATATACATATCATCAATTTCTAACCGTTGTTTAGCAGAACTGACTCGACCGACCGCCGCAGGTGCGAGCAGAGCAAGAGTGATTGCGAGGGCGGAGGACCGTAGGTCAATGTAATGAGTTGATGAGAGCGAGTGAATTTATTCACTTGAAATCATCTACTCGTTACATTGTTATCGCATAGCGATACGCCATCGCATAATCACACGAAGACCACTCTGCCGCGCCGCCACGGGTTGAACGAGTCCCCTACGCACAAAAAAAAGCAACCGAAAAACTTCGGTTGCTTAAGAGCGGTGCGTAGGGGACTCGAACCCCTGACCCCGTGCGTGACAGGCACGTATTCTAACCAGCTG
>JAGAOZ010000014.1 GCA_017623505.1 Alistipes sp.
CATTCAAAATTGATTATATTTGTATCAAGAATTCATAAAATGTAACAACAAACATACGTAAATTATGGCTAGGGGGGGGGGGGATTTTTAGACATAGTTTTGACTTTATTTAACACCCTGACGTTAAAAGAAGAAAAGAAAATACACACCAAAGAGACAGGCTCAAAAGGGATAGAAAATGTGAAATGAAAAGATGCAAAATATCATTGTAACATCAGCATAATTTTATCTGAAAGAGATTAGTAAAACCGATAATACAACTACTCAAATCCAGAAAGAAACGACAAAAAAAATAGAAGAATATGACACCGTAAAAAAAACAACAAAGAGAGCAATTATTAGGCGTTATTATTAGTAGTGTTTTGGATTCATTTTTATTTATTTATACATTTTATTTTTGTCGGTAATTGTCATTTATTACGCAAAATATTGCCGCTTTGAATAAACATAAAGTTCTTTTGCACAGACCGTTATAAAAATTTTTATTGCAAAATATTTGTGATATAAAATGTATATATGTATATTTTTATTTGCCTACAAAACTGAACTGCCAACTATTTTGGCAAATTTATGTTGGTGGCTAATAACTTTTATACATTATACACTTAATTAATTTTAAACTATGAAAAAATTTCTTTTGATTGCTGTTGCAGCATTTGGAATGTTGATGACAGCTTGTTCGAAGGACGAGGTTGCTCAGCCTGTGGGCGGTGAGGAGTCAGTCGTGACTTTCACTATCTCTACTCCTGAGCTCGCAACTCGTGCACACGGCGACGGCTTGACAGCTACCGTTTTGAAGTATGCTGTTTACAACCGCGTTGATGGCTCTAAGCTCTTTGAGGGACAGCCTGAAACTCTCACAAACAAAACTGCTACCGTGGAGATTCCTTTCGTAAACGGTATGGAGTACGATGTTCTCTTCTGGGCTGAGGCTCCTGCTTCGCCTTACACAGTGAATTTCGACGCTAAGACCGTAGCTTACACTAATGCTGCTGCATTGGTTAGCAACTCTGAGGCTTACGATGCTTTCTATGCTTACGTAAACGACATCCCAGAGATTACAGGTCCTGTAACAAAGTCTGTTGAGTTGAAGCGTCCTTTCGCTCAGCTGAACATCAAGACCAACGACGCTACGGAGGCTGCAAAGTCTGGCGTTATAGTTAAGGATGTAAAGGTTGTTGTTGAGGGTGCGTACACCGATTTCGACTTGGCAAACCACAAGGGTTTGACAAAGGGCACAGTTACTTTTGGTACTGCTGCTGCTCAGACTAAAACCGATGTGTTGGCTGTAAACTACCTCTTCCCTGCGGCTGAGAAGTCTTTGGTGGATGTTGAGTTCACTTACACTGACGTGGCTGGCAAGTTGGGTACAGGCGAGGTTAAGACATTCGCTACTGTACCTATTCAGCGTAACTATCGTACAAATATCGTAGGTAGCTTGCTCACAAGCGAGGGTACATTCAACGTTGAGATTAAGGAGGGATTTGAGACTACAGAGCACAATGTAGATGTTGTAACAGTTGCTTCTGCACAGGACCTTGCTGATGTATTTGACGCGTTGAACGATGCTGACGATACTAATGACCCAGACCAGATTATCCTTACAGGCGATATCGATTTGAACGACTTGTTTGGCACACGTGCTGCTGAGCCAACTGCAGCTTTGACTATCGAGGCAGGCAAGAAGGTTACACTCGATTTGGGTGGCTTTAAGCTCTCATACGAAAAGAAACCAACATCTACTTTCTCAATGATTGAGAACATGGGTACTTTGGTTATCTCTAACGGTACATTGGATTATACTGATACCAATACTCTTACTGCTGATGTAAATTACTCGTCTAGCACCATTCGCAATGCAGGCACTCTCACATTGGAAAACGTAACTGTGCTTAATAACAGTAACGAAACTGTTGGCGACTATGGTTATCCTCACTGTGTAGATAACTTTGGTACTTTGACAATCAACAGCGGTACATTGACAAACAACTCAAAGTATAGCACTGTTCGTATCTGGTGTACGGAGGCAGGTTTGTCAAATGTTACTATCAATGGTGGTACTTTCAATGGTGCTATTGACTTCCACAATGTAAGTGCAAAGCCTAATAAGGGTATTTTGACTATCAACGGTGGTACTTTCAACGCTACTCCAGGTACTCCAAATGCAATTCGTTTACTCGACTTTGGTAATGATGTAGACGAGATGGTTGCAACTATAAATGGTGGTACTTTCAACGGTGCAATTGTATGTCGCAACTACGCGGGTGGTACAGCCAACTCACAGGTATTCTTCGTGAAGGGCGGTACTTTCTGCGACGCATCTGTTTTTGAGTTCTTGACTGACGGTGCTGAGGTAGAGTTGGGTGCTGATATTGAGACAAGCCAAATCATTACTCTTACAAAGAGCGTGAAGATTAATGGTAACGATAATACTATTACATCTACTGCTGACCGCTTGTTCAATATTGACGCAGACAATATCAATGTTGTAATCAACGATCTTGATATGTTTGCTGCATATGAGCGAACAGGCTCAAACGATGTTCGTGGTATCAATATTCTACGAGATCACTCTGGCATTAATCTTACTATCAACAACAGTACTGTTAGATTTAAGGCTCCTTATGGTTGCGACTGGGCGTATGCAGTTAATCAAATGAATGGTAATACTGGCAACAGCATCACCGTAAATGGTGGTGAGTTTGAGGGTGCTAATGTCTTTAACCTCTGGGGTGCAGGTAACAACACATACAATATTGACGGTGCTAAGATTACAAGTTTGTATCCAACTCACGATCGATATTCTGGTTATGGTATAATTGTCTGGAGCAACAGCAGCACAAACATCAACAATACTGTTAGTATTAAGAACTGTAGCTTTGATGGTAACAATGCGGAGGCTATCAGCGTTTATGACCACGAAAATACATTAACACTGGAGAATAATGTTGATAACTGCTCAATCAACATTGTATATACAGCTGATAATGAATATACCACTCTTGACAAGGCATTGGAGAAGGGTGTTGACTTCGAACTTATCGCGAATACAACATATAATAAGACCATCAGAATCGGTACAGGTAAGAATATTACACTCGACTTGAATGGTAAGACTCTTAGCGGTACTTGCAACGCTGGTCAGGGTCATCTTATTATGGTTGACAATGGTGCGACTTTGAATGTTAAGGATAGCAGTGCAAATGCAGATGGTAAGATTACTTTCGCACAGGGTACTTCTAATACCGGTTGGGTTATTGACCTTGAGGGCGAGTTGAATCTCTATTCTGGTACTATCGAGCTTACAGGTAGTAGCTGGAGCATCGGTTATGCTGTGGATGTTCGTCCAAATGCTTGGGGTACAGCTTATAAGACTCCAACTACATTTAATATGTATGGCGGTAAGTTGATTTCATCTGATGCTGCTGTTCGTGTAGCTTCATCAAGTTATGATAACTACAGTGAAGTTTCAGCTAACTTTAATATGATGGGTGGTGAGATTCAGGCTGCTTATGATGGTATATTTATTCAGCAGAGCAATGCAACTTACGACAATTTGAATGTAAATATTTCTGGTGGTAAGATTGAGTCTGAGATGTATCCAGTACGTTTGTACGGTCCAGTTGCAACAGGCAAGGTTAGCACTGCAGATGTTGTTGAGAAGATTAACATCACAGGCGGAGAGATTGTTCCTCATGAAGCTGAGGGCAAAACAGCATTGCTTAAGGACTTGATTTATATCGGTGGTGGTGCTACAGCGGAGACTTTGTACTTCACTGAGATTAATGTTGAGGGTGAGGGTCTTCCAACTTACAAGTTTGCTGCAAAGGCTTTGTAAGATAAAACCATAAAACTCTATATGAGAGCCGCACTTTCCGAAAGGAAGGTGCGGTTTTTTGTACCCTTTCGGGGCACAAAAAACAATGAGTAATTAGTAATTAGTAATTGAGGTTTTCAGTAAAAAAAAGTGCGTCCACAGGCTATGAGGACGCACATTTGGATAGAGATAGATATTCTCGTTACTGCTTCTGGCGGGCAATACCAACCGTGATAAGCAAAAACAAAATCAGAATAAGGGCGTTACTGATAACAAACCAATGGATATTGAAATCAACGCAAGCAAAAATAACATTCATCACAACGGCGCATATCAGCAACAACCACGACCACAAACGAATAACAACGTTAGTGCGACTGAACTCCGACGAAAGACCGCCCAAAGCTCCCATACAAAGTACAAAGAACTGCATAAAGCTGCCTACAACAAGTATAGTCACAAGGGAACGATGGTCACAAAGTACGTAGCATATATAGGCGAGTAGTGCGCCCAAAAGCAACGCAAAAAGCGAATTTATGAGATTGAATTTCATAGGTCTCAACAACGTTATTTTGACAATAGCAGCCACTTATTGGCAACAGGAATATCGCAAGCACGACGCCAACCGGATAGTCCTCGATGCCACATCAGAGTATCGCTCGCAAGCGTGCCCTTCTGAGCCAACTGCTGCAAGTTCTCCTCAGTAAAGGGACCGGCCTGCTTACCGTCAATAACGGCATAATACTCTACTTGCTCACAAAAAGGCTGATTAACACCCGGAACAGTCATAGAGCCAATAGAGTGATTCATAGTGGCTATCATCTGCTGAGCAACAGCCATACTCATACCAAACTCCATAAGACGCTCCAAAGAGCTGAAATCATTTTCCATAGTTCTAAAGATTAGAGATTACAACGTTGGCGGCATAGGAGGCATACCCGGAGGGGTAGGAGGCGTAGCCGGAGCAAACAACTGTGCCAACTCGGCAACATTGCCCGCAGCATCCCAACCAGCCATACCCTGCTTCCATACCATAGTCTGAGCATTAATCTGGCCCTGCTGAGCCAACTGCTGCAACTGAGGAATAGAGAATGGACCGCTCTGCTGACCATTAACAGCCACGAAATACTGCGACTGAGGAGCCGGTGGAGGTGTATTCATCTGCTGCTGCATCTGACCTCCCATATTGTTCATCATACCAGCCATCTGGGTACCCAAAGCACCGCCCATCATCATACCTGTCATCATGCCGGCAGGGTTCATACCGCCACCGCCACCCATAGATGACATATTACCTAAGCCCTGCATACCTGCCTGCAAAACAGAGGTCTGCTGGTCCAAAGCGTGAGCACCCATAAAGTTAGTCTCGGTCTGCAAGCGCTGTGCACGCTGAGCCTCCTCACGCTGAATACGCAGAGTCTCCTCCATATTCTTAGCGGTGATGCGCTGAGTATCTTGCAGATTCTGGATATTCACGTCGGTCTGTGCTGTGATAGTCTTGGTCTGCTGTGCAGCTGTAACATTACGCAACTCGCTATATCCGTCGCTCTCCTTATCAACGTCGATAGCTGCGATATCCAAACGACGCAAATTAACACCGAAATCCTCCTCGAAATCTGCCTTCAGACGAGCCTGGATGCGGTCGCTGATATCCTCGACACGGCGCTCAATCTGCAAAACAGGAATCTGATAGTCGGTAGGAGCATTCGCGACACAACCCTTGACGCGCTTGCAAACAGCATCGCGCACCTGGAGCTTGAAATCCTCCAACTCGAAGTTAATCAAACGGTGCAACTTGATGAACGACTTATAATCGGTGATATTGAACGACGCTGTACCACGGACTGCCATAGGTACGGCAAAATCCAAGAAACGTGGGTCGAAAACATCGAAATAAGGTATAGCGAACTTAATCTGAATAATGCCCGACAGGTTGATGAAATAGACCTCAGCCTGGAATGGAGAGTTGCCATTGAAAGCCAAGCCCAACAAGCCACTCAAAATAGGGAAGTTGGCTGTCTTGATAGTCTCATCGAATGGGCCCTCGATAAAGTCCTGCATAGTGCCGTCCTTCTGCTTATAGACGAAGACAGCAACCTCACCATCCTTAACACGGAGTGAGCTGCCCCAACGGATAGAGTTCTCTCTAACGGTAGAGTTAGCCTCGCCCGAAGGACGCCATTTCCACACCAAATATTCGGGCTCGTCACAACGAATAATATCCATTATGCCACCCTCTTTTTTACTTCCAAAAAGTCCCATAGCGCAAATTTTTACTTCTTAAACATTGAGAAGAAACCACCCTTCTTCTTAGGTGCTGTCTTTTCCTCGTAGAACTGGAAATATGGCTCAAAAGTCTTATCATTAGCAAAGCTAATCTTAGCCTTGTTGATGCAGTTTACAAACAAAAGCCAATAGCCGTAGCTTAGGTCCTCAATTTGATTACCGAAAGTTTTGAAACCTTTCTGAGGTCCTTCAGGGTCTGCCAGAGGCTGAAGTGATGAGAGCAGACCAAGCAACTCGGCACGTGTATTAGGCACGTTGAACATCTTTATAGCCTCCATCTTCTCCTTAGGTTTCGCAAAAGCATCTTGACCTGTTGTAAAAAGGCTCTTGAAAGAATCTCCTAAGCTCTTGTTGGCATACTTCTCGTCAATAGCCTTCAAACGCTCATAGAGTCTATCCATGGCTGTTGTGCCGGCATCCTCGGTAAAGGCGTAGCCACACTCCAAACAAGAGGCTAAACCTGCTGCCACGATAGCGCCACAAGCAGGACACTTACGGATGTCACCAAACTTTGTAGATTTAGGGGCAACCGGAGGAGGGGTCTGAGCAGCTTGAGCCTGAGCCTGAGCAGCTTGAGCCTGCGCTTGAGCCGTCTGAGCCTGTGCTTGCGCCTGGAACTGCTGAGTCTGCAACTGTGCCATAGCCAAAGCCTGTGCCTGCGCTGCATCCTGAGCCTCCTTCTGCTTCTCGTAAAGGCGAGACTCAAGAATCATCTCAAACTCATCCAAATCGATACCCTCAGCCTGAGCATTCTTGAAAAGAATCTGCTTCTCCTTCTCGGTCAATTCTCCATCCGCAAGAGCTGCATTAATCAATCGCTCTATACGCTCGTTATACATACTCATAATAAAAATTTAAGTTTAAGGTCTATCTGCACTAATGATAGGTGGTTAAAACATTGCAGGCGCAGTGCTATGGCCATAACACACATCGCCGAATCCACACAGAGAGATTAGAGAGTAAAGAAATGGCCGCAACCTGTTCAAAATTTATTATTACATACAAAGTTCCTAAGAAAAATCAATCTTTGGAAGTGATTTTTTTGTCTTGAGTTGTCTTTTAGAACAAAGGAAAGACAAAGTTTTGAAGAGGCCGAAAATTGAGGAAGTGAGCTTGGCATAGTTTATGGATTTTGGGTGGGGAATAACACTTTTTAAATCATAAGCTATGAATCAGACAAAAGAGAAAAATCAGTGCGGCGAGGCGTCAAAATGTTGCGCTTCGCCAATGACACAGCCTGCTCCATCAGAGCGTATTCCACAGAATCATACATCGGCAAAGGTGGCATATCGCATAGTTAAAGACGAGTTGTTGCCTCAGACACAGCCACGGCTGAATCTGGCGACGTTCGTGACGACAAACATGGACGAATATGCTACGCGACTGATGAACGAAGCGGTGGCGATAAACTACATCGACGAGACGGAGTATCCACGTGTGGCGGTAATATGTGGTCGCTGTATCAACATGATGGCAAACCTTTGGAACTCACCAGAGAAAGCTGAGTGGAAGGCGGGAGCTGTCGGCATAGGCTCCTCTGAGGCGTGTATGTTGGGCGGTGTGGCTGCATGGCTGCGCTGGAGAGAGCGTCGCAAGGCACAGGGAAAGCCGCTGGATAAGGCAAACTTGGTCATCAGCAGCGGCTATCAGGTGGTATGGGAGAAGTTCTGTCAGCTGTGGCAGATAGAGCTGCGAACAGTGCCTCTGAGCAAGCAGCATCCGACACTCGACATCCAGAAAGCTATCGAGATGTGCGACGAGAACACAATCTGCGTAGTACCGATACAGGGTGTGACGTGGACCGGAATGAATGACGACGTGGAGGCTTTAGATGCCGCATTGGAGGCATACAACGCCAAAACAGGCTACCAGATTCCAATCCACGTAGACGCCGCATCGGGAGGTTTCATACTGCCATTTCTTAATCCCGAACGCAAGTGGGATTTTCGTCTGAAATGGGTGCTCTCAATATCAACATCGGGCCATAAATACGGTTTGGTTTATCCCGGTCTGGGTTGGGTTATTTGGAAAGACAAGAAGTATCTACCACAAGAGATGTCATTCAGTGTCAATTATTTGGGAGCAAACATAACTCAGGTAGGACTCAACTTCTCACGTCCTGCGGCACAGATTTTAGCCCAATATTACAACTTCCTGCACTTAGGCATGGAGGGATACAGAAAAATACAGGAAGTTTCGATGGAAATTGCTCGATATTGCCACAAGGAAATTGGGCAGATGGTACCGTTCGAATGTTATGCAAAAGAGCTGGATAATCCACTATTTATTTGGTCGCTCAAGGCGGAGTATGCAGCAAAAGCGAAATGGACACTCTTTGACCTGCAAGACAAACTGCGACAGAGCGGTTGGATGGTACCAGCATACACAATGCCGAAGGATATTGACGATATGACGGTGATGCGTATTGTGGTGCGTCAGGGCTTCTCACGCGATATGGCGGATATGTTGTTGAAGGATATGGCTGACGCTGTAAAGGAGTTAGAGGCTCTGGAGTACCCTACAACATCACGTCTTAAGTGCCAACGCAAAGAGCACCTCAAAGGCAAGGTTTATACCCACTAAAAGCTGACGCATTATGGAGCAGAACAAGAAAAATATCTCGGTGGGCTTCAAGCTCAGCGTGATGACACTCGCCATAATGAACGTAACGGCGGTGGTGAGCCTCCGAGGATTGACCTCCGAGGCGGTATATGGGCTATCGTCGGCGTTCTACTACCTCTTTGCCGCCATAGTCTTCCTCATACCGACAGCTATGGTGGCTGCCGAGCTCGCAGCGATGTTCTCCGACAAGCAGGGAGGAGTATTTCGCTGGGTGGGCGAGGCTTTTGGTGCGAGGACAGGCTTCCTGGCGATATGGCTGCAATGGATAGAGTCGACGATATGGTATCCTACGGTGCTGACGTTCGGTGCAGTATCTATCGCATTCATTGGTATGGACTCCGCGACAGATGCATCGCTCGCCTCGAACAAGCTCTTCACGCTCATTATCGTATTGGCTATCTATTGGATAGCGACGTGGATAGCTATGCGAGGCTTGAGTTGGGTAGGTAAGATAAGCAAGTGGGGCGGTATGATAGGTACGATAATACCTGCAGCGATACTTATCGTGCTGGGTATAGTCTACATCTCGACAGGAGGCGAGAATCAGATGGATATGAAGCAGGGATTCTTCCCCGACCTGACGAAGTTGGACAATCTGGTCTTGGCGAGCAGTATCTTCCTCTTCTATGCCGGTATGGAGATGATGGGTGTGCACGTGATGGATGTGAAAAACCCGTCGCGAAACTATCCGAAGGCTATCCTGATAGGCTCGCTGATAACGGTGGCGATATTTATCCTCGGCACGTTTGCCTTGGGCTTCATAATCCCCGCAAAGGATATTTCGCTCACGCAGTCGCTGCTGATTGGCTTTGACAACTACTTCACGCACTTCCACCTGCATTGGGCGTCGCCCGTGATAGCTATTGCGTTGACCTTCGGCGTGTTAGCGGGTGTGCTGACGTGGGTGGCAGGACCGTCGAAGGGTATCTTCACCGTAGGTAAGGCGGGCTATCTGCCGCCATTCTTCCAACGCACAAACCGTCGAGGCGTGCAACGTAACATCTTGTTGGTGCAGGGTGCTATTGTAACGCTGCTGTCGCTCTTGTTCGTTGTTATGCCATCGGTGCAGTCGTTCTATCAGATACTCTCGCAGCTGACCATACTATTGTACCTGATAATGTATCTGCTGATGTTTGCCGCTGCGATACGTCTGCGATACAAGCTGCCTAACCTCGCGCGCCCATTTCGTCTGGGCAAGGGTGGCAACGGACTGATGTGGCTGATAGGCTCGGTAGGTTTCTTGGGCTCGCTGATGGCTTTCGTGCTGAGCTTCATACCGCCAAGTCAGATAGCTACGGGAAGCAGTCGCGTATGGTACTCGGTGCTTATCATAGGCTGTATCGTAATGGTTGTGATACCTTATATAATATATGCGATGCGTCGCCCATCGTGGCGAGACCCTAAAGCGGAGTTTGCACCGTTTACGTGGGAGAAGCGAAACTTGTAGTTTCGCAATTCACGGCTGCGAGTAAGCGAGGGCAGAGTCAAGCTCGCTTGAGCTATGCCGAGCGGAAGCAGACAAGGGAAAGCGTCAGCTTTGCCAAAGTTAAGTTAGGGGGATTAAAGGATACTAAAGGATATTAAGGGATACTAAAGTCTTCAGCTTAAAGTGAGAGTTCAAAAAAGGAGGATGTTCCATTGCGGAACACCCTCCCTTTTGTGATTTTTGAGAAGTTCTATAACAAGAGTCTTGTTAGAGAATTTCTACTATAGTTCAGCGATAGAGTCTGCCACATACTCAAACTGACCCTCGCCAACAACAGCGAAATCGAATGAGTAGTTCTTGTTAGGACCGTAAGCGTAAACCTTGATGACAACCTTCTTGTACTCCTCAGGTGTCATTGTAGGATATACGTAGTGGAGCACCTCAGCAAATACCTCAGCGGTATTCTGCTTCAGAGCAGCCAAAATCTCGTCATCAGAGAGGCTACCCAAGCCGGCAGCTGCGAAACCACCCTTAACAGCTGATGGACGCCAGTCCATATTGCCGTAGTATGCCGATGCACCTGTGTAGAACTCGTTGTTACCGTAGTTAGATACCCAATAGCTTCCTGCTGGCTTAGCACCATCGATAGTAACGATGTCGGTAGATACGATAACACCAGCGTTATCACGTGCAGGAGCACCCATAGGCACATCCTTGTTGTCATATACCCAGTTTACACAATACTGATAGAACGCCCTAGTCTCGGTACTTGAAGTGTTGGTGAAGTCCAACTCCAAAGTACGGTCGATATTCCAAACGCCCTCAGCCTTACGGAACTGGTCGGTCTTATCCTCGAAGTAGATAGTCTTCACCCAAGCCTGACCATTGCTTACGTACTCGTCAACCTTCCAAGAGGTAGCACCACCTGCATAGCAACGGAATGCTACGTTCTTAACGTCGCCATCCTGTGCATAAGGGAATGCCTGTGCAAGGAACTGTGGGAGATACTTATCCTGGTCTGGGTTAGTGAAGTTACCATAATTTTGACCCATAGCTTTGTAGTCAGCTGGCTGAACAGCCAATACGTCGCTCTTCTCGAATGCTGAGCCGTTCCACTTGAGGTAAGCGTAGAGCTTCTCGCTTGCGTCAATCTTGATTGAAGCACGAGTTGCCACGATACCCTCGCCAGCGTCAACACCTGTAACGATGATATTTACATACTTAGGAGCACCACCGCTAACAGAGATAGAGCAGAAGTAACCGTATACAGTGCACTGCAAACCGTCGGTCAAAACCTCCTTAACGTTGTCGGTTGCACCGTAGATGCTACCAACAGCAGTATTAGCACCATCAACATTGAAGTTGATGAAGTTACCACTAACAGCAGCAGTACCTGTCATTGAAGCGTAGATAGCCAAACCGTTCTCGGTACGAGAGGTAAGCAACTCATCCATACCTGCACCTGTAAGCTCTACAGCTGTGCCGTAGTAAGGAGTAGTCTTAACTGTACCAACCTTAGCGATAGTAAGACCTGTTGCACCAATCTGGAAGCCCTTGTTGTATGAGCCGATAGTACCGCTCAACGCTACCTTATCACCTACCTCATAGCCAGAGGTCTTGTAGAGAAGGATTGAGCCTGAGTTATCGGTGAAGATAGGACCCTGAGCCGATACAGCAGAGATGTAACCGTAAGCCTCAACAGCATCACCGTCAGCGATACCCTCGAAAGCAGAGGTGTAAACTACATTCTCAGCCATTGTAGGAGCCTCGTTGATATGTGTTGCGATGAAGTTAATAAACTTACCACCAGAGATAGATGAGAAGTAACCGTAGAGAGTTACAGTCTCTCCGTCAGAAAGCAATGTCTTCTGGTCGTCAGTCAAACCGTAGAAGCTACCCTGTGTAGCGGTTGCACCATCAACATTGAAGTTGTAGTAGTTGCCACTAACAGAGAGTGTACCTGTAACGGTTGCATACATAAGATAGTCATCGTAAGTACGATTTGTCAAGATTGCATCCAAATCAGCACCTGTAAGCTCAACAGCCTCAGGATAAACGAACTCGGTAGTGCCAATCTTCTCAACAGTAAGACCCGATGTACCAATCTGGAAGCCCTTGTTGTAAGAAGAGATAGTACCCGATACCTTCAAAACATCGCCAAGCTCATAGCCTGTGGTCTTATACATAAGTACAGAGCCTGCGTCGTCGGTCAGGATAATACCCTGTGAAGATACAGCAGATACATAACCTACAACCTCAACAGCGTCGTTCAAAACAGCAGCACCCAAAACTGAAGTGAAAGTAGTAGGCTCTGCAGGAACACCTGGCTCGTCGCCTGGCTCCTCTGGCTGCTCGTCTGGATTGTATGGCTCCTCGGCTGAGTAGTTGTAGGTAACAGCTACATAGTCGCCTGCCTCCAGACCCTCGCTTGGAACAACTGTCAGAAGATTAGACTCAGTAGCAGGAGTAAGAGCCTTAACGAACTCCTCCTCGCTACCCCAGATAGTCTGGTAGTCAGCATCCTTGAGTGTGTACTCGGTAGCAGCATTCATCTTCTGCAACTCGGCAGGAACCTCTGTTGCGGTGGTGTAGGTTACCATAACAACCGAACCGTCGTCAACGGTAGGATATGTCGCTGCTACGAATGCTGGGATATAAGCTGCAGCCTCGTCAGCTGAGCCGAAATACTTATTTCTGCCGATAGCAGCGAGTGCATCTAACTCACCTGCAGCCTCAGCAATCTGCCTGTTGGTCTTATTGTTAGCGATAGCAGAGTAATCATCCTCCGAAAGAGTGTAGTTGATGGTCTGCACATCGGTAATTGTGTTGTCCTGCTCGTATCCGTCGAGATAGGTCTCGTTGAAGTAATTGGTCTCACAACCCCAACCGATGAGGGCTACTGCAACGAGCGACAAGAACTTTGTGATAATATTCTTATTCATAATGTCTTTCCTCCTTATGGTTAGAAGTTAATCTTGAGTCGAAGTGTGTAGGTACGGCCGAACGAGTACATCACAGCGTAGCAATCCTCCCAACCCTTAGCATCGGTACCGCACTGTGCGTCCATAATGTAGTTGTAGTTGTAGAGGTTGTTTACGTTACCGTAGAGTGTAGCACGTACGTCCTTACCAATCTTAAATGAGTAGCTTGCTGAAAGATCCAACTGGTGGCCTACAGGGATACGCCAAGGATCGTTCACAGTAGCTGTCGAGTTCACGATAGCTGTTGAGCCGAGGTAGAAGTCAGCGTAGTTGTTAGCGTAGACATTGAAGTCAGCACCAACGCGAACACCCTTCATAGGGAAGAAATCAACACCAACAGCAGCAGTAGTCTGTGCAGAACCTGCTACGTGGATACCCTTCTGCTGAAGCTCAATCCAAGCGTGATCCTCTGCCATAATGCCCGATGCAACCGTTCCGTCCATCTTAGCTGTCAATGGCTGACCGTGTGAGTTGTAGTAGTAACCCTTAGCGTTGCTATTCCATACCCAATCACCAACAGATACCATACCTGTCAGGTTAATCCAGCGTGCAGGCTTATAACGAAGATCCAACTCAACACCCATATGGCGAGCGTCGATACCTGTGAGGTTTACACGTGCGTAGTCGCCGTCAGACATAAGCTTTGAACGAACATCTGCCTTATCCATCCACATTGTGTAGTAGAGGTTCAAGTTTACGTTCAACTTATCGGTACGCAAGCCGTAACCACCCTCAACAGAGAATACCTTCTCGTTTACAGCGTCAGGGTTAGTCATGTGGCTGGTTGTAGACTGCAAGAAAGCGCCACCAGAGAAGAATGGAGCACGTGAGATGTAACCTACATTGAGGAATACGTTAGAAGAACGTGTGAAGTTCCAGTTTACACCACCCTTAGCTGTGAAGCCGAGGAAGTTGATGTGGTCTGACTCAGCGTGAGCTGCATCATAGTAGAAGTTATCAACACGCCAGTAACCTGTGTTAGAGATAGAACCCGATACGAAAGCATTGAACTTATCCTTTGTCCACTCCAACTGTGCAAATACACCCTCCTGATGAACGTGGCCGTCGTAGTCACGATAAACAGTGTCACCAACGGTCAGCTTCTCATTAACCCAGTTAGGATTAGCGGCAGCAGCGTTGTTCACAGCCTTAACGTTCTTACGGTCAGCATCGTCGATGAAGTATGCACCACCGTAGAGGTCGATAATCTCGTTAGTGTGCTCACCTACGTAGTAACGTACATCGACACCGGCAGAGAGCTCCAAGTCAGGAGTAATCTGGTTGGTGTAGGTAGAGAGCAAACCATACCACATGTGGTTATTAACACTCTTCGACATAACCATATTAGAACCTGTTGTAGAGGCAGCATTCATATCCTGGATTGCACCGTAGTCGAATGTACCGTCCGGCTTACGGAAGTCATCACGGAGGATACCGTTATTTACACCGTTCCACATTGAGCGGTAAGCCGATGTACGACCCTGACCAGAGTAACCATAACCGCGACCGATAGACATATACAGAGCGGTAGAGAGTGATGACTTATAGTTAATCTGCCACTGGTGGTTCAATGAAATCTGTGGCTTGTGGTAGCCGTTCTCCATAGAGGTACGCTCCTTGCCATTGTTGTCGAAACCGTAAACAGCGTTGTAACGATACTTATCCTTCTCGCCTGTCCACTGTGCTACCTTGTCCCACTCCTTGATAGAAAGACCTGCGTAAAGAGGCTTACGCTGGTTGTGCTTCTGTGGAGCACCGAAAGCAGTAAGTGAGAGCTGATGACGCTCGTTGATACGCTTAGAGATGTTTACAAACCAGTTGTAACCCTCGAAGCCTGTACCCTGGATGTAACCGTCACCCCAACGCTTTGCGAAGAGCACGCTGGCAGCCCAACCCTTCTCGGTAAGACCTGTTGAGAGGCTCAATGAGAGCTGCTGCAAACCGTCGTTACCTACGCCATAAGAGAATGTACCACCCTTCTTAGCGTCGATAGAGTTAGTTACGATGTTGATAGTACCACCAACAGATGGAGATGAAATCTTCGAAGCACCCATACCACGCTGAGTCTGCATAGAACGTGTTACATCAGACAAACCAGCCCAGTTTGACCAATAGACGCCACCCCACTCCATATCGTTCACAGGCACACCGTTAATCATAACAGCGACGTTAGCCGACTTAAAACCACGCATGTTGATTTTAGAGTCGCCATAACCACCACCGTCCTTGGTAACGTAAACACCAGGAGTAGACTTCAAAATCTCAGGGAACTCCTGACCACCGAGCTTGTACTCGATGTCGGCAGCTGTGATAGTAGAGACAGCCACAGGAGTCTTACGCTGAACAGCCACTGACTGGCTAACAACAACGTCCTCCATCATAATTGCGTCAGGCTCCATACGGATTGTACCCAACTTGCACTGACCAGCAGAAGCATTGAGCTTCAAAATCTGTGTCTTGTAGTTCAGGAAACTAACCTCAACCTCAGCAGCATCTCCCTTCACGCGGAATGAGAAAGTACCATTGATGTCGGTGCTCGTACCCTGAGTCGTACCAACTACCATCACAGTAGCACCAATCATTGGCTGATCGGCCTCATCTACGACAGTACCGGTGACGAGTGTCTGCGCCTGAGCGGTGAAGCCCAAAGCCAGACCAATCATCAGAAGTAAAAGTTTCTTCATAAATGTTTTGTTTAATGAATGATTTGAAATGTGAATAAATATTTAGTATAACAAATTGTTACTCTGTGGGTTATTGCAAAAATATTCTGTTTTGCTGTTTCTTTGCATAGCAAAGATAGTTGCAATATTGCGAAAAGACAACCTTTTGGTAGAAAATTTACCTAACAAATAATCAACAACGAGAAGACAAAATCGGAAATTTTGGTTTAGAGGTGGTTTTCGGGTGTGCTTCTTTATAAGCAGATAGTTGTCGGAGAAAAATCGGGAAATACGTTTCAGCAAGGGTGTTCGATAAGCGGTAGATTGCCACGAAATAGCATAGAACGTGGTTGGGTATCAGACAGGACAGCAGATGCTATTTCTCGCAATGACATTTTATTAATTTTCAGTTTTCACCTTTTAGTTTTCAGTTTTCACCTTTCGTAGCCTGGGTAGTAAAAAAGTTACCTGCGCTACTAGGAGGAGCGAGTAATCGAGATACAATGCAGGAAACACAGACAGGAAACCATTTAGCTACCCGCAGGACTTGAAGGGGCGGAATAGATTTAAATGGAGTGCAAAGAAAGCTCGGGTAACCGAACGGTTACCCGCGTTACCGTTGGTGGTTATAGGAAGTTTGATGGAGGTTGGGGAAACTAAAGGATATTAAAGTGGGCGGCGGGATTGTGAGTGGCATCAGCGAGGGTGTTTAGTTAGCAGTAGATTCCCTTCGCCCTGCAGAGCAAGTCGGGAATGACGTGTTATGGTCAGTTTTCCCTACAAACAGATGTTACTTCTTGCGCCAAACGATATAGTTGGTATTGCGAGGCAAACCCTTATAGCCACCATAATAGCCCGGCACGCCGAAGTCGTGGAATACCCCCTCGGCATCGCGCGCCCAGCCATAGGCCTCTCCTCCAACCAAATAGACACTATTCTCAACGCCCAAATCTACCAATGCCTGGGCAAAATCGTGGAACGACTCCTTGGAGAGCGTTTCAATCATAAAAATCTCATCCATACGCTCACAAATGGCGCGTCGAATAGCCTTATTCTTAGGATTATTCTCAACCAAACGGCCATTATCGACCAAAGGATATTGACGGAAGAAGTGACCACCCTTGGCTGCTGCCTCCTCGAAAAGCGGAGAGTTATCTGCCACGCCGATAGTCACCTTGCCATCTATTGAAGCACAATAACCGCGCTTGGACAAACCCCACGCCTTAGGCTCGCCAGCCAAAACAAAGGCACCAACAATCTTCTTGTTATCGGCACGAATATCAGCAGCTTGCGCCGTATAGATAACGTTCTCGTCCTTGATATCCATCTTGCCGATATGAAGTGACATACTCGCATTGTGCGGAATATAAAGCTTCAGCGGAATATCGTTAATCACAGTATCGCGAATCTCGCAAAAACCCGCCGCAAGCGAATCGACCTGCATACCGAACGGCTTGCGCTCATCCTTAACAGGCACTGGTTCAGCTACAACCTCCCCCTCAAAGAGTCCCGGCTCCGAGGTCTCGGTCTTGACAGGCTGCGGAGCCTTGTCCGACTCCCCAGAGGTAAACACAAAGCCCAAAACAACAACCAAAACAATCAACCCCGCAATGACCAAGCCAATGACTCGACTCTTCTTCGATGATTTTCCGCCAATGACGCGAATCTCATCATCTTGAATATCTCTCAGCTTCTCCATAATTACAATCCCTCCTTTTCAATCAGCTCCTTGAGTTGCTTAAGCGCATCCTTAGGAACCGAAACAGTATGACTAAAAGTTTTCGCATCCGATAGCACCAATCGCGGCTTAGAAATATTGATATAATAGATGTATGAGCGATTGATAATTATACCTCGACCGATACGGATAAAGACATTCTCGCGCTTACCCAACTGCTTCTCAATCATAGTCTCGATTTGTCCCAATTGGTAGGTGAGTGTACGAGTCTGCATGTCGGCCTGCATCAGAGTCGAATAGTTACCGTCAGATGAGATGTAGACGATAGCCTCCGGCGCTATGCGCACCAGCTCGGATGATGTATGTATAATCAGATACTTTCCCATTTTTTATGATTCCAAAGGCAAAGTTACAAAGCTTTTTGCACATAACAAATCTTTTGACCGGCAATGTATGAAATGCTCCGTTTTCTGTACGAATTAACGCTAATGGCATATAAAAAATCCGTTGGTGACAATAGTAAAAACGGTTATAACAACGAAAAATATTCATAAAATTTGTTTTTATAAAAATAAATGTATATATTTGTACCAGAATGCAAAAGTTAAATTAATTATCATTAAGTCATGAAGCTATCATGCCCTAAGACATGTGCCGCTCTGCAACACCCAGAGGCAGGCTTCTATCTCAAACGCTGCATGGCGGGCGAGACATTTGTAATACCACACAGCGCACAGCACTCTGTGATTATGTTAATGCACGGCTCTTTGGAGGTCTCTTCGGAGGAGTGCAAAGAGTACCAGGTGAATGAGCGCCACATGGTATTGTGCTACAAATCATACGAATACAAATTTACCGCAAAGAGCAATTCGGAGTTTATCGTTGCATATTTCGCATCGGTGGGCGGGGCTTGCGACGTGAGCATGCTCACAAAACTCTTTAAGCACCAGATGAGCGCGAAGTATGAGTTTGAGGCGGTAGCTTTCAACGAGCCGTTGCGCGACTTCCTGAACTGCATGTACCGCTATCTGGAAGACGGAATAGAGTGTAAACACATGCACTATGCGGCTATTCAGCAGCTCTTCGTGCTGTTGCGCTTCTACTATCCGCCAAAGACGCTGTTGCGCTTCTTCTACAATGTGCTCGACAGCGACACTTCGTTCCAGGCATTGGTAGAGAATAACCGTCCGAAGGTGCGCACATTGAACGAGCTGGCAGCATTGTGCGGTTACGATATCTCAACCTTTAACGTACTGTTCCGCAAGCACTTCAAGGGTATCACACCTTACAATTGGATGCAAGAGCAGCGCAGCAAGGAGATATACCACTGCGTATGCAATACAGATATGCCTATCGGCGAGATTGCTGCCGAGTACGGCTTCTCGAATGCCGGTCACCTGAGCACATTCTGTCGCAAATTCTGGGATTTAACACCTATGAAGCTGCGCGCAAAGGCTCGTAGAGAGGCGAAAGAGGCAAAAGGGAAATAATAGTTAGGTTGATACAAAATGAGGCTGTCGCAACGATTGTTGGACAGCCTTTTTTGTCAGAGGTGGTGTAACAATGAAGTCGTATAACAGGAGCTATTTCCAAGGCTGCGAGTAAGTGAGAGCAGAGTCAAGCTCGCTTGAACTATGCCGAGCGAGAGCAGACAAGGGAAGAATAACATATTCTTTCCAAGGCTGCGAGTAAGCGAGAGCAGAGTCAAGCTCGCTTGAACTATGTTGAGCGAGCCTTGCTATACGCCTTCTAAAAGAGTTGCTCCACAAACAACACCAAATAATCACGCCAATTGCGCCAGATGTGACCATCCTTAGATTCGTGATAGATGTATGGGTAGTTCAGCGCATCAAGCTTTTCGCGTAGGCTGACATTCTCCTTGTAGAGGAAATCCTCCTCACCAATACCAATCCAGAAGAGATGAGGCTTTGTGGCAAACAACTCTTGCAGGCGGGCCTCAGGGTTACGATAGACCTCAGACTTGGCAGCATCGCCGCGGAAGACAGCCGCAGAGAAGAGGCCCACATAGCCAAAGACGCCAGGGTAATATTGCGCTATATGCAACGAATGGAAGCCACCCATAGACAGGCCGGCAATAGCACGATGGTCGCTGTCGGGGTGGGTACGATAGTATTTATCGACGAAATTGACTATATCAATGAATTGCTCCTCGTATGAGCCATCCATAGTACGAGGCAGCATAGCCTCAGGACGAATCAGCCCCTCATGGCTCTGGCCCGGAGCTGCCTCATGCGCCATATTGCCATTGGGCATAACAACAATCATAGGCTTCATACGACCTTGAGCTATCATATTATCGAAAATCTGCGCAGCACGGCCCAGACCTACCCAAGCCTCCTCGTCACCGCCCATACCATGCAGAAGGTATAGCACCGGATAGCGCTGGTTGCTTGTCAGATAATCGGCAGGGGTGTAGATAGTTACGCGACGAGCCCTATGTTGCACATCCTCAGTGGGATACCACACCGTAGAGAGGGAGCCGTGTGGGACATCCTGCACCGAGAAAATATCGCCCTTACCGCCCGGCACAATCAAAAGGTTAAAGATAGATGCGATATCGCGGACAGTATGTACGTTACCCGGATCGGTAATCTTCACACCATCGACAATCATATTATAATTATATAAATCCGAAGCGAGAGGCTCTGGTGTTGTATACTCCCACACACCATCCTCGCGACGTGTCATAGGGACAACGCCGGGGGCTTTCCAGCTACCGTGTTCGCTTGTAATAAGCTGCTGAGGTAACATATCGCCCGTCAGCTCGACACGCTCCGCAGCCGCAGCCGCAAGACGGAAGGTGACACGTCCATCCTCCAAAATTTCAGGCGACAAAGTCGAATTTCTCTCTCCAATGGTCTGTTGTGCCCCCACAGGAGCGCACATCACCACCAACACCATAAATAAAAATAATCTCTTCATAACCGTTCACTTTAAAGTCTAAACCAAAGATATGGACTTTTTTTGTATCTGCAAAATCGACGCTATGATTTATTTCCACCCAACCATTGCAAGAGTTTTCAAGGGTGAATGAGTTTAAGGATTTACGCTTTGTAGGGGCGGAATTTAGTGTAATGGAGAGGAAAAAATCTATTATTTTGAAGAAAAAATATTAAAAACAGGCAAATTTTTATTTCAAAAAGTTTGTTTTAAATAAAATTGATTTTATATTTGCAAAGGCGTAATTTATTTCGTTTTAAAATTTTTGTTCAGGCTTTATTGGCAATTTTAACGAAAAACGCCGCAGAAGTGTGCAATAGAAGAATTATTAACGTATAAAAACAAAAAAATGAAGAGATTTCTAACACTAACCATTCTCTTTTCGGTGTTTGCCATGGCTGAATCATCGGCGCAGAGCAACACAGAGTTGGAGCCACGCGACTTTGAACGTGGCTGGTACATTGGACTTCAGGGTGGTATACCTACCGCCGAGGCTACATTCAGTTCATTTGGAGCGGACCGTTTCCGCCCAGGATGGGAGGCAGGTCTGCACGCAGGCTATCGCTTCAACCATATCTTGGCGGTGGAGGCAACAGCGGCCATAGGTCAGGTATTTATGAGCGAGCAGGATTGCTGCTTTGAGAGCGACTATCTGCTGGGTGCAGATTGGAACCGTTGGAAGTATCCGACAGCGGACTTCCACTACTATCCATACAGCGAGCTGAAGAGCCATACTCAGTTGCAGCGTTACGGACTACACCTTAATATAAATATGTTGGGATTCTTCCCTTCGACGCGTGATAGCCGCTGGCGAGTGGAGCTTGCACCTTCTATCTACGCTGTGGGCTCATCGTCGGACTTGCGCACCAAGTCGGATGATAAGCTTATTGCTGCCGATATAGACTCTTGGCATTTTGGTTATGGCGGTCGTTTGCAGGCGTCATACGCACTGACCGAGCGTCTGGATTTGGGTATCTACGGAGGTTTTGCCCACCACACAGGCTCTACGCTGGATGCTATGCCACAGATTCACCTGACAAACTTTGTGATTGATGCAGGATTGAAGCTCACATACGCTATCGGCACCAAGCCACGCGAGAAGTCTGCGGCTGCGGCTGCACTTATCCCAGCAGCGGCACTTTTGGGTGAGGGTAACGACACTGCCGAGCAGGGCGAGGTAGCGAACGAGGAGCCTGCGGAGGTAGAGGTTGTAGAGCGTAAGGCTATGCCTCAGGCACCTCCTGCTGAGGTTAGCCCGGAGATTAAGCCTGCTGTAGGCATTAAGGCTGAGCCACAGTCGGAGGCTACAACAGAGCCGCAAACGGAGCAGGCAACAGAGGTTGCAGAGGTGGAGTTCCCTGTGATATACTTCTCATTCAACAGCGTTTGGATTGAGCCAAGCGAGCGAGGCAAAGTAAAGGAGATTTCGCAGATAATGAAGGCTAATCCCGAGATGCGTATTCGCGTAACAGGCTCTTGCTGCGAGATTGGCGGCGAGGAGGTTAATAAGCGAGTGTCATTGCAGCGTGCCGAGGCGGTAAAGAGAGTGCTGGGACAGTGGCTTATACCTGCCGAGAGAGTGGAGACGGTAGGAGCAGGTATTGCTCACGACGCTCCGAGCAGAAAAGAAGCTCGCAATGCGACTGTGATAGAGATTATAAAGTAATAACTAAAATAAAAACCTAAAGATTATGAAGAAATTATCAATTATCGTACTGTTTATCGCACTCTTCGCAGTGAGTTGTGAGAAGTGGGACCATAAGATTGCTGCGGTGGAGGACCGTCTGGAGTTGTTGGAGGGAACAACAATCCCTAACATCGAGCAGCAGATCGTAAATATCAATGCTTCGATTGACGATTTGAAGGCTGTGGATGAGGCTTTGCAGGGTCTTATCGACAACTTGGAGGCTAAGGCTGAGGACTTGCAGGCACAGCTCGACGCTAATGCAGCAGCCGACGCAGCAACAAAGGCGGCATTGGAGAGCGAGATTGCCAACCTGAAGGCTCTTATCGCCGCTTTGCAGGCAAAAGACGTAGAGCTCGACCAGAAGATTGCAGACCTTCAGAAGTATGTCGATGACGAGATTTCGGCTACCGAGGATTGGGCAAACCAGACCTTCTCGACGCTGGAGCAGTATGCCGATATGCAGCGGGAGATTTCTGCTTTGAAGGCACTCTTAGAGCAGTATAAGAGCGAAATTACCGATGCTTATACCAATGCTATCAAGACCGCTATCAATGCCAGCGAGGCATCTATGAAGGATTGGGTAAATAAGACTTTGGCTGAGGGATATTACACAAAGGCAGAGATAGACGGTAAGGTTTCTGCTCTCGAGACTAAGATTGAGGAGGGCGACGACGCACTCCAGAAGGAGATTGACGCACTCAAAGCTGCTCTTAAGAAGGCAGAGGGCGACCTTACAGTAGCATACGTGGAGGCTATCGAGAAGGCAATTAACGACAACAACGGAAAGATTAATGCAGAGATTGCCGCAGCAGTGAAGACCGCACAGGACAATCTTCAGGCACAGATTGATGCTATCAACAACGAGATAGAGAAGATAAAGACTCGTTTGGATATTATCGAGGCGGACATCAACTCCATCAAACAGCAGATTGATGATTTGAAGGGTGTAGATGCCGAACTCAAAGGCTACATAGAGTCTTTGCAGAACACCGCAAACGACTTGCAGTCGAAGATTGATGCCACCAACGATGCACTTGCAGTCTTGGAGAGCGACCTTGAAGGCCAGATTACAGCATCGGAGCAGAAGGTGCTCGATGAGTTGAAAACCGTGAAGACGGCTTTGGAGGGACAGCTCGCCACCATCAAGGAGACCATCACAACGCTTACATCTCGGCTTACTATCATTGAGGGCAAAATCGTTCAACTTTTCAATGCAATAGATGAGTGTGCAACTCAGGAAGATGTGAATGAGGTTAAACAGAATTTGGCAACCGTGCTGAGCGATATTGCTGCGATGAAAGTTGATATTAAAGATCTTCAAGACAGAATGGATACCGTAGAGGGAGAAGTGGATTCATTGCAGACTGCTGTCGCTAATTTGGAAAGCAGAATTGAAGCACTTGAAAAGGACTTCGCTAACCGCATACAGAGCCTGAAGTATCTGCCAGAGTATAACGACGGTAAGGTTACGATGGATTACACTACACGCACACTTAATCTCGACTTTATCATCTCGCCAGCTGAGGTGGCTACGTCACTCAAGCAACAGTTTGATGCCGACAACAGTGTTATCAAGGCTTATGTTCGCTACACCAAGACACGTGCTGCGGGCGATATCGTTGAGCAGAAGGTTTCGGCAATGAGCGTAGGCGAGAATGGCATATTCACACTGACTATCGAGGGACAGAACCTGAGCAATGATTTCTGGACAGGTGTGTTGGATGCAGTAATCTACATACAGATTATCGACCAGAATGGCAACAACGTGGTATCGGATATGATTCCTATGGAGGCTGATGAAATTATTTCACAGCAGCTCGCGATGCCGACTAACGTAAGGACTGAACAGATTTCTCGTGGCGTAATGCGTATAAGTTGGGACCCTGTGCCAAATGCCGATTTCTATGAGTTCTGTAAGGGAAATCCAATTGTTGGTACATACCTTCCAACAGACAATTGTTACTATGATTATGAGTACACGGAGGAGTATGTTGGCGTAACACTGCAATTTGGAATAAAAGCAGCATCTAACTCGCTGCTGTACACAACTTCTGAGGCGTATATGTCATCTGTGGTTTTCCCTGAATTACTGTCTGAAGTATCAATCGAGTACGAGGCAACAGAGCAGCTTACTCTAACAGAGGGTACGTTTGGTTATGCGACCTACACTCATACATTTGCCGACGGCAAGGGAACGATTAGTTTTGATAGTTCGGTTACGGAGTATACGATTGCGAATAATGCGTTTAGAGAAAACACATCCCTCACGTCGATAACATTCTCGGAGGGCTTAACCACGATTGGAAGCTATGCATTTTATAGTTGTGCGGCTCTTGAGAAGGTGGTGATAAAGGGTGATGTTACAGCGATTGGACAAAATGCGTTCGCAAGCTGTTCCTCGCTCTCAACGGTGGAATATTATGGCACCACAGAGCTAACCACATCTAATGCGTTTTTTGATACTTCACTCCTTTTCGTATCGGTAACTGATGCATATCCGGCTGCCGTATTCTGTGGCAAAATGGCAAGAAAAGAGTTATAGAGACTGAATTTGATTCATAGATAGGAGGCAGGGCTGACCGCAAAGGTCGGCTCTGTTTTTTTAAGGTAAAAGGTGAAAACTGAAAACTGAAAGGTGAAAACTGAAAGGTAAAAGTTGCGAGTAAGCCATACGCAGAGGGAGCTTGCTCACTATGCTATGGCGGAGCAACTAAGGGAAAGCGAAGCTTTGCCAAACGTGAAAAAACGGGAAGATGTGTTAAAGAGAAAAATATTTAGTATATTTGCAGGTTAGAAGAAACTTAAAAATCAAGATACAAGCTATGGAGTACAACTTTAAGCAGATTGAGACCAAATGGCAAAAGCGTTGGCAGGAGCAGAAAACCTACCGCGTGGAGGTCGATGAGAGCCGCCCTAAATTCTATGTCCTCGATATGTTCCCATACCCTTCGGGAGCGGGATTGCACGTAGGTCATCCTCTGGGCTACATCGCATCGGATATTTACTCACGATACAAGCGTCTGTGCGGGTTTAATGTCCTGCACCCTATGGGTTACGACGCATTTGGTCTGCCTGCCGAGCAGTACGCTATACAGACAGGTCAGCACCCTGCCGTAACAACCGAGCAGAACATCGCACGCTACCGCGAGCAGATGGATAAGATAGGTTTCTGCTACGACTGGGAGCGCGAGGTACGCACCTGCGAGCCAGAGTATTACAAGTGGACACAGTGGGCGTTCCTGAAGATGTATGACCACTACTACTCTAATCTTACGTGCAAGGCTGAGCCTATTGCAGAGCTTGTCGCTCACTTTGCCCAAAAGGGAACAGAGGGCGTAGATGCGGCTTGCACAACACCTCAGAACTTCACTGCTGACGAGTGGGCAGCAATGAGCGAGGAGCAGAAGGAGGGTGTATTGCAGAACTATCGCCTGGCATATCGCGCCGACACGATGGTAAACTGGTGCCCTCAGCTGGGAACGGTATTGGCTAACGACGAGGTGAAGGATGGACTCTCGGTGCGCGGCGGTTACCCCGTAGAGCAGAAGCGAATGAAGCAGTGGTCGCTGCGTGTGACAGCCTATGCACAGCGTATGTTGGACGGCATGGACTCATTGCAGTGGAGCGAGTCACTCAAGGAGATACAGCGTAACTGGATAGGTCGCTCGGAGGGAGCGCAGATGTTCTTCGACATCAAGGACTCGGAGCGTAAGTTGGAGATTTTCACTACACGTCCCGACACCATCTATGGCGTAACATTTATGGTTATCGCACCAGAGCACGAGTGGGTGGAGGAACTGACAACAGAGGAGCAGAGGGCTGCTGTGGAGGATTACATCGCACAGACAAAGAAACGCTCGGAGCGTGAGCGTATAGCCGAGACACATCGTGTGAGTGGCGTGAAGACAGGTTCTTACGCTATCAACCCATTTACGGGCAAGGCTATTCCTATCTACGTATCGGATTATGTATTGGCAGGCTACGGAACAGGTGCTATCATGGCCGTTCCTGCGCACGACTCACGCGACTACGCCTTTGCACGTCACTTCGGCTTGGACATAGTGCCTGTGGTAGAGGGCGGAAATATCGAGGTGGAGTCTTACGACGCTAAGGCGGGTAAGATGATAAACTCGGATATACTGAACGGTATGGATGTAAAGGAGGCTATACCGATGATGTTTGCCGAGGTGGAGAAGCGCGGCTTGGGTAAGAAGGTCATCAACTACCGCCTGCGCGACGCTATCTTCTCTCGTCAGCGTTACTGGGGCGAGCCATTCCCTGTATATTACAAGGGCGAGGTGGCATACCCTCTTACGGAGGAGGAGTTGCCTTTGGAGCTGCCTCCAATCGAGAACTTCGGTCCGACAGAGCAGGGCGAGCCACCATTGGCACGTGTAGCGGAGTGGAAGTCGAAGGAGGGTTATCCGCTGGAGCTCTCGACAATGCCTGGTTTTGCAGGCTCGTCGGCTTACTACCTGCGCTATATGGACCCACACAACGGCGAGGCACTTGTGGGCAAGCGCGAGAATGAGTATTGGCGTCAGGTGGACCTCTACATTGGTGGTATTGAGCATGCTACGGGACACTTGATGTATTCGCGTTTCTGGAATATGTTCCTCTACGACTTGGGCTACGTGTGCGAGTCAGAGCCATTCAAGAAGTTGGTTAATCAGGGTATGATTCAGGGTCGCTCAAACTTTGTGTATCGTATCGTGGGTACAAATAAGTTTGTGTCACTCGGTCTAAAGAACGACTACCAGACACAGGAGATTCACGTCGATGTGAATATCGTAAAGAACGACCAGCTCGACACCGAGGCATTCCGCAAGTGGCGTCCGGAGTTTGCCGATGCAGAGTTTATTTTGGAGGATGGCAAGTATATCTGCGGCTGGGCTATCGAGAAGATGTCAAAGTCGATGTTCAACGTGGTAAACCCAGACCATATCGTCGAGAACTATGGTGCCGACACATTGCGTATGTATGAGATGTTCCTCGGTCCATTGGAGCAGTCGAAGCCTTGGGATACCAACGGTATAGATGGCGTACATAAGTTCCTGCGTAAGCTGTGGCGTCTGTTCTACGACCGCGAGGGCGCGTTCACTCTCAACAACGAGGAGCCTACACCAGCCGAGTTGAAGACACTTCACAAGACTATAAAGAAGATTCGCGAGGATATCGAGAACTTCTCGTTCAACACCTCTATATCGGCATTTATGATTTGTCTGAATGAATTGGGAGCTTGTCACAAGAGGGCTATTCTGGAGCCTCTGACAGTGCTTATCGCCCCATTTGCTCCACACATCGCCGAGGAGTTGTGGGAGGCTATGGGACACGCCGAAACAATCTTCGATGCGGCATACCCCGTATGCGAGGAACAGTACTTGAAGGAGAGTGCTTTTGAGTACCCTGTGATGGTCAATGGTAAGCTCCGCTTCAAGCAGAACTACTCGCTCAAGATGACGCCTGCGGAGATTCAGTCCGACATCGTGCAGACCGAGGGGGCGCAGAAGTGGCTTGAGGGCAAGGCACCTAAGAAGATTATCGTCGTACCGGGTAAGATTATCAACATCGTAATCTAAGCGGTACTTACTGATATAAGAGAAGAGAGGCTGTCGCAACATTGTTTGTCGGACAGCCTCTCCCGTTTAATATCTTTATAAGAAGTGCTTTATCAGTTTGAATAGCTTGTAAGGCATATAGCGGAACGGAATATCGAACTTGCGTGGCGAAACGACAACAGCTCGGCGATGCGAGAAGGCATCAAACGACAGACGGCCGTGATAAGCACCCATACCAGAGTTGCCTACGCCGCCAAATGGCAGATTCTCGTTGGCAATGTGCATAATGGTATCGTTGATACAAGCTCCGCCCGAGGTAGTACGACCGATAACCTTCTCTCCGCGCTTTGGCTTACCAAAATAGTACAATGCAAGTGGTTTCTCTCGCTGACGCATCTCACGCACAACATCCTCCACATCGTCAAAGCACAAGACAGGCAACACAGGACCGAAAATCTCCTCCTGCATAACAGGCGACTCCCAACCCTCGACACCAAGCAGTGTAGGCTCGATAAATCGCTCTGCAGCATCCACCTCACCGCCATAGAGCACCTCGCCACAGCCCATATAGCCCGCAACACGCTCAAAAGCACGGTCATTGACCAAGCGAACGTAATGACGGCTGGAGCGAATATCTTTGCCATACATTCGACGGATAGCCTTACCGAACTGCTCGACAAACTTCTCCTTGAGCGAAGAGTGAATCCACACAAAATCGGGAGCAATACAGGTCTGGCCCGCATTCAGGCACTTACCCCACGCAATACGGCGCGCCGCAATCTTCACATCGGCACCCTTATCGACAATACAAGGGCTCTTGCCACCAAGCTCCAGCACAACAGGCGTAAGGTGCTTCGAGGCAGCCTCCATAACAACTCTGCCCAAAGCCGGCGAGCCTGTGAAGAAGATGGTGTCCCAACGCTGCTCCAAAAGGGCTTTATTCACATCACGGTTGCCCTGCACGGCAGCTACATACTCCTCATCGAAGGTCTGGGCAATCATATCCGAAAGCACCTGCGACACCGTAGGCACATAAGGCGAAGGCTTCAACAGAGCTGTACAACCCGCAGAAATAGCTCCCACAAGTGGATTGAGCAACAGTTGCACAGGATAGTTCCAAGGGGCAATGATAAGAGCACAACCCAGAGGCTCCGACACAACGTAGCTCTTCGAGGGCATCATCTTCAAAGGTGTAGAGCACTTCTCGCCACGCATCCAACCCTTGAGGTGGCGTATATGGTTCTTAACCTCGCCCTCGACGATACTCAACTCGGTGAGCACTGCCTCCTGCTCCGACTTATGCAAATCACTCCACAAGGCGTCGCAGAGTGGGCGATGCCAATGCTTGAGCGCACGACGGAATTTGCGCAGTTGCTCCAAGCGAAACTCATACGAGAGGGTTGCTTCGGAGTTGAAAAATGCTCGTTGCTGCTCCGCCAAAGCGGAGATTTTCTCTTTTGATGTATTCTCTATTGCCATAGTTTTTATGCTTTTCTGCCTGTAAAGTTATCCATTGTTGAGTAAACGCCCAACATTTTTGCAAAAACATCGAACCAGCGCAGTGGCAAGATGGCTTGACAAATGCGGATAAAATGGTAACCAAGAGGTGTGCCAAGCATAATTTTATTGCGCTCAATAGCGCGCAAGACCTTACGTGCCACCTTCTCGGGCTTCAAGATAGGCAGAAAGCGTGACTGCACACCCTCGAACATACCTGTACTTATATAATAAGGCATAACGGTAGTTACTCGCACCCTACTCTTCGACTCCTGCAGCTCGATACGCATAGACTCCGACCAACCGATAGCTGCCCACTTACTCGCCGCATAGACCGACATACGTGGGTTGGCAATGAGTCCCGCCGCAGAGGCTATATTACAGATGTGGCCCTCGTTGCGGGCAATCATTGCGGGCAAGAACTCGCGCGCCACATACATCGGAGCCAAAGCATTGACCGCCATGGTAAGGTCAATATCTTTGAGCGACTGCTTATCGAAGGTCGCATTACCACGCACAATACCGGCGCAGTTAATAAGCACATCAACCTCGATACCCTCCTGCTGCATCTGCGCATGAGTAGCGGCAATCTGCTCCGCCGAGGTAACATCGACCTGAAAAGTGTATAGCTTGCCAAGCGAAGAGAACTCCTCAACAACGGCATCCATATTTGACTGATTAACATCCCACACAACAACGGCGCGGGCACCCTTCTCCAAAGCCATGCGGCACATCAGACGACCTATGCCTGAGGCTCCGCCGGTGATTAGTAGTATTTTGTTTTGTAGCTTCATAATATAACTGATTTTTTAGCCAAGACTCTATCCCGACTAATTTTCACACGACAAAAGTAACACTTTTTCGGCTCTGATTGTTTCATCAAAGAGATTTTTGGGATAAGAGGGATACAAATGTGGCTAAAAGCGACAAAAGGCGAGTTTTGGGTGGCGAGTGGGGATAAAAAATGCTGTCCCGACGAATTCGCCAGGACAGCACCTTAATTATCTGAAGTTGTATAACAAGTGATTACTCGGTAGGAATATCCTTGTTTACATTCTTCGAGCCAATCAATGCGTAGAAGAGCATATAAGCCAAACCAGCTGCAACCAACCAGTAGCTTACAAGGTAGTCACCTGTGAAATCAACAATCCAGTTCTGTACGAATGGGAGAATACCACCACCGCAAACAAGTGCCATAAAGATACCTGATGCCTTCTCGGTGTACTTACCCAAGCCCTCAACTGCGAGGTTGAAGATACCACCCCACATAACTGATGTACACAAACCGCACAATACCAACAGAGCAGCATTAATTGGAACCAATGCCATACCGAAGCCCTCGGTGCCCTTGAATACTGGGAGATTAACTGTAATTGCAGGGTCGAGGAAGATTGCACCACCTACCAAGCAAATACCCAAAATAGATGCAAATGAGAGCATCTTACGTGCAGAGAAACGTGCACCTAAAGCAGCACCCAACAGACGGCCTACCAACATAAGCAACCAATAAGTAGCTGTTACAGTACCTGCGATAGCCTCAACAATACTACCCTTATCAGCCTTTGGCTTCTCAGTAGCAGGAGCCTCAACAGGGGCACCGTCTGCCTCAGCAATAACATCAGTTGTCTCCTCAACAGGAACTGCCTCCTCAACAGGAGTTACTTCCTCTGTTGCAGGAGTAGGAGGAACATCACCATCCTGAGTTGGAGGAACTAAAGCTTGCTTCTTCTCGCACTTCTCGCAATCCTCCTTACCGCAGCACTCTTTACCCTCTGGTTTCTGGCACTCACCTGTGCACTCAGTCTTATCGCAATTCTCCTTGTTGCACTCTGCCTTCTTCTCGCAGCACTCATCCTTGTCGCACTCAGCATCGGCTACAACCAACTCTTTCTTAGGCTCCTGAAGACCACCATTCTGCAACCACTTCTGCAATACGTTAGGAATACCTACCTCAACACCTACATAGATGAAGATACAAGCAGCACCCAATACAAAATGGCGGAATGACATAGGGCCATACTTCGACTTCTCGCCCTTAACCTCAGCCTTACGCTCGTTCTCTGGGATGTTAGTAAGCAGAATAACGATAAATGCCAAAGCGAAGATAGCAAGTGCAAGATACATCAATGGGAATACGTCGCTGATGACAGCGTTCTTGATACCGTTAGGAATCAAAATACCTGTCAGGAAGATACAAGCTGTACCCATCAATGAGTTGAACGAACCACCCACCTGGATAAGCTGGTTACCACGGTTACCACCGCCACCGAGTTTATTCAACATAGGGTTAACAACGATGTTGAGCATACACATAGAGAAACCTGCTACGAATGCACCAACGAGATATTCTCCGAATGGCAACAGAGGCATACCCTCAACACTCAACATACCAGAGATAGTCTGGATACCTACGCCGACGAAACCTACGATAACAGCTGCCAAAGCGGTCTTCTTGTAACCGTACTTCTGAAGCATATTACCCGCAGGAATACCCATAAAGGCATAAGCGATAAAGTTCATCAATACACCAAGTGTACCCATCCAGTTAGGAATAGTAAACTGGTTCTTCAAAATATCACCCATAGGTGATGCAAGGTTAGTAACGAACGAGATCATTCCGAACAAGAGAATCATCACGATAATCGCCAACACATTACCTTTTTGTTTTGTAGTACTCATAAAAAATAACTTTAGATTGGTTTATTAAAAAATTAGTTGTTGTTTACTTGTTTCTCTCAACGACATAGGCGCACAGATTGACCAATGCCGAACGATATGGAGAGTCCTCATATTGCGAAAGAATCGCGACGGCTCTATCCACATATCGCTGCATGGTACGCGCTGCCATAGCCGCACCTCCCGTAGCTTCAACAATGTTTTGAATATAATCAACCGACTCCTCGTCGGTAGCACACATCTTCAGACGACGCAAAATCTCTGCCCGTTCAGCCTCATCGCACTGCTCCAAGACCTCAATCAGAGGCAGAGTAATCTTACCCTCGCGCAGATCGTTATTGGCAGGCTTACCCGTCTGAGCCGAGCGTGAATAGTCCAAAATATCGTCCTGAATCTGGAACGCCATACCCAATGCCTCGCCAAAGCGACGCATCTGCGAGACATCCTCACGCGAAGCCATAACCGAAACAGCTCCCGCCGAAGCACTGATACTGAGCAGGCTCGCCGTCTTCTTATAGATAATCTCCAGATAGTCCTGACGCGTAGTATCCACCTCGCGGGCGTGCTGACCTTGCAACACCTCTCCCTCGCACAGCGTAGTCACAGCACCAATGATATGCGACACCAAATCGTACTGCGCACTCTGCATACCTGCTGACATAGCCTTCGCCAAGATGTAATCTCCGACCAACACAGCGTTACGCGACTGCCACAGAGCATTGACCGACGGCTTACCGCGACGAGAGTCGGCATTGTCGATAATATCGTCGTGGATGAGTGATGCTGTATGCAACATCTCGACCATCATAGCGGCCAAGTAGGTACGCTTCGAACAGTTGCGCTCGCCCTCAACCCACTGACGCTTATTGGCAGCCGAACAGAGTGCCGCACAAAGCATAACAATCATCGGACGGACGCCCTTACCTCGTGTAGCCATAACGTGAGAAAGCATCTGATTCATCAGATGCCCGTCAGCCTGAAACTGCCCCTCCAAAAACTCACCAAAAGCCTCCAAATCAGCAGCTATCGGGGTACGTATTGATTCGAGAGTAACCATCGTGGAAATCGTGTATAACGCTCTTAACATTGCAAATATAGTAATTTTTCGCAACAAGAGATGGAAAACGGAATGTTTTTTCGTAACTTTGGCACATAAAACTGCGAAGATAATGAATAACAAAGCGACTTTTATCGAAAGAGTAACCCAAATAGCCAAAGGTGCAATATTCCCGATAGGGGCAATAGCACTGTTTCTGGGTGTTTCGATGCTATACTTCCTACCACAATATCAAGACAAGGCTCTTGTGCAGCACGATGTAGTGCAGTATCAGGGTATGTGTCACGATATAATGGAGAATCGTGAGGCGACAGGCGAGGATGCTCAATGGACCGGAAATATGTTCGGTGGAATGCCCGCAACGCTGATTAATATCGAATATCCGTCACAGATGGTCAAGAGCTACGTCGGTGGCGTGGTAAATTGGGTGGACAACCCTACGGCCTTCATATTCTTTGCGATGGTGGCGATGTGGATTACTACGCTACTGTTCGGAATGAAACGCTGGGTGGGAGTGATAGCTGCTCTTGCCTACGGACTCTCGACATACACGATACTGATTATCGGAGCGGGACATATAACCAAGATATGGGCAATGGTCTACGCGCCGATGATGGTCGGAGCGGTCTACTACACCCTGCGCCGCAATATGTGGATAGGTGCTGCGCTGACGGCACTCTTCACCTCGCTGGAGATAGGAGCTAACCACCCACAGATAACATATTACTTTGCGGTGGCGATGGCGGCACTGTGGATTAGCGAGGGAGTATACGCCATAAAGGAGCGCAGGATAGTGAATTGGCTGAAACGCACGGCACTACTTATCGTAGCGGGACTCTTTGCCATAGGCTCCAACTTCTCGCCTCTGTGGCAGACCTTGCAGCACCAAAAGGAGACTACACGCGGTGGCTCGGAATTGGCGACAGCCGAGGGCGAGGACAAGGGCTTGGATTTGGAGTATATGACCCGCTGGAGCTACGGCAAAGCCGAGAGTTTCAATATGTTGGTGCCAAACTATATGGGTGGCTCGTCAAGTCACGACTACAAAGACAACCCTGAAGTACAGGCAGAGATTGAGAAGGCGGGATTCTACGGATGGTCACAATATTATGGCGACCAGCCGGGTACTGCTGGCCCTACATATCTGGGAGCGGCAGTGATACTGCTTGCTCTGTTGGGAATAATCGTCCTGCCCAACCGACATAAATGGTGGATTGTTGCAACATGCGGCATTGCGCTACTCTTTGCTTGGGGAAACAATATTATGTGGCTTACCGAGCTACTCTACAAATATCTGCCTCTGTATGATAAGTTCCGCGTGCCGGCAACAGCTTTGGTTGTCCTGCAATGGGCTGTACCGCTGTTGGCTGCCGGAGCCGTAGCATATATCATAAAAAATCACGACACGGAGCAAAAAAGGTTGCGTCGAGCACTCTATTGGGCGACGGGTATTGTCGGAGGTATACTGCTGATATTTGCCGTAGCAGGTCCTATCTTCCACGATGCGGGCAGAGAGAACACCCAGGAGTTGATTACCAAGCAATTTGGAGCAGAACTCGAGGCACAGATTCCTGATTCATTCTACGACACGCTGACCGAGGCGCGCGAGCAGGCTCTGCAAGCAGATGCGTTGCGCTCTCTGATATTTGTCATCCTAACGGCGGCAATAGTTTGGCTCTACATACAGCGCAAGCAGGACAAAGCCATCGGTAAGTATATCTTATGCGCATCGCTGGCACTACTCATTACCGCCGACCTTTTTGCTGTCGATAAACGCTACTTGGCAGAGAAGGAGTTTAAGCCGGTTCAAGATACCACGATTCAACCAACGGCGGCCGACAGATATATAATGCAGAACAATAGTGATGGAGCGCGAGTGCTCAACATCACCGTTTCGCCTTTCAACGATGCAACGACATCCTATTTCCATCGCTCGATAGGTGGTTATCACGGAGCTAAGTTATCACGTTATCAGGACCTTATAACATATCAGCTCGGTCCGATAGAGCAGAGTTTACTCTATTGCAGCGACGAGGAGTTTTACGACAATCTCTATGAGGCCATCTACAACCCCGTACTCAATATGCTTAACGTGAAGTATATCATTGCCGGACCGGAGGCAGAGCATGTTGTAGAGCGTGAGAATCCGCTGGGAAATGCATGGTTTGTCGATTCGGTATATCGCGTTGAGAACGCCTCAGAGGAGATGATTGTACTCTTAGACCCTCGTTTCGACCCTGAGACAATGGTTGTGGTGGGCGAGAAGTATGCACCTGAGCAAGATTTCTACCACGCGATAGGAGAGGTGAAGCTCACAAAGTATCAACCTAACAACTTGGTCTACACAGCCTCATCGACAGGGGGCGACGGATTGGTTGTCTTCTCGGAGATATTTACCGAACAGGGTTGGACGGTAAAAATAGACGGCAAGGAGGCTGAGCCGCTCAGAGTGAACTACGTACTGCGTGCGGTAGAAGTGCCTGAAGGAGAGCACACCATCGAATGGAGCTATCGCGCACCAAACTGGGAGGCAACCGAGGGCGTTTCATTCAGCTTCTCGCTGATAATACTATTGAGCTGCGTGGCGGCACTAATCTATTACATCATATCACATGAACGACGACAAGAGAATAAAGCGTAAGGTACTGCGCTCATACATAGTTTCGACCATCAGCATCTCGCTGGTGCTCTTCCTGCTCGGCTCGGTAGGCTATATGCTCTACTCGGCATATATCACATCGAAGGATTTGAGAGAGAACGTAACGCTCTCGGTCGAGATAGAGGACCAATTGGATTCGGAGGCAACCAATGAGTTGGAGGCGAGAATAAAGAGCAACCCGGCTGTCAGCAAAGTACTCTTTTCGAGCAAAGAGGAAAAGCTTAACGACGAGGAGTTTCGTCAGATGTTTGGCCAGGAGATTGTAGAGGTGCTGGGCGAAAACCCGCTGCGCAACTCCTTCGAGGTCAGCATCAAGGCCACACAACGCGAGAAGATGGACTCGATAGTGAGCTCCTTGGAGCAGCTGGAGGGTGTTGTGTACGTTGCTTACCCCGCAACCACAATCGAGAATATGCACTCTACTCTGCGCCGTATAATGATTATCCTTGTTACATTTGGAGGTGCGCTGTTCATCATCTCGCTCATTCTGCTCAACAACACGATACGTCTGGCGATATATTCACGTCGTCACCTTATCAATACGTTTAAGTTGGTCGGTGCAACGAAGTGGTATATCATGAAACCGCTGCTTTGGACCTCGGTAAAACAGGGATTTTGGTCGGGCATAATAGCCAGCCTGCTCTTTGTCGGTGCACTATTCGGGCTAAGGGAGGCTCTACCGGAGATAATATCGCTCAGTTCGCTGACTAAGTATGGCGTTGTCATCGGAGCGATTATCGTTGCAGGTTTGGTTATCTCTGTATTATTTACGACCTTTGCAGTCAATAAGTTTGTCAATATGAAGTCCAACAAGATTAGACTTTACTAATTATGAATAGCAAAAAGAATCAAGGACAAGAGTCTAAGAGCGAAATGACGCTCGGACGCAAGAATTATATAATGATAGCCATCGGCTTGGGCGTAATTATCTTAGGTATGATACTTATGGCGGGTGGCGGTAGCGACAACCCCGAAGTATTCAACTATGAGATGTTCTCGTGGCGTCGCATTACCCTCGCACCGATACTTATCGTCGGCGGTTTTGCCTTCGAGGTTTTCGCTATCATGAAACGTTTTAAAGAGTAGCGCGCGATGGGTATTTTAGAAGCTATAATACTCGGTATAGTTCAAGGACTAACCGAGTTTTTGCCTGTTTCAAGTAGCGGTCACCTACAACTTGGCAAGGCAATACTCGGAGTGGAAATCCAGGAAAATCTGCTCTTCGATACCACGCTGCACGCTGCAACGGTACTCAGCACGATAGTTATCCTCTGGCCCGAAATTAAGAGGCTTATTATGGGAGTATTTACCCGCAGCTACAACCAGGAGAAGGCGTATATCATAAAGCTTATAATCTCGATGATTCCTATCGCTTTGGTGGGTTTCTGCCTGAAAGATTACCTCGACGCGATGCTCTCATCGCCTTATATCCTATCCATTGTCGGAGCGATGATGCTTCTGACGGCACTGCTACTCTACATCGCCTACTACATAAACTCACACAGAAAGCTGACTGTCGTCATACATTCCAACCGCGATGTCTTACGCACATTAGAGGTCAAGCAAGACTCAACAATAAACTATCGCGATGCTATTGCTATGGGCATAGCCCAGGGTGCGGCAGCGATGCCGGGACTATCACGCTCAGGCTCAACAATCGCAACGGGTATGATTGTCGGAGCGGAGAAGAACGCCGTAGCTCGCTTCTCATTCCTGATGGTATTGGCCCCTATCTTGGGCGAGATGTTACTCAACATCCTCAAGGGCGAGGTGGTATTCTCCTCTATCGGCGTAGCTCCGCTGGTGGCAGGTTTCATCGCCTCGTTCGCAGTGGGCTGTCTGGCGTGTAAGTTTATGCTGGGCATAGTAAAGAGAGCCGGCAGCCTGAAGTGGTTTGCCGTCTATTGCACCATCGTCGGCACAATATCTATAATTTGTAACTTCATATAACGATGATAAATAATACCCAATCACTCGTCGGCATAGACTTCAGCGAGGGTTATATTGCCGTGATAGACAAGCCTCTGGAGTGGACATCTACCGACGTGGTGCGAAAGATAAAGTTCGCACTCAACAACCGCCTCGGATACAAGAAAATCAAGATAGGACATGCCGGAACGTTGGACCCGCTGGCTACCGGAGTGCTTATCATCTGCATAGGCAAAGCAACTAAGATGGTAAACGCCTTACAGGCCGAAGAGAAGGAGTATATAGCCGAGTTGGAGTTGGGTGCAACAACCCCAAGCTTCGATATGGAGCACCCTATCGACAAGTACTACCCCACTGAACATATTACGCGAGAGATGCTGGAGCAGACGCTGCAAGATTTGACGGGTGAGCGACTGCAAGCACCACCTATCTACTCGGCAAAGAAGGTCGAGGGCGTCAGAGCATACGAGTTTGCACGCGCCGGCGAGGAGGTAGAGCTGAAGAAGGCACTTATCACGATATACGAAATAGAGATTTTGGAGTGGGAGAAGCCACTGCTGAAAATCCGTGTTCGTTGCTCGAAGGGAACATACATACGTTCGCTGGCTCAGGAGATAGGTCAGGGTGTGGGTAGCGGAGCCTATCTGCGCTCGCTGCGTCGTACCCGTTCGGGCGGTTTCACAGCAGAAAACGGCTGGAAACTCGACAATTTTATGGAAAAGTTGGCAGAGTGTGAAACAAAATAGCGAAAAAAACGTATTTATATTGATATTTGTGTCTTTCAACTATCTGAAAATTTAACATTTTATGAAGTTATCTCAATATGGATATGAGTTCGACAACGAGATGTTGGCAAAGTATCCGGAAATAAATCGCGACGAGTCACGACTGATGGTTATCAATCGTGCCACAGGAACAATCGAGCACAGAATATTTAAGGATATTATCGAGTATTTCGACGAGAAGGACCTCTTCCTGTTTAACGACACGAAGGTTTTTCCCGCTCGTCTGCATGGTAATAAGGAGAAGACCGGCGCAGAGATTGAGATTTTCTTGCTGCGCGAGTTGAATAGAGAGTTGCGTCTGTGGGATGTCTTGGTAGACCCTGCACGTAAGATTCGTATCGGCAATAAACTCTACTTCGGAGGCGATGAGATGATGGGTGCTGAGGTTATCGACAACACAACCTCACGTGGTCGTACATTGCGTTTCTTGTTCGATGGCTCTTACGAGGAGTTTAAAGAGGCTCTCTACCGCTTAGGTGAGACCCCACTGCCTCGCTGGGTACGCGAGACAGTCGAGGAGGAGGATGCCGAGCGTTACCAGACAATCTTCGCCGCGAAGGAGGGTGCAGTAGCTGCACCAACGGCAGGTATGCACTTCTCGAAGCATCTGTTGAAGCGTATGGAAATCAAAGGTATAGATTCTGCCTTCATCACCCTGCACGCCGGACTTGGCAACTTCCGCATGGTCGATGTGGAGGACCTCTCGAAGCATAAGATGGACTCTGAGCAGTTTATCGTATCGAATGAGGCTGCCGAGCAGGTAAACAACGCTAAGCGCGGAGGTCATAAGGTGGTGGCTATCGGTACAACCGTGATGCGAACTATCGAGACGGCAGTATCAACAGGCGGAATGATTAAGGCTATGGAGGGTTGGACCAACAAGTTCATCTTCTGCCCTTACGACTTCTCGGTAGCAGATGCTATGGTATCGAATTTCCACCTGCCATACTCGACACAGCTGATGATGGTGGCGGCATTTGGCGGCTACGAGCTGACAATGGAGGCTTACAAAGTTGCTAAGCAGGAGGGCTACCGTTTTGGTACTTACGGCGACGCAATGCTGATTCTTTAGATTTTTTTTATTATATTTGCACATTGATTAAAATCACAAAACTATGGCTTCACGCAACATACTCTACCTCTGTCAGGAGATTATGCCTTACCTGCCACAGACTGAGCTCTCGGAGTTGAGTCGTCACTTGGTACAGGCAATGCAGGAGCGTGGCAACGAGATACGTACGTTCATGCCTCGATATGGCTGTATCAACGAGCGTCGTAACCAGCTGCACGAGGTGATTCGTCTGTCGGGAATGAACCTGATAATTGACAACAATGACCACCAACTTATAATCAAGGTTGCATCTATTCCATCGGCCAGAATTCAGATTTACTTCATCGACAACGATGACTACTTTGCCCGCAAAGCGGTATTGACAGATGATCAGGGTAAGGAGTTTGAGGATAACGATGAGCGAGCTATATTCTTTGCTCGTGGCGTGTTGGAGACTGTACGCAAACTCAACTGGAAACCTTCGGTAGTGCACTGTATGGGTTGGATGTCGGCAGTAGCACCTCTCTACCTCAAGAAGGTCTTTGCGGATGACCCATTGTTCCGTGATGTAAAGGTCGTAGTATCACTCTGTGATGACCGTTTCTCTCAGCCTCTGAGCGCGGAGTTCAAAGAGAAGGTTGCCAAGGAGGGTGTCGAAGATGAAAAATTAGAAAATTTAGCAACAGCATCATACGAAAACCTGTATCGTTTCGTTATAGACTATGCCGATGGCGTAGTTGTAGCATCGGCAGATGCCGATAAGAGCTTGGTGGAGTATGCTCGACAGAGTGGAAAGCCCCTGTTGGAGTACCAGAGCATCGACGAGGCAGAGCTGTTTGATAATTATAACCGTTTTTATGAAGAACTCTAAGATAGATAGAGTATTGTGCTATGTGGTAGTGATGGGTGTCGTACTCTCGGCACTGATGACAGCTTGTACCACAACGGCTGATTATACGCTGGGAGAGGAGATTGCTCCGGGCCATCAGCAGATGGAGGTACGCCATCGCCACTACAAAAATGGAGAGATGGTCGATGCCCACAACAGAGAGAATGTTGTGGCGTGTAAGCTTATGGAGGCACGACTGTTCCGCTCGGATTCGATAAAGGGCAATAAGCTCGATAAGTTAGTGTTGGGTTTGCAACGCAACAACGAGTGGGGCTCACGTAAGATGAGTTTCACAAGCCAGTACCTCTTTATGAGTGCTGTGACGGACTCGCTGGGATTCGGTTACCGTCCGGTATTCGATTCGATGTGTTTGCGTTTTGCTGTCGATACTTTTGCAGGCGATACGCTGACGCCTATTCGTTTCAATGTCTATGCACTCAATAAGCCTATGTTGGAGCGAGGCGAGACAACCGACTCTGTGAAGTATCTTACGTACGACCCACGTCGTGAGGGATTACTCGATGCTGCGGCAGAGCCTATCTTTACTTTCCAATTCCCTAACCATGCGAAGGGTGTATACACCACATCGGAGATGTTGCGCATGGAGGAGACCCCTGCAACAAAGGAGTTTATACGCCGTCTGATGTGTCTGGAGTTGGATGAGAATGGTATGGCTAACGGTGGTGCCGAGGCATATCAGTCAGATTCGGCCTTCGTAGCTTCATTCCCAGGCCTCTACATCGAGCCTGTTGAGGAGAGTGTTACCGGAGAGGGTTCAGCTTATACGTTCAGCCCAACAAAGACCGGTATCAACCTCTTTGCACGTACACGCTCTATGGGCGCCGATACGGAGCTTATGGCCGATACGCTCAACGTGATATACTACTTCCGCGACCAATATGCTGCGGCAGATGGTAACTACTCGGTGCAGAGCGTGGAGTTTGACTACACAGGCGCAGAGTTTGCGCACCTGCAATACAACGAGCCTGTGAAGGGTTCGGCTGAGGAGGAGGCGTTCAACAACCGTGACGAGGTAGATATTTGCTACGTCGATGGTTGCGGTGGCGTGGTAACAGAGCTTCGTCTGACAGACGAGTTCCTCCATTCACTTCGCACGCTGAATCGTAACGAGGCCGGCGAGGTGACACACCAATCGGCTGCGGTGAATCAGGCTGCACTGAAGATATACATCGAGGGGGCTTCGTATGACTATATGTCGATGAACCCTGTCGAGATGGCCGACAAACTCGACGCTTCGATGAGTCGTTTGGGACTATACACCAACTTCAAGTCACTCACTCCGATACCCGACTACATGTACTCGGTAGAGCAGGCAGGCGGAACGTTGGTTTATGGCGGATACGCAAACCGCAGTCTTGCATGCTACGAGATGAACATCACATCCTACATGCAGGAGATTATCAACTCGGTGCTCAAGTTGGAGCCCGATGAGAATGGGGAGTTAGATTTTAGCAAGTTGGCTTTGCCTCGAAAAATCTTCTTAGGTCCCGAGGCAACAAACCTGTTCGACTTCCTACACACCAAGACACAAAGCGCCGACAGTAGCATCAATCCCGCGGCCATAGAGCTGGAATTGACCTACACGTTGGTAAGATAAAATAGGATATACAAAGTATAACGACAACCTAAGTGCTTACTTAGGTTTTGTCGTCTTAATGACAAAGCAGACAAATGCAGGAAAATTTAGTTATAGTAGAGTCTCCGGCAAAAGCCAAGACTATCGAAAAGTTCCTCGGAAAAGATTTTATCGTCAAGTCGAGCTTCGGCCACATCCGCGACATCTCTAAGAAGGGACTCGGCATAGATACCGAAAACAAATTCGCACCCGAATACCTTATTCTACCCGATAAGAAACGCGTAGTCGAAGATTTGAGCCGTCTGTCACGTGCAGCGAAGACGGTATGGCTGGCATCCGATGAGGACCGTGAGGGAGAGGCTATCGCTTGGCATCTGGCAGAGGTTTTGGGTCTACCTGACGACAAGACAAAACGTATCGTATTCCACGAGATTACCAAGCCTGCGATTTTGCACGCAATAGAGACTCCGCGAACAATAGATATGAATCTGGTCAATGCTCAGCAGGCACGTCGAGTGCTGGACCGTATCGTAGGTTTTGAGCTCTCGCCTGTGCTGTGGAAGAAGGTTAAGCCTGCACTCTCGGCAGGACGTGTACAGAGCGTTGCAGTGAGATTGGTCGTAGAGCGCGAAAGAGAGATTATCGGATTTAACTCTACTCCGTTCTTCCGCGTCGTGGGTCAATTTGCCCCTCTGGGAAATCCTGCGGCAGCATTTAAGGCAGAGCTGAATCACCGCTTTGAGACAAAGCAGGAGGCTTACGACTTCTTGGAGAGCTGTCGAGGTGCGTCGTTCAGCGTCACTAAGGCAGAGGAGAAGCCACTAAAGCGTTATCCGGCAGCACCTTTTACCACATCGACACTCCAGCAGGAGGCCGGTCGTAAACTCGGGATCTCGGTAGCACAGACAATGTCTATCGCACAGCGTCTGTATGAGCAGGGACTTATTACATATATGCGTACCGACTCGGTAAACCTCTCACAGCAGGCTATCGCGCAGTGTAAAACCGAGATTTCACGTATGTTTGGCGACAAGTACTCTTCGGCGCACAACTACAAGACTAAGACTAAGGGCGCTCAGGAGGCTCACGAGGCTATCCGCCCTTCATATATCGACCGCACAACAATCGAGGGAACATCAACCGAGAAGAAGCTCTACGAACTTATCTGGAAGCGTACGGTAGCCTCACAGATGGTGGCTGCGGATGTCGATCGTACAACAATATCTATCGAGATGAATGGCACAAAGTGGGAGTTCATCGCAAGTGGTGAGGTGGTACGTTTCGACGGTTTCCTGCGTCTTTACTCGGAGTCGGTGGATGAAGAGGCGGCAACGGAGAATAGCGAGGCTCTATTGCCAAAGCTCGCTGTTGGTCAGAGCGTTGCGATGTCACAGATGGTGGCAACCGAGCGTTTCACCGTCGCTCCGGCACGTTATAATGAGGCGTCGCTTGTAAAGCGTTTGGAGGAGTTGGGTATCGGACGTCCTTCGACCTACGCTCCGACAATTACGACAATCATCAACCGTGGATATGTCGTTAAGCAGAACAAAGAGTCACAGAAGCGTCAATATCAAGCAATTACGCTCAACGCTGCGGGTAAAATCTCCGAAAAGACTCACAACGAGAGCTTCGGTAAGGAGAAGAATCGTCTGGCACCGACCGATATAGGTATGATTGTGAACGACTACCTCGAATTGCAGTTTGAGCAGATTATGGACTACAACTTCACGGCAAATGTCGAGAAGGAGTTTGACCGCATCGCCGAGGGCGAGATTACTTGGAACGAGATGATTGAGCGTTTCTATGAGCCTTTCCATTCGATGGTGGATAAGGCTATCGAGACGCAGAACGACAAGAACTCTCAGGTGCGCATCATCGGCACAGACCCTGCTACGGGACACGTCGTAAAGGCTCGTATCGGTCGCTATGGTCCGATGGTCGAGATTGAGGAGCAGGACGGCAACACCCGCTTTGCTTCGCTGAAGAAGGGACAGCTCATCGAGTCTATCTCGTTGGAGGAGGCTTTGGAGCTCTTCGCCCTGCCTCGTAACCTCGGAGAGTACAATGGCGAGGATTTGTGGGTAGGTATAGGTCGCTTTGGAGCATACGTTCGCCAGGGTAAGACCTTCGCCTCACTCAGTAAGGGTGATGACCCTTATACGCTGAGTCGTGAGCGCGCAATAGAGCTCTTGGAGAGTGCTGTGGCAACGGCTAAGGCGGCAGCAGAGCCAATCAAGGTCTTTGCCGAGGACAAGGAGTTGCAGATTAAGAATGGTCGCTATGGCGCATATATCGCCTACAAGGGAAAGAACTACCGCATCCCAACAACAAAGAAGCCTGAAATGCTCTCTCTGGAGGAGTGTATGGCGATAGTAAACAGCCCAAAGAACACTAAGAAAAAGTAATATAAACCTATAAAACTACTATTATGAAGAGATTGTTTTTACTCGTAGCTATTCTGTTCGGAGTATCTATGAGCGTGTCAGCACAGGAGGCAAAGGGCTATCAGTTCACTGATAAGAATGAGGTGAAGACTGTACCTATTACAAATCAATACCGCAGTGGTACCTGTTGGTGTTACTCTACCCTCTCTTTCTTGGAGGAGGAGATTTTGCGCGCCGGAGGTGAGCAGGTAAAGCTCTCGGAGATGTGGGTTGTACGTAACATCTATTTCGAGAAGGCTGTAAAGTATGTACGTCTGCACGGCTCTTTGAATTTCGCTGTCGGCGGTGCTGCACACGACGTGACACACGCTATCGAGAAGTACGGTATCGTACCTCGTGAGGTCTACACAGGTCAGAACTACGGCACTGAGCTCCCTGAGTTCAACGAGATTGACAACGTATTGAAGGCTTATGTAGATGCTGTTATCAAGAATGGCAACGGTAAGCTCACAACAGCTTGGCAGGCAGGTTTGAATGGTATCTTGGATGCTTATTTCGGCGAGATGCCAGAGACATTCACCTACAACGGCAAGGAGTACACTCCTAAGTCTTTCGCCGAGTCTTTGCCTATCAAGATGAGCGACTACGTTGAGTTCACATCATTCACACACCACCCATTCTACACAACATTCGTGTTGGAGGTGCCAGATAACTGGTTGTGGGACGAGATGTATAACGTACCTATGGAGGAGATGATGCAGATTGTAGATGCTGCCTTGGCTGAGGGACACCCTGTTGCTTGGGGTACTGACGTGAGCGAGAAGGGCTTTGTGGGCCGCAAGGCTATCGGTATCATCCCTGAGGATGTTGATAAGAATATGGTTGGCTCTGACGCTGAGAAGTGGGGCAAGCTCTCTGAGGCTCAGAAGTTGGCTGAGATTTACTCACTCTCACAGCCTGTAAAGGAGAAGACTATCACTCAGCAGATGCGTCAGGAGGCTTACGACAACTACGAGACAACAGACGACCACGGTATGGTTATCGTAGGCACAGCCGTAGACCAGACAGGTGCTCCTTTCTACAAGGTGCAGAACTCTTGGGGCGAGCGTGAGCCATACGATGGTTTCTACTACTTCTCACGCCCATTCGTAGAGTATAAGACTATGGATATTATGGTAAACAAGAACGTAGTGCCAAAGGAGATCTTGAAGAAGTGTGGTTTGAAATAATCACAAGCATATAGGCTATTTAAGGTGCATTCCTCAACGGATTGCACCTTTTTTGTGCAATGTGGCCATCGCATTTCGGAATAAAATACTTATCTTTACACAAATTATGTGCTATTTCCTATGCAAAAGGTCAAAGTCATTTGCCAGAACACTCTCTCAACAGTGGAGGTTGAGATGGGAACATCGCTTCGAGAGTTGCTGCAGAGATTACAACTCAAGAACGAGTATCCATTCCTTGCGGCACACGTTAATAACCGACTCAAGGAGCTGAATTATAGGATTTTCAAGCCTCTGATGGTGCGATTTATCGACATCACCCATTTTGAGGGTTACCGTGTCTATCAGCGCACCCTGTCATTCATCTTGCAGAAGGCAGCTTATATGCTTAACCCCAATCGTACGCTACACATCCGACACAGCATCGGCAGTGGCGTATATTGTGAGTTTGCCGACGCAGAAACCCCTACCGTAGAGCAGATATGTGAGCTCAAGAGCCTGATGCAGCAGATTATCGACAAGGCATACCCTATCGAGCGGGTAACACTTCCGACAGCGGAGGTGGAGGCTATATATCGCTCAAAAGGCTACCAGGACAAGATTGCTCTGCTGAATACCCGCCAGCGACTATACAGCGATATGTATGTTATGGACGACGTGGTAGGTTACTTCTACGGAGCCCTCACTCCCGACACAAGCTATATACACCTATTCGATATCAGAGCCTACTACAATGGTTTCTATGTGGCAATACCGTCACGCCGAGAGCCCAACACGCTCGATGAGAATGTGCAGTGGGATAAGATGTTCGACGTATTTAAGCAATACCACGCTTGGGTAAATGTTATGGGCGTACCTACCGTAGGACACCTCAACGAGAAGATTCTGCAAGGGGACGGTGGCACACTTATCAAGGTGGCGGAGGCTCTGCACGAGCGCAAGATGGCGCAGGTGGTAGACCAGATTCACACCGCCAACATAGAGCGAGGACTCAAGATGGTGCTTATCTCAGGACCATCATCAAGCGGAAAGACCACGACAGCAAAACGTTTAGGTATTCAACTAAGGATAATGGGCTTGGAGCCTGTACTCATCTCGTTGGACGACTACTTCGTCGAGCGCAAAGATACGCCACGTGATGCGTCGGGCGACTACGACTACGAGGCACTCGAGGCGATAGATTTGAAGCTGCTCAACGAGGATTTGCAGCGTTTGCAGGCAGGAGAGAGTGTCGAGATACCTCGTTATGACTTTATAAGCGGAACCCGCCAATGGCACGAGCAACCGCTCAAGCTCAACGAGCGTTCAATCTTAATTCTGGAGGGTATACACGCCTTGAACCCTCGTCTTACGCCAAGCATCAGCCGCGATAAGAAGTTCTGCATCTACGCTTCGTGTCTTACATCGGTTGCGATGGACAACCTTACGCGTATAGCCACAACGGATAACCGTCTGCTGCGTCGTATGACACGCGACTACTACACACGTGGCAGCAATGCCCTCTCGACGTTGCGCCGCTGGGAGAGTGTGCGTCGTGGCGAGGAGAAACATATATTCCCTTATCAGGAGAATGCCGATGTGATGATAAACACCTCGCTATTCTATGAGTTATGCGTTCTGCGCAGTAAGGTGGAGCCTATTCTGCGCGAAGTGCCAGACACCGAGCCGGAGTATGCCGAGGCACGACGACTACTTAAGTTCCTCGATAACTTTACACCTCTTGGTGGCGAGGAGATACCGCCAACATCCATCCTGCGTGAGTTTATCGGCGGCAGCAGCTTTAAATATTAGAATCAACAATATAAGAAACAATAAAAACTACAAAACAATGTTCGACAAGTTTTATAATCGTCATATCGGCGTGAGCAACGATGTGGAGCTCAAGCAGATGTTGGATGTTATCGGCGTGGAGAGCGTCGAGGAACTTATCTCACAGGTTATCCCTGCTTCGATACGTTTGAAGAAGCCTATCGCACTACCTACGGAGGGCATGAGCGAGTACGAGTTTGCAGCACACATTGCTGCACTCGCTGCCAAAAATCAGCAGTTCCGCTCATTCATCGGTCAAGGCTACTACCCTACGGCTGTACCTGCGGTGGTGAGCCGTAATGTCTTTGAGAACCCTGCGTGGTACACCTCTTACACCCCTTATCAGGCGGAGATTTCGCAGGGACGACTGGAAGCCCTGCTTAACTTCCAGACCGCAATACTCTCGCTGACAGGTATGGAGATTGCCAACTGCTCACTCTTGGACGAGGCAACAGCAGCGGCAGAGGCTATGTTGATGATGTACGCCCTGCGCTCACGCGAGGCAGTGAAGGAGGGACGCAACCAAATCTTCGTCGATAGGGATATATTCTCACAGACACTCGACGTGCTACTCACACGTAGCGAGCCTTTTGGCATTGAGCTTATCGTCGATGACTTCAGCGAATATGAGTTCTCAGGTAAGGAGTTCGGTGTGTTGGTGCAGTACCCAACAGCATCGGGTGAGGTGCGCAACTACGCTGCCTTCGCCGAGAAGGCTCACAAGGCGGGAGCGTTGGTTGCCGTAGCGGCCGATATTCTCTCACTTGCAATCCTCACACCTCCGGCAGAGTGGGGCGCAGATATTGCAGTAGGCTCTACTCAACGTCTGGGTTGCCCTATGGGATTTGGAGGTCCAAGTGCAGGATATATGGCGTGCCGCGAGGCCTACAAGCGTAATATTCCGGGCCGTATCATCGGTGTATCGGTGGACCGTTTGGGTAACAAGGCACTGCGTATGTCGCTCCAGATGCGTGAGCAGCATATCAAGCGTGAGCGTGCAACATCAAACATCTGTACCGCATCGGCTCTGATGGCTTCGATGGCGGGATTCTACTGCGTATATAATGGTGCGGAGGGCTTACGTCGTGCAGCTCTGACAGCCCACACGGCAGCCGTAGCTGCAGCCGAGGCACTCAAGGCCATGGACTACCGCGTAGCAACACGCAACATCTTCGACACACTCGAAGTAGAGGCTGAGGCTGCTGTGGTGCAGGATATAGCTTTGGAGGCAGGTATCAACTTCTTCTATCCTTCGGAGGGTAAGGTGCGCCTATCGTTCGATGAGGTGACAACACGCGAGGAGGTAGAGGCTGTGGTAGCAATCTTCGCCGAGGCAAAATCACGCAAGGCAAAGGCTGTGAAGTTCACCGATAAGATAGCCCTCGACGAGGCTTTGCAGCGTCAGGGAGCTATCCTCACAGAGCCTGTCTTCAACCGCTACCGCTCGGAGAGCGATATGATGCGTTATATTAAGCAGTTGGAGTTGCGCGATATTTCGCTTGCCAACTCTATGATTTCGCTCGGCTCTTGCACGATGAAGCTCAACGCGGCGGCTATTATGCAGCCACTCTCGCTGGCAGGATTCCAGAATATCCACCCATTTGCTCCGGCAGACCAGACAGAGGGTTACGCTGAGCTGATAGCTGAGTTGGAGCGTGATTTATCGAAAATCACAGGCTTCGCTGCTTGCTCTTTGCAACCAAATTCGGGCGCTGCGGGCGAGTACACAGGTCTGATGGTTATACGTGCCTACCACCAGAGTCGTGGTCAAGGCTACCGTAATATCATCCTCATCCCTGCCTCGGCACACGGTACAAACCCTGCGTCGGCAGCTATGGCGGGCATGAAGATTGTAACTGTGGCGTGCGATGCCAACGGAAATATCGACGTCGAGGATTTGAAGGCTAAGGCTGAGGAGCATAGCTCGGAGTTGAGCGGTTTAATGGTAACATATCCTTCGACACACGGAGTCTTCGAGAGCCGCATACGCGAGATTGTCGATGCTGTACACGATGCGGGCGGTCAGGTATACATGGATGGAGCAAATATGAATGCTCAGGTGGGCTTGACAAACCCTGGCTACATCGGAGCCGATGTCTGCCACCTCAACCTCCACAAGACCTTTGCTATGCCTCACGGTGGCGGTGGTCCGGGCGTAGGTCCTATCTGCGTAGCAGAACACCTGAAGCCATTCCTGCCTACACACTCTGTTGTGGCTACGGGCGGCGAGCAGGGTATCACAGCCGTCTCATCTTCACCTTGGGGCTCGGCAATGCTTCTGCCTATCACATACGGCTATATCAAGATGTTGGGCGAGGAGGGCTTGCGCAAGGCTACCGAGATGGCTATCGTCAATGCCAACTATATGTCGTCGGCACTTAAGTCGGAGTATCGCACATATTATTCGGGCGAGACGGGTCGTGTAGGTCACGAGATGATTCTCGACCTTACCAACTTCAAGCACGACTACGGTATCGACTGTGGCGATATAGCTCACCGACTGATGGATTATGGCTTCCACGCTCCTACGCTCTCGTTCCCTGTGCACGAGACACTGATGGTCGAGCCAACAGAGTCGGAGCCAAAGGCTGAGATGGACCGCTTCATCGAGGCTTTGGTGGCTATCAAGCGTGAGTGCGAGGCTGCAGCTGCGGCAGGCGAGAAGGACAATGTTGTTGTCAATGCGCCACATACCGCCGTAGAGATTGCGGGCGAGTGGTCACATCCATACTCACGCCAAGAGGCGGCATTCCCACTCGGCTGGGTTGCCCAGGCGAAGTTCTTCCCATACGTTACCAAGATTGATAACGGCTACGGAGATAGAAACCTCGTCTGCTGCAATAAGGAGTAGGCAACGGACCCCAGCCCCCAATCATCGGCTAAGCAGGCAGGGTAAATAGAAAAGCTGCTGTGGTGCAAATCAATTGCATACCACAGCAGCTTTTTTATTCGTAAACAATGTGTTCTAACAAAAAAGTGCAACCAAAACTGATTGCACTTGAGATATGAAATGTTAAATCCTAACGCACATAGTAGTAACGACCTTCTTCATCAGATAAAACCAACTCTCGCTCTGTCAATTTCTCTACTCTTGACACACTTTCCTCTCCATAAAATACAGCATACAACTTTGAGCCCACAAGCTCCCACTCAAAGTTAATCGTTTCAGGACCGTCCCAGCCGTAATCCTCATCATATTCACGAACACGCACAACTCCTGTACCATTTGACTTATAGGTAACAATCTCTTCGTAACCATCTTCCTCGGCATACCAATATCCATAGCCATTCTCATAACCCTTCTCAAAGGTCCAAGTACCGACCAGCAGTTTCTCTTCTGATGTAAGATTGACATTTTCTTCATCATCGTTGCCACAAGCAACAAAGCCGCAGCACAACATTGCTGCAAAAGCTAAACAAAAAAACTTTTTCATAATGTTTTGATTTAAATGTTAATAAAAATGTGTGTTAATTATTGAATTAATAATATTGAAAATTCATTCGCCAAACATTCGCGGTTGCATCAGCACTACCTCGCTGAGAAATAAAATATATGTAACGACCATCGTGGCTCCACGTTGGACTTAGATCATCGGCAGCGTGATATGTAATTTGCATAAGGTTCGTTCCATCAATCTTACATACATATATATCAGTATTTCTGTATGTGAAATCAGCCGCAGAGATTGTCGTTTCGCCAGTAAACAGAATCCACTCACCATCTGGAGATAGAACAGGTGTTGTAAAACTACGCTGTGGATCTGATACTATACACTCCTCAACACCCGTAGAATAATCTATTTTCCATATTTCACTACGTCCATTGCCTCCTACTCGCGTACATAGGAAACTGTGACTATTCTTTATAGGATATGGGTTCAAACCCGTCGTGTAACTTGAGATAAAATTACTCGTAGGACTATACCCCCAAATGCTAACTCCGTTATTCTCCATGCGTGCAAATATGATATTCTGCATATCACTTGTAAAAATTGGAGAATAATCATAATTAGAGGAGGTTATCTGACGACACACATAGCCAGTATGAGCATCCGTAAGAAAAACCTGCTGACTCTGTCCTCTATTTTCCGAGAAACAGATATGCTTACCATCGGGAGAATAAGAGAAGTCGATAACATTTTGGCGATTGGTACGCTGCACAGAACCGCCCTGCTTGCCTAACTCCTTGATAAAAATATTGCTCATGTTATTGCGGAAAGATAGGTACGCAATGTTTTTACCATCAACCGAAATATCGATAATTTTGTTAGAGAACCAATTAATTGAGTTCCCCTTTCGCTGCACCAACGGCATACACACGTAATCATTAGCAGATGTAACCTGCATAATGTCAAGACCGCTCTCTTCAGGAACGGAAACAACAGAATAGTCAACCGACTGGGCATTTGCTCCAAATACAAATGTCGCCATCGACAAGACAACCAAAAAGATTCGTCCTATTTTCATTGTGAATTTGTTACGTCACCGGACTCCTGGGTGGCTAACATATAAAAAAGAAAGTGTGGAGTCGATTCGTTTATCCGATCCGAGGTTCTGGAATACCTATGCAACAAATAAACAATACCCCACACCCGTATTGGAGATGGCCGCAAGAATGCAGCCACGATTAAGACCAATACAAGGTGACGAGTGTGTTTGCTTCCCTGTTGCATTGAAATTTTCCAGATTTCGGACCAAGGAGAAAGCGAATACACTTTCACTAAAAAATATGTCTATCGCTATTTGCGATATTACAAAGATAATAAGTTTTTCCCAAATCTCCCATTTTAAGCCCTTTTATTGTGATTTTTTTGGATGTCACATAAAATTAAATCTCGATTTTTTGTTTCTACAAAGTTTAGATTGTATCTTTGTCGAGGTAAATAATTGATTAATACTTAACAAGGAAATATGAAAGTAGAAAACTCTAAGATGGTTTCGGTGCACTACACACTGACCGTCGATGGACAGATAGCTGACCAGTCTCGCGAGGGACAGCCTTTGCAGTTCGTTTGTGGCGCAGGTATGCTCCTGCCTAAGTTCGAGGGCGCAATTATGGGCAAAGAGCCAGGCGAGAAGGTGGCATTTACTTTGGAGCCTAAGGATGGCTACGGCGAGATTATCCCTGAGGCTATCGTAGACCTTCCAAAGGATATATTTATGGTGGATGGCAAGCTCGCTGAGGAGATTCTCTTCGTAGGTAGCCAGGTGCCTATGAGCGACGCTGAGGGTCATCGTATGCTCGGCGTAGTGAAGGAGGTTGGCGAGAGCACCGTGAAGATGGACTTCAACCACCCTATGGCCGGTAAGACTCTTAACTTCGAGGTAGAGGTTGTAGAGGTACGTGATGTAACCCCTGAGGACCTCGCTTCACAGGGCGGATGCCACTGCCACGACTGCGGCGGTGACTGCGAGAGCGGTTGCGACTGCGGTGACAAGGATTGTGATTGCGGATGCTAACAAAATAAGTAATCATTTACAAGGGCTGCCCGCACAAACGGCAGCCCTTTTGCTATCATTATGTATGCAATAGCCGATATAGTCAATGCCCTGCGGCAGCGGTGGCCACTTTGGCAGACGCTCGATGATATTGAGGTAGTAAGGCGCAATGGCGAAGTTGATTACACCGTAGGTAACTTCTCCGTCGTAGCTCGTGTACGCCACAAAGGCTTTGATAAGATACTCAAATGCTACACGCGACAGAAGCCCTATCTGAAAGAGATATATGGCTCGCAGTTTCTTCCCGGGGAGCTTATTATAACCGACGTGATGGGCTTCACTCATTCGGTAGATTGTCTGCTGGTGGACTACATCGCGGGCGAGACACTCGACAAACGACTGCTGGACGAGGCGTGCAACATCGAGGCCCTAAGCCAGGCCTTTGAAAGAGTTGCAGTGGAGCTCCTTGCCCAGAATCGTGCTCACGGAGATATCAAGCCCGACAATATCATCGTCACGGAGGATGGCGAGTTGCACCTCGTAGATTGGGATGCCTGCTTTGTCAAGCACTTAGCCGGCCAGGAGTCTGCGGAGTTAGGCTCATCGGCATATCAACACCCTGCACGCTCCACAATGCACTTCAACCGCCATATCGACGATTACTCGATAGCCTATCTACTCACTATGTTGCGTGCAGCACAGATTGACCGAACTATATTAGAACACTTTCGTTCATTTTACGCCTTTGCGCCCTCGCCGGCAGAGATAGTAGCGTCGGAAGGTGGCGCAATAGCGCAACTGACCGAGCAGTTTGCCCAGCAGGGGATGGCCAAAGAGTATCGGCTATCCAAGATGCTCTCATCACACACGCCATATCTATATGCTTTAACGTCGGTGCTCACACCAACCATAGCTCCAGACAAGGCTCCTTTCGAGGTGGAGCAACTGAATGGTTATTGGGGAGTCATGGCGTCTAAGGGTTGGGTTGTCGGACCTTTTTACGACTGGATTTTAGAGCCTTTCGGTGATATATACATAGCCGGCATAGGCGACTACGTCTGCATCAATTCACTACGCTACGGCCATCTGCACACCTTGGCAAAGGGCTCCCGCATCGTACAGCCCGAGAGCGAGGGTTGCATCGTTCAACATGCCTCAGGCGAAGAGTCTTACATTAAGTATAGTGACTTATTGCATAATTTTGCAAAATAGCATATCTTTGTTAAGCAAACACAACCAACAATAGTATGTACACCCAAGAGATTACGCGCAAACATCGTTCTGCGATATTGCTACTCATCGACCGTTCGGCATCAATGCAGGAGATTGTCTGCATGGGTAAACATAATGTATCGAAGGCAGAGGCTGTGACAATAATAGCGAGTGCTATTCTTACCGAGCTGATAGACCGCTGCCACAGAATCGAGGGGTTACGCAACTACTACGATGTGGCGGTGATTGGCTACGGTAACGACACGGTGGAGATGCTTCTCGGCGAGGAGGATTTTATCTCGATAGAGCGACTTGCACGCCGAGAGTGCACGAGCCATAGAATAAGCTATGAGGTTGAGCTACCTAACGGCGAAAGCAGAATCGTCGAGCACAACACTTCGCTTTGGTTTGAGCCAAAGGCTGAAGGTAATACCCCGATGTATGAGGCTCTACTCAAGGTTCTAACCCTTGTCGAGAGGTGGTGTCTACACGAGCAGAACAGGGATAGCTTCCCACCGATAGTGGTAAACATTACCGATGGCGAGATGTCGGATTGCAATCCGTCGGAGCTGCTTGATATATCGACGATAATACGCCGACAGGCAACCAACGACGGCAACACCCTACTGCTTAACATACATATCGAGCCAAGTGTTAAGACCAAAGCCCTCATATTCCCCACAAAAGAGGAGTTACAGGGTGCTTCGGCGGCAACCAGGCTCTTTGCTGAGGCTTCGAGTGTGATGCCAGAGCTTTTTAACCAAGATATAATCCGTCTGAAAGGTGAGGGCTACAAGCCTCCGTTTATCGGAATGGGGTACAACGCAAATATTTTGGAATTGTTGTCGATTATTAACATAGGTTCAAGAAGCGGACCACTACTGCAATAACGAGAATGACGATACGCTCGATACATGAGGCTTTGGAAAGCCCCACACAGAATTTTCGCACCTTGTATTGCTTGCGTTGGAATAAAGAATCACTTTGTCGCTCCTTACTCTTTGCCGAGGCGGAGATAACGATAGATGATAAGAGATACTTGCTATGTATGCCGTTGTGCACAACAGCATTGCAATACGTAGAGCGATTTACGACTATCAAGAAGCACCTTTGCTCGGCATTGGTGCCGCAGATGACTATTCTGCGTGATGAAATGAAATATATTGACGACTTGGGAAATGAGTCGTTGTGTGATATATTGCTGGAGCCGCTACCCGATGCTATGCCATTCAAGGATGCCGTTGCAACGGGACAGAGCGACGAAGAGTATGCCGCAACATTACTGCGTTCGTTGGCAAATTTGGACTTAGAGTTGCAACGATTAGATATATCGCTCTCGAACATCAAGGTTGAAAACCTACTGATAGATAGAGATGATAGAATCTTCCCTATACGTTGGTACTACGCCACCGAAGGATATGGTGGTGACAGAGCCGCACTCAGCCGCATTGAGAGCCTGCTCAGCACAGATAGGCGGTCGCCGATTCTATGCGACACATCTGCCGCATACACGACATCGGCCCTGAGCGGACACCTCAGCATAGGAAAACTCTCCGAGGGTCTTATTGCCGTAGAGGATGAGTCGGGATGGGGCTTTGTCGATGAGCATAATAACTATGTTATTGCTCCGACATACCTGAGCGTAACTCCCTTCAACGAGGGCCGTGCCGTAGTTCAGAGTGCAGCGGGAATGGGCTTAATAGATAAATGTGGCAACTACGTAATCGAGCCTCGCTACCAGATTGTCGATTACGACCTAAGAAGCGGATGCTCCGAAGTATTAGATAACAACGAGTGGCGACGTTTTGACTATTCGGGCAGGGAGTTGAAAGAATAAACATATAAAAAATGATAAACTATGGAAAAGACAAAGTGTTTAATCATCGGTAGTGGCCCTGCGGGATATACCGCAGCGATATACGCCTCGCGTGCTAACCTCTCACCTATCCTCTACGAGGGTATCGAGCCCGGAGGTCAGCTCACAACAACAACCGAGATAGAGAACTTCCCCGGCTACCCTGAAGGTATTACGGGCAAGGCAATGATGGATGATTTGAAGCGTCAAGCACAGCGTTTTGGTGCTGACGTGAGGTTTGGTATAGTAACCGACTTGCAGACCGACGTACGTCCGTTTGTGGCTACCATTGATGGCGAGAAGCAGATTGCTGCCGACGCAGTAATCGTGGCGACGGGAGCGTCGGCTAAGTATCTGGGCTTGGAGTCTGAGGCAAAGTTCCGCGGTATGGGCGTGAGTGCTTGCGCTACGTGTGACGGCTTCTTCTACCGCAAGCAGTGTGTAGCTGTTGTTGGTGGAGGTGACACAGCCTGCGAGGAGGCTACATATCTGGCTTCGATATGCAAAAAGGTCTATCTTATCGTACGCAAACCTTTCCTTAGAGCATCAAAGGCTATGCAGGAGAGAGTCTTTGCAACAGAGAATATCGAGGTACTCTTTGAGTACAACACTGTCGAGGTCTTGGGCGATGAGGATGGCGTAACAGGCGTACTTATCCGCCACACCTCGGGCGAGCAGAAGCAGTTGGATATCACAGGCTTCTTCTTGGCCATAGGTCACCATCCGAATACCGAGCTCTTCAAGGGTAAGTTGGAGTTGGACGAGCAGGGATATATCGTAACCACTCCGGGAACATCGCGCACAAGCGTCGAGGGAATATTCGCTGCGGGTGACGTTAAAGACCCTCACTACCGTCAGGCTATTACAGCCGCAGGTTCAGGCTGTATTGCAGCTCTGGATTGTGAGCGTTACCTGCTTAGTAAATAATGTCAATAAAGGTAACCATACTCGGCAACGCATCGGCTAAACCGACAGCACACGCTCACCCCTCATCGCAGGTGGTGAACATCAACGAACAGTTATTTTTGGTCGATGCGGGCGAAGGAGTACAGAGGCAGATGGCTCGGTTGGGCATCTCGCCTCTGAAGCTTCGTGCTGTATTTCTATCACACCTACACGGCGACCACCTCTACGGTCTGTTTCCACTGCTCTCGACGCTGGGGCTCTATGGACGACGCACACCGCTGCAAATCTACGCTCCACGCCCCTTTGGCGAGATGTTGGAGGGTTTTCTGCGCTTGTGCGAGCAGAATCTGCCCTATGAGCCTCAATGGATAGAGGTTGATACCACGAAGCATCAGATAATATTTGAGAACGATACGACACAAATCTGGTCGATTCCTTTGCGACACAGAGTGCCGACAGCGGGCTATCTCTTCCGTCAAAAGGAGCCGGCTCTCAACGTCAAGAAATTCGCCATAGAGCGTTACGCACTCAGCGTGGCACAGATAGTGGCGGCAAAACGTGGAGAGGATATCACTCTCGATAGTGGTGAGGTCCTCGAGAACCGATTACTGACCTACCGTCCTTATCCTGCGATAGCATACGCCTACTGCTCCGACACAAACTATTCGGCACGTGTAGCGACACTTTGCCGGGGTGTCGAGATGCTCTATCACGAAGCTACATATGCCGCAGCGGAGCGTAAGATAGCCAAGGAGCGAGGCCATTCAGCCACAACAGACGCTGCAAAGGTGGCAGAAAAGGCGAATGCCGGACGACTGCTCATCGGCCACTTCTCATCGCGATATAAAGATTTAGAGCCTCTGCTGAAGGAGGCTCGTGAGATATTCCCTGCAACGGAGATTGCCGAGGAGGGTAAGACTTATCTTATTGAAGATGCTCGCCAAGCGGAGTAGCTGCTATCTCTGCAACTCATCCAAGCGCACATCGGCAGCAATCTTGTCGATGATGCTCTTCACGACGGTATCCAACTCTTCGCCGTCGCTATAATCTGCTGCACAGACGAAATTGACACGATTGTCGTGTATGAGCGACTGCATCTGGTCACGACGAGCCTGCTCCTGGGGATTAAAGACCGCTATGGAGTGTCCGCCAAAGTTCTTCACCAAGCGCATACAAGGGATGTCGGTCGTTCCGTCGCCCACATATATCATACGCTTGAAAGGCACAGGACGCTTGTCCTCCTCCATAAACTCATTGACTTTCTTGGCATCGAAAACCGACTCCACACCCTTATTTATCTTGAAGATAAACTGCGTCTTATTGGTATAATTCACCGCTACGGCAGGCCAATAAGCTATACCATCCACATCGTAGAGGAACGAGCAGGCGTAGATATGCTTGAACTCCGAAGCAATAGATGTTCCCTCGATAATCTCCTTTAGACCCGACGAGTTGATATAGTGCAAGAGGTTAAGCCCCTTCTTGCGGGCATATTTATTTATTCGCGCGAACCACTGCTCCACACCTTTGAAATAGGTAACCTTCTTGCCTGACTCCTGAAAAGCCTCGCGACGCAGCGAAAGACCTTTACTACGCGCCTCCTGCAACATACGATACATATAGGCCAACACAGCATCGGCATCGTGTACCTCCGCCAGCGTATTCGCCTCGTACCAAAACTCCTTGTTGCTCTTACCTACGGCAGGGATGAAATCATACTCCTGCATATTTCCCGGAGCAAGTGTTCCGTCAAAGTCATAAATGAGTGCTACGGTCTGCATATCATTGATTTTTGTTTGGTATTTCGTTTATCTCTTTTTAATCATTGGGGCTATACCCTCGCGCGTCGGCGTTCCGTCGCCAATATGTGGCCAGCCCTCGCTGTCCCACCACACTCTATCGAGGTAGCTCTTACGGCCGGCCTTAGCCTGAGTAACATCAAAGCCGTGGTAGAGAATCCAATCCTCGCCAGCATCATCCTGCACAATCTGCGAGTCGTGGCCCGTACCTTTGACCTTATCATCGCCCGAGAGCAAAACCTCGTGGTGATTCTCCATCATCGACTCACCGGCACGATTCACATACGGCCCAAAGAGCGAACGAGAGCGACCAACGACAGTCTGATAGGTACTATTGAGTCCTTCGCAGCAAGTACCCACCGAAGCAAACAGGTAGTACCAGCCCTCGCGCTTGAGAATATAACTACCCTCATAGGCTGTGCCGGCAATCTGGCGCAATGGCACATCCTCCCTTAGCTCCAAGCCGTCATCTGTCAGCTCAGCGAGGTATATTCCTCGAAAACTGCCCCACACAAGGTAGCAGCGACCATCCTCTTGATAGAGCATCGGGTCGATAGAGTTCTGCACACCTATCTCGCGTGAGTCGAAGAGGAACTTACTCTGCGTGAAAGGACCTGCGGGGTTATCGGCAACAGCGCGACCTATACCCGCCTCCCATTCGCCACCCCAAGTGGACATCGAGAAGTAGAGCACATAGTTATCCCCCACACGGCTAATATCGGGGGCCCAAATGCCCGCTTTGGGGACATAATGAGGTACCTCGTTGGTGTTAAACGCTCCGCCTATATGCTCCCACTCGACCAAATCTGCCGAACGATAGATGGGGACATTGCCGCCGCGCATAGTCGTATAGGCATAATATAGCCCATCCTCGCCACGTATGAGCGTCGGGTCGGGGGCATCACGGTCAATGACCGGATTCTGATACGACACCGCTCCACGATATGACAAGGAGCAGGCGCCAAGCATCAGAGCGATGACAAAAACGCTGATTGCCCTCATATTGTTTTACATTCTCTCAGGGACCTCAATGCCAAGTAGCGACATTGTCTGACGCAGCGTGCGCGCCACAGTAGCTGCCAAACGCAGACGCATAGCCTTCGTCGCCTCGCACTCCTCGCGCAGGATAGAGTGGTCGTGATAGTAGCCGTTGAACTGCTTTGCAAGCTCATAAGCAAACGCTGCAATGAGCGATGGAGAGTGTGTCTCGCCCGCCTGAGCAATAACCGTAGGGAGCTGTGAGAGGTGCTTAACAAGCTCCACCTCCTCGGCTATCATATCGCCAAATGCCGCACTCTTATACTCAATACCCGCCTCGTCTGCCTTACGCAGAATAGAACAGATACGTGCGTGAGTGTATTGGATGAAAGGTCCTGTGTTTCCATTGAAGTCGATAGACTCGCGTGGGTCAAAGAGCATCGTCTTCTTAGGGTCTACCTTCAAGATAAAGTACTTCAGTGCACCCAAGCCAACCATACGACACACAGCATCAGCCTCCGCCTCTGAACAGCCATCCAGCTTACCCAGCTCGGCAGACATCTCGCGTGCCGTAGAGACCATATCCTCAATCAAGTCGTCGGCATCCACGACAGTACCCTCACGTGACTTCATCTTACCCTCAGGCAGCTCAACCATACCGTATGAGAGGTGGTAGATATTGTCGCTCCACTCGTAGCCGAGCTTCTTCAGCACAAGCTTCAACACTTGGAAATGGTAGTTCTGCTCGTTACCCACAACATATATCATATCGTCCAGCTGATTCTCCTCGAAACGGCTCAAAGCTGTACCCAAGTCCTGCGTCATATATACTGATGTGCCGTCGCCACGCAACAGCAGCTTCTGGTCCAAACCGTCAGCCTCCAAGTCAATCCACACCGAGCCATCCTCCTTACGGAAGAATACACCCTTATCCAAGCCATCCTGCACCAACGACTTACCCAGCAAATAGGTCTGTGACTCATAATAGACCTTATCGAAATCGACGCCCAGCGCCTTATAGGTCACATCGAAACCCTCATATACCCAGCCATTCATGGTCTGCCACAAAGAGTAAACCTCCTCGTCCTTAGCCTCCCACTTACGCAACATCTCCTGTGCCTTGAGCATTATCGGAGCCTGCTTCTTAGCCTCCTCCTCGCTCATACCGCCGGCAACAAGCTCTTTAACCTCGGCCTTATAGTGCTTGTCGAACTCGACGTAGTACTTACCCACCAAGTGGTCGCCCTTCATACCCGATGAAGCGGGAGTCTCGCCACCACCATAGAGCTGCCAAGCCAACATCGACTTACAGATGTGGATACCACGGTCATTGACAAGATTTACCTTAATGACATTGTGGCCATTCGCCTTGAGAATCTGCGCCACCGAATAACCCAACAGGTTGTTACGGATGTGGCCCAAGTGCAGAGGTTTATTGGTATTAGGCGATGAGTACTCAATCATCACGTTGCGATTCGTAGGCTCAGCAAAACCATAACGCTCCGCAGAGGCTATCTGCTCGGCCATATCGCTCCAATAAGCAGGCGAAAGGCTAAGATTCAAGAAGCCCTTGATGACATTGTAGCCACTGATAGATGGGTTGTTGGCTACGATATGCTCGCCGATAGCCTGCGCCGTAGCCTCCGGTGCAAGACGACTCATACGCAACAACGGGAAGGTAACGAGGGTATAATCACCCTCAAACTCCTTACGTGTCTTTTGAATCTGCACCATCTGTGGCTCCACCTTGCCGTAAAGAGCCTCGATAGAGGCGGTGGCTATCTGCGAAATAAATTGTTCTGTGTTCATATCTCTTTTCTTATTCTCTAAACTAATTAGGGGTTACTACTCCTCGATGCTTGCGATGTTAATCTCGCGCTGGAATGACTCCTTGAGCGACATATAGGTCTCGGTTCCTGCAATGCCGGGAATCTTATAAATCTTATTCTCGATGCACTGCATAAAGTGCTCGTTGTCCGCACAGTACAACTTAACCAATAGGTTGTAGGCTCCCGTCACGCTGTGACACTCCACAATCTCAGGAATCTTCTCCAAATGCTCAATGGTGTCGCTTTGGTGGGTAATATCCGAAAGACGAATGTAGACAAAAGCACACACATCAAAGCCCAAAATCTTAGGCGAAACGACCAAACGGCTACCCTTTATCACACCCATATCCTCCAGCTTCTTGATACGCTGGTGGATAGCTGCGCCCGAAATACCACACTCGCGCGCAATCTCCAAAAATGGCGTACGGGCGTTGGTAATCAGGAAACGCAAAATCTTTTTATCGGTAGCATCTAACGTAATCTTTGTCATAAAGTCTGCTTTTACGGTTTATGCCTTCAAGACACCCAACTTCTTACCTATCTTCACAAATGCCTCAACACAACGGTCCAACTGCTCGCGAGTGTGGCCTGCCGACACTTGTACGCGGATACGAGCCTGGCCCTTTGGAACAACAGGATAGTAGAAGCCTGTAACGAAAACGCCCTCCTGCTGCAACTCTGCCGCAAAATCCTGTGAGAGCTTAGCGTCGTACAGCATAACGGCACATATAGCCGACTGCGTAGGCTTAATATCGAAGCCGGCAGATGTCATCTTCTCACGGAAATACTCTACGTTAGCAGCCAAGCGGTCGTGAATCTCGTCGCTCTCCGCAAGCATCTTGAAGAGCTCGATACCTGCTCCAACAACTGCCGGTGGCAATGAGTTAGAGAACAGATAAGGACGAGAACGCTGACGCAACATATCAATAATCTCCTTACGACCTGTGGTAAAGCCACCAACAGCACCACCGAAAGCCTTACCCAGCGTACCTGTGAGAATATCTACCTGGCCACGCAAGTCATATAATTCGGTAATACCTCGACCTGTCTTACCCAGCACACCTGCCGAGTGGCACTCATCAACCATCACCAAGGCGTCATACTTCTCTGCCAAAGCACAAATCTTATCCAGCGGTGCGGCATTACCATCCATAGAGAACACACCGTCGGTCACGATGATACGGAAACGCTGCTCCTGAGCTCTCTTCAGACACTCCTCCAACTCTGCCATATCGGCATTGGCATAGCGGTAACGCACAGCCTTACACAAACGCACACCGTCGATAATCGAAGCGTGGTTCAGAGCATCGGAGATAATTGCATCCTGCTCGCTCAAGAGTGGCTCAAAAACGCCGCCATTAGCGTCGAAGCAGGCTGCATAGAGGATTGTATCCTCCGTACCGAAATAGTCGGCAATAGCCTTCTCCAACTCCTTGTGCATATCCTGGCATCCACAGATAAAACGCACTGACGACATACCGAAACCACGCTCATCCATAGCACGCTTCGCAGCCTCGATAAGACGTGGGTTGTCCGACAATCCAAGATAGTTATTGGCGCAGAAATTCAATACACTCTTACCTGCAACCTCTATCTCTGCTCGCTGTGGTGAGCAGATAACGCGCTCGGTCTTATACAAACCGGCAGCCTTAATCTCAGCCAACTCTTGCTGAAGATGCTCTTTGATTTTTCCGTACATAATCTAAAGTTTTATATCGTTATTTCAATTCGTCACTTACGATTTGTAGGCAAAAATAGTAAACATATAGCATAACTACAAATAAAACAGCCTATTTATGGTCATCTTAATTACAAACTGTAATTATATTGGGGTTTTACCCTCCGTTTTACAACTTACGAAGTGATACAAATTGTAAGCAGAACATAAAAACAGAGAGTGCCCAACCTTGCGGTTGAAGCACCCTCTGCCCTCTATCTATGATGAAATGTTATTCTGGGATATTCTCTGTGCCCTCCTCGGGAGTCTCCTCGCCACCCTCCTCAGGCATCTCTGGCTCCTCAGGCATCTCTGGCTCCTCAGGAGTCTCTGGCTCCTCAACGTCGTGGATAGAACCCGGAGTCTGCTCCAAAACGAATGGTACGCCGTTATAATCCTCAGTTACAACAACTGAACCATCAGCGTTGATAAACCAGATTGTCAAAGCATCAATCTTCTGACCCTCAGCAAGGTTGAACATAAATGGAGGATAGATATACTTCTCAAACAAGTACTGATACTCGCCGTTTGGCAAACGACGTGAGATAGGCTGCAAGCGGTTAGTCTCAACTGCCTCTGTAACCTCGATAACCTCACCTGTTGTAAGAGTTGCACGACCGCAGATATAAATCTCACTCTCGCCCTCAAGCGCTGTTGCAGTGTCAGAGAACTCCATACCGAAGATATCGCCGAAACGATATACAGACTGAACCATTGTGAGTGTAGGCAATGCAGGAGCCTCATAAGTATCAACTACGAAGTGCTTAAACATCTGTGGAGAGAACTGCTCATCAGAGGTATTGAAACCCTTAACAGCGTTCAAAGATGCGTAACCCAAGTAGCACTCCAACTCCTCAGAACCTGCGTTGAATGTAATATCAACAGTAGCAAAGAAATGCTGGTTGTGAGCAACGTCGCCTGGCAACTTATCAGAGATATAAGTCTGTATCTTTGACTCCCAAGCAACCCACTCCATCTCAATAGGAGTTGCCAATGAAGCGTTCTCGCCTACGCCAAAATGCTCCATAAATGCCTCAGTATAGGTCTTACCTCCTGCATCAGGAGCTGGAGATGACATATCAATAGGAGTAAGCTTCTCGTTCTTAATATCCACTGCCTGAGGGTAATCTGCTCCCAACACCTCACCAATATTCAAGGTGTTGAAAATCAATGTTGCGTTATTTTTCAAATCCAAAGACTTTGGTGCATACATACCAAAGATAAGACGAGAATCATAGTTGGTAGATGGCTCGATACGAATCTTAGCCTGAATCTTAACCTCCTCGTTCAAATATACTGTCTCTGGCTGGTCAATATAATCCCACTCGTTACAAGCGAAGAATGCCACAACGATAACGCTCGCTACGGCAAGGAGTGTCTTATGTAATCTTGAAAATTTCATAGCTGCTCAAATTATTGGAATTTATACTTATAAGTTAGCTGATCGCTGTCAAGCTGGAACGCCACGGTGAAACCGTTGCTCTCGAATGTAGCCAACAACAATCCATCTACTGTACGAAGCTCGTTAGGTACAACACCTGTGTCGAGTGTACACTCCATATCGCCCTCAGGAAGCTCTACACCCCAAGCGTCAAATGGAGAGTTAGAGTCGTCAATCGAAACCAACAGCTTGGTTGGCGACTGCTTAATGGTCATAGACATTGATGAGAAGAAATTCACCTTGTCCTTGATGTTGATACCCTCTGGATGAGCAGGGTCGCACAACAACACCTCCTTGAGGTAGTAAGTTCCCTCTTGAACAGCTGGGTCCTCGCCCGCAGCAGGTACTTCTGGCTGCTCAGGCTCATAAGGGATGTAAGGCAACTTGTTATCGTCGTCGCTACAAGCAACGAAACCCAAAACAAGTGCAAAGGCTAAAAGTAAAGTTAGTTTTTTCATATTGATTAGGTTTTGTTAAAATTCGTTTCTCATTATTGCCTCCAGGGCTCTTTGTTCATAGGTTCAGTAGTCTTAAAATCTCATAGGCTGAAAAGTTTTACGTGTTCAGTTATCGGTTATTTTTAATGTTTTCATCCCTTACTCCCGACACCACTTTTCACGCTATTACAAAATTAACTCTTTTCTTACGCGTGCGTGTGCGTGGGAGTATCAAAGTATATCAAAGTAAATCGCTTACTCTTATATTCTATTCTAAATCAACTATTTATATAAAATTCGTTACTCCGTTTTGGTAAATCAAATTTATCACTCTTGCACTACTTCAAAGGCTTCGATAGCGAGAACGGTGCCGCTTGTTTGCTTGTTCCACGCTCCATATTAGGCTCTGCCGACATCTTGAGCGAAAGCTCGCCACCCTGCGCAATCTCGCCATAGGAAATCCAGTTGCGCTCCAAAGTCTCGCCGTTGAGCTCGGCGGCGTCGATATATACGTTCTGCTCTGAGTTACCCTCAGCATTTATGGTAAATTTCTTACCATCCTCCATAGTGATTGTTGCGCGCTCGAAGATAGGACTACCCAACACATATTGGTCCGTACCCGGACACACTGCATAGAATCCCAGAGCACTCAACACATACCACGACGACATACCTCCTTGGTCCTCATCGCCCGGAAAGCCCTTTGGCGAAGAGTTATACAGACGGCTCATAATCTGACGTGCCCAATACTGTGTCTTCCAAGGCTGTCCTGCGTAGCTGTATAGATATACAAGGTGCTGGATAGGCTGATTGCCGTGGGCGTACTGTCCCATACCCGCCAGCTCCATCTCCTTCATCTCGTGGATGACATATCCGTAAGTTCCCGGCTTAATCTCGTTGCTGGCAGTAAATACGCCGTCTATCTTATCGGTAAAACTCTTATCATCGCCATAGAGGTTAATCAAGCCCTGCACATCGTGGAACACCGACCAGTTGTAGTGCCAAGCATTACCCTCGCAGTATGCTCCGCCCCACTCCAACTCATCGAATGGCTCTACCCACTCGCCACTCTTCAACCTTCCACGCATAAAGCCTGTCTTGCTATCGAAAACGTTGCGGTAGTTATACATCACACGTGCAAAAATCTCCTCGTAGAACTTATTACCCGTCATACGTGCCAACTGCCAAGCGCAGAAATCATCGTAGGCATACTCCAGCGTCTGTGCCGTCGAGCCCATAGACTCCGGATATGACACATAACCCAGCTGCCAATACTCCTTCCATCCTGCACGACCATTAGCTCCACCCCAAGGACCCTTGTTCATCGCCTCGTGAGCATACGCCTCCAGAGCCTTCTCAGGGTCGAAGGTACGGATACCCTTCACCCACGCATCTGTCAAGAGTGATATTGAGTGATTACCAATCATACCGCCTGTCTCGCCCGGACACGACCACGAAGGCAACCAGCCACACTGCTCCTGTGCCGCCAGCAGAGCATTCATGTAACGGCCCTGCATCGTCGGGTGGAGGATGTTGGTGAGTGGGAACTGCGAGCGGAATGTATCCCAAAAACCATTGTCCGTATACATATATCCCTCGTGCACCTTACCGTCGTAAGGGCTATAATAGTAAGGCTCGCCCGCCTCGTTCAGCTCATAAAACTTACGTGAGAAGAGATTTGAACGATACAGACACGAATAGAACGTACGCAGCTGCTCCTCCGTACCTCCCTCGACATCGACTCTGCCCAGAAGCTCGTTCCACGTAGCAGCACCGCGCGCTTTGGTTACCTCAAGCGACTTATCGCCGCCTACCTCGCGCTCAAGGTTGAGTGTAGCCTGCTCCGAGCTGATATATGATGAGCCCGCCTTGGCCTGCACCTTTGCTCCCGCCTTGAAGCGGATGTAAGCACCGTAGCCCTTGCCTTTGGCGTGTGTGTTGTCTTTGTTGATGGTGTTATGCTCGTTCTCCCACGTTCCCCACTCCTCGAAAGGCTTGTCGAAACGCACCACAAAGTAGCAACGGAAGGTCTTGGCATTGTTTACAAAGCGATGGTTGTTTACCCAACCCTTAATCTCGCGACGCTCGGCGTCAATCTCTATCTCGCTATCCCCGTTATAGCCATCCAAGACAAGATATGCGTCACCACCCTTTTTAGGGAAGCTGAAACGCAGATGCACGGCACGCGTCATAGGAGCTATCTCGGAGCGAATACCGTTGTCGAACTGTACCGAGTAGTAGTGAGGGCGTGCTATCTCGTTGTCGTGGCTGAACTTAGCTCCTCGCTTCTCATCATCCACAACAAGCTCTCCCACCTCTGGCATAAAGGTATAAACAGCATAGTCGCTCACCCAAGGACTACATTGGTGTACCTGCTGCAAGCCACGTATCTCATCGAGGAAGTACTGATACTTGAAACCCTCGCCGTTAGGGCCTGTATGTGGGGCCCAGGCGTGTGTTGCAAACGGCATAGCTGTAATAGGATAAGTATTTCCATAGCTAAGACCGAAATGTGAGTCGGTACCCTGTCTGGTATCGACATAGTTCACATACTCACGTTTTGTATTCTGTGCCGCAGCCAACGCCACGCTGCACAATACAACCGCTACAAATACCGCCACTCTACATAATCCTCTTCTCATATTAAATATCGTATTTTATTATGTGTTTTCCCGCCTTTATTACTACCTGCTCGCCACTCTGCAAGCTCTGCTTATTGTGCTTCAGGCTCTTTGCTCCGTCAGGAATAACAACCTCAGCCTCCACGCCCACAGGAAGCGTCACCTCTATCACAAACTCGCCCTGCTGCTTCTGCCAGCCAATGGTTATCTCACCATAAGGGGTCTGCTTCGAGATATTACACCACTCGACACCCTCAGCCACCTGTGGCTCAATCCTCACGCGGCTATATCCTGCACCCTCGCTCAGAGGTCGCAGACCACCCAGAGCCTGGTAGAACCATGTCGCCACACCATTGTAGCAGTTATGCACACGGCTACGCTCGCCATTCCAATACTCCCACGTCGCTGTCGCACCGTTATCTATCATATAGAGATAGCCCGGATAATCTCTCTGCTTGAGCATACGATACATCCAATCCACCTCGCCTGCCTCTATCGCCCAACGTGTAATGAGAGGGACACCAACCAAGCCTCCGCCAATGTGGTCCTTCATCTGCTCCTTAGTGTAACGCATCAAGCTCTCGCGCACATCCTCCGTAAGCTCCGCAGGGGTCGCTCCAACCAACATAGGATAGACCATATCGAGCTGTGAGCCTGTGGCGTATGCCCGACGCTCTGCATCATAGAAACGAGAGTGTATAGCCTTGTTGAGTGCCTCGCGGCTTTGCTCCCAACGCTCGGCATCGGCTGACTTACCCAATAGGCGCGCCATCTGAGCCATACTCGCATAGCAGTCACTGATGAAGCAGTTATTAACGAGCATCACCGACTCGCCGTTACCTGCATCCACACCCCACGGTGCCAACCAATCACCCAAATACCAATCGCGGTACGGTGTATCGGGCCAACGGTGCTTCAAACCATCCTTGAAGTGACGCTCCACGTAACCCATCCACTCCACCATCTTGTCATAGTGACGCTCCACGATAAGCTTATCGCCATAGTTAAGCCATGTGTTATATGGTGCCATAACAATAAAACCACACCAATAAGGGCCGCCACCACCTGCACCTGCATTGGGTGACACGTGTGGCAGACTACCGCCCTCACGCATCGCATCAGCCCACGCCTGCACCCAATTCTGGTAAAGAGGGGCTACGCCATACATCGTCTGTAAGGCTACGGTCGAAGAGTTGCCATCGCCACCATATCCTGCGCGCTCCAAGTGCGGACAATCCACCATATAACCATTGAACGTAAGACACGTCATCGTACGCTGTATCATCGCGTGTATGGCATTAAGGTCTGCATCCGAGCACTCAAACGATGAGTCGGTCGAGTAGTCGGTATATATGGCAAGTGCCGCCATATTATCCTTCGACGGAGCCTGCTTCAACCCCTTGATACGCAGATAACGGAAGGCGTGGTGGTTGAATTTGTTGCAGAACACATCATCCTTGCCACGTGCTATATAGCTGTCATGTTGGCGTTGGTCGAGAAGGTTACCCTCCTTGTCTACTTCGTCGCTATACTCTATTTCAACACACTCGCCGGAGAGTAACCCCTCAGCCTTAAACTCCAACCAACCGGTTATAACCTTTCCAAAATCTACTTTCCATTCGTTCTTACCCACCTGCTCAACACACTGAGGCTCAAGACGATATTGTATCTTATCAGCCTCCACCATCTGAGGTGTTGCCTTATGCCCACTCTTCTCTCGCACGATAACCTTACCCCACGCAAGAGCATCCAACTCCTCTCGTTGCATCGTCACAGGGTTGCGGCGTGCATCTATCTGCTCGCCCCCAAAGTCCAGTGCGTTCCACGACCCTGTGTCGCGGTAACCCGTCATTACGCCCTGCCAAGAGGCGTCTGTTGAGCATATTGTTGTAGGCTCTCCATTCATATAGAGGTCTATCTGAGCCCTTACCAAAGGCTCTGTATATGGCTCATCAGGCTCCCAACGGCCGAATGTACCTCGCTTATACCAACCCTGACCAAGCCATACAACCACATCATTCTCGCCCTCGCTCAGATATGGGCTCACGTCGTAGCACACCCACTGAGAGCGTTTGTTGAGCTGTGAAAGGGCAGGAGCCAATACCGCATCGCCCACACGCTCACCATTAATCCATATTTCGTGATAGCCCAAAGAGTTTACCTGCATCAAGGCGGCATCACCCAACTGCTCCACCTCAAAGCTCTGTCGCAACATCACAGCTCTTGCGCCTGAGCCCTCCACACCGATAAACTCGCCCGCGACATCCTCCGCTGAGAGGATTCCTACACCGAAACGACCTATCTCGGAGCGCAGAGTTCGACGGCTCAGGGCTGTTGTCAGCTCCACCTGCCACCAATATTGGCGTCGAGACTCAAGAGGCTCACCACAATATACGACCTGCACCATCTGTCCGCTCTGCACTACGCCCGAGTCCCACACGTCGGCCTCGCCACGTGCAAGAAGCTGCTCAGAGCTTGCCACCAAGATACGATACGAGGTCTGCTCATCGCCCGCCTTTGCAGAGTGAATCTGCCAGCTGAACGATGGAGTCGCTGTGTCTATGGCAAGCGGGCTCTCCAAATGGCATACACGTAGTGCTTCAACGCTCACGCCCTTAGCCGAAGCCGCCAAGCAGAGCATCATCACACACGCAACAGAGAGGAGCAATCGTTTCATTAGCTATCTATTAATCGGTTTAACGCTGACGCAACTCTACGCGTCTTACCTGAGGCTTGTTTACCTCGTAAATCTTATCTATGAGCACATCCATCTGCTCGGTACGAGCCTCACGAACTGCCTCATACATCATTGTCGAGTAGTTGCCACGCTGAGCATTTACCCAACCGTTGTTGCCCTTCTCGCGGTCGATAGCCTCCACAGCACGGCGGTCAAATGACTCTGCCAAGCCATACTGCTGCAGGAAGCCCCACTGCACCCAAGCAATCTCACGGAACTTACGCTCCAACTCCCAGCGAATCTCGTTGAGGTGCATCACAGCCAACGCCTGCTGATACTGAGGTGTGCAGTCAATCTTAGCAAGGTTGATACCCTCAGCGAGCTGCTTTGCTGTAAAGTCGCCACAGTGCTCATCGTCGATATAAAGACCGTAAGTGCCCGACTTGAGGTTCTTCACCGTAAGCATCTCGCGGTTCATCTCCTCGGTGAAAGGTACGACCTTATCTACACCTGCCTGAGTGCCCACTGCACCCCAGCCACGTGTGATTGTGTCGAGAGGATAAGGCAGAGCCTCAGCCAAGTAGTCGAACTTAAGCTCACGGCGGTTACCAGCGATATTGCTTACCTTACAATTCTTCTCACGCAGAGCCTGCAACTTGGCAGCATCTACCTCCACGTCAGCCACCTCCTTACCTGCGAAGCCCTGAGCCTTGAGGTAGAGGTATGCCATAACCATATGGCCATCGTTTCCAGGGTGGATACGGTCGGTACCGCACAAAGTGAACTTAGGGTCTTTAGCCTGCTCACGCAGATTTATCTCGGTCATAGGGGCATTGAAATCCAAAAACTCCCAACCATTCTCCTCGGCAGCCTTACGCTGAAACTCCGAGATGCGCTGCATGACGCTATTCTTATTCTTCCATGAGTTGCTCTGCTGCTCTGCTGTCTCATCAAAAGGAGAGCCACCCACCATCACGATACGCACACCCTTCAAGGTCTTCAAACGTGCCTCGATGAGTTTGAAGTTATCGTAGCACTGCTGGAACTTCTTCTCCGTTGCCTCGGCAGCATTATCCCAACCAAACTCGAAGTAACCTGTATCGTTCATACCGAATGTTACCATCAACACTGTTGGCTTCTTATCGAACACGTCGCCATCGAGGCGGTCAAACATATCGGCTGCTGTGTCGCCACCGATACCGGCATTGCATACTGTAACGTCCATAAATGGGAAGCGGGTCATATAGTAGAGCCAGATGTAAGAGTGGTAGTGACCACCATCGGTAATACTGTTACCCAAGAATACTGCACGCTCGCCATCTTTGAAAGGAGCGACCTGCTGTGCCTGTGCGCTACCCATCACGCTTACCAAAAGCACACAAAGAAGAATAAGTTTTTTCATAGTAATTATATCTTTTAGTTTTTACTTTTTAGTTGTTATAAGCCTTTACATCGACGCTGTAACGATTATCAGGCAGCAACTCGCCATCAAACTCAAAGTTGAGCGTACGGCTCTCGCCCGGAAGCAATGTGATGTAGTTATCCTCCGCCACATAAGGCAGGATTCGCTCGCCATCGCTTGTGCGACGTGGCTGAATATGCACCGCAAAGGCCACACCTCGACCTACATTTTTTACCGTGGTACGTATTATCTTACGCTCGCCCTGCGCTATAAGACGTGTTGTAGTCTTTATCTTCGCCGGCGCAAGGGTATTGAGTGCCTGATAGTTACCACGCTCAGTAGCCCGCCAATAGAAGTTCTCCGAAAGCAGCTTACCCTCGGCATCCTTCAACTCCAGACGTATGAAGTGTACAGGCGAGAGCTGAGGTGTTGTCGTATCGTGGTTATAAAGCTCTATCTCGTAGAGCGAGTAGCCCCATTGCGTAGCTCGCTTCGAGCAATCCACCTTGACGTAACGTGCCGCCTGACGCTCGAGGGCGATATGCTGCTCGCCACCCTTACATTCCTGCTCGGCATGTACCTCACGCCACTGTGTGCCATCCTGCGAGAGGAGTATGCGGTAGGCTGTCGCATGCGCACCCTCCCACTTGAGCACCACCTCGTTGAATGTTGTCTGCTTGCCCAAGTCAAGCTCAATCCACTCCTCGTCGTTATACTCACTTGCCCAGCGTGTACCACCATTACCGTCAGTCACAGCACTTGCTCGCTGTGCGTCACGTGAGGTCGAAGAGGCTCTCACCCTCGCTCCACGCGCCAGATTGCCAATCGAGAAGTTTAACATAAAGAGCTCCTGCACCGAATTAGGCGCGAGAGATGACTTGAGCTGTTGTGAATATTGTGTCAGCTCGCGACCATCAAGGTCGTAAACCTTTGCCGTAGCCTCAACGTAGTCAAGTGCCGAAAGTGTGGTATTTATAGCACGTACCGAGTCGTCTGCGTGGCTCCACTGGATATGTATATGCTCACACGCCTTACGCACGCCCCAATATGCTCCCGTAGGGTCAAAGTAGTAGTCATAGGTCTGCCATACGAGCGATGGATATGCCGACTGGCTCATCCACGTCATTATACCCGTAGAATTCTGCCACAGATGGTGTTGCCAGCCCTCATACATAGCCTTATTAACCTCTAAGTTGAGCAGCTGCGCCTTGCGGCAGAAATCCTCGATACCCTCCGGCTCGCCATAGTTTTCGGCAAGGGCCTCCTCATAGCGGTCAGGGCCTGCATTGGCTGCCAAAGGACCGAAGTAGTGTTTGTTCCACATCTCGTTGCGTGGCCACCAGCTATCCTCAGGCATAAACTTGCGGAAGCTCTCGAAGGTAGTGAACACCGCTGTACCTATCTCTGTACGGAAGCCCCACTCAGGACGTCCCTTATAGCCATACATCATCGGATAAGGCGTGAAGTACCAGCTCGGATGCATATTTGCCCACGGACCACTGCCCGACAAGCCCTGCGAGTTCGATATAGACTGATAATGGCGGTCGCCACCATCGTAATATGCCACGTCGCCACGCAACCAATCATCGAGCGGCTTTTCGGGCACACCCTCATTGTCGCCGCACCACACAGCTATCGAGGCGTGGTTGCGCAGACGCTTAATCTTCTCTATGGCGTTGGCGTGGAAGGCTTGCAGGTCGTGTGGCAGGTTACGATGTGAGTTGAGCCAAAAATCATCCCACACCATAATACCATACTTATCGCACGCATCGTAGAACTCCTCATCCGTGACAGAGCCTATCCAGTTACGAATCATATTGTAGTTCATGTGACGGTGCAGAGCTACGCGCAAATCATACTCCTCGCCACGTGAGCGCACCAACCACTCACTCATACCCCAATTACCACCTTTGATGTATACGGGCTCGCCATTTATCTTAATACGGAATATGCCATCGACCATCTCATAGTCGTATTGACGGATGCCGAAACGAATTTCATCCGCATCGGAAACTCTCTCGCCCTCCGCAAGCTCTAAGTGCAACTCATGCAACACAGGCTCGCCCATACCGTTAGGCCACCACAAAGCGGGATTCTCCACAACCAAAGCCTCCACGTTGTGTGGATTAAGCACCACCTCACGGCTCTTGCCGGCCTCGACAGTAACCTCCTGCTCGAAAGTCAAGCCCAAAGGCTTTATCTCGCCACGCAAAACACCCTTCCACGTCTTCGTAGAGTGGTTCTGCACCTCGGTCTGGAGCGTCAGGAACGCCTTGTCGTGTGAACGGCTCAAGCGGGTGCGCACCCAAGGGTCCTGGAGCGTTACATCGCCCGAAGTTGTGAGGAACACGTCGTCGGTAACGCCACTCAACAAACCCGGCACATAAGGCATCCAATCCCAACTTGCCGAGGCGATATATGTTGGCGAGCGGAAGTTAGGGACAGGGTGTCCTACCCACTCCACCTCGACACTTAGCACATTCTCAGCCTTGACAATCTGCGTGATGTCGTACTTGCCTCGCTGCATAAAGCCATCGAGCAGACCTAAATAGGTGTCATTGAGATAGACCTTGCCCTTGCGATTCACGCCCTCGAAATTTAGCCACAGACGCTCACCCTCCCTCAGCGAAGGGGTGGTAAAACGGCATGTATAGAGAAAATCTCGGTCATAACGTCGCTTATCGACGCGATGTACATTATCACCGAAATTTGGGTCCTCCTCGATGCCCGCCTCCACGTATGATGTAAAGACACAACCCGGCACCACAGCCTTTACTGCGGGCAAAGCCTCGCCCTCAGCGATTGGTTGCACCTGCCACTCAACACCCTCTGTGCCGCTATTCAAAGAAAAGCGTTGCTGTGCTTGAAGCGTTGTTGTAGCTAAAAATAAAGCGGCTATCGCAAATAAAATTCGCATCTTCTTGAATTAAAAAATGTACCCCGCCCCGCAAGACGGGGTACACGATAAACACAATCTTACTCTACATCGTTGTAAACATTCTCCCAACCATATACACGGAAGAAGAATGGACGATAGAAGTCAGCACTACCCTCACGGTTGAAGTTATCCCAGAAGTTTACCGGGTCACTGTTGGTAGAGAATACCAACTCGCCATCACGTGAGAGTGACTCCTGAAGGTTAATCATATACCAACGCTGCTGGTATACATCACCCAACTTATCCAAAGTCTTAGGCAAGGTGAAGAGCAACTGACGGTCTACGAAAGGACCATAAGGGGTCTCTGAACGATACATATATACGTCGCGACCAAATGGGAAGCCCTCCATAAACATATAGTACATGCCATCACGCTCTACAACCCAAGGCATTGAGCCTGAGTACTCTGAAACGTATGAACGGAGCATCTCCTCGTCGGTTGGGACCTGAGTCTGCCATACCCACTCACCCTCAACGTTACGGATGTAGTACTCCCACTCGCTTCCGAGGTCAAGAGTCGTTGTACGAGCTACACAAGGGCGGCAAATAAAGCCATCCTGCTTGGTAGTGTAGAGGTAGACGTGACCCTCCTCGTAATCCTCAAACATTGTTGAGCCGTAGCCCTGACCATCCTGCTTGAAGTCGTAGTTTGTCGAGAGAACAGACATATAGGTACCATCGCCCGGAGTACCCTCCAAGCTATACTCACGCAAGCAACCGTCGATGTTAATCATCGCACCACCGCCCTGTGTGAGATCTACACCTGTCCACAACATCTGCAACACGTTACCGCGTGCAGGGTCGTTGTAAACTGTTGCATCACCTGCCCAGTATACGAAGTCCTGGTCAATATCGCCAGCCTGAATCTGTCCCTCAGACAAACTTGCCTTAGGGTGACGGATATGAGTGCGAGCCTGATAGTAGTTCGAAGCATCTGGGTTATCGGTGTTGATAAACTCATTGAGCCATACAAGATTCTCGTCGCTCTGCTCTCCTGTCTGAATCATCACAGAGTTACGAGGGAAGTTAGAGTTGTAACGTGCACGGGTTACAGGGTCTACGCGACCGTAGAAGCTATCGTTGAAGGTCCAATAGATGTTACCATCTGGCAATGCGGTAGTCAAAACGCCATCGCCACCGTTCCAACCGAGTGTACGGGTAAACATCTGGTCGTACTTCTTATCCTTATATACGAAGACACAATCAGCCTGACCACCCTCATTATACATCAACTCCAAACCCCACTCAGGGTTGAGTGCAGGAGGGGTCAAAGTCTCTGGCATAGCAGGGCCATCCTCGTAAGGTACCTCCTGGATATCGTACTTGGTGCAGCCAACCAACGTTGCCACAGCAAATACAATAAGGTATAGTGATAAAAATTTCTTGTTCATAATAATTCTCTAATTAAATATTTTAGAACTCTGAACGAACCATAGTCTCGCGTACATCATACCAAACACCCTCAGATGGCATACGATAACGATAATACAGATAGATGGTCTTAGTCTCTGGGTCATAACCCGACACCTCGATAGGCGACATCGCAACCTCGATAGCATCTGATGAATCGAGATAAGGCTCGATAGTAACCTTACGCAATGGCTTCACATCGTCGGTGAGTACACCCTCAACATATACAGGAGCGTTAATCCACTCATCCTTAGAGATAGTCACCTTGAGGCTCATCTGACGGATAGTGCGGTTGTCGCTCGACACCTTAGCAGCAGGCATAATAGCGATGCTGTTAGCTCCAATAGGAGCAACCAACTTCGATGAGTTGATGCTCTGGCGGCGAACATCCGAACCAAAGATATTGTTAGTCAGCCAACCAGCCTGAGTAGTACCGTTCATTGTGTAGTATGTGCTACGCTGAGTTGTTGCAAACTCATTCTTGCGGTGCACCTCCAACAAAGCATAGTACTTAGTGAGTGAAGTCATATATGCCGATACCTTCTCTATGCGCAAAGGAATAAAGTAAGTCTCCCAAGGCAACAAGTTGTCGATATTAACATTGATAGGAAGGAACGCTGTGTTCTCACCAGCCTCCATCACTACCTCCCAACTCTTGATAGAGTAGTTCTCCTCAGGCAGCTGCATAGCGTATGAGTCGAACTGAGTATCGAAATTAAGCTGGTTGTAGTTACCAATAGCCTCTGTATCGAGGGCAAGCTTAATTGTGCAAGGCTCATCGAGAGGAGTAGTACCGCTGGCATAGAGAGCCAACAAGCCCTCATCACCGCCATACTCGAACTCCTGACCGATGATATTGTTATCGCCGCTGACAATCGAAATCTCCTTACGGTAGAGCTCGTCCTTGTAGAACTCCTTCTCGCAAGAAATCAACCACATAGCATTGAATGCTACAACGGCAACGATTATTATTTTACTTATTGTTTTCATCGTTAGACTGATTTAGGGTTATTACTTTTCCCAACCTGGGTTCTGATCCAGACTTGGCACCTTACGAAGCTCGTTACGGTGCAAAGGCATAAACATATACTTAGGGTTGAACTGACGCTCACGGATAGTCTGGTGTGAGATGATAACCGGTGCGTAGAAGCCTTCCCACTCACCAGCCTCAATGTTCAAACCTGTCAATGGCTCACGCTCCAACTCCTCGAAGATACCCCAACGGCAAATATCGTAGTAACGACGGTTCTCGTGGAGGAACTCTACCAAACGCTCGCGCTGGATAGCCTCGTTGAATGACTCTGTTGAAGCCAACTCCTCAGCTGAAGCACCTGGCAAACCGGCACGGTAACGAACCTGGTTGAATGCTGCTGCCATAGCCATCTCATCACGGCTGAAGGTCTCGCCATCGATAGTGTGTGACTTAGTGAGGTTGTTCAAAGCCTCAGCATAAATCATCAGCACCTCGGCGTAACGGATGATAGGGAATGTCTTCTGGATAACGCGTGGGTTGTTACCTGTACGTGCATCACGTGGATGGATGTACTTACGGCAAGTGTAACCTGTGAGGTTGTAAACACCCATAGTCTGAGTGTTGTTCTTACCCTGAGGTGCACCATTGTAGTACTCAACAACCTTATGCTTCATATCCTCTGATGAAGTAGACTCCATAGTCCAATATGCACCAGAGAAACCGATACTTGCATAGAAACGTGGCTCACGGTTAGCGTATGCCTTATAGGTACCACCCTTGAGGATATACTCCTTAGAGAGATACATGTCAGCATCTGTTACGCACTGTGGGTCGTAAGGACGGTCCTCATAAGGATACTCCAAACTTGAGTTGCTTATATCACGACCATCGGCCATACGATAAGCATCAATAATGCGCTGTGGGATAGAGATTGCGCTTGAACCACCCAAACGGATTGGGAAGCAAACGTCAATCTGGTCGGTAATACCCTGTGTTGTACCCCAAATAATCTCCTTATTCTGGATGTTAGGAGTCTCACCTGTAAACATCTCTGAATATGAGCGGAATGGGTCGATACCACCTGCTCCATCAGGGAACTGTGCAGCAGGAACATTTGCTGGCAATGGCAAAGTGTAGTCGTCAGCCTCTACGGTGTGCAGACGATAAACACCCAAATCCATAACCTTCTTAGCAGCATGAGCAGCCAAAGCCCACTTACGCTCGTCATAAGTCTGAGAAACGTAGTGTACGCCGTCGCTTGAACGAGTAAAGCCACCGAAGTAACGCTTAGCTACCGAACCACCATTGAACAGAGGTGATGCAGCCTGCAAGCGCAGACGTGCGATAAGAGCCCAAGCTGTACCCTTGGTTGGTGCGCCCCACATATCAACAGGGTTCTCCAAAGGAAGGTCCTCAGCTGCAGCCTCCCACTCCGAGCAGATGTACTCTACACACTCGTCGTATGTAGCACGCTGAGTAAGGTAGTATTCAGGGTCCTCGTTAGTATCCAAAACCTGGTCGCCCAACAAAATAGCAGGGCCCTGGTTCATAAGGATAAGGTAATAAGCGTAAGCACGCAAGAAACGAGTCTTGGCACGAAGCTCCATCTTATCGAAAGCGTTCATATCAGGTACCTCGTCAATCTTAGGCAAGATAGTGTTACACTTACGGATAATCTTATAGCATTTTGGCCATACGTTGAAATCCCAATCCCAGCCACCGGTTGCGGTGTATGAGATTTTGTTGGTCGTAAGAAGTGTTCCTGGGAACTGTACATCCAAGAAACCGTTGTTGAATGTTCCGCAGCTCACTGCCTCATCTGAAGCCGTAGCACCAGGAACATTACACCAGTAGTAGAGGCGGCCATCGTGTGGCAACTCCACAACAGCACCATTGAAGTAACGCTCAATGTTGTACTGGCTCGCAAAGATATCCTCCTCCTTAGGTGTATCCTCAAAGTAACCGTCTACGTTGAGGAAATCGCAACCTGCGAACAAGAGGCTGAATAGTGCGATAGGTAATATAAATAATTTTTTCATAATTGCTTAATTTTGATGTTTCGGCTTAGAAGTTCAGATAAATCTGCAATGAGAAACGACGTGGGATAGGATATGCCTGTCCGTTGAAGATAGCCTGCTCAGGGTCGAACAAATCGACGCTATCCCAGAGAGCCAAGTTCTCACACAAAATCTGGAAGTCGATAGACTGCAAGCCCAAAGCACGCTTCAAGCCAGGAGTGCTGAGGTTGTAGTTCAGACTCAACTCCTGCAAACGCAAGTAGCGAGCGTTGCCCTTCCAGAAAGTCGAAGGTTTAGTGTTGTTCACGTTGTGACCGTAGTACAGACGTGGGAAGCGAGCGTTAGGGTTCTCAGTAGCCAAGTTGCCTGAGTACTCTGCTGCTGTCCAACGGTTTGCTGGGTCATAAGCGATAGACAATACGTTACCCTTATATCCGTTGTTGAATGGCATATAACCGTCGAAGCGGCCACCATCCGAACCACCATAGAGGAAGTAGTTGTTACCTGTACCCTTGAACATCACGTTCAAAGTCCACTTCTTATAAGTAAGCTCAGCACCGAAACCGTACATGAACTCAGGAATACCTGATGAAGAGAACAAAGGCACCTGGTCGTCGTCAGTTACAATACCGTCACCATTCACATCCTTATACTTGATATCACCCGGACGTACTGTACCAAACTGTGCAGGGCTCAAATCAACATCCTGCTGATCCTTGAACAGACCCAGTGAGATGAAACCGCGCTGTACGCCGTTAGGATAACCGGTCTTGTTCATATAAGGATACAACTGCTCAGCCTCCTCCCAGTTGTTAATCTTATTCTTAGAGAGTGTGAAGTTACCACGAACAGTGAGGTGTGCCTCCTTGCCCAGAGGTTGGAAATACTCGAAGTTACCATCGGTACCCCAGCTGGTCATGCTACCTACGTTACCATAAGGCATTGTGATAACACCGACATAGTCAGGCACCTGAGCACGCTGCTGGAAGATACCCTCACGACGGTCGTTAAAGTAATCGACTGTCAAAGTGAAGCGGCTGTCGAAGAGGTGCAAATCCACACCGACGTCAAACTTCTTAGCCTTCTCCCATGCCAAGTTGTCGGCACCAACACGGTCCTCGGTCAATGTACCCTGACCACCCCAACCGGTGATTACGCCGTTGTCCTCCTTGATGATTGTCAAATATGGGAAACGAAGGGCAGAGATACGGTCATTACCTACCAAACCGTAAGATGCACGTACCTTCATGAAGCTCAACCACTTCATATTCTCCTTCACCCACTTGTACTGAGTTGGCGACCAACCCACAGCCACAGCAGGGAAGAAACCGTACTGCTTACCTGACTGGAAGTTCTCCGAGCCGTTCAAACCGAAGTTCACGTCTACGAAGTAAGTATCGCGGTAGCCGTAAGTGAAACGACCAGAAAGACTCTGATAACGCTTAGCAATAGCGTTCATACTGTCGCTTGCACCTGACTCGATTGTGCTCTCCAAGTAGTAGAACAACAAACCGCCTACACGGTGATGACCAAATGCACGGTTGTAGTGCAACTGAGCATCGAAGTAGAGCTTACGCCAAGACCAAGCCTGTGAGTTATACTGAACAGATGTACCTACTACCTGCTCCGAAAGCATCAACTTACCTGTGTTGCTACGCTCACGTGCGTACCACAAAGAAGGCATTGTGTAGCGGCTCTCACCGAAGAGGCTCTGACCATCCCAAGAACCGTTTACCTTAGCAGAAAGACCCTCGGTAATCATATCGAGCTTCTGAGTGATACCGATATTAACCAAGTTACGAGTTGTATTCTCAACAGTGTTACCTGTGTAGTTCAACAACACGTGTGGAGGAATATCATTACCTGCTGTACCTGATGATGGAAGCTCACCGCTTGAATAACGCAATGGATACATCACAGGAGTAGTCTTAGCCTGTGACTCCCAAATCCAGTCAGTGAGTGACTGAGCACCACGGCTGTAAGGCTGACCCATTGAAGGACGCTTGTTCACTGAGAGATAACCTGTTGCACCCAGATAGAGCTCTGTGGTCTTTGTCAGGTTAATATCCACGTTGATACGGTAGTTATAAGTATTGTAACCTACACCCTTGTTGTACTTACTGTCGTTCATGCTCTTATAAGCCGAAGACTCCGAAGACATACCGAGTGAAGCAAAGTAACGAGCGATAGAACCACCACCACGAGCAGAGATATACTGTGTGTGCTGGAATGATACCGGACGAAGGATAGCATCCTGCCAATCCACGTCTGGGTAGAGGTCTGGGTCCAAACCGTAACGGATGATATCCATCTGAATATCATTGTACAGAGGAGTCATACCTGTTGCAACAGCAGCCTCATTAGCCATCTCTGCATACTCGGTAGCACGCAAGTAGTCAGGCAAACGACGCAACTCCGATACGGTGTAGTTTGAACGGAATGTGATGTTGAGCTTCTGCTCCTGACCACGCTTTGTTGTAACGAGTACAACACCATTCGCACCACGGCTACCGTAAACGGCTGTTGCAGCAGCATCCTTCAATACTGAGAACTGCTCAACGTCGGCAGGGTCAATCTGTGAGAGTGAACCCTCCAAACCGTCAATCAACACCAAAGCACCGCTGCTCGCACCGAAAGTACCGATACCACGCACCCAGAACTCTGAGATGTTACGACCTGGCTCACCGCTGGCCTGCATGGTAATCACACCTGGTACACGACCACCGAGGGTGTTTACGATGTTTGTTGCAGGAACCTCCAACTCTTTTGTATCGATAGACGAGATAGCACCGGTCACGCTGGCTTTACGCTGCGTACCCATACCTACTACGACAACCTCGTCGAGTTCGACACCCTCCTGCATTACGATAATCACTTTCTTCTTGTTAGTGATAACCTGCTCTACTGTCTCATAACCGAGGAATGTTACTCCCACAGTGTTATAGAGGTCAATCTTCATAGAGAAGTTACCTTCGGCGTCGGTCAGTGTACCCACGCCCGGCTTATCCTTAACATAAACCATTGCACCAATGATAGGCTCATTGTTTGCATCGACAACAGTTCCCTGCAAAGTAAACGACTCAGCCTTCTGAGCGTTCGCGTTGAAGGACACCATCGCGAGCAATAAGGTGCATATAAATAAAATTCGTTTCATATTGATAGTAGTATTTTGTATTCACCTTTATTCGGTTGCTACACGACGGATAGCATAGTTCTCACAGTCGCCAACATAGAGGTTACCCTCAGAGTCGAGTACCAAGCCCATAGGCTTGTTGAACTGAGCGTTCAGTGCGTCGCCGTTTACATAACCTGCTGACTGAGCAACACCTGCCAAAGTCGATACATAACCTGTTGCGAGATTAATCTTACGGATACAGTGGTTGTTAGAATCAGCTACGTAGATATACTCGCCATCGCAAGCCATCTGGCAAGGCTCGTTGAAGAGTGCCTCATCCAAAGCACCATCGAGGAAGCCTGCTGCGTTCTTCTTACCTGCCCATACCTCAACTGTGTCGTTTACCATATCGAACTTGAAGATACAGTGGCGGTTCTTAACAGCAACATAGACGATGTTGTTGTCGCGAGGGTCGAATACGACACCGGCACAGTCACCCTCCATCTCCTTTGTTACGTCTGATGAGAGGTTCTCACCCTTACCCGTTGCAGGGTCAAAACGACCGCAAGAGCCCTCATTAGTGAAGAAGTAGAACTTACCATCCGATGGATTCATCTCGAAGTGTGAACGAGCACCCCAACAAGTCATGTTGTCGGTGTAAGGGAGCTTGCTGTCCCACGCAACGTTACCCATAGATATACCTGCGTAGTCGCTCATACGGCTCAAACAGCCATAACCATCATCACCCATCTGTGAACCAAACCAGTAAATCTCGTCGGTCTTGTAATCGTAGCTGATGTTGTTGTATCCGAACCAACGGCTAACATCGTGCAAAGCCTTGATTACGCCAGCCTCCTCGTTGAGCATGTAAATCCAGTTCTCGTTATTCCACGAACCACCCTCGATACCATTGATGGTAATAAAGAGGTTGTCCTGTGAGTCGATAGCCAGCGAACGCTCCAACTTCTTTGCTGACTGCCAAGAAGCCAACGGTACAGTACCCATAGGCTGTGTTGCAGCCTGGATACCACCGGCGATAGTTGATACAGATGTCTGCACGACGTAATCGAAGATTTTGTCGAACTTGGCAGACTTCTTACCCACCTTTACGGTGATTACACACTCCTCACCAGGGAGCTTTGGTGCCAACACGAGCATACGATTTCCCGTAGAGGAGATAATCGTTGCAGGCTTCTCATTGAACAGAACAGTGATTTCATCGACATTTGTGCCGAAGTTCTCACCTTCAATGATAACCTGTGTCGCAATCGGACCCTTGTCGGGCCAAAACTTAGCGAGAGTAATTGGTTTTGTTGGATCATGATCCGTCATACCACCCTCATCGCTCTCTGAACACGACACCAGAACGAAGCTGACCATCAAGGCAGCTAACAGCATCTGAAATCGTCTTAAGTAACAGTTTTTCATAAGCGTTAATTTTAGGTTTTTATGATTAATTGAATTGAATTATTTTCCCCACTCGCTTGGCTCTGCACCCATCCACAGCTGAAGCTCGCCGCCAGAGGCAATATCCGAGAAGTTGATATAACACTTCTCATAAGGCTCTCCATTGAGTTCAGCACGTTGGATATAGAGATTTTGCTCGGAGTTATCGTGCGCCACAATCGTAAAGCTCTCGCCTGTGGCATATTTATCGTTGAGTTGGAATGTGATGCGTGAGAACATCGGAGAGGTAATCTCCATACGCTCATCACCCGGACATACAGGGTGGAGTCCCGACGCTGCCAAAACATACCAAGCCGACATCTGTCCTGCATCCTCGTTACCGACCAAACCCTCCACCTTATTGGTATAGGCGTTCTTACAGATAAAACGTGACCAATACTGTGTAAGCGAAGGTTCGCCCAAACGATTGAACATAAACGGAACATGATGTACAGGCTCGTTGGCGTGGTTGTAGTACTCGTTCCAGTGCATATCCTGCGGAGCCTTCTCAAAGAAGTTCTTCATATCGGCTATCATCGCCTCGCGACCACCCAGCAACTCTGCCAAGCCGTCGATATTATGCGGTACGAACCAACCCTGCTGATAAGGTGTTGATTCCATACAACCATACCACTCTGTTGTACGTGCATTAGGCACCCACGCAGCCCACTCGCCATTGGCCTTACGAGGACGGAACCAGCCCTTCTCCGAGCAGAAGATGTTGCGCCAAGCCTCTGACTTCTTGTCGAAGGCGGCAGCTATATCCTGCTTACCCAACTGCTCCGCCAAACGTGCCACGCACCAATCGGCGTGAGCATACTCCAAAGTGTGCGAGATACACAAATCGGATGGCGTATAACCCAGCTCGTCGTTACCAAACTTCGCCGATGAGTTGATTGCATATTGCAGAGCCTTCTCGGCATCATAGTCTCTGATACCCTTGGCGTAAGCATCGGCAATCATAACATTTGCAGGGTTACCAAGCATACATCCTGTATAGGCATTCAGCAGCTCCCAACGCTCGTAGTACTCTCTACCGCTTGACTCTGCCATCTCCGTCAGAGAGCAAATCATATCGTTCACCACATCGGGGTTGATTATCGTCTGCAAAGGCATCTGGCTACGGAACACATCCCAGCCACTAAATACCGTACGCTTTGTGAAGCCCTGCTCGCCTTGATGCACCTGACCGTCACCACCCACATAGCGGCCATCGACGTCGGCACAGACACGTGGGTCAATCATCGTATGGTAGAGCGATGTATAGAATACCACATTCTGCTCCTCAGTAGCACCCTCGATACGCACCTTCGAGAGCTCCTTGTTCCAGCTCTCGAACGCCTCCTGACGCACTTGGTCAAACGACTTGTCGGCTATCTCCTGCTCGAAGTTGCGCTTCGCACCCTCTACATCCACATACGACAGAGCTATCTTCAGCTCCACGGCTTCTCCCGCCTTTGTTGGGAACTCGCCAAAGAAACCAATATGCTTACCCTCCGCCTGCTTCACATCACGCAATATCTCAGCCTCGGATACACGTTGCAAGTATGGCAGCGACACAACTTGGTCACGCTTGCGCTCCCACTCATCGGGAATATCGGCACTCCACACGCCACTCTCGCCCCAATCGCGGCTCAGCTGTGCATAGAAATAGAGGGTATACGACACATTACCCTCGCCATTGCCCCAGCCGCCTGTCTCAGGTACGCAACGCAACCAACCGCTGATGCTTCTCTTGTCCTCCACCTTCACGCTCTCAAACTCTGCTGTACCGCCTACGCGACGAGCCAAATCTATCTGTATGCGTGAGAGTTCGCTCTCGGGGTATGTGAAACGCATAATACCGCAGTGAGGTGTTGCCGAGGTCTCGACCTTGATATCATAATCTGTCAATTGCACGCTATAATATCCCGCCTGAGCCACCTCCGAAGACTTATCGTATAGTGAACGCCAGCCCTCAATCGAGCCATCCTCACGTCCCGCTATGGTGTGCATCTCACCTGTGGTAGGCATCACAAGGATATTACCCATCTCGCCAAACCAACCCACACCACTCATCTGAGTCATAGCAAAGCCCTCGATAGTCTTATGCTCGTTGCTATAACCCGGAGCGTTGTCGCCGCCTGTTATGGTGTTAGGGCTTACCTGTGCCATACCAAAAGGTGTAGTAGCACCCGGAAAGGTCTTTCCCAAGCCATGATACACACCCGCAGCATCGGTGCTGGTACTTGCGCCAATCATCGGGTTCACATATTTCGCAGGCGAGAACTGAGCCTGTTGCACCTCTGTCTGAGTACAGCAAGAGATTGCGAAAAACAGCATCGAAAAAGCGAGTAATCGTGCCATATACTTATTTCTTATTTATTAAATATGTTCTAAAACCAAATCGAGGCATCTGCACATTGAAGCTGCTCGTGCCCTTCTTACTCTTTACCGCTACCTCGGCGGTTCTCTTTCCATTCAAATCTATCTGCTCCACCGACTTTGCCTCGAAACCGAGCTTCACGCTCTGCGGTTTATCATCGCCGGCAGCGTTGTATAGGCGCACCACAATACCCTCCTCGACAGGGTATGCCGCCACCAACTCATATCCCTTATCCTCCATCTCAAGCAGCGAGCACGAATCCAACGACGCCTGCTCGTGCAACGAACAGAGCAGAGGCTCAGCACGCATAGCACGTATTCGCTCAATATCTGCCTCGTCCCACTCGCCGTGGTGTGGCACTATGGCGTAGTTGATTTGTGTTGCCTCGGTGATAGGGTACTTTTTGCCCCACAAGCCTGCTCCCGAATACTGTACGGTAAGTCCCAGCGGCTCGCCCTCGCCATAGCAATACGATGTGGTGTGGTCGCTGAAGAGTGCCAGTGCGCGATTGCTCTCACCACGCTCGACAACATCCACCCAATCGAGTATCACATTGTGTTTTATCTCATCCCATCGTCCGAAGTGGGTATTCTCCAACTCGCTGCGACAGACATCAAATGGCGCATTTTTGTAGAGTGTAGTCTGCTCAAAAGGCATAGGGAAGAGCAGAGTGAGTTTATAGCGGTCATCGTAACAAGCTCGACGGTTTGTGCCCCACGCATTGCGCTGACGGAACTCTCCTATCGCCTCATCCTCCTGCCAATCGATTCTCAACTCGACCTCTATCACGGGCGAATCCTTGTATAGGGTTATCATCTGCGTAAAAGGATGTGTCGAAATCTCGCCACGGATAAGCATCCACGCACCCAACTCGCCCATCGTGCCTGTAAAGACCTCGGCAGGCGTCTCGGTTGAGGAGCGGAACTTCTGCTGAGTGATAAAGTAACCCTTCAACTCGCCCCAGCCGCCAGACTCGCTATCCACCCAATTCTCTCCCGTCTGCTTACATATCAGCTCACGTATCACACCACCCTTCTGGGCATCGACAACGATACGATAGAGGTTATTTTCGATAGCCACCTCGCCCTGCGTCTGACCACGACGCGCACCCGTCCACATCTGCTCCGACTGACCACCGCGCTGACCACGCTCTGCACGACGGAAAGCAGGCTCATCGCGTTTCTCGCCACGCTTCACGACATATGTAGCATAACCGAAAGCCGGCACATCAGCCTCAAAAACCAAAAATCCTCTACCTACAAAATCCCCAAACCAATTCTTATCACCACTCTGCACCTCAACCTCGTATCCTCGCCACTCCTTAGGCAAGGTAACTCTTACCATCTCTCGACGAGCATAAGGCTGAGTGTTCCAAACTCGCAGAATAGCCGTATCATTATCTGTTTGAGCCGTTGTGCCGGCTATTTCATTTTGTGCAACAGTTATCACCTCCAAGGCATTCTTATCGGCGCTGCGTGTCCATCTTGCAATCCAGTCAGCCCAAGTACCGCGACCGTGCAGACCGTTGTAAGGCACAATCCACGAGTCGTGATGCTGTGCCAACATCAGCGTACGCCACGCCTCGTCGATAGTCTGCTGTGGTGTGGTGTACTCCTCGGAAACGAGCGAGGCCATTGCCGCCATCTTCTCGGCCTGTGGAATCAGATTCTCGCTGCGTCGCACCTGGCGACCAATGCGCTGCATTACCTGTGCACCCCACATCAAAGCAGGGCGTATATCCTCCTGTGAGAAGTGGTAATCCTGCTCGCCACGCTCCACGCCAAGCATCTCGAAATACTCTCGCCACGTCACATACTTCGAGCCGCCACGCGTCTTCTCGCCGTAACCTATCCACGGACCATTCTTCCACCCTGCATCCTGAAAACACATTCCCACGATATGCTCTATGCCCGCCTGGCGACAAGCCTCCAGATAGTCCGGCTGGTTGCCCCACGCTGTGGTCTGCCATACCGAGCGCTTCTGCAACTGCTCCACCTCATAACGAGGCGAGGTGAGTATCGAACTGCCGTCAGGACCTATCCAATTGACCGTCTCGCCACCAAAAGGCGCAGCATAGCCTCCCCAACAAGTGTTAGGGCACTTAAGCGACGCATATTTGTAGCCGAGTTGGCTGAGGATTTGTGGCAATGAGCTTGTAAAACAAGGCTCCTCAACAGCATAAGTGAGATGCTCCACATCGGGGAAATGCTCGTGGATTTTTCTTATTCCGTATTGGAATTGGCGAATCAAACTCTCGCCGGAGATGTTGTAGCAATATGGCTGAGCGTATGTCGGATTGGTGAACTCTACACGTGGTGACTTAACCAACTCCTGCAGACGGCGGTAGTCCACCGGAGTATGCACCGCGACGCTATCCCACGTCTCAGGCTCAATCTCAAGCGAGATACGCCACTCAGGGTGCTGCTCCATCTGATCGACAATGAAGCGTGTTTTCCACTCCAGAGGATAGTGACCATAAACTCCGCCGTGGTAGCCATCGACGAAATATGGCCGCTGCTGCGCTTTCACCTCAAATGACAACAGCACAAAACAAAAAACCGACAAAATAGCCATCACAGAGAACACTCTGCTGTGGTCGCTACTTGGTCGGCAAAATTTTGAGTTGTAGTTTTGGGTTTTCATCGTTTGGCTTAAGCAGCAGGACTTTAACCGGTCTCGCCCTTTTGCTTAATGCAAAATAACCCAAAAAGGCTCTCAAAAATGACTATATTATATATAAAGTAATATCAAAAGTAGATTTACAAAATTATCATACCGCTGATTATCAACTATTTAACTTCTCCATTAGGGCTCTCCTTGGTAGGTTTCATAGTAGACGATTTGGGCATCAGCAGTCGCATACGTTGAATCTCCTCCTCTATATTTTTGATATGAGGAAGCGTCTTACTTTTGATTTTGCTCTTGTAGTTATAGATTGTCTGCGACGAGCATTGCAGGAACTCTGCAATCTGCGAGATGTTGGTAATACCCAGACGCATCAGGGCAAAGATACGCAACTCTGTATTGAGTCGTCCATCCTCAACGGTGTAACGCGCCTCAGGCACGAGCAACGCATTGAAACGCTCGATGAACTTAGGGCAGATATTGAGGAATGCCTCGTCGAAATTACACATCAGCTCCTCAATCTCACGCTCCAACTCCTTATTCGATGGCTTATACAAATCCTCCGCCTGATGATTCTTCACCTTACGGTTTACCTCCTTGCGGTAGAGGTGCAACTTATTGATGTAGTCCGAACACTGCTTCATAAAGTAGCTGATATACTGCTCCTTGACAAAGTGTGCCTCACTTAGTTCCACGTTGATATTATGCAGATTCTCCTGCGATGCTGCAATGGTATTACGCTGATTACGGATGATAAAGAACAGCACCACCAGAGCCACCACAAGCAGGCTCAAGATACCGATAGCAATGAACAACATACGCTCATGCTCCTGCTGCTGGCTCATATATCGGCTCTCGATGATAGGCAACATACGAGCGATAATCGAGCTCTTGAAACGCGAGTTATAGAAGTTGGCATCGTCAAGTGCCGCCTTGATGTAGGTGTAGGCACGTGTCACATCGCCCTCCTCAAAGAGGTTGGTTGCCAGAATCTGCAACGCCTCATTCTCCTTAACGGCTAAACGCACATCGGTCAATGCCGCCAGCGTAAGGTAGTAATTCTCCTGCTCTCTATTTCCCGTAAGATGATAAATACGTGAGAGCAACATACTCTTCATCGCATAGCCGTGCGTATCAGGCTCAGTGGTTTCAAACTGACGCAGAGTCAATTCCAAAGCTTCATTGTATCGGCCCTGATGTATGAGCGAGAAGCAATACTCGGTGGTGTAAAACTCTGAATCCTTGCCCAAAACCTCCATCAGCACACCGCGCACATCGTCAATCTGCTCGGAATAGTCCTTAGCGATAATCTCATTGTTGCAGTACATCTGCAAATGCTCATAGAAGCGAATCTTGTTCCAGCAGAATATAGCCTTCTGAGGTTGGCTCAAAGCCTCGAAATCAAACTTATTGAACATCTCATCGGCCTGCAAGAAAAGACCTGAGATGCTATACATACCCGCCAAACGCAGTTCGTTATCTATAACGCGCGAATCATCGCCCAGCTGTTGCGCGATATCCCTATTGCGGAGAATATACCACGTCGCCGAATCACAACGGAAGGTATTGTATTGGTCGATAATCTTCTCGTTAATAAGGTATAACTCCTCACCAACGGGTAAGCGTCGTGCCTGCTCGGTCATGGCGTATATCTCCTGCGCCCTCTCTTGAGCATATACCTCCCTATTCTCTATTGCCTTGTCTAACTCAAGCAGCAACTCCTCAATGTTCGGAGCGGCCTGCACATCGAAACAACTACACGAAAAGAGAATAACCAAAATAGCTATCCACCGTAAACTCCTTCTCATCTGCTTAATATTAGCGGTTACCTTATATATAGATAAGTACACAATCTCTCACTACCCAACAACCCATTCCCGCCCCATCAACTACTGACGGAACTCTCTTCGGGATAAGCCACTTTGGCCATACAGCAGACAGACTACTCTGCCGTAGCCTCAGACTCCTCTGGCTCGTCAAGCTTGAACTCGGTCATACCTGCGCCAAGCAGAATGTTGAACCAGCTGACAGCCTTCTTAATATCCGAGACGTGAACACGCTCACGGTCATACTCAGGCAACACCTCAGCGAAAAATGCCTTCAACTGCTCTGGGGTAGACTTATGCGAGATAGCCTCCTTACCCTCGGTGTGAGCATACATACGTGTAAAGACGTCCGCCAAAGCAATATCCTCACCCTCGGTAAACATCGAAATCTCTGCCAAAGCACTCACACGTGCCGAGGCCGAAGCGTTCTGACGACGACCATCAACCAAAGACTCGATAATAATGCCACGTGTAGACTGCGCTACAAATTTATAAAGGCCGGGCTGTCCTGAAACAACCAAAATATCCTTAAATTCCATATTCGTAAAAATGTTTTATTACAATTATATAAATATTAGTTTTCTCTCTTGATATTAACATCGAGTTGTGGGAATGGGAAGTTCGCCCCATGCTCCGGCAACTCCTTATAAAAACGCTCTGTAATAGAGTCGTATACGTCCCAGAAATCCTCATTCTCAACCCACGCACGAGCCTCAATAATCACAGCACTATCGGCCAAAGCGTCGATGCGGACACAGGGCTCCGGAGTAGCTAACACTCGCTCGTCACGACGAATAATCTCCAACATAGACTCACGAATCGTATCGTAGTTGTCGCCATACGAGACTGAGACCTTCCACGAACAACGGCGCGTAGTCGAGGTCGAATAATTAATCACAACGCCCGTCGAAATCGTGTTGTTCGGGATATAAATTGTCTTCTTGTCGGTGGTATGCAACACCGTAGAGAATAGACGAATATCTACAACTGTACCACTCGCCAAATCCGTCTCGATAAAATCGCCAATCTTATAGGGACGCTGCACCAAAATCATAACGCCTCCGGCGAAGTTCTGCAACGTGCCACTTAACGCCATACCAATAGCCAAACCGGCAGAGGCCAACATCGCAACAAACGAGGTCGAATCGAAGCCAAGAATTGAAACGATTGTGAGGAAAATTACAACCAACCCGACAACTTTAGTAGCGGTTAGCAGGAATTTATGAAGGGATTGCTCCACATCTCGGGCGGTAAGCACCCTATCAATAACAGCCATCAAACGACGCAAAATCCAGCGACCTAAGTAAAAGATAGTCAGCGCAATAACGAGCTTTATTGCGGTCCAAATAAACCACTCTACCATCTCGTCCCACACCTGCGAGAGGTCAAGACTGGTGAGCTTCTCTACACTCTCGGCAAAGCGTGCTTTTTGCACCGAATCAGGCAAAACAGCCGGAATAGGCAACTGCTCGTTTTGCAAAAATCGCAACATATAAACTATTGTGTATTAGATATTTATCTATTTATTATTTCGTTTCGCCTCGTTGAAACAGTGACGACACAGAGGCTCATAGGTATCCTTCTCACCCAGCATTACGAGCTGTCCGTCAGCTGTCAAACGATGTGAGTGATGTGCCGGATCACCACATCGCACACAGATAGCGTGGACCTTGGTCACATGCTCGGCAGTGGCCATCAGAGCAGGCATCGGACCGAAAGGCTTACCCATATAGTCCATATCAAGGCCCGCCACGATAACACGTATACCCGAATCCGCCAGCTGACGACATACATCAACCAGGCTCTCATCGAAGAACTGCGCCTCGTCGATACCCACAACATCAACATCGTGAGCCAACAAAAGAATATTCTGCGGCGACTCGACAGGAGTAGAGCGGATGGAGTGGCCCTGATGTGAAACTACCTCCTCCACAGAATAACGTACATCAATAACCGGCTTGAAAATCTCAACACGCTGATTGGCAAACTCCGCACGACGCATACGTCGTATCAACTCCTCGGTCTTACCCGAAAACATAGAGCCACAAACAACCTCTATCCAGCCTCTATGCTTAGAACCTTCCAGAAACATATTTTTAGTAATTTTTTATCTATCAATATCTTATAATCAATCTGGGCATCGGATTACTCCAAACGGGTAATCCTCGCACCCAGAGCATTCAATCGCTCGTCAATCTTACGGTAGCCACGGTCAATCTGCTCAACATTCTGAATCTCGCTCACACCATCGGCACTCATAGCTGCAATAAGCAATGCCACACCGGCACGAATATCGGGCGAGGTCATCTTCGTAGCACGCAGGCGAACACGGTGGTCGTGTCCGATGACTGTCGCACGGTGAGGGTCGCAGAGGATTATCTGAGCTCCCATATCTATCAGTTTATCGACGAAGAACAGACGGCTCTCAAACATCTTCTGATGAATCAAAACCGCACCCTTCGCCTGTGTAGCAACGACCAAGAAGATAGAGAGCAAGTCGGGAGTAAGGCCCGGCCACGGAGCGTCGGCTATATTCATTATAGAGCCGTCGATAAAGCTCTCAATGCTGTAATGGTCCTGCTGAGGGATATACAAATCATCACCGCGCTGCTCAAACTTTATACCCATGCGGGCAAACTGCGCAGGGATAATACCCAAATTCTCAAACGATACGTCCTTAATCGTAAGCTCCGATTGCGTCATTGCAGCCATACCAATAAAGCTACCTACCTCAATCATATCGGGAAGCATCGTATGCTCCGTGCCACCCAACTCCTTGACTCCCTCGATAGTCAGAAGATTAGATGCAATGCCCGAAATCTTGGCTCCCATACGGTTCAACATACGGCACAACTGCTGGATGTATGGCTCACACGCAGCATTATAAATCGTGGTGGTACCCTCAGCCAGAACTGCCGCCATAATGATATTGGCAGTACCCGTCACAGAGGCCTCATCAAGCAACATATAGCAGCCCTTAAGACGCTTAGACTCAACAGAATAGAAGTTCTGTGAAAGGTCGAAGTTAAACGTTGCACCCAACTTTTGGAAGCCCAAGAAGTGAGTATCCAAACGACGACGACCAATCTTATCGCCGCCCGGCTTAGGTATAAAGCCCATACCGAAACGCGCCAACATCGGGCCAACCATCATCACCGAGCCACGCAGACGACGGCAACGTTGATGATAGTCATCACTACGCAGATAATCCAGATTGATATTGGCAGCACGGAAGGCGTAACTATCCTCCGAAAGACGCTCTACCTCAACACCAATGAGCGAGAGCAACTCAATGAGCTGCATAACATCAAGTATCTGCGGAACATTGTGAACAACAACTCGCTGCTCGGTAAGCAACACTGCACATAATATCTGTAAAGCCTCGTTTTTCGCACCTTGAGGGACTACCTCGCCACTCAACTTTGCACCACCTTCTACTCTAAATATTGCCATATACTAAATCGGGTATGTAGTGAATAATTTTTACCTATTATTCCTTATGATTGCTACTAAAATCTATCAAAGATAGTATTTTCCGTGAGAACTGCCAAACTATCTCCTCAAATTTTAGAAAAAAAGAGAATAAATCCGCTCCTTCGACAACTCGACAATGTGGTTTACTACGCCGCCAATTGTGGAGCATCGCCGATACGGGCAGAGGAGGATGTGGTTTGTATGAGAGTTTTAATAATTTAGTAGCACTTTTGTAACAAATATCTCATAGCTGTGTGTGCAACAATTTAGAATTAAATTAACCAGAACCGTTGTTTTTAATAAAAATTGTAGTATTTTAGCATAATGAAAAACTCTACAAAATGTTAATATAGTCGGAGAACTTAAGATATTTACCACTACAAACAAAATATAAACTACTAATAGTCAATTAAATAATTTTATTCATAACTTAACAAACTACAACAAAGAATAGCCCACAATCAACACAACTTCCTAAAATCCCCACTTTTATTTACCTTTGTATATATGTGAGTTGGTCGGCTGATACTTTGTTGTATGCAAAACATCGTAGCCTATGTTGTTTTTCAAACGTATTGACAAGACCAACCAACAGGTTGAAGCGTTCTTTGATACAGTCGATCAGGCACTGCTTGTGTTCAAGCAGGGAGTAAAGAACTATCTCTACTCGGAGATGGAGGCTTTTAACGATAATTTGGCGACAATGACCAAATTGGAGAGTGATGCAGAGTTGATGCGACGCGAGATTGAAAACGGACTATACAGCCGCACATCGTTTGTACGTATGCGAGGCGACGTGATGCGTCTGCTGGAGCGTATGGGACACATCGTAGACCTACTCAACGACAACCTTAGCCAATTTGAGATTGAACGGCCCTACATCCCATCGGAGCTTAACGCAGATATGCTGAAGCTGACAGATTTATCGACACAGGCTGTCGAGACAACGATTCCCGCAGCGAAGGCTTACTTCCGCTCACCAGAGGGTATAACCGAGAAGATTCATCGTGTATATTTCTACAAGAGAGAGGCGGATAAACAAGCTAAGTTACTAAAACGCAAGGTGTTCCACGAGATGGATTCGCTCAAGTTGAGTGAGAAGTTTCACCTGCGATACTTCGCACTTCACATCGAAGAGCTATCGCGAGCAAGCGAGAAGGTGGCAGACCAGCTATCGGTAATGTCGGTAAAAAGAGCATACTAAGTTATGGAGTTAGCAATACTGATAATAGCCTTTGCACACGTGGCGATATTTGTCAGTCGTGGTGGAGTGGCAACGATGATTGCGCCGGCCGCATCGTGCTATGCTGCACCGCGAGCGATGATTTTCCCGTCGCTGACGCTGGCGGTAGTCATAGGCGCAATGGTAGCTCCGCAGAGTGGTACGACGCTATCCGAGATAAATCCAAAGGCTCTATTTACGGCTTTCACGGCGGCTCTGGTAGCATACGGAATAGCGCGCAACATCTCGCCGCATATATCACGATTATATTTGGTGGTGGCAGCCCTTATAGGCAGAGCTGCGGCTCTGGGAGAGGGAGCGACAATCGAGTTAAGAGCTCTTATAGGCTGGGTGGCAGCACCAATCATAGTCTTTATCCTGGCCACGCTGATTTACAGAGTGATATGTCGCGTAATGAGGAGCTCGGAGAGCCACTATCTGAACCTACTGCAAGGCTCTGCGATAGTGATTTCCGTAGCGACACTGCTGCTGTTCGGTGCAGTGGGACTTAACATCGGCTCTCAACTCAAGGGGATGACAACGGAGCTGTGGAGCGCAGTGGCAATACTGGGAGTTATCGCCGTAGCGGTATTTTACGCAGGAAATAAGAAATTACTGCGCATAGCGTCACTCCGCGAACGAGAGTTTGATGTGAATCCGCAGTCCGCCATAGCTATCATACTCTCGGCAACGGCGGTGATTGCCTTCTTCTCGTTTGATGCTTCGGCAGCTCTCGTAGGGGCGAAGGCGACGTTTATATCGCCCACACTCGTAATTTTTACAGCTCTGACAGCCTGCTCGTGGACACAGGGACGCAGGGTAATGAGTGGCGAAGAGCAGGCGAGAATGAGTGTAGCAAACATCGTGGCACTTATAATCGCTTTGGTGGTGGGTTATCTGCTTTCGTCGCTGCTGCAAGGAGGGTGGAACCATAACACAGACCTGCGGAGCTTAATGCTCTTCGTAGCTATTGTGGCTATCCCGCTGTTGGCGATAATATCGCTGCAAAACAATATGCGTATGCGCCGCAAGAGCGAGCAGGCACGAGAGCAGGCTGAGTTGCTGAAGGAGAATCGTCGCTCGCTGAACCGTATGGAGGTAGAGGCGATGCAGGCGGAGAATGAGAATCTGCGTAACCAATTGGAACTCAAGCGCAAGGAGGTGATGAGTGTGGCGATGAACATCACCGAACAGAAGGAGTTTATACATCAACTCTACGAGAAGCTGAAGCAGATACGTAAGGTAGAGGATGCGGCAGAGAAGGATAGGATGCTCGACAAGCTGCATACAGACCTGAGCCTTAGGATGAACTTCACGAGCGAGATAGATAGCTTCTACACGCAGGTAGAGCAGCTGCACAAGGATTTTGGCGTACGACTGACCGAGAAGTTCCCCGACCTGACACGACAGGAACGACGTTTGGTGATACTGCTCAGATTGGATTTTTCGACAAAGTACATCGCTACGTTAATGAATATCTCGCCCAAGAGTGTCGAGATTTCACGCCACAGACTGCGAGCAAAGCTCGGACTGAAAAGAGAACAGAACTTGACAAACTTTATTAAGACGATATAACACAAACAAACACTTTTTATTAAACTTTTTATTAACTAAAAATTTAAAAAGATGAAAAAACTTTTACTTTCATTGGCACTTGTATGCTTCGGCGTTAGTGCTTATGCACAGGCTCCAGAGAAGTCTGTAAATCAGTATGGCCAGGAGGTTGAGTCTTTGCCAGTTGATGCAACTGTACAGGATGGTATCCTCGTATTCCAGAACAAGGATGCTAACTACAAGATGTGGTTCGATGTTCGCGTACAGGCTGATGCTGCTGTATTCTTCGGCGCTCCAGGTTACGCTGACAAGATTGGTAACGGTATGTCTATCCGTCGTGCTCGTTTCGCTGTAAAGGCACAGCTCGGTAAGAATTGGGCTGGTGAGCTCGATACCGACTGGACAAGTGGTGTTCCTGAGATTAAGGACGCATTTGTAGCATTCAACGGTGTTAAGGGTCTGGAGATCAAGGCAGGTAACTTCAAGGAGAACTTCTCTATCCAGCGTAACACAACTTCACGTTACTTGGTATTTATGGAGCGTCCTATGGTTACTTCACTCGCTCCATCACGCCACCTTGGTTTGAACGTTAAGTACTCTCGCAAGCACTTCTGGTTGTCAGCAGGTGTATTTGGTCCAGCACTCAAGGATTCTGAGGCTATGGGCTTTATGCAGGACTACAACAAGGATTACGGTATGAACGAGGGTCTCTCTTACACAGGTAAGTTCGTAGTACGTCCAATCAACAACGAGGACGCTTCATTGCACATCGGTGCTGCTTTCTCTGTACGTCAGCCTAAGACTACTGAGTTCAAGATTAAGGACTTCGAGGAGCTGATTGAGGAGGATGAGGATATCATGGCAGCTTTGGACGAGGGTAAGTTCAACGAGCTCGACGTTATCGGCGGTGCTATGGACTCACGTAACTCTACTGACATCAACCGTAAGAAGTATGTTAGCTCTGGTGATTTGATTGGTTTGGACTATGAGACAGCTTGGACTGTTGAGTTGGCTGGTCACTACAAGGGTTTGCGTTATGAGGCAGCTTATCTCTCACGTACAGCTCATATGAACGAGGCTGTAAACGAGGTAGTTTACGGTGATGAGGGCTTCAAGCGTTTCACAGGTGATGGTTGGTACGTACAGGCTTCTTACCTCCTCTTCGGTGGTAAGCAGGCATACGATGCAGGTGGTGCAAAGTACACTCGCACAACTGCTGGTCGTAACTGGGGTGACTTGGAGCTCGCTGCACGTTTCCAGACTATGGACCTCAACGATGCTAAGTTCGACGCTAACGGCGATTTCTTGAGCGGTATCACTGGTGGTAAGGCTAACATGTATGAGTTGGGCTTGAACTACTATCCTCACAAGAACATCAAGATCGTTTTGAACTACTCTTATATCGATCAGGATAAGTACGCTAACGGTAAGGGTGGCGACAAGGGTAAGTTCTATGTTGGTTACGACAAGGACGGTGAGCCTACTAAGAAGTCATCTGCAGTTGTAGGTAACGGTGGTGTTGATTACCACATGATTGCAATGCGTTTCCAGGTTGCATTCTAATCAAAAGGCACACTATTTAACTCTATAATTTTAATCTTTAGTAAATATGTCTAAGGAAAAAATGGAGATTGGAGCGATCTCGAAGCCTCGCTTCGAGTTCCGCTCTTTCGGTCAGTGCTTCTGTGAGGCACACAAGCGCATGGCTCGTTTGTCAGTTCCTGTACCTGAGAAGGTGTGGGAGCGTCATAGCGACGAGATTTATATCATCTCTCGCACAAACGATATCAACAACACAAAGATTCGTGACGGTAAGATGGATATCAAGACCTATGTTCAGACCGTAGATGGCCTCGAGCAGTGGAACCCTCTGATGAAGGGTGAGTTCCCTATCTCGGCTCAGGTGCTGAAGGAGGAGGTTTTCCCTGCTTTTATGGTCGAGATGCCAGAGCTTACTAAGGATACTTACACATACGAGGAGTTTATCGCTATGGTGGAGGCTAATCCTGACTTGGCAGCTGTACGCGTACACAAGCAGCGTTTCGGATACATGGTAAACGACACTATCTGCGAGGTTGGTAACGTGCTTATCAATGGCGCAAAGGTGGTAACAATCAACTCAGAGTCTACTGAGATTGAGGATATCAAGAAGACTATCGCTGACGTAGGTTTGGAGGGTGTTGAGAACATCAACTACTTGCAGGCTATCAAGCGTGTTATCGGAATGTCGAACAAACCACTTGCAAACGAGTAGAGTATGGCACAGGAGATTGAAAGAAAGTTCTTGGTAGCAGGCGACTTCAAGCCAGAGGCTTTCAAGGCTACACGTATCATTCAGGGCTACTTGAGCTCTGTACCTGAGCGCACTGTTCGCGTGCGAGTAAAGGGTGAGAAGGGTTTTATCACCATCAAGGGTATCGGTAGCCAGAGCGGTGCAAGTCGCTTCGAGTGGGAGAAGGAGATTCCTACCGAGGAGGCAGAGCAGCTGTTGGCTATATGCGAGCCGGGTGTTATCGACAAGACTCGTTACTTGGTAAAGTCGGGTGAGCACACCTTCGAGGTGGATGAGTTCTACGGCGACAACGACGGTTTGACCGTTGCTGAGGTGGAGCTCTCATCAGAGGAGGAGGCCTTCGTTAAGCCAGCATGGTTGGGCGAAGAGGTTACCGGCGATGTTAAGTATTACAACTCTATGTTGATGAAGAATCCTTACAAAAACTGGAAGTAAAAATCATATAAGTAGGTTATATCGGCGTTGTGCTTATAACCCACTTACTCTGATTTTTAGATTACCAAATACGGAATAATCACTATCAAAGGGGTTGTTTTCGGACAACCCCTTTTAAAAACCAAACAAAACTAAACCAAATGGAGCAGGAGAATAAGAAGCAGGCAGCGTTCGACCCGCTGGATATGAACAACTATAAAATCGAGAAACTCCCTAAGATGGAGAAGTCCACTTTCGAGAAGTGGATGGCTCGCGTGGGTGGACCATTGGCTATTGTAGCCTTCATATTGGTCTATTGGGTTGTGGATATTCCTTTTATCGACAACTTAAAACAGACAGATTTTATACCAGCAGAGGAGGTTGTAGTAGCAGAGCCGACAGATGCGCAGGATGCAGAGGTTGTTGATGTGACAGCGACACAACAGAGTGCTGACCAATCAGCTGAGGCAGAGGCGACAGCTGAAAAGGCGGCAGCAAAGCCAGACGAGAGTCTGAAAAAGGCGGTGAAGTTTATTGAGGAGAATGGTTGGAGTGATTTTACTCGTGCCAACTATGCGATGTTGGCGATATTCATCGCTGCAATCATCCTCTGGATTACCGAGCCTATACCCAACTACCTGACAGCTTTGCTTGTCATCTTAGGTTTGGTGCTCACGGAGGTTACCACACAGAAGGTTGCCTTTGCCACTTTGGGACACCCCGTGATGTGGCTCAACATCCTCTCGTTTGTGCTCGCCTCGATGCTGGTCAAGACACGTGTAGCCAAGCGTTTGGCTCTGTGGTTTGTCCTCAAGTTCGGACACTCGGCATCGGGAGTATTCTTCAGCTTCCTGCTCATTAACGTCATCCTCTCGGCATTCATCTCTGCCACCACCGTCAAGGCGGCTATCCTGTTGCCTATCTTTATGGTTGTTGCGGCGGTGTATGGTGCGTCGCAGGGCAACCGCAACAATTTCGGACGTAACATCGTGCTGCAAAACCTCTTCCAGGTCAATATCGGTGCGAGCGGATTCCTTACAGGCGCTGGTGCCCACCTGCTGGCAGCAGCCCTCATAGGTGGTGCTATGGGCTTGGAGTCGGGCTCAATAGGTTATACCGATTGGTTTGCTGCTGCATTCCCATTAGCAATACTCCAGCTCGTCATAGGCTGGTGGATTGGCGTTAAGGTCATCTTCCCTATACCTAAGGAGCAGCGTCGCCCACAAATTGAGGGTGGTCTGGTACGTCTGCGTGAGGAGTTGGACTCTATGGGTAAGATGACTACCGAGGAGTATAAGTCTATCGCCATCTTTGCCGGCGTGCTCGGTATGTGGGCTACAACCGACGTGCTCCACACTATCGACGCTACCTCCGTTGCTTTCATCGGTGCTGTCGTAGCTCTGCTGCCTGGCGTGGGTGTTGTTAAGTGGAACGATGTCGATATCCCTTGGCACCTTATGCTCTTCTCGGCTGGTGCTTATGCCATTGGTGCGGGTTTAGATGCCACAGCTCTGCCAAAGACTATGGTCGATGTGATGTTCAACTCGCTGGGTATCACCGAGGCTACACCATTCTGGGTGTTGTACCTCCTGCTCACAGGAATGATGCTCTTCTCGGCTCTGCTGTTCCAGTCAAAGACTATGCGAGCACTGATATTTGTCCCTATCGCTATCGGTGTGGCACAGAAGTTCGGCTATCCTATTATGAGTCTGGCGTTCCCTGTTGCACTGCTCATCGAGCACGTCTACGTGTTGCCATTCAACTCTAAGCCTGCAGCCCTGCTCTACACCACCAACCACTATAGCTGGAGCGATACCTTCAAGTATGGCTTTACGATGATGCTCATCGGCTGGGCTATGATTATGCTGTGGGGAGAGACTGTTCTGCGTTGGTTAGGACACACACCAGACGGATTGTTCTTCTAACAGTGGTCTATTCTTCTGACTAACATAAATATAAGGCATCGGGGACAATGATTGACATAATGACCAAGATACACGACAAGTTCTCTATCGAGTTCAAGGTGGGATTCGTTACGCGACGTAAGTTGCGTCATAACGATTTCTCGGTCTATATGTGGATTTTTGTCCCCAATGCACTTGATATCAACCCCACCACCTACTCCAAGGCGGACTTCTACCGCGACGTTAAGTCCAACATCCGCCTTATCACGCCTCGTTTCTTGCTGCGTGATATCGTGGGTGGCGAGGCTACACCTCTGCGTAAGCTGCGTGAGGCTCTGGAGCGTATGGCGAGCGACCCTACGCGAACAGCCATTGCGGAGTATGAGGCACAGATAAAGATTTTCTCCGCTATCGTCAAGAGTGCTCTGCGTGAGGATGTCAACCATATATGCACATCGCATCAGCGTCGCGACGATGTAAGATTTCTCAGCGAGGAGTATGCATCCCACGCGGGTAAAATACTCTCGGCATATCGCTCACTGCGTAACATCATCAACACCCCTACGGTTGATGCCCAGGTTATGGAGTGTTTCCACTATGGTGATGAGTTTATGAGCTATATGTTCAACCAATACACCTTCCGCCTGTTGCAGTGGCTCAGTGGCGACAAGGAGGCGTATGCCGCTCTCATCGAGCGTCTGTCGGCTATGATACGCGACGAGCAGAACTATCGCGATAAGATGGGCTATCTGTCGCTCAAGCAGGATGACAGGTTAGAAAACCGCGACCTTATATACTCCCACGGAGTGTTGAAGAAATATATCGAGAGCTCGCTCTATTTGCGTGTGCCGAAGAAACGCGATGGCGTTATGATTGAGCAGATATATATGAGTATCGCTGCGGGCTTGTCGATGATTTTTGCCACCATACTGAGTTTCTATTTCCAGCAGCGTTTCGGCAACTTCACGTGGCCCTTCTTCTTGGTGCTTGTCATCAGCTATATGGGTAAGGACCGCATCAAGGAGCTTGCACGCTACTATTTCGCCCACCGCAAGGGTAGTAAATATTTCGATAATAAGGCAAAGATATCTGTCGGCGACCAGACTATTGGATGGATTAAGGAGGGTGTCGACTTCCTGCAGCGGGGCAAGATACCGCAGGAGGTGGTGCAGCTACGCGAGAAGCACGCCATAGTCTCTGCCGAGCGACATATCAAGGATGATAAGGTGTTGTTGTATCGTAAGTGGGTGCATATCGACCGCGAGAAGCTCATCGCCAACAGCGTCTACCACACCGACGGTATCAACGATATCATCCGTCTCAACGTGGGCAGCTTCCTCCACAAGATGGATAATCCCTACGTGCCACTCAACCTGCTCGATGATGATAATAACCTCTGTCGCATCGACTGCAAGAAGGTCTACTTCCTCAATATCGTTATGCAGTACCAATACGATGGCAAGACCGACTATAAGCGTTTCCGCGTGTCGCTATCTCGCGAGGGTATTGAGTCGATAAAAGAGATAGAGTAAAGTAATTTATAGATAAAATAGGGGCTGTCCACGATAATATTGGACAGCCCCTATTAACTTTTACTCCTCAGCCTACCTACTCGTACGATGGAGGAGTGGTCTGTGTAGCCCACTGTGAGGGCTTCGACGAGGTCTTGTATTCGAGCGTTGCACCGCCTGCCAAATCTTTCAGCTCTACCCACGCTGTGTCGTGCTCCACGCCATTAAGACGCAGGCTCTGGGTGTATATCCTCTGCTCCGAGCCTCCACTTATTGTGATATCCTTACCGTTTGGGAGGTGGATTGTGATATGCTCAAATATAGGGGTGTTGAGGGTGAAACCGCCCACACCAGGTATCATAGGATACATACCCACCGAGGCAAATACATACCACGCACCCATCGTTCCCATATCGTCGTTGCCTGGCAGACCATCGGTCGCCACGTGGTAGAGCTCGTTGAGTATGCGGTTGATGAGTGCCGACGCCTTTGCAGGCTTACCCATCCAATTGTATATCCACGGAATATGAAATCCAGGCTCGTTACCCGCAGGGAACCAATCCTCGAAAGGCGACGCATCAATCTGTCGTGTCAGCTCATCGAGACGAGCCTCGGCAACCTCTACACCACCCACGATATCTATCAGCCCCTTGATGTTGTAGGGCACCATCCAGAAATATGTCTTGTACGAAGCCTCGCAGTAATCCTCCCAGCTGCCCGAGAATGCTCGCCACTCGCCCTGCTCATCCTTGCACTGAATCCATCCTGTGGCAGGGTTGTAGAGGTTCTTCCAGCTGCGAGCTCTACCCTCGGCGTCCCACTGCATAAAGGCGTCGTTGCAGCCATCCAATGCAAAGCGGCTCAGAGCAAAGTCTGCCGACGTATACTCCAAGTGGAGCGAGGCGTTGGTGTAGCCCTTGTCGCGATAATCTCTCAACTTGGGACGCACCTCATACTCCTGGCACTTGAGCCCTGGGCGTGTTGCACCGCGGTGCATAATCGCAAGTAGTGGCTTAGGGTCGTATCCTCTCGCACCAAAAGCCCACGCATTAGCTACCAAGATTGTCGAGGGGTCGCCCTGCATAATGCCCGTTTCGATGTTTGCCATCGACCAGCGAGGGAAGGCTCCTCCCGCCTGCTCGGCGAAGAGCTGATGCGACACCACAACATCCGATGCAACCTCGGGCGTGAGCATCGATATGAGTTGTATCTGCGTGCGGTAGGTGTCCCAATTGCTGAAGTTGGCATATACCTCCCTGCCCTGTGGTGCAGTGTGCACCTCGAAGTCCGAGCCTATATACTCGCCATTGCAGTCGCTGAAGATGTTGGGGCCCATAAATACGTGGTATAGATGGGTGTAGAACTGCACCTTACGATGTTCCTCGCGGCCCTCGACCTCTATCTTGCCAAGATATGAGTTCCACTCTGTCTCTGCCTCGCCACGCAACGAGTCGAAACACCAGTCGCTATTCTCCACCTCAAGGTTCTCGCGGGCATTCTCCACCGATACGTACGAGATACCTATCTTGTAGTGCAGGGGCTTCCCCGTGTTGTCAAACGTGAAGTATACGCCCGAGTCGGCACCCTGGCTGAAGCGACCACCTTCGCTGAGTCGCTCTTTGTTCCATACGCCCGTTACGGTAGCGTCGGTGTCAAACTCCGCCACGAAATATATCTTGTAGGGTGTTGCCCTGCCGCAGAAGTTACCACCGTCGGCGTAGCCCTCACACGAGCGAGGCGAGGTAACCACCACCGCAGCCTCGTCTATCTCGCTTGCCGACACTCCGCCGCCTATTATCACAGTGTTCTGCTCTGATGATGCAGGGAATGTCAGGCGAGCCAAACCTGTGCGGCAGGTAGCCGTCATCTCTACCGCTATGTCGCCATCGACTTTGGCTGCGTAGTATCCGGCGTGGCCCTTCTCCTCCGTGATACGCACCTTGCCACCCATCATTCGCTCCGGAGAGGTGTTGAGCGAGCCTTTGAATGCCAACATCGGGAAATTACCCATGTGGCTGCAACCCGCATTGACTTGGTTGATGACAAAGCCAACCTCCTTGTTTACGATAGGGGTGGTAAACTGCAACATTCCAAAAGGACGTGTTGCTCCCGGCACACAGTAGCCCGACTCAAAACCTTTGAGGTCGGTTCCGATGGTCGTATCGACGTATTGCGCAGGGGTCTGCGCCGTAGCCGAAAGAGACGCCAGACAGAGTGTAAGAAGAGTGAAAACTCTTTGAAAAACTTTCATAACGTAATAGTAGTTTTGTTTATACAAAAGTATAAATAAAAAATCGTCCAGCCACACAAGTAGCCGAGTTTTAGATACCAAGAGGCTTATTACGCTGATAATCAACACTGTAAAATCCCACCAAAGTAGACTGCAAGAAGAACTTTGTTGCATAAAACAACATAAGGCTGACGGTAAAAATATCGGGTCACTATTTTAAAACCGAATTTAGATTATTATCTTTGCAAAGAGGTTTGTGATTCCCTACAACATTTTGCTAAAAAGACAACTATGGCCCTTATTCAATGCCCTGAGTGCGGCTCACACATATCGGACAAGGCGACAGCGTGCCCTCACTGCGGAGTGCCGCTGGTGCGTGTGGTACAGATGCCACCACAGCCAACATACGTGCAGTATGTAAACCCTGCACAACCTTATGTCAATCCACAAGTGGCACCACAGCAGGTTATCTACACAACAGCACCGGTGGCGACACAACCCGTAGCGACACCAACACCACAGGCTGTAACTCCTCAAACAACCAAGGAGGAGAGTACGGTCGAGATGATATATCCTTTCGGGGCGACAAAGAAGATATTTCATATCAGTTGCATGAAGCAGCTGATGAGGTGTGGCGAGGTGGATGTCTTTGAGAAGATAGAGAACATGAAGGTTGTGCAGAAGTATGTCTGGGTGAGGGAGTTCGGCAAGGATGGAGAGTATGACTACTACCCTATGTCGAAATATGGCGAACAGCTCTTTTGCGACCTCTTCGGTACGGAGATAATGCGCGGAAACATCCTGCAACAGATGCTGCCAAAGGATGAAATGGTCCCTTATCAGAGCTCATACATCGAGGGTAAGGAGTTGGTGGCACGCGAATATTCAACAGCAGAAACGCGCCAGCTATATACACAGCACATCGAGTCGTTAGGGTTGGATTCGACGGAGAACTACTACTGTCTGCCTATATATGAGGAGTCGTTCGACTACTGCGGAAAACACTACACGTTCCGCGGTATAGGCAACAGCACAATATCGAAGTTCTGCTGGAACGACCTGCCAACGAGTGCTTTTTTGGAGCAAGGACCCGAATACAGCCATATACGACCACTCCACTCCGCCGGCACGATAATAGGCATTGTGGCGGCACTTGTGTGCTTTATAGCTCTGTGGTACGTAGCCGGATTCTGGCTGACGTTGCTAATCACGATTATCACGGTCGGAATATGTTTCTTTATGGGAAGTATGCTTGTAGAGCCATTCGTTAAGGGGCTGAACAACATAGATAAGCATATCCGCGATAGGATAAACACCCGCCGCAGAGAGGAGTTCAGAACACAATATGAGGCTATACAACAGCGTAAGCAGGCCGATGCGAAGTATTACTTGGGTCTGGAGCTGAGCTACGAAGTACCCGAATATCCTATTCCGTAACGCGGAGCTAAGAGAGATATTAAAGGCTGTCGAGATTACAATCTGGACAGTCTTATTTTTTTGTGACGCAGAAGCAACGTCAGCAGTAACATCACGCCATAGGCCACTACGCACTCCCAAAGGCTCATGCGCCACTCGGCATTGAGCCACCCCAAAGAGCTACACGTCTCGGCTGTAAAATTCATCAACCCCACAAACCACTCGATAATAGTTCCAAAGAGAGGTGCAGCAAAATCAAAGGGCAAGATAATCCAAACAAAGACTAAGCAGACAACTGCACCACTGAGCGCAACCATAGCGGGAGAGGTCAGCAGACTCCACAGCGACACGACGCCAAAGTAGTATGAGCACAGAGGCATAACAGCCAACGTGGCCGCCGCAGAGATGGCAAAAGCACTCCACAGCCAACGACCCAAGCGACGCAGAAGGCGCAGACGAAGAGGTTGCACTCCCGGAGCGTGCTCCAAAGGCTCCTTTCGCAGAAGGAGTGAGCACCACGTTGTACCCCACACTAAGATTGCAACAACGGCAACAAACGATAGTTGAAAGCCTATATCGTAGAGCGTAGAACTATCCAAGAGAAGCATCACGCAGGCGGTAAGAGCAAGGCTCTCGATAGAGTAACCTCGTCGCGAGAGGAGACTCAGCAACTGAAAAAGTGAGAACATAATAGCGGCACGCAACACCGAAGCCGAGAAGCCCGCCATCAGAGCATACGCCCACACTGCTCCCACAACAAGCACCGACAGCAGAATCTGTCCGTGCCGAAAGAGTGTAACCCAACGAAAGAGCAGGTTCACAATAACGAAGATGAAGGATAGGTGGAGGCCCGAAATGGCCAGCAAGTGCGACATACCGCTGCGGGAGTAATCCTGTCGCAACGCACTTGAGAGATGACGATATTCGCCGATACTCATAGCCTCGACTGTGCCCTCCACCTCAGCCGAGAGTCCCAACTGCGCTACCCTACGCTTGGCATAGGCGCGCATACTCTCGCCCCACGTCGGCTCATCGGCTACACGTTCGAGCACCTGATTCTGACCTATACGCAACTCGCCACGAAAACCTTGACGCGCCATAGAGCGCACGTAGGAGTTCTCGCTATCTGCTAAGAATGGCTTAATGGAGGCTAAAAGACGGAAAGACTCCGACTCGGTGACGTGTAGTGCGCTGTCACATCGAAAACGCACCCTCACATCACAACGTTGCCACCCATCTGCACCACGCATAGAGCGGATGTGGGCCTCGCCCAGACTATATGCGCCACGCTCGGAGCTGATACGGGATATTTCGACATATATCTCGCTACCCGACGGCGGCAAGGCATCCCCTTTGGAGAGCTCGGCAGAGAGCATTCCCATACACATCAACGCCAACATCATAGCATAACCAGCCACTGGTCGTGACACAAGCCACGCCACTGCCAGCAACAGCATCGCGGCAAGGATGATAACATAGATGGGCAGGGAGATGTATGAGGCACAAACAATACCCGTCACCAAGGCTATCAAAGCTTTGAGAAAGGGGTATTGTCTGATGTTTGGCGAGGGAGTATTCATAGTAAACAAATAAGGGTGTTATCATCTCTGAAAACACCCTTGAGATATATTCTATAAATGAATTTATGCTTCAAACATAGGCTTCAACACTCCGAAGAACAGGCAAGCAATGATACATGTTACGATGATATTGAATGCTTGTGCTACAAGGAATGACCAAAGCAATGAACGGTTCTCCTTAGAGATAATATCCTTAAGGCGGGTATCCAAACCGATACAAACGAATGCCAATGAGAAGAAGATACCAGAGAACATCTTGGCAATATCCTTCGAAGAGTTCTTATTACGCTCCTCCTTCTTCTTTTTAGGCTTGGCTGCTGCCTCATCCTTCTCAGGATTCTGAGCTGTCTGCTCCGCCAAAACAACGGGGGCCTCAACCTTTGCTATACCCTCCTGAAGCACAACATCCTCTGCAACACCAACCTCTTGAGCCGCAGCATCTGCCGGAATAATTGTCTTAGTTGCATCCTTAGCGGCCTTAGTCTCGGCGCTTAGCTCAGGAGCTGCATCAGCAGTAACAACCTGCTCGGTCTTAGGCTCTTCCTTAAGCGTACCCTTCTTCAAAAGGCCGTTGGCTGCCAAAACAGAGAACAATGCCGAAGCCAAAACAAAGCCCAACACAAACTTAGGGAACTTCTCCCACACAATACCCAATGATGGACGCTGCATCTTACCAGACTCGCTACGTGCCGAGAGATAGAGGGCGATGAAGAATGCTACAACACCGATAAGGATATTCTGCACACCCTTAACAACCATAGCAACCTCGTTAGCCTCGTCGCTGAAAATAGAACTTGATGCACCTACACCCGATGTGGTATCGACCGTTCCGCCAATCCACGCTCCGGCAACCTGATTGATAGTATCCTGGTTATCGAAGAACAAAGGCAGAATCATACTTGCCAACCAAGGCATCAAATAAATCATTGGAACAACGATGATAAGCACCAATGATACGATATAGGAAAGTTTCTTATCGTCGCAATTTGCTACGCGTGAGGCTGTGATACAAGCCGACACACCACAAATCGACAGACCACTCGACATAACCATAGCTGAACGCTCATCCACACCCATCTTGCGTGAGATAAAGTATGCAAAGAACCAAACTATGCTCACAACCAAGATAGCCTGAATCAGACCAAAGGCTCCGGACTTCATTACCTCGTTGAAGAGAACCGTAGCACCCAAGCAGACAACGCCAATCTTGATGAAGAACTCACCCTGAATAGCAGGCTTCATCCACTCCGGAATATGGAAGAGGTTACGGATGATAAGACCGAAAATAACTGAGAAGAATACAGCCTCAAAACCGAACTCCTTAATGATGCCTATCTTTGCTACAACCTGCGCCAACATCGAGACAGCAAAGACAAAAATCAGCGACCACAACATTCCCTTAGTTGGGCGGCGCATCATCCAGCTACCCAAATAGAGTGCAACAAGCACGATAAGGAACAGAATCAAAATATCGTGCCACGCAGCCTCGCCAACGAAGGTCGAAGGAACGCTCGGCACAGAATGTGGAACAAAAATCGCCAACAGCAAAAGAGGAATACTCAACCACACGGTTACCCAATCCTCCACACGTAGTTTCTCTAAAAATTGCTTCATATTGTTTTGTGTATTTGTTTTCTACTCTGACTTGGCATTAGAACATCACCGCAGTCTGCAACTGGAAAGCATTGCGCTCCTGGTCAAAGAGCATATTCTCATACATATAGTTCACTTGCAGGCGCAAATGCTTGATAGGCTGCCACAACAGACCTACGGTATAGGTCTCCTGGCTCGACTCTGAACGGGCGTCGGTATCCCAAGTAAAGGTGTCGTAACGAGCTGCCACCATAAAGTTCTTACAGAAGCGGTAGCCACCCATAACATACCAGCCGTCGCTGGTCTGAGCATCGGTTGTACCTCCGATATACTCTGCACGTGCCAACCAAGCATCCTTATCGTAGCATACGCCTACGCCCCAACGCTCACGCTTGATGAAATCCTCGCCATATTCGCCCCACATATAAGAGCCGCTGATAAGCAGACCACTCAAAGGACGGACTGTAAGACGTGCAACAACATCTTTCGACTTGTTGTTGTCCTTAACATTCAAACCTGCTCCGTTGAAAACACCCAAATCGTAGCCGATAACGCCATCCAAGAACGAACCGTAGAGCTTAGCTCCCAAATCACGGCCCAGAGCCTTAAGCACGTCGTCGCCAAGGTGCTCGTTATAGCCTACAAGGTAGGTCAAAGCCATAGGATAGTCGATAAGCTCCAACTTCGTAGGACCATAGTCGGTATTCTCGATAGAGAAAGGCAACTTAAACTGTCCGGCGCGGAGGTTGAGCTGCTTGAAAGGCTTGTAAGAGAAGTAAGCATCCAAGAGCTTGAACGATGTGAGCTCGGCCTGGAGCTTATAATCTACCTTCTCAGAGACTTTACCGTCAAGGCTCAGACGAACACGACGCAACTGGAATGTAGACTCCCCAGAGTCGCCATCCTTATATTCGTAGCGAATCTGTGCATAGCCCGAAATCTTAGGCAGAGCATTGACAATCTTATCCCATGTTGTACCCTTCTCCTTCAGTGATGCAACCTCTTGTTCGAGTGAGGCAATCTTCGCCTCCTGCTCCTCTACGCTCTGCGCAGATGCTGCAAAGCAAGAAAAAAGCAATGCAAAAAGTAAAATCTTCTTCATAAACTATTGATTATTGGACCAAACAGCTACAAATATCGTCACTTTTTCTTAAATTGTCGTAGGTATTTATACCTATTGGGAAGAGGCTCTGCGACAGCACATTGGGCAAAAACGCTGCTTTGTGGAGCTCGGGATTGTCGATTTGTTGGCTTGAGGCTTTGGTTTTCGACGAGATTTAGTATCTTTGCAGAAAATTACTATTCAGCAAGATGAAACAGATGGTTTTGGTTTCGGGCGGTGCGGGATATATCGGTTCGCACACAGCCGTAGAGCTTATCGAGGCGGGCTACGACGTGGTCGTTGCCGACAACCTCTCGAACTCCGATATGAGTGGAGTGGAGGGAGTAAGGAAAATTACAGGTGTAGATGTGCCTTTTGTGCAGGTGGATTGCTGCGACAAGGAGGCTCTGCGTCGCCTGTTTGAGCAGTATGAGTTCGGCTCAGTGATTCATTTTGCAGCATTCAAGGCGGTCGGCGAGTCGGTGGCAGACCCAATGAAATACTACCGCAACAACCTGCTCTCGATGATGAACATCGTGGATTTGATGCGTGAGTTTGGTCGCGAGAATATCGTCTTCTCCTCGTCGGCAACAGTCTATGGCGAGGCCGACGAATTGCCCGTAACGGAGCAAACACCTCGTAAGCCTGCAACATCGGCATACGGTAACACCAAGCAGATGTGTGAGGATATTTTGCGTGATGCTGTGACAGCCTACGAGGGGCTGAAGGGTATCGCATTGCGTTACTTCAACCCTATCGGAGCACACCCATCGGCACTCATCGGCGAGTTGCCTCGTGGCGTGCCACAGAACTTGGTGCCTTTCATCACACAGACGGCTGCCGGCGTGCGCGAGTGTTTGAGCGTATTCGGTAACGACTACCCTACACCCGACGGCTCGTGCTTGCGCGACTATATCGACGTGGTGGACTTGGCGAAGGCTCACGTGGTGGCTATCAGCCGCATGGTCGAGAATAAGAACAAGGCTAAGTATGAGATATTTAACGTCGGAACAGGTAACGGCGTATCGGTGCTGGAGCTTGTGGAGCGTTTCGAGAAGGTAAACTCACTGAAACTCAACTACAAGATTGCACCTCGCCGTGCAGGTGACGTGGTGGCTATATGGGCCGACACATCGCTGGCAAACGAGGAACTGGGCTGGCGTGCAGAGCGCGACTTAGACGACACATTGCGCAGTGCGTGGGCGTGGGAGAAAAATATCAGAGGGATAAAATAATCGCAAGGTTTATCCGTTTGACAAGGTAGAGAATAACACACAGTAAATAGAGTTGGAATGAAAAAACTGTTACTTATATTGATAACACTCTCTTTCGTGGGAGCAGGCATAGCTGAGGCACAACATTTTGTACCTCGCTATAAGCGTAAGAAGATGGAGAAGGACTACACCCTCGATAAGCCGGAGAACCGTCTGACGGTGTCGTTTGGTGGAACGATGAACTTCATGCTCGGCATGCACAGCCATATCAACTACAAGGATTATGGTCAGGTGACAAACTACGAGCAGAAGCCCGACTTGATGGGTGGTAGCGTGCTGCTCGGCGTGGGATACAAGGTAACGCCTAACTTCACAGCCGGATTGGAGGGTGGTTTGCTCTTCCAGGGCAATGGCAACGCAATACCGCTCTACGGCTCGTTCAAGTATTATTTTGGCGAGCAGGTACGCCGTAAGCCGATGCGTTGGTTTACATATCTGAACATCGGTCCTCAGTTCTACACCGACGAGGAGTCGAAGGGGGTAGGTGCAACAGCAGGATTGGGTGGCGGTATGCGACTGTGCATCGCCGAGTCACTGCGCTGTGACCTCTATGTCGGTTATTTGGGTAATATGCGTCGCCCTGAGCCAAGCCAGATGGGTGCGCACGATGTTCCGGCAGGAAATATCAACTTCAAGCAATACTCGCACGGAGTGGTGCTGGGATTGAATATCTATCTTTGGTAGAAATAGAAATTCAAATTTGCGGGTTTTCGGCTCTCTCGTCAATTTTGGGTATCAGCGTGGTTGAGTATCAGCTCGGTAGGCAGATGCTATTTCTCGCAATGACGATGTATATAATTTTGAATTTTAAAATATAAGGTGTATATTTGCACCCGCAATCAGGCATAATGGGACACGCCGTTAGTGTTTTTGGTGTGTTGAGTAATGCCGTAGGTAATAACAATTTAATACTTTTTTTACAATGAAAACACTTCAGTTGAACGCTGTAAAGCGTGCCGAGTATGGCAAAAAGGCAGCTAAGGCTTGCCGTCGCGAGGGTATGGTTCCTTGCGTTATCTATGGTGGTGGTGAGGAGGTAGCATTCACAGTAAATGCTAAGGATTTGAAGCCTCTTATCTATTCACCTAACTCATACGTTGTTGAGCTTAATATCGACGGTAAGGTTGAGAAGGCTGTAATGCGTGAGGTGCAGTTCCACCCAGTACGTGAGCAGATTCTTCACATCGACTTCTACCGTATTCAGGAGGGTAAGCCTGTTGCAATCGCTATCCCTGTACGCCTCACAGGTAACGCTGAGGGTGTGAAGGTCGGCGGTAAGTTGGCTCTCTCTGCTCGTAAGTTGGTTGTTAAGGCTCTTGAGGAGCACTTGCCAGATGAGTTGGTTATCGACGTAACTCCTTTGAAGGTTGGTCAGACTATCTTCGTTGGTGACTTGCAGTTCGAGAACCTTACTTTCGTAACTCCTGCAACTACCGCAGTATGTGCTGTACGTGTAACTCGTGCTTCACGTGGTGCTGCAGCTGCTGCGCAGAAGTAATAACCCTCTGCGAGAATGAAATATCTTGTTGTTGGTTTGGGAAACATCGGTGCGGAGTACGCATCAACCCGTCACAACATAGGATTCAAAGTGTTGGATGCCTTGGCTGAGGCATCCAACGCTTCGTTTTTAGCCGGCAGATACGGCTCTACAACGACAATACGACACAAGGGACGTCAGATAATTCTGCTCAAGCCTTCGACTTACATGAACCTGTCGGGCAAGGCGGTACGCTACTGGATGGAGCAGGAGAAGATTCCTATCGAGAAGGTGCTTATCATATCGGACGATATAGCTCTGCCATTCGGTCAGCTACGTATGCGCAAAAAGGGCTCGGACGGCGGACACAACGGATTGAAGAACATCACAGAGCTGCTTGGTCGCGAGGATTATGCCCGCATGCGATTCGGTATTGGCGGCGACTTCCCCAAAGGTCATCAAGTAGATTACGTCTTAGGCGAGTGGTCCGCAGAGGAGCTGGCGGCGATGGATGAACGACTGAAGGTCTTTGGTCAAGCGATACTATCCTTCGTGATGGTGGGGGCAGATATGACGATGAATACCTTTAACAAGAAATAGAGAAGAGCCTAACAAGGCTCTTTTTTATTATATATGGCGTTCGGCTGAGGGGCTCTTGCGCAACTTGCGCAACTGATAGATAAGAAGCACCAAAGCCAACATAGCCGCTAAAGTGTCGGCGATTGGGATAGCATACCACACACCATCCTGGCCCCAAAGTGGTGGAAGCAGAACAAGCAGTGGCAGAATAAAGAGCATCTGACGCGTCATAGAGAGTAAGATAGCGCGCTTGGCTTTACCGATATACTGGAAGAAGTTACCCACGACTATCGAGAAACCTACAATAGGGAAGGCTACAAGGATAGCGCGCAGACCGTGTGTCGAGAGGGCAATAAGCTCCGTAGCATCACCCGAACCATCCTCCTTAGCAAACAGACGCACGACATACTCAGGGAAGAGTTGGCAGATGATAAAGCCCACAACGGTAACAGCCGTAGCCCAGCCGATAGTCATAAACAGCACTCGGCGCACTCTGTCGTAGTTCTTCGCTCCGTAGTTATAGCCGACAATAGGTTGCATACCATGATTCAGGCCCATAACCACCATCGTAAAAAGAAAAGCGACACGATTCACGATACCATAGGCTCCGATAGCTAAATCACCACCGTACACCTGCATCTTGTTATTCACAAAAATAACCACCACGCAGGCACAGCACTGCATCATAAAAGGCGCCATACCGATACTGAGCGTACCCTTGACAATATCCCAATTGAAGCGGAAAGAGTCGCGACGGAAGGTAAGGAAATTGCTCTTGTCGCTGAAGTGATGTAGCTGCCACGCAAGAGCCGTCGTCTGCGCAATAACCGTAGCCCACGCCGAGCCGGCGATACCCCACTTAAAGACAAAGATAAACAGAGGACACAGCACCAGATTCAAGGCGACAGATAACAGCATAGAATTCATCGCCTTACGCGGGTAGCCTGTAACACGCAGCTGATTATTTAGGCCCAGATAGAGGTGGGTAATAACGTTACCGATAAGTATCACGCGCATAAACTCACGCGCATAGACGATACTCTGGTCACTCGCACCAAACAGATAGAGCAAATCGTCCAAATAATAGAGGCCCAGAGCCATAAAGACCACGCCCATAACGACGTTGAGCAGAACGACATTGCCCAGAATCTTCTCCGCCGCACGCTTATTGCCCTGCCCCAGACGTATCGACGTAAGAGCCGAAGAGCCGACGCCGACCATAGCACCAAAGGCCGCCGAGAGGTTCATAATGGGCATCGTGAGAGCCAAGCCCGAAATAGCCAACGGACCGACACCCTGACCGACAAAGATGCTGTCGATAATATTGTATAACGACGCAGAAATCTGTGCGATGATAGCGGGCATCGCATATCGCCACAACAGACTCGACAGTGAGTCGGTACCAAGTGAAAGGGGTGAATCCTGAACTCTCATAGACGCGGCAAATTTACAAAATATATAGCAAAAAGCTTGCGTATTTACCCAATATTTGCAGATATGCCGTTATGGAAGAGCATATTGAAAAGGTATATACAAAACAAAGTCCACCCAACACATCGGTTAGGTGGACTATCGAAATTAAGATATTAAGTTGATACGCTTATTAATCCTCGGCATCTACAACTAATCGTATAGCTTTTTTATCACATTTAGTAGCGTTCAGCTCTTTATACTCTTTGCCAGTAGTACCAATTAGTTCTCCAGAGACTACTCCGGCTACATAACTACTTGGCAAACAGTCTTCAGTGTCACTCGACCAATTGCCGCCATAAGCAGGACCATCTACGTTCCACACATCAACAGGATAATCATTACATAACTCTGCATAATTTCCAGACATGTCGTACAAACCTAACTCATTAGCTTGTTTTTGAGCTACTTTATGAGCCTTGCCTTCACTATTTCTATAATACCAAGCGACATTATCAATATCATTACTACCACTATATGTATAATGTTTGCTTGCTGCTCCACCCTGAGCTGCATACTGCCACTCCTCCGGAGTTGGAAGGCGAAAATCAATACCAGTCTCAACTACCAATTCATCTCGAAAATCTCTAAAATCCGCTTTTATTAAAACATCATCATTATTACGGACTAATTTTCCCAAGTATACTCCCGCAATAGTGACTTCGGCATCAACAGGAATCTCTGTCTGCATTATATAGTATGGAGGCAAATCTCCTTCTACTTTAACCATAGAATATGTTTCTCCGTCGATGGTGTATGTAATAGAACTAAAATCTCTCTTTACACCTTCATCTTCTATACTAAGAATACATCCTGCATATGGTCGCCAACCTTCTTCACTTCTGTATAAATAAACAGACGAGTCAGGAACATAAAATCTTCTTAGTCTGGCATTATTAGAGAAAGAAAAATATGACGTCTCTGGAGGGATAGAGCCCAGACAATAAACACGGAACAAACTTGTACACTGAGAAAAAGCATTAGAGCCGATGCTGATTACAGCAGCAGGAATTTTTATTGTCTCCAACTTAGAGCAATTATAAAAGGCCTCTCTTCCAATTTTTTCAACCTCCGAAGGAATATTTATTGAGCTCAATTTAGAACAGTTGATGAAAGCCTTATCTTCAATCTCTGTTACTGTTGATGGTAGTTTTATAGTATACAATCTAGAACAGTCCGCAAAAGCTTCATAACCAACTCTTGTAATAGGAGCATCAAAAACTATTACACCCTGCCCATTAATATATTCATGTGAAATAACATCTGCATTAAATGCACCGCTAGAAAATCTTAATAATTGATTATCCTCACTGGTGTATACTATGGTACATTTGTTCTTATTCTCATTGTTATTATTTTCACCGTTACCGCCGGTATTATTGCCATCTCCTCCATTATTATTGTTATTGCCGCCGTTATTTTCATTTGGATTTTGCGGAGGATTTTCATCATTTTTTTCGCTACAAGCGACAAAAGCACAACAGAGTAGGGTTGTAAGGGCCAAACAAAAAATCTTTTTCATAGTAAACATGCTTTTTGATTGCACTTGGTAAAATTTCTAATAACTAACGAACGTAGCAGTCATCTTTATTTAGTTAATGTAAATTCCGAATATGTATCGAGAGGGCGTAATGTGTAGCCATCATAAGCAAATGCTTGATTAAACCTTTGTATATCTCCATCTTGATTTACAATCGTACCATCACAGTATACTGTGCCACCTCTGTAAGTATAGTTAAACTCCGCTACACGATAATAAACACTCGAAGAAAAGATAAACTCTCCAGAGCCATCTTCCTCCAAAGAAAGCGAAATTGTGCGAAGATTTCCAGTTGCAGCGGTGCGAATCTCACCATACCAATAACCATAAAGATCCGATGGAATTGAGTCTCCATCATCATCACTACAAGCCATTAGGCCATAGCAAAATAAGGCGGCAATGGCAACAAATAAAAATTTTTTCATAGTAGAAAATATTTATCATTAGTAGGCCCATCAGAAAACTCAACACGATGAACAAAGTTTGTTAGATGGGCCTAAAAAGCAATTAATTAAATGAAATTCTCTTAAATGGGAACTCTTGACCATCAACTTTAACAGAGATTCTGAACTTATAATATGCTCCATAACTATTAACTACTTCCTCTTGCTGTTCCTCAAGGAATTTTACAACCTCTCGATATAGATCTTCCTCGCTATCACTTAAAGTTTCACCATTAGACAACATGTCCTTAATAACTAAGTAAGTGTGTCTGTACAGCTCAAACACAGAATAGGTTTCATCGTCAGATGGATCACACACTCCTGCTGAAGCTATATATTGCTTTCTTCCACTGCTATCTATACTATAAGCAACAAGAGGTTTTTCATCCCATCCATCAGGCTCAATTAATAACCAGAACTCAGTCCAATCACCATACTGCTGTTCATAGATAAAATAGAACTCTATGTCGCTATTTGGATAGTATTTATGAAGATCAGATTTGATTGTGAAGTGGATTGCATAGTCCTCATAATAGACATTCTCAACGGAAACATATTTATACACATCCTCTGCAAGGGTGTCCTCCTCTTCACTTCCCCAATTACCATTACCTGGCTGATTCTGATTAGGATAAAAGACCTCTTCCTTATCCCCTTCACTACAAGCGACAAAAGAGCAACTTACAGACAAGCATAAAATCAAATATAATATCCTATTCATAGTTACATATATAAATAATTAGAATAACATATAAAATCCGATTTTGGTATAATCGTATGCAGAATCGCTAAGGCCAGCAGAATATTCAAACTTAACACCGTAATTTGCAAACATCAGAGCCACACCAATATCCCATCCGGCATTAAATCTTTTAACCTCCATTCCATATTCTTCTAAATCTTTATACTTAATCTCCTCTCCATCATAATCAATTTTACCAGCTATGATATAATTCAAACGAGGACCCGTTCTGAAATCCAGAGAACAAAGACTTCCGAGCGGTAAATTATAGCCAACACCCAAAGGTAAAGTAAGGGATGATTCGTCTATAGTGGTACGATATGAACCAGAACCAACAGCAACATATCCTGTCATAAAACCCAAACCGGCATGCACATTGAGGCCTTTAGCAACATTATACCGAGCTTTATATTCGAGGCCCAAATAGAAGGATTCATCATAATCTTCATCTCCGCCCGGTATCATATAACTTAACGAATAATCAACGGACCAAACTCCTTTTTTGCGAGAAAAATATTTGTCTTCATTCTCATTGACCTCTACCTTAGGTGCGGCCTCTGTCTGCACTGTGGTTGTTTCAAAAGCAAGATTGGTTGCTTGTGGCGTTGCAACAGTCTCCTCGATAGGCTTTACTGACTCCCCCTGCTTATCAAAGCGTTGCTTTTCGCCATTTTGATACTTAATGTAGAGAATCTTATCGGTAGAGAGTGAGAAGGTAGGACCATCTTGATAGCTCCACTTTTTGTACTTCACTTCGGAGTCCGATACCTCAACAACCTTAACCTGCATCTCCTCAACAGCATCGCTATTCAACACGATTAAATCTTGAGCTGACGCATTTGTAACCGCAACTACAAGCACGATGCCGAGCAACATAAATTTTGTAAACTTTTTCATTGTATTAAGTTTAGATTTGCTCGCGGGCTCCGGACGGGCTGTTTATAAAAAAGGAAAGTGTGGAGCCGTTCGTTTATCTGGCAAAAGGCATTTGGCGTGGCCCAGAGAACAAATAAACAATACCCCACACTTGTATAGTATGAGGCAGCACGAGCCGTGCCGACATAGCATACCAATACAAGCAATGAGTGTTGTTGCTTAACCTCGTTCTCTTAAAATCGCCAAATTTTATTGCCAAGGATTAGCGAAACACTTTCACTACAATATGTTGTCAATAGCTTGACACCACAAAGTTAGTGATTGTTTTTCAAAATACAACACTCTTGTTGGGGTATTGTGTTTGAATAAATTATTTACCGAGACAAAATTGTATAAAACAAACTATTTATGCAATAGCCGACAAGATTGAACATAAAATATATTGATTGTAGCTTAAGGGATATTGGCAATAAAGTAAAATCTTAAGCTAATAGCCTATTGAGGGAACAAAAACTGGGCAAAAGTGTTATATATGTAATCAGAAGGCGTAGAGGAGGATGTGCTCGGGGTCGGGCTGGAGAAGGTGTAACTCGCAGCGCAGTAGCTCCTTATCGTGGTGACGCACAACACCTCGCACAAGCGATGTCGCCCCATCGATAGCCTCGATACGGATATGCTCCTTCAAGTCCAGCCCCTCGCAATGCGCCATCTTATAGAGGCACTCCTTAGCCACCCAGATAACGGCTCGCTCATAATCCGAATGCACTAACGACAGCTCCTCGTCGGAGATATATCGCTCGGCAACAGCGGCAAAACGGCGGTCCAGACGTTCCACATCGACACCACAGCGCGCATCAGAGAGGACAACAGCGACCATATCGGCACAATGGCTGACCGAGATAAATTGAAATGCGCTCCCCTGAAGCAGAGGACGACCACTTGGTAGATAGCTCACAGCAACAGGCATCCGGAGCTCACGACGCAATAACTCACGCCACGCAAGGCGTTCACGACAACGGCTCGGCGAGCTGAAACCTGCAATGGAGGCTCTGTCGGCATCGTCAGCCGCAGCTATCAACGCCTCATACGATGGGATATAATCAACAAGAAGCATTGCTCCGCACGGCATCTTGTCGGAGCGTAAGATAAGCGGGAAGTTACTCATTCTGGCTGCCCTTCCCTCTGATTACCACCTTGATTTTATCTATACGGCGACCATCCATCTTCTCTGCCGTAAAACGAATAGAATGGGCCTCGACGGTATCGCCCTTCTTGACCAAGTCACGACGCAGCTCCAACATCAAGCCCGCCAAAGTCTCGGCACGGCCTTGAACATCGGCAAAGAGGTCCTCACCACAATCTATGACACGCTCGAAGTCGATGATGTGGGTCTTACCGTCGAAAAGATAGGTATTGGCATTGATACGCTCGTAGAAGCTCTCTTCGACGTCACTCTCATCGGAAATCTCGCCGACAACCTCCTCCAGAATATCCTCCAACGACACCAAACCTCGCGTAGCACCGTACTCATCAACGACAATGGCGATATGAATCTTATTCTCCTGGAAGTCGTGCAACAAGTCGTCAATCTTCTTGTGCTCCGGAACGAAATAAATCTTACGGATGAGTTGCTGCCAGCCAAACTCGTTGCCGCACTTGATATGTGGCAACAAATCCTTGACGTAGATAGCTCCCTTGATATTATCCAAATCCTCATCGTAGACCGGAATACGCGAATAACCCGACTCGATAATAAGGCTCTTGACCTCCTCATAAGGGCTCTTGATATCCAGAGCAACGATGTCGATACGCGGACGCATAATCTCCTCCACCTCGGTATTGACGAAATTCACGATACCCGACAGCATCTTCTTCTCCTCATTCGAAGAGCCTGCGGTCATCTCAACAGCATCCGCCAACTCCTCCATAGAAATCTCGGCATTGCGCGATGCGATACGGCTAATATGTCCTCCCGTATGAACCAAGATATATGCCAAAGGGTAGGTCAAGAACTTAACCACCTTGATAGGATAGGCAACAAAGCGCGCCATACGATAAGGGTTGCTCTGCGAGAGAACCTTAGGCAGAATCTCGCCGAAGAGCAACAGCAGGAAGGTCACAACAACAGATTTGATGACAAACTCCCAAACGGCGGAGTCAATTCTCATAATCTCGTCCAAAAAGAGCGACGAGGTGATAACAATACAGATATTGACCAAATTGTTCATCACCAAAATAGCCGCCAAAAGCATATCGGCATCTTCCAACATAGCAAGGATAGTGTGGTTACGGCTATCGCGGCTCTCGGCCATCTGCTGCTTCTCACGATGTGTGAGCGAGAAAAGGGCTGTCTCGGAGCCTGAAACAAGCGCCGAAGCGCAAAGCAATACAATCGTTACGACGAGCATAACGATTGCATCCGGGCTAAACCCTTGGTATGTTATTGCTAACAAGGTCAAAGCTTAAAACATTTATTCGGTGTCGCCGAAAAGGTTACCCGAAAGAGCCTGCTTCTGCTCCTGCTCAGAATCGACACTCACAACATTCTTGCTGCGCGAATGGGTGCTCTTCTGAACATACATCTGAGTCTTGGTGCGGGTATAGGTAGGGACCTTACGGCTCGCCTCAATATCGTGATAACGACCCTTCTGACGCTCCAAAACCGCAGGAGCAAGATTGACGTGACGGCGTGGCTCCTTAACAAAAGGCTTCTTCTCCGACACCTCCTCCGTAGGCTTAACCTCTGGCTCAGGGTCAAAGAAATCATCCGCAGGCTTGATATCCTCGACGTGTGGAGGTGCGATAGGGGCAACATACTCGCCACTTGAAAAACCTGTCGCAACGACAACAACCTCCATAGCGTCATCCTCCATAGGCTTAGAGCTGGCACCCCAAATAACATTGGCGTAGTGCGTCTTGCCATCATCGTCCTTATAGCTGGCGTAGCTCTGGATGTAATTCAACACCGAAAGACACTCCTTATATGAGACGGTATTGATGTCGTTAGCCGAGATATTCATCAAGATATTCTTCGAGCCTGAGATGTTATTATTATCCAACAGCGGTGAACACAATGAGTTACGGGCTGCCTCCTGCGCACGGTCCGCACCGCGTGCTGAGCCAACGCCCATGTGTGCGCGGCCACTACCCTTCATCACTCGCTTCAAATCGGCGAAATCGACACGGATATAGGCACTCTCAACGGTAATAATCTCCGAGATACCCTTCGTAGCCGAGGCCAGGATGTCATCAGCCTTATTGAAAGCCTCTCGGATTGGCAACTCACCATACATATCCAAAATGCTGTCGTTATTGACAACCAACAGAGAATCGACATACTGACGCAACTCCTCGATACCGCGTGCCGCCTGCTCCAAACGCATGGGACCCTCACCAAAGAGCGGGAAGGTGACGTTGGCGATAGTCAGCAAGCCCATCTCCTGAGCCAACTTAGCGATAACAGGCGAAGCTCCTGTACCGGTACCACCACCCATACCGGCAGTGATAAAGACCATCTTAATATTCTTGGACTCCAGACGTTGCTTCACAGCGTCGATAGACTCGATAGCCAACTCTCGGCCCCTCTCAGGGTCATTACCTGCTCCCAAACCCTCTCCTAAAACAAGCTTACACTCGTTAGGAATATCGAGGTTCTCAAGGGCATATTTATCGGTATTACAAGCCAAGAACTCAACGTTCTTGATGCCCATATTCCACATATAGTTCAAGGCGTTACCGCCACCGCCACCGACTCCGATGACCATTATAATCGAACGATTGCTCTTCTCCATAGCGAGCTCATTAATCAAATCTTCCTGCATCTTAGCCCCCAATTTTAGAAATCATCATCCTCCTCAGCAACATCATCAGGGTTACTGAAAGCTGTTGTGAGCGTCTTACTAAACATCTTCTTAAAGCGACCGAAAAAGCCCGGCTTCTTCTCCGAAAGGTCGTCAAAGTCTTCATCTTCATCAAGGAAATCTTCATCACCATCCGGCTTCTCGTCGTCGATGTACTCCTGCTCAGGCTCCTCAGCCTCAACGCCAAGCATCTGAACTCGGCAAGCACCCTCACGCAAGCCGCGCAAAAGAAGCGACACAACAAGGGTTGAATCGGTATCGGAAACCAACTCTGCCTGCTCAACAGCGATACCTACCTCGGCACTTGCTACACGCACGTCGAGGTTAGTGATGCGGTGGAAAAGCTCGGCAATCTGTGCAAGTTTTGCACCACCACCCGTCAAGATAATACCCGACGAGAGTTTAGAGGAAAGACCCGTATCGCGAATCTCCTTCCATACGTACTCGGCAATCTCGGTCATACGAGCCTCGGTAACGGCCTCCAAGTTAAACAGAGAGATATGCTTGGTGGTATTGCTACGACGAATCTGGATAGTGCTCTCAGGCTTAGAGGTAGCGATAGCGGCACCGTGACGCACCTTGAGCTTCTCGACAGTAGCCGCAGGGAGGTTGGTGGTAAAGTGCTGAATATCGTCATTGAGAGCAGAGCTACCAATAGGCAACGAAGCCATGTGGCAGAGAACGCCGCCGTAGTAGACAGCAATATCGGTAACGCCACAGCCTATATCGACAATAGCAACACCCTCCTGCTTCTCGTCATTCGACGCCAAACTCTCGGCAATGACAGAGCCGCTGGCGTAGATTGCCTTCGGATGTGAGATATTGGCATTGGTGAAGACGCGACGCAGACGGTCCTTAGCTGAACGCTCGCAGAGGATAAAGTTATAGGTCGCCGAGAGCTGCTTACTATATGCTCCAACAGGCTGAGCAAGCTTCATTCCGGCATCGTTCTTATACTCCACAGGGTAGAGGTCCATGATGAACTCATCATCCGGAGCCTTGACATTCAACATACGGTCATTCAAAGCCTTCAAGTCGGGCTGAGAGATGCAATTCTCGGCATCCTCAACAAAGACATGGTCGGTATAACGAGCCGAACGAACGAACTTACCCGACAAGCAGGCGTAAGCATCAGAAATCTTAATCTGAAGGCTATCCTCAACCTTATCCAACGCAGCTCGCAACGCCTTAGATACCGATTGGCTGTTATCTACCAAACCGGCAGATACACCATCGGTAGCCTCCTTAACGATTGCCTCTACGGTAATGGTCTTCATATCGGTAGTCGAACCTACGGCAACAACAACCTTCGACGAACCGATATCTACGGCAACAATGTAACTCTTATTCTCCACTATAATCGAATTTTTTATTTATTATTCTCAACTTTCTGCTCTGCACGAGGCGTGGCGACAACCTTACCGTCGTACTCTACCGAAATAGAACTAAATCGCTCCCAGCCCACATTGTTCAAACCCTCACGATAGAAACGCTCCAGATTGCTTAGCTTCTGCTCGAAAGACTCCGGCACACCAAACTCTACAACAAAACTACCCGAACGCGGCACAATACGCAAGGCAAGCTCGCCGCTACTCATAGAGTAGGCCTCAATCTGCACAATTTCACCGCGCCAAAACTCATTTTGCTCGATATACTCTACAAAGTTAATGAGTTTAGAGAAATCTTCATACCTTTTTAGCAATTTTTTTTGTTCTTTTCGCTCCTGCTCCTGTTTTGCAGCAAGTTGCGCTATCTGCTCGTCGAGCAAACGCTCCTCATAACGCAACGCACGACGACGCTCGCGTTTCTCGGCCTGATGACGCTCCAGACGCTCGGCAAACTCCGAATCGGGCTCGTCATCATACTGCTGAAGCTTCTGCTTCGAGAGCTCCTTCACACGCTCCTTAAGCCTGCTCTTATCATCCTCAAAAGGCTCCTTATCCTCCTCCAAACGCATTATCGTAGTATCTCGAACGGCAATCAAAGAGTCGATATACGACTTTACCGAGCCTCCATAATCCGCAGGGAACGGAGGCTGATAGCTGCCCGTAACCACAGGAGCATACAGAGCTTGTCCTTGCTGAAGATGCATAGTGTGGGCTGTGGTCGAGATATAGCAGTCGTAACCCTCGCACAGCAAGCGAAAAAGGGCTTTATGCTGGCGCAGCTCGATGATAAGACGGCCATCGAAGGTTGTACGGGTGGCAACATCCGCAATAAAATCATAACGTCCGATAGAGCGATTGATAGCCCCAACATCAACCTTATCCAAAGGCACGGAGAGTGTCGCCACAGAGTCCTCGGCAAGCCACTGCCGAACATCATCCTCGGCGATGAACAGGTAGTCGGCACCCGCATCGGCAATACGGATGTCGAGGGTGTCTATTTTAGTCAAGGCGTAGTGGCGCGAGGCTCTGTCGATAAAGAACACGACAAAACCTACAATACCCACCCACAGCAGGGTGTAAAGGACTATCCTACCCGCCTTACCCATCTGCTATGCTTTTTGTCTTAACTGCTCGGCAATAGCCTCACAATAGGCATCAATATTTCCGGCTCCAAAGCTTACCACAACATCGGTCTTAGCCTCAGAGAGCATCTGAGCCAAATGCTCTCGCTCACAAATCGAGCATGGAACACTCACTCGCTCGGCGATAATCTCCGACGAGATACCCTCGATAGGCTCCTCACGTGCCGGATAGATAGGCACCAAGACCGCCTTATCGGCATGTGACAACGCCTCGGCAAACTCGCGGTACAGGTCACGCGTGCGGGTGTAGAGGTGTGGCTGGAAGATAGCCGTAATCTCTCTGCCGGGGAACATACCTCTGAGCGAGGTAAGCGTAGCCTCCAGCTCCTCAGGGTGGTGGGCATAGTCGTCCATATAGACCTGGCGAGGGGTATTTACATAGAACTCAAAACGGCGCTTGACGCCCGAATACTCCGCCAAAGCCCGCTTCAAAGCCTCAGCATCGAACTCTTCGCCTCGCTTACGTGCCGCACACCACAGCGACGCCACGGCAGCAACCGAATTCTCGATATTTATCCAGCCCGGAATACCCAACGTACAATCCTCCACGACGCCATCGGGGGTAACAATATCGTAACGATAGTAACCGCCCTCCAACAGGCGCACACGGCGAGCATAGAAGTCACAAGGCTCATCGTAGCTATATCGCCAAATATCTATGCCCTCGGGTAGCGTAATCTCGACGCCCTGCTTCAAGACAAGGTCGCCACCCGCCTTGATAAGTGCAGCGAACTGGCCAAAGGCCTCGACAACAGCCTCATACGTGCCGTAAATATCAAGATGGTCAGCCGACACAGCGGTAATGATAGCCACATCGGGCTTAAGACGCAGGAACGAGCGGTCAAACTCATCAGCCTCAACAGCCAACCTATCGCCCTCGCCCAAGACAAGGTTGCCACCGAAATTCTTCGATATTCCACCCAAGAAAGCACTGCCCTGCATACCCATCGAGTGGTTCAGCCACGCAACAAGAGTCGAGGTGGTCGTCTTACCGTGGGTGCCGGCAACAGCCATAACATACTTACCCTCCGACAAGTGGCCCAACATCTGAGAACGTTTCTCAATCAAAAAGCCCGCAGAGCGGAAGAACTCCATCTGTGGATGCTCCTGCGGAACGGCAGGGGTATAGACAACCATAGTGGTTTCGGGATTGCGGAACAACTCCGGAATAGCCTCCACGTTATCCTCATAATTGACCTGCGCACCCTCCGTCGCTAAAGCACGTGTCAGCGCAGACTCCGTGCGGTCATAGCCGGCAACAGCCTTACCTTCGTGCAGAAAGTAACGCGCCAAAGCACTCATACCGATACCGCCAATACCCAGAAAATAGATATTTTGAAAACTCTTCATTACCAATATTTTTCAATCTCATTAACAACTCTATCTGCCGAATCCGCAATACCCATAGCGAGGATATTCTCACGGAGCGCAGCCAACTGCTCCTTACTGCCCAGAAGCTCCAAAGCGACCTGCATACCCCGCTCCACAGCCTCGCTGTCGCGGACCATAAGAGCCGCCTGCTTCTCAACCAAAGCCATAGCATTCTTGGTCTGGTGGTCCTCGGCAACATTAGGCGAAGGGACAAAAATCGTAGGCTTACCAACCAACTGCAACTCCGAAATGGTACAAGCACCACTGCGCGAGATAACAGCATCAGCCACCTCGTAGGCATAATCCATACGCTCGATAAAGGCACATTGGAAGATGTTGCTCGTCGGATGAGCCTCCAAAAACTCCTTCATCTCGCGCTCGTAAAAACGGCCTGTCTGCCAGATGACCTGCACAGGGGATATGCCCTGCAAGGTCGGAATCCACGCCTTCATCATCTCGTTCAAGGTACGAGTACCCAGCGAACCACCGACGATAAGCAGCGTAGGAACATCACGCTTAAAGCCGTAGTATGCCAAAGCCTCGTCGCTCTTAGACTCCGTCGAAGCGAAAGAGCCACGTAGCGGGTTGCCCGTCAAGACAATCTTCTCGGCAGGGAAGAACTGCTCCATACCCTCGTATGCCACACAGATACGCTTAACCCTCTTCGAGAGGAACTTATTTGCCTTACCGGCGTAGGAGTTCTGCTCCTGCATAAGGGTAGGGATACCCATACGCTGTGCCGACCACATAACCGGAGCAGAGGCGTAGCCACCAAAGCCCACAACAACATCGGCACGGAACTCGCGGATGACCTTACGTGCCTTCCAGACACTCTTCAACGCCTTCCACGGCAAAGCCAGATTCTTCAACGTCAGTCGTCGCTGGATACCTGCAATAGGCAACCCGACGATATTATAACCCAAAGCGGGAATCTTCTCCATCTCCATCTTACCCTCGGCCCCCACAAACAGAACCTCCACTTGGTCACCATAGCGACGCTGCAACGCCTCGGCAACAGAGACAGCAGGGTAAAAATGACCTCCGGTACCTCCACCGGAGAGAATAACTCTCTTCATCTGTTATCTAATAATTTTGTAATCTCTTTATCGTCCCCACCCCTCACGGTCAAGCGAACGGTAGGTAATAGCCTCCGAAATATGGAGCGGCGAGATATGCTCCACACCCTCCAAATCAGCAATGGTACGCGCTACCTTGATAATCCTGTCGTAAGCACGCGCCGAGAGCTGCAATCGCTCCATAGCCCTATCCAACAAAGCTCGAGCCTCAGCCGACAGCGGACAGAAATCGCGCAACATAGCCGACGACATCATCGTATTGGTGTGTATAGGCAGCGAAGCAAACCTTCGTGCCTGGATGTCGCGAGCCCGCATAACACGCTCACGAATCTGAGCACTCGACTCGGCAAGTTGCGACGAGGATATTTCGTCAATAGCAACCGGCGTAACCTCGACGTGCAAGTCTATACGGTCCATAAGAGGACCAGAAATACGCCCCATATAACGATGTACGGCAGCCGGCGAGCAGGTGCACTCCTTGGTCGGATGGTTATAGTAGCCACAAGGGCAGGGGTTCATCGACGCCACAAGGGTAAAGTTCGAAGGGTACTCCACGGCATACTTGGCACGTGAAATGGTTATCATCTTATCCTCCAAAGGCTGGCGCAACACCTCCAACACACTATGGCCAAACTCCGGCATCTCATCCAAAAACAAGACTCCGTTATGAGCCAACGACACCTCGCCCGGCTGCGGATTCTGACCACCACCAATCAATGCCACAGGAGAGGCTAAATGGTGAGGCGCACGGAATGGACGCTGACGCATCAAACCCCGACACGTACCCAGCTTACCCGCCACAGAGTGAATCTTCGTCGTCTCCAAAGCCTCCTCCAAACTCATAGGAGGGAGAATAGAGGGCATACGGCGCGCCAACATCGTCTTACCCGAACCCGGAGGGCCTATCATAATGACGTTATGGCCACCCGCAGCAGCAATCTCCAAAGCACGCTTGGCGTGTACTTGACCCTTAACATCGCTGAAATCTTCGGCATAGAGCGACTCCTCGGCAATACTCTCCGCCACAGAGCTACCCACAGGCGTCATAGCCTTAGCTCCATTGAGCATATCGACAACATCCGACAGACGCTCCACAGCGTAGACCTCGATACCCTCGACAACAGCCGCCTCGGCACTATTCTCCACCGGCACGAAGACACGACGACGGCCCTGCTTACGTGCCTCGGCAACAACCGACAACACACCCTTCACGCCACGCACCGACCCGTCCAACGAGAGCTCGCCAATAAAGACCGACTCCTCCAACGACTCGACAACAATCTGGTCGGTAGAGGCGAGGATGGCCACAGCGATAGGTAAATCAAAGCCCGAACCCTCCTTACGCAAATCGGCCGGAGCAAGATTGACAACACACTTACGCGCCGTCATCTTATATCCCGAATTTTCAAAAGCAGAGCGGATACGTTGCTCACTTTCGCGCACAGCATTATCGGGCAGACCGACCAAAAACAGACCAAGGCCTCCGCCGGTGATACTCACCTCGACAAAGACCTCAACGGCACCAATACCTGCTATCGCTCCGGTTATTGTACGTACGACCATGCTCAACGACTATTTAGAATGGAGGTTCATCACTCAACCCACGAGGCATAGCACCACCCGCAGGGGCATCCAACCCAAACTCGCCACCTCCATTAGCAGAGCCTAAACCTCCAAAACCGCCGTCACTGCCTATGCTGCTCGGAATCTCCTTATAGGCGGGAGCTCCACCTGCGTAGCCGTCCGACAACGAAGAGCTGTCGGCATCGAAATCGGCAAAACGAGCCTGCTCCTTCAAGAAACGGAGCTTGACGTCGGTAACCTCGCCGTTACGGTGCTTGGCGATGATAATCTCCGCCATACCCGCTGTCGGCGCACCATTCTCGTCGGTGGTCATACCGTAATACTCGGGACGGTGGATAAATGCTACAACGTCGGCATCCTGCTCGATAGCTCCCGACTCACGCAAATCGGAGAGCTGCGGACGGTGGTTACCGCCACGTGTCTCGGTAGCACGACTCAGCTGCGAGAGGGCTATAATAGGCACATCCAACTCCTTGGCAATGGCCTTCAGCGTACGCGATATGTAGGCAACCTCCTGCTCTCGGTTACCGCGAGAATCCTGCGGACCGGTCATCAGCTGGAGGTAGTCGATGATGATAATCTTAATGCCGTTGTGCGACTTCAGACGACGAGCCTTAGAGCGGAACTCAAAGACGGACAACGCCGGAGTGTCGTCGATAAAGAGAGGGGCCATACCCAAGGCTTTGGTCTTATCCTCCAAATGTACCCAATCTTGTGGCGAGAGGCGACCTCGCTTGACATCCTTAGAGTCCAAGCCCGTCTCACCGACGATAAGTCGCATCATAAGCTGCACGGCAGGCATCTCCAACGAGAAGAAGGCTACCGGCTGGTCGTGGTCAATAACCATATTACGGGCCATAGACAGCACAAAAGCTGTCTTACCCATCGAAGGACGCGCCGCAACGATAATCAAGTCACTGCGCTGCCAACCCAAAGTAACACGGTCCACAGCCAAAAAACCCGAAGGGACACCGATATAGGCGTCGGTATTACGGCTCGCCTCCTCAATCTGGCGCAGAGCCTTTGCCAACACATCACTCGCCATCTGCACAGAACGCTTCACATAACCCTCCGAGACGTTGAAAATCTCCTGCTCGGCAAAGCCAATCAAATCGGTCACATCCTGCTCCTCGTCGTAGGAACGACGCTGAATCTCGGTAGCCGAACGGATAAGCTCACGCTGAACATACTTCTGAGCAATAATCTTGGCGTGGAACTCGACATTAGCCGCCGAGCCGACCTTCTGAGTCAGCTGAGCCAAATAGTTCGCTCCACCAATCTGCTTGAGCTGCTTGGTCGCCTTCAGACGCTCGGTAACGGTATACAAATCCACCGGCTTGAGCTCATGCGACAAGTCCTCAATCGCTTTATAGATTATGCGGTGCTCCTCGGTGTAGAAGGTCTCGGGACGCACATACTCTTGGACCACGATGATACTGTCGTGCTCCAACATCAACGCTCCGAGGACCGCCTCCTCAAGCTCCAACGCCTGAGGTGGAACAAGGCCCTGAATCGACTGCTCGGTAAGAGATTCGTATGCCTGCTTGTTTCGTTGTGAACGGTTATACTCTTTGGCCATAAATCAGAATTTTCTATAAGAATGGGTTTACAAACTTCAAAAGTACTCTTTTTTTATACAACCGCCAAACTATGTAGAGCCAAAATATAAACATTTTGTTTATAGGGTTATGAACAATGGTGACAAGCAGACAATTTCACAAACAAATATTTTGTTATTTTATTATATTATTATGGTTTATTATTGCTTATTTTTACACTTTTATAACCTCAATAAACGATGATTATTCCTATAAATCCCATACGACATAACACTATAACGCCCGCTCAAAGACCAACAAAAGGGGTGTGTATAGCCCCGCTTTATCCCGTGAGTGCGACACAAGCAGACACACCCCAAGAGAACACCTCACCACAGGTGTTCCACTTGAAGTAAATCTGCTTTGACGATGAATTGTCGCTAACGATTGTCGTTGCTTTTGGCAGCAACGTCCTCTATGAATTTCACAATAACAGAGCAATAGCTGCTATCTTGTTCGGGATGGACAAAATCCTCAATGATGCAGTGATTATCTCCATCAACCACCCATTTCTGCGCATTAGGTGCGGCCTTAACGAGTTGCTCAAAGTTGGCAAAAGGGACTATCTCATCCCCCACAGAGTGCACAAGCAGTGCGGGACGACAGCCGAGCTTCTGTATCTCTGCCAGAGGTGTAACATCTGCATATTCCCCAAATCGGAGGCTTGTTGTTGCATTGACAAATGGAGCCAGAATCTTTGCAAGCCACATAGGCACTTGCTGCTCAACATTGCGATTGAAATTATACTCCCAACTACTATACGACGATAACGAGATCAAAGCATCGATATCTTTACACCTTCCCGTAGAGGTAATGGCCGTTGCCGCACCCATACTTACTCCCATAACAATCACCGGAACAGCCTCATATCTCGGCTGGCTCTTTAGAAAAGCAACCGCAGCACACACATCCATCCACTCGCGTGTGCCAGCGTAGATTTTCTCTCCCGAACTTGCCCCGTGAGCTCGCAAATCGAGCAACAGAGAGGCGTAACTATGTCGGGCAAACAAACTTGCGTGTCCATACCAGTCGGTTATCGTTCCCGAATGGATGCCTCCCAAACAGATGATAACAGCTTTGGGACTTTCAACCTCCACCTCATAGGCCCCAAGGGTGATACCATCAGCACTCTTCAGCGTGATAGTTCGGGAGCTAATACCGAAATCGGCAGCATTGTAGGGCTCACTGAAGCTGCGACAATCAAGCATAGAGTGCATCTTAATTGCCGGAATAGCAAAAAGTATAATAATAACGAGAACAACCGCAATGGCGACGTACAGACTAATATATTTCATAACACACAACAAGCTGTTGATGAAAAACAAATGGGCTATAGTACATTGCGTAAAATAGCCCATCTATTTTGTACGGCGAAGTGCTTACTTTACAATGGTAAGCTCCTTCATAATATGCTCACAGCCGGCAAACTTATCCACAACGAACAACACATAGCGGATATCCACAGCGATACAACGCTGCAACTCAGGCTCAAAAGCTACATCGCCCGACATAGCCTCCCAGTTGCCGTCAAAAGCCAAACCAATAAGGCGGCCCTTCTTATCCAAAACAGGCGAACCAGAGTTACCGCCTGTAATATCCAGATTACAGAGGAAACCGACAGGCAGCTTGCCGTTCTTCATAGCGTAAGGACCATAATCTTTGGTACGGTAGAGCTCCTTCAGACGCTCCTCAACGGTGAACTCCAGAGGGTTTGTGGTATCCTCCTTAGCGATAACGCCGTCGAGTGTAGTATAATAGTTATAGGTAATAGCGTCGGCAGGCGAGTAAGGCAATACCTGACCGTATGTCAGACGGATAGTGAAGTTAGCATCTGAATACCAAGCCTTATCAGGGTTCTGACGCATCAGACCTGCCACGTACAGACGGTGTGCATCCTGCTGCAAATAGAGGTTATCGCCCTGCACAGATGGGTGCTCGATGAGCTCGGTAAATTTACGCATAAGGCTCTCCATCAGAGCTCCTGCAGGGTCAGTCTTGCGTGCATCCATGTCGGCAGCCTGCACCTTCTCGAGTGAGGTGAAGATGGTGTTGTCGTACAACCAATCAACATAAGACTCGATGTTGCCACCGAACTGTTCGTCGATTACATTATATATATCAGGCAGATGCTCAGCCTTCATATTCTCGCGTGCTATGGTCAGCATACGCTTAGCAACCTTGCGGTCCAAATCGGCGTCATAGTCCTTGTAGAACGCTGCATTTGGGCGGCGTGTAGCTGTTACGAGCTCCACGCCACGCATAAATGCCTCCGAGAGATATTGGATAGCACCATTGACCTCGCTACTCTGCTCGATAGCTCTCTTCATATCTGCCAAAGCGGTCTGGAAGCCCTCCTCGGGCAGGGTGTTAGCGTCAGCCCACGCCTGGAATGACTGCTCCTGAGCTACCTTCTTATCGCGCACCTTGAGTTTCTCGATACCGCGTGACATACCGATAGAGTTCTTCCAATAGTTAGATGATGAGGCATACTTCGAAGCGTACTTGATACGAATCTCGTCGCTCTGCTCCATAGCCTCCCACAAGATAGCCTGACGCTCGCCACGGATATAGATACGCTGTGGGTTATCTACGCCCAACATGTAGTCAATCTCGTGTGAAGTCATATAACGCTCGGTAGAGCCAGGGAAGCCCATAACCATCGAGAAGTCACCCTCCTTAACACCCTTGAGCGAAATCTCCAAATGAACAGGGGCCTTGTAAGGTACATTATCTGCAGAGTACTCCGCAGGACGATTATCCTTATCGGCATAGACACGGAAGATAGAGAAGTCGCCCGTATGGCGTGGCCACATCCAGTTGTCGGTATCGCCACCAAACTTACCGATAGACGATGGAGGAGTACCTACTAAACGGACGTCTGTATAGACATCGTAAGCAAAGGCGAAGTACTGATTACCGCCGAAGAAAGGCACTACGCGGACTGTATACTTCTTCTCCCACTTCTCGTCCAAAGCCTTAACAACGGCCTTAACATTGGCATTGACCATATCCTCACGTTCCTTGCCCTTAGCAATAGAGGGAACATTGCCCAACACCTGCTCGGTGACATCCTCGATATGGCGAACAAACTGCACCTTCAAGCCCGGAACAGGCAACTCCTCCTCGAAAGAAGAGGCCCAGAAGCCATTTTTGAGGTAGTCGTGCTCAACAGATGAGAGCTGCTGAATAGAGCCGTAACCGCAGTGGTGGTTGGTAAAGATAAGACCCTTATCCGAAACAATCTCGCCTGTGCAGCCGCCACCAAAAATCACGATAGCATCCTTTAATGAGTTATGCTCAACAGAGTAGACATCCTCGGCAGAGAGCTTGAAGCCCTTAGCTTTCATATCCTTGATATTCATCTTCTGAAGGTATGGCAACAACCACATACCCTCGTCAGCCATAGCCGTAAACGACAGCAAAGAGGCTACGACAGCAAACAAAAGTTTTCTCATATTATTTAAAGTATTTAATGGTTTATATCTTCTCTTGCCAAAGGTAAGAATATTTTTCGATAATGCAACGCACCGAAAAGCAGTTTTATTGCGAAAAGAAAAAAGAAAAGAAGCTGCCCAACAGCAATGTTGTGACAGCTTCTTGCTACGCAAGGTGTATATTACTGTATCTTGTAACGAGGTTTGGCCACGCCCGTATGCTCCAAGAAGTAACGCTGCGACTTCAAAAGATTACGCGCCTGAAGCACCATAGTCTTGGTCTCGCTCATTACAGTCAGATAGAACATACTTGCTTTGGTGTTACCCTCGCCCGCCGTGATACGCTGAAGCTCCGACTTAGTAATATCGGCGATATGCTCAAAGAGCTCATCACGCATAGTAAGCACGTGGTCAATATCCGAGAAGTCGTTGGTAACGAGCATGTGGTTAATGATACCGTAAATCTCTGCCACAGCATCGTTGATACGCATCAAATCATCAACCTGCTCCTGCGAAAGGCCCTTATGGTTATTGTCGATATGCTCGTAAGCAGGGCGCGTGATATGCAGGATAGCCTTAGTGATTTCACTCAAGTAATCGACAACCTGAACGTAGTAGAGCGACACCTCAACACTCGAGGACTTCATCTTGCGCAGTGCCGGCATAATGCTATATTTGAGCTTATTGGTATGCTCGTAGCACTCCGTACTCTCACGAACAAGCTCCTTGAGAGCCCTACGGTCCTCCTTCAAAACGGCAACCATCGTGCGGTCATAAATCTGAGTCGATGTCTTCATCATCTTACATACCTCAACGACAACACTGTCGATGGTATCGTTCTGGGTAGCCTCCTGCGTTGTAGCCTCCTGCGGCTTCTTGCCCAGGAAGTTACTCTTAATGAGCATCCACATACAGGCCAACGTAGCGATGATAAATGCTACCGTACCGCCCCACATGAGTATTGCACCCAACAACAAAGCGATAATGAAGGCTCCGATACCCGTAACAAACCATCCCATAACAACGGTCATAACACCTGTGATACGATAGACGGCACTCTCTCTACCCCACGCCTTATCGGCAAGCGAAGAACCCATAGCAACCATAAAACATACGTAGGTGGTTGAAAGAGGCAGCTTCAAAGTGGTACCCACAGAGATAAGCAGCGCGGCAGTGGTGAGATTCACTACGGCACGTATCATATCGTATGGCGCGCCGGTATGCTCGACATCCTCGTACTCAAAACGCTTCGAAACGAAGTTCTTGACACGCTCAGGGACAATCTTGTCGATAAAACGAGAGGTCTTAATCGATGCACGAACGATAGAGCGCGAGAAGACGTTAGAGTTATATTCGATATTATCGGCATCGTCACCCTTACCTGCAAGCGAGGTCTCGGTCTTCGACACATTCATAGACTTGGTAGAGGTCCAAAGCGTAATAACCATAATCACACCTGAAAGAATAAGCCAGCCAAACTGTGCCTTACTCTCGCCCTCCAAAGCCGACATAGATGCCATAGCGAAGTTACCATCGACAGCATTATAGGCATCCAAACCTGCCAACGGCACACCGATAAAGTTCACAAGGTCATTACCCGCAAAAGCCAAAGCCAAAGCGAAGGTGCCTGCCAAAATATTCACTCGCAAGATATTGACGCGGAACAACTGCAAGAAGAACATCAAAGCCGAGCAACCAACCCAGCAAACAACAACTGCCAAAAGCATGTGGCTATCAACCCACGCAACGAATGCCGTATCAGCCAAAACACCCTTCAAGGCTTTGAAAACAGCGAAGTAAACGATAGCGGTAAAGGATGCTCCGCACCACAAAGCTCCCGCCTTACGGAAGATGGCCATATATCGGAACGAGAACAACAGACGCGAGAACCACATCACAAATGTACCGAAGACAAAAGCAATAACCACAGACATCAAAATAGCTGTGATAACACCCATAGCTCGCGCAGTATTCAGATAAGAGCCCAAATCGGCAATGCCTAAGCCCGGAGTATTAACAATCTTGTAGACAGCAACGGCAATAGCTGCTCCCAACAAGCTGAAAACCAGCGCAACAGTGGTCGAGGTCGGAAGGCCCAACGAGTTGTAGATATCCAACAGAATAACGTTGGCCATCATCACACTCACGTAGAGTATCATAACCTCGTGGAACGAGAACATCGTAGGGTGGAACATACCACTTCGGGCAACCTCCATCATACCCGAAGAGGAGATAACTCCCAGGATAATACCGACTGATGCAACTAAAAGAATAACCTTGAATTTTGCCGCCTTAGAACCGATTGCAGCATTCATGAAATTGACAGCGTCGTTGGTAACGCCGACATAAAGACCGCTAACTGCAAGAACAGCCAAAGCGGCCAACATAGCCATATATAAAGCTTCCATAAAAAGTTTTTTGCCTGCGTCACGTAGGACATTCAGGGTTGTTTAGTGTCCCAAAGGTAGGCATTTTAACAGTTACGCAAAAGAGACGAAGCAACTCTTAACAAAAAGTTAATATTGTCGTAATAATTAATTAACAAATAAATTTCGCCTTCCGACAGGCAGGGATAACCTTTAACGACGCTTATCAAAGCGGGCTTTGCTCACCGAGAGCGTAGCCACACTAAGACGAACATCCTGCGTAGCAGCAAGGATAGCATTGCCCAGAGAGATGATTGTCGCTCCCGTAGTAAAGACATCATCGACCAACAGCAGATGACGGCCGTTGAGCTGCTCAGGGCGGACAACAGAGAAGATTCCCTCGACATTACCCCACCGCTCGGCTGTGCTATGGAGTGTCTGCGAGTGGTTATATTGTGTGCGGCGAACGGCACGACACAGAAGCTCAACACCCAAACCCCGACTCAAACCCTCTGCAAGATACTCCGACTGGTTATATGTACGGCTCAGGCGGCGTTGCCAATGCAGAGGAACAGGGACAATGGCATCAATATCGGAATAAAACGGGCTCTCCTCCAAAAAGGCAGACCACCACAGGCCCAACTCACGCGCCACGCCATAGGCTTGACGATACTTAATATCGTGGATAGCCCGCTGCCAGCCACTGCCTTGAATATACCACAGCAAAGCCGAGGCGTGCTCGACAGGCATCAAGCCCCAGAACTGCGTCAGCATAGGATTCTCTGTCTCAAGATGAAAGTTGGTTAGCGGAGCCATAACCTCGCACGTGGTACATATTGGCAAGCCCTGCTTAGAGATGGCAGCACCACAAACCGCACAACGGCGGGGAGCAATAAGATTGCCCACCGAAGAGAGAAGATTATTGAGGATCGACATCGACGATGATTTTTATCTTGCGCCACTCTGACACCTCGGCCATCTCCGACAAGAGGGCGCGAAGGATATTTTTGGCCTTAGCAACAGAGCTGCGATGTTCTATCTTCAGAAGAATCTGCACTATCCACTCGCCACGCACTCGGTTCACATAAGGCTCGACAGGTCCAAAGACACGACCTCCAAACCGCTCACGCAGGCGCTTAGCGAGGGTTGCCGCGGCGTGACGCAACAGAGGAGCCTCTGCATAGCGGAGCGTCAAGGCGACAAGGCGCGAATAGGGAGGATAACCAAAGGCTTCGCGCTCGGCAAGCTCACACCGAGCCATAGCCTCATAGTCGCCACTGCGAACCCAGCCCAAAACGGGATTTTCAACCTCCGAAGTCTGGATAATAACCTCACCTGCACGCTCCCTGCGACCGGCACGGCCAGCAACCTGCGTCAAGAGCTGAAAGGCGCGCTCCGAGGCGCGGAAATCGGGGCTGAGCATAAGATTGTCGGCATTCAGGATACCCACCAAAGAGACATTGGCGAAGTCAAAGCCTTTGGTTATCATCTGCGTACCGACCAAAACATCGCCCTCGCCACGTGCGAAAGCACCTATAATAGAGTTGTAGGCACGCTCCGAAGTGGAGGTGTCACTATCCAATCGCAGCACACTATTCTCAGGGAAGAGCTCACGAACAGCATCCTCAGCCTTCTCCGTACCGAAGCCCATCATCGTAAGCGCAGTGGTGCGACAGTTGGGACAACGCGACGGAACAGCCTCATTATGACCGCAATAGTGGCACTCCATACGTTGCTTATTACGGTGCAGAGTCAAGGCTACATTACAATTTGGACATCGCATCGACCACCCGCAATCACCACACTGCAACGCCGGAGAGTAGCCTCGGCGATTCTGGAAGAGCATAACCTGCTCGCCACGGGCAAGTCTTGCAGAGATAGCTTGCTTCAAGTCGAGGTTGAAGTGACCACGTCGCTCACCACGCTTCAGGGCACGACGCGTATCGGAGATAACAATCCTCGGAGGGACAGCTTCGCCATATCGCTCCAAAAGCTCGGAATAGCCATATTTGCCCGACAAGGCGTTGGCGTAGCTCTCCAACGAAGGGGTAGCACTGCCTAAAAGCACATGCCCACCGCACATCGTAGCCAAGACAACGGCGGCATCACGACCATTATAACGCGGTGCGCTGTCGCTCTGCTTATAGCTTTGGTCGTGCTCCTCATCCACAACAACGAGTTGCAGGTGCTTCAAAGGCAGGAAGATTGCCGAACGCGCACCGATGACAATCTCGCCACCCTCGCTCTGCGACAAGCGCAGAAAGGTCTCGGTACGACGTTGCGCCGTAAGCTTCGAGTGGTAAGAGGTAACACGCTCGCCAAAGACTCGCTCCAGGCGTTCGACAAGCTGCGAGGTGAGGGCTATCTCAGGCAACAAGAACAACACATCGCCACCTCGGCTGACAACCTCGGCAATAAACTGCATATATATCTCGGTCTTACCCGAGCCGGTGATACCACGTAACAGATGAACGGTAGTTCCCGCCTGCTGCGACGAGCGAATCTGCGTGATAACACGTTGCTGAGCAGGGGACGGCGTAGGCAATGAAAAGGGGCAATGCAGCACAGAGCCATACTCGCGAGGGCGATAAACAGACTCAAGGTAGCCGGCACGACGCATCGTAAGCAAAAGTGCTGAATCATACGGCAGAGCATAACGAGGCACCTCGCACTCCCCGCGACGCAGGAAGCTGAGCATATCACGCAGTACCTCAGCACGACGCGGAGCACGACGCTCAATGCGCAAAATCTCCTGCTCCACAGCCGGCTCATCACGCCACACCGACATCAAGCGCAGACAATGCTCCTCGGGCGTAGAGAAAATCTCTTGCGAGAACTCCTCCTCACTCTGCGCCTTAGGCTTAATGAGCGAAGGCAAAGCCATACGCATAACCTCGCCAAGAGAACACATATAGTAATCGGCCATCCACTCCCAAAAACGCATCTGCTCCGCAGCAAGCAAAGGGCGCGAATAGAGCCGACGAACAACGCTTTTAACACGCTTATAGTCAGGCTTTTTGTCGCTTATAGACCAAACGATACCGGTATAGTAGTTGCGCTGACCAAACTGCACAAGCACAGCATCTCCGCACGCCAGCTCCATACCCTGCGGAATGGAGAAGGTGTAGGTGGGTTGCGCAAGCGGCAGAACTATCTCGGCATACAACATAAGCGGTAAAATATATCTTATTGGTCTTCAAAGGTAGTAATTTATTTGCAAGAAAAATGGGCTCGGAGGACTCTTTTTGTCGAAACTTCTATACATTTGCATCGAGATTACCGATTGCAACTATGGCAGAGCTTTATCCATGGGGCGACACACGCCGTTTTAACAGTTACGCAGCCTACTTCCGCCGAACATTTGGCCGACGGATGCAGAAGGTCACGATAAATGCCGGCTTCACCTGCCCCAATCGTGACGGAAGCATCTCGACAGGGGGTTGCACATTCTGCGACAATGCCGCCTTCACACCCTCGTACTGCCAGAGCCACAAGAGTATAACAGAGCAGATAAACGAGGGAATAGAGTTTCACACACGCCGCTACCGCGAGGCTGAGGAGTACTTGGCTTACTTCCAATCATACTCCAACACCTACGCCCCATTAGAGCAACTGAAACGATGTTACGACGAGGCTCTTGCACACCCCAACGTGGCGGGAATAGTTGTCGGCACACGTCCCGACTGCGTGGATGAGCAGAAGTTGGATTACTTCGCCGAGATAGCCAAGCAGAAATATGTCGCAATAGAGTATGGCATAGAATCGGTCTACGACACAACACTCCAACGCATAAACCGAGGGCACGACTTCGCAACAGCACGCCGAGCGGTGGAGCTCACAGCCGAGAGAGGCATACACTGCGGAGCACACTTCATACTCGGACTGCCCGACGAGAGCGACGCAATGCTCATAGAGCAGACCGAGGTGATAAACTCACTGCCGCTGACAACGATAAAGTTTCACCAGCTGCAACTATTCAAAGGGACACCCCTCGCAGCAGAGTGGGACGCCCATCCCGAGAGATTTCGCTTCTGGAGCATAGAGGAGTATATCGAATTATTCACAGAGATACTGCGACGACTGCGTCCCGACATTGTCGTAGAGCGTTTCGCTGGCGAGTGCCCACCACGTTTTCACCACACCAAAGGGTGGGGATTGGTGCGTAACGAACAACTTTTGGCAATGCTCGATAAAAGATTGGAGCAAAAAGGTGTACATCAAGGAGATATTTTTATATATTTGCACCCGAATTTTGATTTTACTACGAAAAAGTAAGCAAAACATAGGAAATAGATTACAAATTATAAGTTACTTGGGTTATGAACAGTGCAGTTAAAAAGTTGGCTATCGGCTTGAAGGAGTATCTGCTGATGGCTATCGGTATGTCGTGCTACGCATTGGGTTGGGTAGCGTGTATTATGCCTGCCGGAGGTATGGGTGGCGGTGCAACAGGTTTGTCGATGTTGATGAACCACTTCTTCCCAATGATATCTATCGGTACATTTGTATTCATAATAAATGCAACACTGCTGCTGATAGCAGGTTTCATAATAGGCTGGAAGTTCGGAATAAAGACCGTATACTGTATCATAGTGCTGTCAATAGCGATGGACCTGTGTAAGTGGCTCATACCGGATAACATACTCGTGGAGTATACCGAAGGAATTGACGCCAACTCGCTGCTGCTGGTGATACTCGGTGCTGTGATGGCAGGTATAGGTGTGGTGCTGTGCTTCTCGCAGGGTGGCTCGACAGGTGGAACAGACATCGTGGCGATGATAATAAACAAATATCGCACAATAAGCTACGGTAGAATAGTTATCTCAAGCGACTTCTTCATTATCGGCAGCTCAATATTTATCGCTAACAACGTGGCAGACGGTATAGCGATGATAATATACGGATATATTATGGTGGGCGTATTTGGCTACACAGTAGACCTCATACAGTCGGGCAGCCAGCAGTCGAGTCAGATATTTATCATCAGCAAACACTACGAGCAGATAGCTGACGCCATAATAACAGAGGCTCACCGCGGTGCAACAGTGCTCGATGGCACAGGATGGTACACCAAAGAGCCAAGTAAGATAGTGATGGTGGTGTGTCGTAAACGCGACGCATCGATGATACTCAAGACAGCACGCAAATATGACCCTAACGCATTTATCTCGATGGGCTCGGTAATGGGCGTATACGGTCAGGGATTTGAGGCTCTGACGAAGATTTAGCTTCGCAATGAGTAATTAGTAAAGAGTAATTAGAAATTAGTAATTAGTATTTTTTATATAACAACGCGGGTAACCAATTGGTTACCCGTGTTGTTTTGGGGGAGGTTGTAAAGGGGGTTTATCCTCTAATTTTGAATTTTGAATTCTGAATTTTGAATTTCACTTTGTATGTAAGCCTGCGGCGACGATTGCCTCGGCAAGGCGGAAATCATCCTCATTGTCGATATCCTGGCTCTCGATGCGGTCCGTAGCAACGATATATGGCGTAAAACCTATGCGGCGGTGGTGCTCACGCCACAACTCCGCACGGAAGACAAACAGCGCCGACGTCTCAACGAACAGAGGCTCCAAATCCTGGGTACGTGGTACGTGCGAGAGTTCATAGTTAAGCGGCTTGCCCTGCCACCACGCAAAGGTCTGTATGCGTTCCGCCGTAAATGCCGAGTCATACTCGCCACTCTGCACCTTAGCCACAGCACCCTCAATGGTCGAGGTGCGGATAAAAGGTGAGGTGGTATGCGCCAAGACATAAACATCGGCTTCGACTTCACGGGTGAACGCATCGTAAATCTGGGCTCCGAGCGTTGTATGGCTATCCAACTGCTCGCTACGCTTCAAGAAGCGCACACCTGCGGGCAGATACTCCCTAACCTGCTCGTCACTGCAATATACATATACCTCGTCGATGTTACTCGCCGCAACAAGGCTCTCGGCAAGGTAGCACAACAGAGGCTTACCGCCCAACAGACGCAGATTCTTGCGGGCGACACGCTCGCTATTCAGACGGATAGGGATAAAGGCTACGGTTTTCATCTTGGCAGATAATTTTTAATTACTCTTGCGTACTTTGCTGGCTCGCAAGCTCTCGGCGCAACTCCTCAATCTGCTGCTGCATACGCTCCAACTGCTGCTCCGGAGTAAGGGCGGCAGGGGTTGCGGGAGTTACGGGCTCGGTAGAGATTACAGGCTCGGCAGAAGCGATAGGAGCGGCAGGAACGACAGGCTCTGCACTCTGAATAGGCTCCGGACCCTGCACCAAAGCAGGTTGTGCCTTGAAAGTCGAAGCATAGAGAGCATAGAAGAGGATGCCAAAAATCTGAGCAATCACCACAAGGGCATAGAAACAGATATACGCCTCAAAATCCCATAAATATAGACTATATATCTCACTGATAGCCATCAAACATATATAACTCTCAAAAATAATGAATAGTGATGGATAAATTATGGCACTCGTTTTCAAGAAGCCTCTTCCACGAATTGAGCGCATCAATAATATCACACCAATAAGATTGACTATCGAAATTGCCAACCAGCCAAAAAATCCTAACTCAACTGAGCGATATACGGTATGACCCAAAAATAAATCCCAATCATAAAACTCATAACGAGTTAGACCGAAGAACTGCAGAATATCTAACACAACTGACAAAGATGCACTGATAGCCAACACCATAGCTCCACCTTTGACCTTCATGCCCGGCTTTGACTTGGCAAACCAGATAAAGAAACCTATGGCAATCAATGAATATAATAATAGGTCTAAAATGAAAATCGCAATATTAAGTCCTTCAAAAGATAATATTGGAAAGATGCTAAGCAAACCACACAATAATTCCAAGCCAATCAACGATGCAACGATGGCAAAAATAATCTTCAAAGCTTTCATAGTATAATAAGGTATTTAGGGTTACTCGTTTGACTGTGGATTATTATTAGCCTCCTGCTGTGCCTTAAGGCGTTGTAACTCGTCAATTTGACGCTGCAACTCATCCAAACGCTGCTGAGTGGTTGGGACGGCCGGAGTGGCAGGGGTGGCAAGCATGGTCGGCTCTGCACTCTGAATAGGCCCTGAGCCCTGCACCAAAGCAGGTTGTGCCTTGAATGTAGAGGCGTAGATGGCATAGAAGATGGTGCGACAGAGGCTGGCAAAGAATGAGAGGCCAACATTTATTATATAAAACATCTCTGAGCCGGCATTCCAATCCCAATCAAACGCTTCGATACCATAAACCCAATAGAGAGCGCGGATTGAATTAAGCATAGTATTTGTTATCAGCAACGCGGGATAGGCGATGGCCACCGTCTTCATAAAACCTCTGCCCTTTACCGAGCGCATCAGCAATATTATACCTATAAGATTGATTATGCCGATAGCTAACCAACCCAAATAACCCATATTAACCGGGTCATGTGACCACGTATCTTCTCTCTCCAATACTGTAAGACCAAAGAATTGCAGAAGGCTCAAAACAAGCGATAATATTGCACCGATAGCCAATATCATAGCTCCGCCTTTGACCTTCATGCCCGGCTTTGACTTACCGAACCAAATAAAGAAGCCAATGGCTGTTAGGCCGTAGGTTAAAAAGCCTGTTACAAAAGATATTATGCCGAAAATAATTATCGCAAATCTTTGTGCCTCAAAGGCATCGTACGCCTCGCTATCCCACAAGAAATTATAGTAGCAGACACTGCATACCCAACTCACCAAATCCAATGCAATCAATGATGCAACGATGGCAAAAATAATCTTTAAGGCTCTCATAGTATAATAAGGTTTTTAGGGTTACTCGTTTGACTGTGGATTATTCTTAGCTTCCTGCTGTGCCTTAAGGCGTTGTAACTCGTCAATTTGACGCTGCAACTCATCCAAACGCTGCTGAGTGGTTGGGACGGCCGGAGCGACATGGGTGGCAAGCATGGTCGGCTCTGCACTCTGAATAGGCTCCGGACCCTGCACCAAAGCAGGTTGTGCCTTGAAAGTCGAAGCATAGAGAGCATAGAAGAGAATACAGCAAATGCCGGCAATGAAATCAAAGACTCGCACAGTCCATATAAAGCCTTCAGACATCATAAATTCCCACAAGTCCATAGCAGGGTCGAGTTGTACCAAGGTCCAGATGAAATTAGCTGTGAAGGTCAATGAAAAACCAATAATACCCATTGTCTTCATAAAAGCTTTACCACGCACCGAACGCATCAGCAATATCACACCGACAAAATCAACGATGTTGAGTGCTATCCATCCAAAATTAGCGGTCTCGATATAATAATACCAATAATATTGATAATGGGTTACTCCGAACATTTGTAATATCACCAGTACAATCGCGAGTAGTGCGCTGATAGCCAACATCATAGCTCCTGCTTTAACCTTCATGCCCGGTTTCGATTTAGCAAACCAAATAAAGAAGCCTGTGGCAATTAATGCAGATAGCAGAATTTTACTTATGAAATAAATAAGGCTAAAAGCCAAAGATGCCGTCGAGAGCACATCAAAAGCATCGGGATCCTCAATATCCCACAAAAAACTATAGTAACAGGTATAACATATATAATTAGCAAGGTACAAAGCCAGCAATGCGGCTACTACGGAAAAGATAATCTTTAAGGCTCTCATAGTATAATAAGGTATTTAGGGTTACTCGTTTGACTGTGGATTATTCTTAGCTTCCTGCTGTGCCTTAAGGCGTTGTAGCTCCTCAACCTGGCGTTGTAACTCAATGATTTGCTGTTGCTGATCCACAAACGTTGCTCGCTCAGCTGCCTTTTGTTGCTTTTTTGCCAAACGCTGCTGACGTTGCTGCTGACGCTCCAACTCACGCTGCTGACGCTTCTGATACTGCTGGCGAAGATACTCTGCATACTGCTCGTCACTCATAGTAAAGGTACGACCAAAGCATAACAGAAATGCGGCTGTCGAAAGAAATATAATGGTCGGAATAAAATTGTGGAGGATGTAAAATAAAAATGGACTAAAGTCGAAATTATAAGTATAGTAGTAATAATCATCCGTAACATATATACCTTCACCATAGTATATAACATGGTAATCAAACCAATCTACCATCAGACTATTTATACCGTAACTCCATACGCTAAAAATATCAAATATCCAGCCACATACATATATCAGGCTGGTTGTGACGAGAGATATTGGAACTACATAACAGACCACTTTAAACAGACCCCGCACTCGTGGTGAACTCGCAAGCATAATGCACGCAACCAAAAATATAATACCCACCAAAAGTTCGGCAAGCAACATTAATTTGCCACCTAAAAAAGCTCCGCCATAAATGATGTACTCATAAGAGAACACTGCGCTATTCAAAAGAGCCACAGCAGAGGCTATAACAAACAACAACGATGATATCTTGACGGCTTTGTCCTTAGACTGATAGTTCTTATATACAAGCAAAAAGCCCACAAGAGCAAAAGCCCACATCCAAACTCTAAAGCTTACAATGATATTAAGGTATGCTTCACAACTTACGACAAAAAATAGTGGAACTCCGTTACCGTTGGCAGTACTACTCGTGGAATATCCTAACCCACGGAATATTATCAAAGCGGCACATAGAGCGGCTGAGATAATCAAACAAATTTTTGCGTGTTTCAAAGACTGGCTCTTCTCCATAGTTGTAATAATTTTAAGTTAGACACTCTTCCGGCAGGGTTTGCCTGCCATAAAACACCCTCTCTGCCAAAGTCGGGGGCACACACCCGCCACTCGGCTTCTCTTCCGCTTAAAAACAGACAATACGCCAGGGGCACACCCTAAAGGTTAGCCCCCGCGTATGTAACTATGTCTGTCAGAAACTCTACTTCTTACCCTTAGGCGCAAGAATCATATTCATCTTCTTACCGTCGAGCTTAGGCATAAGTTCTACCTTAGCAATCTCCTCCAAATCGGTGGCGAAACGCAACAGCAGAATCTCTCCCTGCTCCTTGAAGACGATAGAACGTCCGCGGAAGAAGACCGAAGCCTTGACTTTGGCTCCCTCCTTGATGAAGTTCTCGGCGTGCTTGAGCTTGAAGTTATAATCGTGGTCGTCGGTCTGTGGACCAAAACGAATCTCCTTGATGACAACCTTAACCTGCTTTGCCTTAATCTCCTTAGCCTTACGCTTCTGCTGATAGAGGAACTTCTGATAGTCAGCAATACGACATACAGGAGGCTCCGCCTTAGGCGAAATCTCAATCAAATCGAGGTTCATCTCGTCAGCCATCTCCAACGCCTTACGGATAGGAACAACCAAGTTAGGCTCGACATTCTCGCCTACAAGGCGCACCATAGGTGCCGTAATCTCGTCGTTGATACGGTTGGGATTCTCTTTCTCTTGTCTGCCACGAGCGCCTTGCTGTGGAGGACGGTTTCCTCCGCCCATAGGACGTGGAGGAAATGGTTTTTGTGTAATTGCCAAATTAGTAAAGTTTAAGTTAATTATTTGTTTGCGTCAATCTCAGCCTGAACCTTCTCGGCAACGTGCGCAGCAAACTCGACAACGCTCATTGAGCCCTTGTCACCCTCGCCCTGAACACGTACCGACACCTTGCCCTCGGCCTCCTCCTTCTCGCCTACGATAAGCAAGAATGGGATACGCTTAAGCTCGTTATCACGAATCTTACGACCAATCTTCTCGTTACGCTCGTCCACGTGAACACGTACATCCTTCAATGAGAGCTCACGCGCTACCTGCTGTGCGTAGTCGTTATACTTCTCCGAGATAGGCAGAACAACAGCCTGGTCCGGAGTGAGCCACAATGGGAACTTACCCGCAGTATGCTCCAAAAGTACTGCCACGAAACGCTCCATAGAGCCAAATGGCGCACGGTGAATCATAATTGGACGGTGGAGCTTGTCGTCTGCACCCTTATAAGTCAAATCGAAACGCTCAGGAAGGTTATAATCCACTTGGATAGTACCCAACTGCCAGCTACGGCCCAGCGCATCCTTAACCATAAAGTCGAGCTTAGGACCATAGAACGCAGCCTCGCCCAACTCAACGGTGGTCTTCAGACCCTTCTCCTCGCAAGCCTTGATGATAGCAGACTCCGCCTTCTCCCAATTCTCGTCGGTACCGATATACTTCTCTCTGTTCTCAGGGTCACGCAACGAAATCTGTGCTGTATAGTTGTCGAACTTCAGCGTACGGAAGATATAGAGCACGATGTCGATAACCTTCTCGAACTCCTCCAACAGCTGGTCGGGACGTACGAAGAGGTGAGCATCATCCTGGGTAAAGCTACGTACACGTGTCAAGCCGTGCAACTCGCCCGACTGCTCGTAACGATATACTGTACCAAACTCAGCCAAACGAACAGGCAAGTCCTTATATGAACGTGGCTTAGAGCGGAAAATCTCGCAGTGGTGAGGACAGTTCATAGGCTTCAACAGATACTCCTCGCCCTCGAATGGGGTATGGATAGGCTGGAATGAGTCCTTGCCATACTTTGCATAGTGGCCCGAGGTCACGTACAAATCCTTATTTCCGATATGTGGGGTGATGACCTGCAAGTAGCCATACTCCTTCTGAATCTGGCGCAAGAAACGCTCCAGACGGTCACGCAACTCTGCTCCCTTAGGCAACCACATAGGCAAGCCCTGGCCCACGCGCTGTGAGAACATAAAGAGCTCCAAATCCTTACCCAACTTACGGTGGTCGCGCTTCTTAGCCTCCTCCAACATAGCCAAATACTCGTCGAGCATAGACTTCTTAGGGAATGAGATACCATAGATACGGGTCAGCATCTTGTTATTCTCGTTACCACGCCAATAAGCACCTGCAACAGAGGTGAGCTTCACAGCCTTGATAACGCCTGTGTTAGGGATATGTGGACCACGACATAGGTCGGTAAAGTTACCGTTGGTATAGAACGAGATTGTTCCATCCTCCAAATCCTGTATCAACTCCACCTTGTACTGGTCTTGCTTCTCGGTAAAGGTCTTCAAAGCCTCCTGCTTCGAAACCTCGGTGCGGATGAGCTCCTCCTTCTGACGAGCAAGCTCCATCATCTTGTTCTCGATAGCGGGGATATCCGACTCGGTGATGCTGACAGGAGAATCTACGTCGTAGTAAAAACCATTGTCAATAGCGGGGCCGATACCGAACTTAATACCTGGGTAGAGCGCCTCCAAGGCCTCCGCCAACAGGTGCGAAGAGGTGTGCCAGAAGGCGTGCTTGCCCTCGGCGTCGTCCCACTTGTAAAACTTAATTGAGGCATCCTCATTGATGGCACGATTCAAATCAACGGTCGCGCCGTTTACGCCAGCAGCGAGTGAGTCGGCAGCTAAACGAGGGCTGATACTCTCTGCTACTTGGTAAGCCGTAGTTCCTTTGGCAAACTCTCTTACACTGCCATCAGGAAAAGTAATTTTAATCATAGTGTTTTATATAGTTTTTTTAGTTTGAGGTCATCCCCGCTTCCACAATTACGAGACGGAATACAAGGATTTTCCTCTGTATAATTAATTCCAATTCTTACTCCTCTATCTCCGGCAGCTTCAAATCCTTAATCGACACATCGCGACCCTTATCGCGCTCGAAGCGTTGCAGAGGGTTGGCGGTCCACTTCTCCCAAGCCTCACGGTTGCGGATAATATCTATCGCCGCATATATCGCATTACGCATAGACTGCGCATCGGCCTGCGCCTTACCTGCTATGTCGAACGCTGTACCGTGGTCGGGCGAGGTGCGCACCACACTCAATCCCGCTGTAAAGTTCACACCATCAGGCGACAAGGTCTTAAACGGAGTGAGTCCCTGGTCGTGATACATAGCAAGCACCGCATCGTACTTCGTGTACGCTCCGCTGGCAAACAACCCGTCGGCAGGGAATGGTCCAAAGGCCAAAACACCCGCCTGGAAAGCCTCCTCGATAGCCGGCTTGATAATCTCCTGCTCCTCCGTGCCGAGCATACCGCCCTCGCCCGCGTGAGGATTCAAAGCCAAGACCGCAATACGTGGCTCAACAACACCGAAATCCTGCTTCAGAGTCTGACGCAGCGTGTTCAGCGAAGCGACAATCTTCTCCTTAGAGAGCGACTTGGCAACCTCCGAAACGGGGATATGGATAGTCTGCAAACCTACACGTAGACGCTCACTACACATAATCATCATAGGCTCACCCTCAGCATGTGCTGCGATGAACTCGGTGTGGCCCGTAAACGAGAAACGCTCACTCTGTGCCATCTCCTTATCTATCGGAGCGGTAACCAAAGCGTCCAACTCGCCCGCCTCCAAATCCTTAACAGCACGCTCCAGAGCCTCAACAGCCGCAGCTCCTGCCTCCTTCATTGGCTCGCCCGGCTTGATGACTGACGGAGTGCCACACTCCACCAAATTGACCTTACCACGACGCGCCTCACGTGCCGAGCCGACAAGGTTAAACTGCACACGACCACACTCCTCGTCAAGGGTTGCAGCGTAGTGCTTCGCCACCGTCTGCGAGCCATAGACCACAGGGGTAAAAAGCTCCGCCATACGGCTGTCGCCCAACGTACGGAGGATAACCTCCCAGCCTACGCCGTTAGTGTCACCTTGCGAGATTCCTATCTTAAATTTATAATCTGACATAATCACTTTTGTTGTTCAATGTGGCTAATAGCCACTATTTCAAATAGCAAATATACTAATAATTTCCAATTATTAGCCATTTCTACGAGATGTTGGGACGATTTTGTCAAAAAAAAATCCCCGACAAGGATTTCGCGCCTCGTCGGGAATAAGAGTTTTATGCAAAAATTATTCCGTATTCTACTTTATGTTTTATCAAAATCAAGAGGAGATATGAGTGCTCAAAGTAGGCTATTTCTTCTCTGATTTTATCTTGGCAATAAGGCTCCGGACCTCCTCAGTATCGGGGTGTCTCTTGCCCAAGAATTTTTCACGAATAGCCAACGCTTTATTACTATACCATAATGCCGGATCCCACTCGCCTTTAATATCGTAAATAACGCCGAGATAGCTATATACAGTCGCAGTATCGAGAGCCCCCACACCTAAGCTCTGCTCACAAGCCGTCTTTGCCTTATGATAGAACCATAAAGCCCCATCATAATCATACAACGCCTTGCAAGTCAAGCCTAAATTGGTATACAAAGTAGCGGTTTGGGCACTCTCTACGCCATATTTCTGCTCGAAAGGAAGCAGTGCCCTTTGGTAATAGTCCAAAGCCTTGTCATACTCTTCCTGAGCGTAGTATACGGTTCCAATGTTACTATACAGCGCAGCTGTTTTGTCACTATCTTCACCCAACATCTTTTCAAAAATTGGCAAAGCCTTAAAATAAAGCTCCAAAGCCTTATCGAACTCACCCTGACGCAGATAATCATTTGCTTTATTACAATTGTTACGCGCTGGAATGATTATTACACGAATCCGTATTACATAAATCACAAAAAGGAGAGCAACTAGCCCCAAAATCAACCATAAAATATTCATCTGACATCAAAATTTAATATTATAATTATTTTTCTGCACGAATTATGGCAGCAGAGGATGATGCAGGGTTAGGGGTTACAGACTCTGTTACCAACCTCACATCTTCACTATGGATTGTGTATCGCTCGGCCTGACGCTCCAGCGGGATATTAAACTGCGCCTCGCCATCCTGATTAGTCACAGCCTCGACACCTGCCACAGATAGACGGCAGCCTACTATCGGTTTGTCCTGCGTATCGAGGAGCTTACACTTCACGCTGCCATAGCACAACGTATCTCGCTCAATGGGGAGTGTCATCTGCTCGGCAAGCCTTACATCGCACTGCTCTTCGCGATAATCGGCGTTGTTATCCCTGAAACGTAACGTCACCTGCTCGCCCAACATATTACGCGGTATATTGGGGAAGATAACAACATCGTCCAACGACGAAACAGCCTTACGCAACGTATCGTTGGGTAGGTACAAGACCACCTCGCCGTCACTCAGCTCAGGCAGGCTCTCGTTATGCGCCGTCACCTCATCAAGCCTCACACTTACATCCATAGGTCGCTGCCACAGCAAAGCTCCGGCGACAGCCGCACAGACGCCCAAAATCAGAAGCACCAACAAGAGAATCTGCATAATCGTCTGACGGCGATGACGATGCCAGATAGAGTCAAACTCAACATTCAAAAGCTTACTGATAAGCTGGATATATGCTCGCTCACGATTAAGGTAACTCCAGCGATATGTGCGCTCGTGGATGTTAGCCCCCAAAATCTCAGGCATATCCAACTCCTTCACCACAGGGTGGAAGCACTCGGTTTCCTCGTCGCCACTATGAGGGATGCCATCAACGATGAAGAAGTGAATCCTATCTGCTCGACCTAACTCATAAAAGTAGCGTATCTCGCGTCCCACCCAATTTGACTTTGCCGAGTTGGGCGAACAGATAACCACCAAGTGCTGCGAATCCCGCAGACGGCTCTCTATCTCCTCGTCAAGTGGTCCGGGCTGGATATCGGTTGGAGCGAAGAACGTGGGGCGCATAGGTTTGCGTTCCCAACCTCTCTCGCTGCAAATCACCGAAGGCATCTTAAAACTCTCAAGACGATTCTGCAGCCTCATTCCCCACTTTATATCCTTGGAGTTGAAGCTGATAAAGGCGAAATATTTGTATTGCTCTGCCATTGGTTAGAGGGTTAGTGTTTGGTCATTCTACGACGGAACTCGGCACAGATGATACCCGTAGCCATAGCGACATTCAGCGACTCGGAGCCTTGACGGTCGGCCGGATAGGCGGGGATGAGCAGGCGGTGTGAGAAATGACGCTGACACGCCTCGCCAACACCCTGGCCCTCGTTACCCATAACAATCACACCTCGTGGCTCAAACTCCGAGCTATAGAGATTCTCGCCATCGAGCATCGTGCCGTAGATAGGGGTGCCCTCGGCGGCGGTGCGCTCCAAAAGGGCGGCAAGGTCTACATAATGTACCCTCACGCGCAAAATAGCACCCATCGTAGCCTGCACGACCTTCGGATTGAAGCAGTCGGCACACTCCTCGGAGCAGAAGACATCCTCCACGCCAAACCAATCGGCAAGGCGGATTATCGTACCCATATTACCCGGATTCTGCACGCCATCCAACGCCAACGACAACCGCTTGGCATCGGCTGTGGCAGGGACTTGCCAACGTGGTTTCTCCACAACAGCTATGCACTGCGACGCACTCTTGAGCTGTGAGAGGCGTTCCATCTCCTTACTGCTGACTATCTCGGCGCAACCTCCAAAGTCGTTGCGCAGAGAGTAAATCTTGCGTATAGGGAGTTGCGAAGCAAGTATCTCGCTAATGAGTTTCTCGCCCTCGGCAAGAAAGAGCCCCTCGGCGTCACGCGTCCGCTTATCGGCAAGAGAGCGGACAAATTGTATCTCAGCTTTAGTCATCTATGGTAGAATTATATTACAAAGTTAGCAAAAAAAACACTCCGACAAAATTTATCGGAGTGCTTAGTATTGTTGGGGATTGATTTCCTACTTGAGTGAGAAATCAACGGTATAGAGAATATCCTCAGCCGAAGTGGCGATGTAAGCTGTAAACTCGCCCTTCTCAGATACCCACTCATGCTTCTTGTCATCGAAGAACTTCAAATCCTCCTCGGTGATGGTCAGCTCGGCAACGCCGCTCTGGCCAGCCTCCAAATGAAGCTTCGCAAAATCCTTAAGTTCCTTCACAGGGCGTGGCAGGTATGACTCCTTGTCGCCTATGTAGAGCTGTACGACCTCTGCACCCTCGCGCTTACCCGTGTTACGAACCTCGCACTTGATGGTAATCTTACCATTGCCACCCTGCTTGATAGCGGTCTTGCTAACCTCTGGCTCGCCAACCTCAAAGGTGGTATAGCTCAATCCGTGACCAAATGGGAAGAGAGCCTTCAGCTGCTGCTTATCTGCCCAGCGGTAGCCTACGAAGATACCCTCGGTGTAGTGTACATCCTTAGCACCCGGCCACTCGCCAACAGAGTGTGCTGAGTTATCCTCCAAGCGTACAGGGAAGGTGAATGGGAGGTGGCCCGAAGGATTAACCTCGCCAAAGATAACCTGCGCCAAAGCATTTCCAGACTCTGAGCCGAGGAACCAACCCTGCATAATAGATGGTACCTTCTCAACCCAAGGCATAGCAACTGCGTTACCAGAGATATTTACCACAACAAGGTTCTTGTTAGCGGCAACCAAAGCCTCGATAACCTCATTCTGACCGTATGGCAGAGCATACTCCGAGCGGTCTGCGCCCTCGCAATCCTGGCCCTCTTTCTTATTCAGACCACCGAAGAAGAGTACAACGTCAGCCTTCTTGGCAGCTGCAACAGCGTCAGCGATAAGCTGCTCGGCAGAGCGGCTCTCGCTCAAATCCTGGCCCGACTTCACGCCATTATACTCGCCTGTAACGTCGCCCACATAACCGCGCTCGTAGACAACCTTTGCCTTGTCGCCTACATAGCGCTGAATACCCTCCAGAGGAGTGTACTCCTTGAGTACCTTGAGTGATGAAGAGCCACCACCTACGGTCATCATCTTAATAGCGTTCTCACCCACAACAAGGATGGTCTTTGCCTTAGCCAAATCCACAGGCAACACGTCGCCCTCGTTCTTAAGCAAGACAACACCCTCGCCCGCGATATCGCGTGCAGCCTGCAAGTGTGCCTCGGTATTCATTGAGCCAAAAGGCTTACGTGTGTTCATCGCTGTACGGAAGATAAGACGCAAAACGCGACGTACCTTGTCGTCAAGCTCCTTGGTTGTAAGCTCGCCATTCTCGATAGCCTTCATATAAGGGACTGCCATATGATACATATCGTAAGCATTGCTTGCACCCCAATTAAGACCATTGGTCCATGAGCCAAACTCCATATCCAAGCCGTGCAAGGCAGCCTCACGTGTGTCGTGCACACCGCCCCAATCTGAGAGAGCTACGCCATCGAAGCCCCACTCGCCCTTCAAAATATCATTCAACAGATACTGATTGTGGCAGCAATGCTGGCCCTTATAGCGGTTATACGCAGGCATAATAGCCCAAGCACCACCCTCCTGAACTGCCGCCTTGAATGCCGGCAGGTAAATCTCATACAACGCACGGTCATCAACCACAACATTCACTCCGTGACGCTCAATCTCCTGATTGTTCAGCGCAAAGTGCTTAACACACGCTGCAACACCATTCTTCTGCACGTTCTGAATGTAAGGAACGACCATCTTAGATGCCAGGAGTGGGTCCTCGCCCATATACTCGAAGTTACGGCCATTCATCGGTGTACGATAGATGTTTACGCCCGGACCGAGCAACACATCCTTCTCACGATAGCGAGCCTCCTCGCCGATAGCCATACCATACTTTGCCGACATCTCAGGATTCCACGTCGCAGCCAAACAAGTCAGAGCAGGGAATGCGGTACAAGAGTCGTTGGTCCACTTCGCCTGGTCCCACTCGTCCCACATAACCTCCGGACGGATACCGTGAGGGCCGTCGGTGCACCACACCTCAGGAATACCCAGACGCTCCACGCCTGCCGATGAGAACTTCGACTGTGCGTGAATCAAATCAATCTTCTCGCGCAAAGTCAGACGCTGCAACGCATCCTCGACACGCTCCTCCAGAGGAGCATCCTCGTTCAGATATACGGGCAGCTCCGCCTGCTGTGGCACGGTAGCGCATCCTACGGCAAAGAGAGCCGCAGCAAATAAGAGTTTCTTAAGTTTCATAGTTATTTCTGTTTATAGTGTTTGCTATACAATGCGGGGCGTGTCTTTAGCGGCACGCCCCACAAAGTTAGGCATTTTTCTCTAAAAGAGAAACTTATATTACTACATCATTTCTACCTCGGTGAAAGTAACAACAACGTTGTCCTTACCAGCAGAAGCGTCGATTACAAGGCAGTACACATTATTCTCTACAAGTTGCACGCCATCAGCCAACTCAAGGTTACCCTTAACGGCAATCAGGTCGCTAACAAGAGTAGTGTTCTCCGCTGTCATCTCACCACCCCAACCGTTCTGGTGGAAGTACTTGAATGAGAGATAGTCGTAACGGAAATACTGACCGAATGAAGAGCCCTTCTCAGGACCAGCCGTACCTATTAACTGATATACACCAGGCCTAACCTCAGGCATACAGTAAGCCTCACCAGCATTCCAACCAAACTGGAAGTCCAATGATGGAAGACCTGTACCCCAGCCCATCAACCAGATAGCACCTGAGCCATCGTCAGCGAGTGTAGCGTCTGTGCCGTCAGCATTTACTCGCTTGAAGAGAACCATCTTAGTATCGGTGTTTACAGAAATCTTGTAGTATCCATCCATAGGCAAGAACTGCAAGCCCTGAGCTGTCAAGCTCACATAGTTAGTATCAGCGTACCAAGCTGACAAGTCGCCGAAGCCACCAGGAACGAGCATATCGCCCTGCTTGAGCTCAAATACTCCTGCGTAGTTAGCAGCGTCAATCTGCTCGAGCAGAGTGCCGTTGATTGAAAGCTCCTCCTTTGGAAGCTCTACCTGACCAACCTTTGCTACCTCGAATGTACCTGTGCCACCGTTCCAAGTGAGTGTGAATGTGTAAACACCACCTGGCTCGAATGTCTTACCCTCCTGGAGATATACGTTACCAGAGTCGTAGCCATCAACACCCTGACCTACCAAGATAAGGTCGCTGGTGCAAGAGAGCATATCGCCCTTCAACTCAACAGGACCCCAGCCATTGTTCTGACCGAAGAACTTGAAGTTGATGCCGTCAGCCTTCATTGACAAACCGGCAATAGCGGTAATCTGATGCTTGTCGGCAGCCACAGGAGCCAAGCACAAGCCCTTCTCAGGAACCCATCCTGGAGCACCTGCCAAGTTTGGCTTACCAAGACCCTCACCTACGAGGTACAAAGCACCCTTACCTGTTGCAGTGTCGAACATTGCAGGAACACCTGCAGCGTCGCAAGTCATAGCCGATACATACTCAGCAGCAGTATCGAACTGTACAAGGTAGTAACCGTCAATTACGTTACATACCATAGAGCCATCACCGTTAGATGTGAACCAATCTGGGTCGATAGTCCAAGCCGAGATATCCAAGCCCTCCAAAGTATAAGTCTCGCCCTGCTTCAAAGCAACAGCAGCGATATACTGAGAGTCAGAGCCATCACGAAGACCGAGCTCTGAGCCTGCAAACATCAGCTTGAGGAATGGAGTAGCCTCGAATGAGAACATATCAAATGTGATAGGGTACTCACCTGCCACAGCGTTGCTGAGTGGAATATCTGCTGTTGAATCCCAAGCGATAGAGCCGCTCTTCCAGCCGAAGGTAGCGATAGTGCCATCAACGTCCAACTCGTCGGTGCGGAAGTAGCCCTTAGGCTTCTGTGGGAACTCGGCAGTTACAGAGTAGAGGTAGTCGCTCTGGCGAGCCATCTCATACTCCTGGTCGCCTGATACGAAGTAAATCTTCTCAGGCTGTGGACGGTAAACTGCTACATCCTGCTCGATTGTAGTCAAGCCGAACTCGATGTTCTGACCAACCAAAGCCAACTTAGCTGTTCCATCAGGAATTGCTGGTGCGAAAGGAACCAGAACAGTACCCTCATAGGTGCCATTCTCCTTTGTACGGATAACAGTCTCTGCTACCATCTCCTCGTCGAAGAAGAGCTGAGCCTTGAGTGTAGAGAGTGGACGAACGTCGTTCATCGTAACCTCAAAGTGGATGTTACTACCGAAATATGCCTCAGCGTCCACAGCCACAACATTCATCTGAGGGCCCTGGTCGGTAACACGCAACTCGGGATCATCCTTACATCCCACCATTGTAGCGATAGCCAAGAGTGGAAGTGCGATGTATTTCAAAATTTTCATAGTAAACTATTGTTTTTGTTTGTTCATAATTAATTCTCACTCCAACGCAACGACACAATAGAGGTTGCAGGAATAGTGAAACGGAATCCCTTTGCAGGACCCTGGAATGCTACTGAGATATCCTTGCCAGAGCGGTTCAATGCCAACACAGCGTATGAGCCGTCAGGGTTAAGGAATGCCTCGTAGGTCAAGCCGTCGGCAGTGTAGCCCGAACTCTTGATACGCTTTGCACCGGCCTTAACGACCTTAGAGCAGTGGGCGATATCGTAGTAGTGTGAGCTATACTCAAGCGACTCGTAGCTGTAAGTGCCATTGTTAATCTGTACTGCACCGAAGCAGGTCGAGCAACCGCCTGGGCGGAATGGCTTACGATCCTGGTCAAGCATCAGATTCCACATAATAACACCGCTACCGTTGCGCGACAACACGCCGAGGAAGTTATGCTCAAAGTCGTTCAGGATACAAGACTTCAACACACCATTCCAAGTGCCGTCGCCAATCCAAGTACCGATAGATGCCTCGGTGAAGTAGATTGACTTGTCGGGAGCCATCTTGTTGATGTAATCTAACTCCGACACGTGACCTCCGTAGCTATGCCAAGCCGAGCCGTCAGCATACTTCGATGCCTCAGCGTCAGCAAAGATGTGCAAAGGATAACGCTCCTGACCCGACTTATTGTCGTAGTTGTAGTTGTGGTCGAAGAGCAAAATCTTAGTGTCGATACCCTCACGCTCAAAAGCAGGACCTAAGTGCTTGATAAAGGCCAGCTGGTCCTCCCAAGGCATATAGAGCGACATAGAGTTACCGTGGTTGAGAGGCTCGTTCTGCATGGTGATAGCGAAGATAGGGAAGCCCTCTGCCTCCATCTCCTGCACCCACTTCACGAAGTACTCAGCATACTCGTCGTAGTACTCAGGGTTCAGACGACCACTTGTCCACGAGTTGTAAGGAGCCTTCATAGTGTTAGGATTAACCTTCATCCAACGTGGGCAAGACCAAGGCGAACCCATAATCTTCAGCTCAGGGTTGATAGCCATAATCTCACGCAACACAGGGAAGATTCCCTCGCGCTCAATCTGTGGAATCTCAAAGAACTCGATACCCTCCTTATCACAGCAGGTGTACTCGTCCATAGAGAAGTCCGAGCCGCCGATGTGCATACGGATAAAGCTGAAGCCCATACCCTCCTCAGGGTCGAAGGTCTCCTTCAAGAAACGCGCACGGTCCTCAGCCGACATCTTCATCAGATTGTAGCATGATGAGCCGGTCAAAGCAGCACCGAAACCGTCGATATCCTGATAGGTCTCCGTAGGGTCCAACTTAATCTTCGAAGGCGACATACTCACCGAAGCGAACTTGGTATCAACCTTCGTGAAGCGATAAGCTAAGTTCTCCGATGTAACGTAAGCCTCAACATCGCACGACACCTCTGCGGGAGGTGTAGGAGGTGTTGGCTGTGGCTCCTCGCCGCCGTTCTCGCTGCTTGAGCAGGCAGCACATCCCGAAACAAGCAGGAGTGCCACCGCCCAAAACATATTTTTATTCAATTTAATCATCCTATTACTTTATATATATTAGTAACCTGGGTTCTGCTCGATGTTTGGATTCTCATCCAAAGCAGATGTTGGGATAGGAAGGATTACGCGCTCGTCTGTCAGAGGAGTACGCAATGCGAACCACTCGTCATAAGATGCTGAACCCTTAATGTTACCGCCATCGTGTACCTCCTTGAGCTTCGAGTAATCATCACCGAAGCGCATCAAGTCGAAGTAACGGTGTCCCTCGTATGCGAGCTCCAAACGACGCTCGTTCAATACGTAAAGCTTAGCCTCCTCAACACCTACATTCTCAGGAAGAGCAGCAATCTTAGCACGCTCACGAACGCGGTTCACGAGTCTCATAGCACCCGATGCGTCGCCCAAGTTAGCCAAAGCCTCAGCGTGGAGCAACAATACGTCAGCCAGACGTGCGTGATAGATAACTGTGATGTTGGTAGGAATCTTACCCATGAATGCGTAGTTGTCTTTTGGATAATACTGCTCCCAATCGCACTTGTCCCAGCGGATAGAGATGTTCTTACGCTCTGTGTCGCCCTCAGCGTCGTATGCCTCAGCGAGGTTACGTGTAGGAGTACACCACTTAATCCAGCTGAATGAATCCTCAGGCTTGAAGTGGTTACGCCAGAACATCATAAAGAACCAGTTACCACTTGCTGGGTTGTCATAACCAGCCTCGAAGATAGACTCTACGCTGTTGTGCTTAGCAGTCTCTGCCTCAAGGTCGAACTCCCACAATGTTGCGTAGCTTGGCTCGAGCTGATAACCCATAGCCTCGATAGCCTCACAAGCAGCCTTAACCTTATTCCAGTCGCGATACTGCTTGAGTGAGTACATCTTAGCTACGAGGAACTGAGCAAAGCCCTTCGATGCAAAGTCCTTCTCTACTGACTGTGGCTCTGGAGCATACTGGCAAGCAAATGCCAAGTCCTTCTCCAACTGAGCCTTCAAAGTCTCAGCATCTACACGCTGAGGGAAGTACAAAGGATAAACCTCCTCTACGTTGTCAGCGTTGATTGCTGGTGGGATAGCGGTCAGCATAGGAATCTCACCGAAATACTGAGTCATCAAAAGCCACATGTATGCACGTACGCACAATGCCTCTGCCATCCACTCGTTATACTCTGTCTCAGAGAGTGTAGGGTCGTTCTCACGAACTGCGTCAAGGTTACAAATCACGTTGTTAGCCTTGCTCACACCATTCATGAAACCTGTCCAGAAAGTATTTGGGAACTCGTTATCCGAAGTAAAGGTGTTAGCCTCCATCTCGGTTGGTTTACCGCTATCGCCCGCACCGTAAGCATCGTCTGCACGGCAAGCATTAGCAGTCAGATGCTTGTAGTTAGCATCCTGGAAATCGCCACGAAGCCAGTTATACATCGCTGTACGCTGACCTGCGACATCCGCTTTAGTCTTGATGGCACTCTCGGTTGGGCCCTCAGGAACCTCAACGTTGCCCTCATTGTAGCCGGTCTCTGGATAGAGCTCCAAATCGCAAGATGAGAGCATTGCACCCAGACCGAACACGCTAATTGCTATAAATAACTTTTTCATATCTGTATTCTCCTTATTAATCATTAGAAGTTAACATTAAGACCTACGACAACGGTACGAACGTTAGGATATGTACCCCAGTCGATACCCATAGAGGTTGCAGATGTAGACTGGCTAACCTCTGGGTCGTAACCTGAGTAGTTGGTCCAAGTGATGAAGTTCTGCAATGTGATGTAAGGCTGAATCTTCGAGATGTGGAGATGTGCCAAACGCTTGCATGGGATGTCGTAAGAGAGGGTGATGTTCTTAACCTTCAAGTAAGAGCCGTCCTCAATCCAACGAGTTGAGTTACGCACGTTGTAGTTGCTTGTTGTAGCACGTGGAATATCGGTAATCTGACCAGGGATTCTCCAACGACGCAAAACCTCGGTAGTCTGGTTGTAACCGTTGTACATACCCTCGGTCTCGATACGTGATGCGTTGAAGATATCGTTACCATAAGAACCTGTGATAAGGATATTCAAGTTCAAGCCCTTCCAAGAGAAGTTGTTGGTCATACCGAAAGTGAACTTAGGGTTAGCGTTACCAATCCAAGTCTTATCCGATGGAGTAACCTGACCGTCACCATTGATATCGCGATACATCAAATCACCAGTCTCAGGATCTACACCGTCAGAGATGTAACCCCAGAACTTAGAGAGTGAGTGACCAGGAGTCATACGAACAACGTAGTCGTTGGTCATATCGGCAGTCTTAGAGTAGTAGTAAACCTGCTGAAGGTCGAGCTTCTCCAACTCGTTGCGGTTGAGAGAGATGTTGAAGTCTGTTGTCCAGAGGAAGTCCTTATGAACGATGTTACGTGAAGAGATAGCGAGCTCCAAACCCCAGTTTGACATCTCACCCTCGTTACGCATGATTGATGGATAAGGTGATGGAAGTGGTACCCACATCAACATATCCTTAGTATATTTATAGTATGCATCCAAAGTAACCTCCAAGCGGTGGTTGAACATAGACCAGTCGATACCAACGTTAGTCTGTGTTGTAGTCTCCCAAGTGAGGTCCTCGTTCTTGATGTTTGACTGACCACCCAATGTAGGAACATCCTGTGAGTGACCAGACTCAGTCCAGTTAGTGTAGTTGGTGTTGTACTGCTGCAAGTAACCGTAATCGCTCAAACCAGCCTGGTTACCTGTCTGACCCCAACCTACGCGGAGCTTCAAGTCGTCAATCCACTTAACATTCTCCATGAACTTCTCGCCAGAGATACGCCAAGCTGCTGAGAATGATGGGAAGTAACCCCACTTATGACCCGGAGCAAGCTTCGATGAACCATCGGCACGGAAGTTAGCGGTGAAGAGGTACTTGTGGTCGAAGTTGTAAGATACACGAGCCAAGTATGACATGATAGCCCACTCTGACTTACCGTAGCTCTGGCCACGCAAGCCACCGTTGTTACCGCCATTGATGTTAGGAATAGCGTTGTTGTGCTCAGCTGAGAAGTAGCTACGGCTACCCCACAACTCCTCCCAAATAGAGGTTGTAGCTGATGTACCACCCATAAGCTCAATCTGGTGACGGCCCATAGTGCGGTTGTAAGTAAGGATGTTATCGTAAATCATACGACGGTCCTCTGAACGAGTGTCAGAAGCTGTACCCTGCTGCTCACGACCGTAAGTTGTACGGATAGGGTCGAGGAATGATGAAGAGTGTACCCAACGAGAGTCTACAGATACGGTAGACTTGAATACCAAACCCTCATAAAGGTTGAATGTCAAACCACCGGTAGCCAACAGACGGCTGGTGACGCTCTTATCGTAGTCGGTACGTGCCATATTCTCCAGAGGAGAGGTCATTGTAGCACCGTAGAAGTTGTTGTAGTACTGCTCAGGAGCATCAGGATTCCAGATAGGAGCGTAGGTAGGAGTTGTAACTGTTGAAACAACTACACCGGCACGGTTACCACCCTGACCAGAGATAATACCACCCTTGCTTGTATAGTGTGAGTAAGCAACAGATGCGTTAGCTGTGAGCCACTTACGAATCTTACGGTCGAAGTTCACCTTCACGTTGAAACGCTCGGCTGAAGTTGTGCTGATAACACCCTTCTCGTTGGTGTAACCACCACCTACGTAGTAAGCACCCTTCTCATCACCGTCCGAGAGTGAGAACTGATAGTTCTGGTTAACACCTGTTGAGTATGTCTCATCAAACCAGTCAGTCTGGTCGGTAAGAGTAGTAGGAAGACCCTTGATAAGACCAATCTCCTCCTGCAACTCCAAGTACTGCTGAGTATTCAACACGTCAAATGTCTTAGTCACGTTAGAGATACCTACAAAAGTAGAGAAGGTAACCAAAGCACCATCCTTCTTGCTACCCTGCTTGGTAGTAATCAATACAACACCGTTAGCAGCACGTGAACCGTAGATAGCAGCCGAAGATGCATCCTTCAACACCTGCATAGACTCGATATCGTTTGGAGAAAGGTATGCAATAGCGTACTCACCCTCACCAACAGGCACTCCATCAACAACGTACAATGGGTCGTTTGATGAAGCGATAGAAGAGGCACCACGCACGCGGATAACCATACCTGAGCCCGGAGCACCGTTAGGCTGAAGAACCTGCACACCGGCAGCCTTACCCTGCAATACGCCAGAAACAGATGTAATAGGACGGCGGTCCAAGTCGTCGGTATCAACAACCGATACTGCGGTTGTCAAATCCTTCTGCTTCACCTGACCGTAACCGATAGCTACGACAGCCTCGATACCGATTGCATCCTCAGCAAGCTCAACATTCACGCTGCTCTTACCAGAGATGTTTACCTTCTGTGAAACGAAGCCCAAAGATTCCACTGTAAGCTCATTGCCATTCTCACGAAGTGAGATAGAGAACTTACCATCCACATCAGTCGCTACACCATTCATTGTGCCTGTCTCCATAACAGTTGCACCAATTACAGGTTCACCGGCAGAATCTACGACCTTACCGGTAACGACCCTTTTTTGTGCGTCAGCCGCAGTTGCGATTGACAGCATCATCACTACCAACAAAGAGGTAACGACACCTCGATTGTTACCCAGTGATAACAGTTTTGTAAAAAACTTTCTCATAAGATAGGGTTTTAGTAAAGAATAGTTTGGTAATTAATAAAAAATTTAAATAAACGTTGTTTGCTTTTTCAAAAATTCGTTTCTTTATACAAATTTAAAAATAGTTTTTAAACAAAACCGGCGAAAGAAAAAAAATATAAACCTACAAAAAACCTAAAACGTTAGATTCAAGCAGGTTACGCATTTTAATATATTAAAAAATATAAATTCTTAGGAGCTAAAAATTGGTTATTTACCGTCAAAAAAGGGGGTTTTTACAGTCAAAACACGCAGTTTTATCTTAACTCTATGCAGTATCATATTTTTTCGTATCTTTGTATTAGCAATCTAACTTTGTATGAAACAACTTGCAATTCTTATAGCCCTATTATTGACAACGGCTGCTGTTTCGGCACAACACAACATTGACGCATTGCTCAATGAATTGGACTCGAAAATCGAACAGCGCGACTCATATCGCGCCAACAGAGTGCAACGCATCGAGTCGTTGATGTCGCTATACAACAGGGAAGCGATATCTGCCGAGCGGCTCTACGCTCTGAACGAACGACTCATCGACGAGTACATAACATTTCAGGCCGACTCCGCCATTAGTCTTTACCAGCGGAACTCAGCCCTGGCACACTCCATAGGAGATAAACAGCTAATAGAGGAGACGGCAATTAATCTCTCGCACTTCTACGCCTCGACGGGTCTGTATTACGAAGCCTCGGAGATTCTTTCCCACATCGACACCCTCTCCTTGGCAGGGCCGCTGCTGCTGAACTACTATATCTCACAGCAGAAACTAAACGACGAGCTTCGCCTATACTCTAATGATGACGTGCAGGCAGAGCGTTCATTGCGACTTGCCCAATACTACAATCGTGAAATATTACGTCACACCGACTTAGGCTCATATCAAGCCCGCTGCGCAGAGCTTTGGGCAGCCATTCAGCGTGGCGACAACGAGGGGGCTGTAACGCTCACACAACAGATAATGGAGCAGGTGCCTAATCTGTCGCGCGAATGGGCCACAGCGGCCTTTATGCGTGCCCTTGTGGAGCAGAATAAAAATAACGACCAAGGATATATCGAGTGGATGATTCGCTCGGCAATTGTCGATATGCAGCTTGGCATACGTGACTACGCTGCGCTGAAAAGTATAGCTTCGTACTACTCTCGCACCGATATTGAACGCTCAATGCGATATATGCGTGTGACGATGGAGGATGTGCAGGCATTCAACTCGCGCCTGCGCCCATGGCAGGATGCTATGATTCTTCCTGAGATAGAAAAGGGTTACCACAACTACACCGAGAAGGTGGCGTCACAGCAACGACTATACATATATTTATTAACAGCTCTGGTTGTCGTGGTGGTACTGCTGTTCATCTATGTCGTATTGCAGAATCGTCGCCTGCGAGATGCACGACACTCGATGCGAAAGGTCAATGAGCAACAACAAAGCTACGTGGAGGAGCTACGCCAAGCCACAGAGCGACTCACAAAACTCAATGCACAGATTACAGAGGCAAATGGCGTTAAAGAGGAGTATATAGGTATCTTCCTTCAGATGTGCTCGGAGCATATTGATAAGATGGTGGCAGAACGCCGACAAATATCGAAACAGCTACGCGCCGGCAAGGCTGAGGAGCTACGTAAGCAGCTGGATAGCACACAGCTGGAGCAGTCAGAGCTAAAGCAGTTCTACAACCTCTTCGACAGCACATTCCTCCGCCTCTACCCTACATTCGTCGAGGAGCTGAACGAGCTGTTAGCTCCGGACTCTCAGATTATTCCACGCAAGGGAGAATATCTTAATACCGAGCTACGTATTTTTGCACTGATACGTCTGGGAATAAACGATACGCCACGTATCGCATCGTTGCTACATTACTCTCTATCAACGATTTACAACTATCGTTCGCGCATCCGTTACAACGAGGGCATAACACGTGAAGAGTTCGAGAAACGCCTACGCACAATAGGCTCTTTCAATAGATAAAAGAGCAACGAGAAACGGTATATATGACTGAGATTTGGCGGTTTAGCGAATTAGAATAACCTGCTCGCGCGGCATCTGAGCCCCTTTGGGCAGGGTTACCCTCAGAACCTTACGACGTGCTACACCTTTGCCCTCCTTTATGGCAGGAATCCACCGAGGGGCAGCCTCCATAGCCTTCACCACACGACGCTCCAGACGACGGTCCGACGAGTTGAGCGTATCGAAATCACACACCTGGCCCTCAGCATCGACAGTATAGGAGATGACAACCTGTGCCACAGGCTCAGCCTCGCCCCACTTGACCTGCGAAGCGATATAGTCGCTGAAGCTCTGCTCCACGCCATCAACCACAAAACAAGCCTCCTCATCGTAGCGCAACTCGACAAGTATCACGCCATTTGACGCCTCGTGACCATAACGCTCGATGGTCTGCTCATCGGCAGGCAGGACCTCAAAGTTGAGTACATCTTCGGGGTCAATCATCGCAAACTCCTCCGATGTCATCTGCTCTCCATTGACAAAGATAAGCGCACCCTCACTCCTCTGCGCATAGGCAAAGAGTGGCAATAAAAGCAGTGCTATGAGTAGACGGAGTGGTCGCATAGGCGAAAGAAATCCAAAATTCAAAATTCAAAATTCAAAGTTGCGATTAAGCCATACGCAGAGGGAGCTTGCTCACTATGCTATGGCGGAGCAACTAAGGGTCACTGTAGGTGAGCCAAAGTTGCGATTAAGCCATACGCAGAGGGAGCTTGTTCACTATGCTATGGCAGAGCAACTAAGGGAAGACCTTCAGGTCTTGCCAAAATTCAAAATTCAAGTTCGCTCCTTCAGAGCTCTCAATTCAAAATTTAGTTTTCAGTCTTTACCTTTGGCTTTTCAGTTCGTAAAAGGTTGATTCCCTTCGCCTCACTACGTGAGTCGGGGAATGACGTAACGCTGTATCAGCCAGCCAAAAAATTTGTTAGAGTGTGGCAAATGCCAGGCTTGCGAAGTTGTGTGAGTCCGCAGTTTACTCGGCGTAAATGAGGAACTCACACAGCAAGCATAACGCAGCAGTTGCCCGCTATAACGGATTTTTAGTAGCTGCGGGCAAAAAGTACACGACACTTCGACGGCTTACCCGAGTGGATACAAACACCCTCCTCTGGCTCTACATCCAAAGGAATACAACGGATAGTTGCCTTGGTAGCCTCCTTGATAGCCACCTCGGTCTCAACGGTGCCGTCCCAATGTGCTGAGATGAAACCACCCTTAGTATCGAGAGCCTCAACAAACTCCTCCCATGTATCGACCTTGGTAATCATAGAGTTACGGTAGTCAAGAGCCTTGCGGAAGATGTTCTGCTGAATCTCCTCCAACAGCTTCTCAACATAGTCGGCGATGCCCTCCTGTGAGAGTGTCTGCTTGGTGAGTGTGTCACGACGTGCAAGCTCGATAGTGCCATTCTCCATATCGCGTGGGCCGAGTGCCAGACGTACAGGCACACCCTTGAGCTCATACTCGGCGAACTTAAAGCCGGAACGTACATTATCGCGAGCATCAACCTTAACGCTGATACCCTTCGCGCGCAACTGTGAAGCAATCTGCTCCATACGCTCCTTCATCACAGCCAACTGCTCGTCGCCCTTATAGATAGGAACCATAGCAACCTGGATAGGAGCCAACTTTGGAGGCAACACAAGACCGTTATTGTCCGAGTGAGCCATAATCAAAGCTCCCATCAGTCGGGTAGAGACACCCCACGAGGTAGCCCATACATACTCCTGCTTACCCTCCTTGGTGGTATATGTTACGTCGAATGCCTTGGCGAAGTTCTGGCCCAAGAAGTGCGAGGTACCGCTCTGCAAAGCCTTACCGTCCTGCATCAACGCCTCGATAGTCAGGGTATCCTCGGCACCTGCGAAACGCTCGTTAGGCGACTTATGGCCCACGATAACAGGCACGCCCATCCACTCCTCGGCGAAAGTCTTATAGACCTGAATCATACGCTCAGCCTCCTCGATAGCCTCCTCGCGTGTAGCGTGTGCAGTGTGTCCCTCCTGCCACAAGAACTCGGCAGTACGCAGGAACAGACGTGTACGCATCTCCCAACGTACTACGTTTGCCCACTGGTTACAGAGGATTGGAAGGTCGCGGTAGGATGTAATCCAATTCTTGTAGGTGTTCCAGATGATGGTCTCCGAGGTAGGACGCACGATAAGCTCCTCCTCCAGACGTGCCTCGGGGTCTACAACAACACCCTTGCCTGCCTCGTCGTTCTTCAGGCGGTAGTGTGTCACCACAGCACACTCCTTAGCAAAGCCCTCGACGTGAGAGGCCTCGCGTGAGAAGAATGACTTAGGGATGAAGAGTGGGAAGTAGGCGTTTTGGTGGCCCGTAGCCTTAAACATATCATCCAGCGCGCGCTGCATCTTCTCCCAAATAGCGTAGCCGTAAGGTTTGATAACCATACAACCTCTAACAGCAGAGTTCTCTGCCAAACCTGCCTTCACGACCAACTCGTTGTACCACTTAGAGTAGTTATCCTCAACCTTGGTCAAATCTTTAAGTTCAACTGCCATAAACTATCGTAATTCAAAATTCAAAATTCAAAATTCAAAGTTGCGATTAAGCCATACGCAGAGGGAACTTGTTCACTATGCTATGGCAGAGCAACTAAGGGAAGACCTTCAGGTCTTGCCAAAATTCAAAATTAATTAACCTACTAACCAGTCAATTCAAAATTATATATCGTCATTGCGAGAAATAGCATCTACTATCTGCTCTGGTACGCAACCTCGTTCTATGCTATTTCGGGGCAATCCTCCTTTTATCTCTCAACCGCACTGAAATGACATATCATTAACTATTTCAAACCCAAAATTATGAATTTTGAATTATGAATTTTGAATTTGAAAAATGGTTACTCCCGTCTTCAAACGACAAAAGTAACCATTTTTTATTTAACCCCCACATTTTATGTGGTTTTTATTCTCGCAACACCTCTTTTAGAAGCGGAATGATAGTGACAAGGTCACATAATCACGCAACTGCTTGGTCTCGTAGAGCTCGCTGGCTGAGTCCAACACGCCCTGCTCATCCATAGCGTAGAAGAGGAAAAATGCTGTCTGCGACTGCGCCAAATGCTGATATGCAATATCAATAGAGGCCGAGCCGATAGCCAAACCTACACCTGCCGAGTAGCACTCCACCTTATGTGTCATAGGCGAGTTATAGTAGAGCTCCTTATCCTGCTTGAGCATAGAATCCATCACACCGTAACCTGCGCGCAACGCCAAAGCTGGCAGAGGACGAATCTCAGCACCCAAACGCCACGTGTTGGCTCCCTTATAGTTCTGCTTGACCTCATAGCGGTAGTCGCGTGGCAGAATATCAAAGCCGTCAGGGATGTTCTTCATTCTCATACCGTTATACCATGTGCGCTCGTAGTCTGCCGAGATAACGGCAAAGCGACCAAAGGTATACGATGCACCAAACATCATACGCGTTGGCGAGACGAAGTCCCAAGCATTAGCACCATAGTCCTCCAAGACAGGGGTTCGGTCACCGTACTGATTGAAGTTGGTAGCCATACGTGCCGCATACTCTCTGTCAAGCGAGTAGAAGGTAGGGGTGTGCAGAGCCCAACCCAAACGCAGACCACCGAAAGGACGATAAATCAAACCTAACTTAAGATTGATACCGACACCCGACATATTGACCGCCTGGTCATAATCCATCCACTCGGCAGCCTCGGTAAGCAGGTAACCGTCAGCATCAACAGGAGCACCGTTGTAGATGTAATCCTCGCCGTAGTAATAGTTACGCTTCCAATCGACCATCTGCACGCCGATAGTCATACCGAAATAGAGCTTGTTGGCGAAGTTCGCACCCAAAGCCACATCGAACTCACCGATAGAGCCGCGACTCTCAACCTCGGTAGTATGGCCCACCGAAGCATTGACACCGATACGGTTGGCGGTTGTCCAATAGTCGCCCAAATCGTCTGTGCCGACATCAAGCAAATAGCCGTTATATGCCAACGAGCCACCCCAATAGTAGGCGTCGCCAAAGCTATAACCCAAAGAGCCATTGTTGCCTGGGAACAGACCGCCCTGACCTAACTGACGCACAAACATATCGTTTATAGAGCGATATGGGGAATCGGAAGGGGCACTCTTAGAGTGGAAGCCGTAACGATAGTTCAAGTCGGCAATGCGGTTGTAGCCAATAGCGACATTGAAGCTCACCAAGCCACTATCGTCACCACTCTCAAAGGTATTCAAGACCAAACCGACGTTCGCCATCGAGAAGCGGTTGCGGCCATTGTCGCCGAAGTCGGCAGCCGAATTTTCCGAGGTCTGGAAGCCCATCATCGGGCTGATAGTGAACTCATTATGGCGATACATACCCAAACCCGCAGGGTTGATACCTACCGAAGCATAATCGCCACCGAGTGAGGTGAATGCTCCCGCCATACCCATCGAACGTGCCGAGCCAAAGCCGAAGCCGGGCTGCGAAAGAGAGTACATATCTCGCGACATCATTCCGTCGTGGTCCATAACAAGACCTCCGAAGCTGTAATGCTGTGCGGAGGCTACACTAAAGGTAGCCACCGCCGCAATTATCAATGTTAGATTACGTATAATTTTCATAGCTGTATAGTGTTATCTTTTCTAAATACTATCTGCCGCGTGAGCCACCGCCACCACCGCCGCTACTGCGAGATGAGCCTCCGCCACCCGAAGAGTAGCTACGTGAAGAGGAACCACTTGAGTAAGAACGTGATGACGAGCCGCTTGAGTAAGAGCTACTTGAACGAGAACGTGACGACGACGAGCCGCTTGAGTAAGAACTGCTTGAGCGAGAACGTGACGACGAGCCGTTGCTTCTGATGGTTGAACTCTTCTTCGATGAAGAGCTGCTACCACTCGCCTTTGAGCCTCGTGATGATGACGAAGAGCTGCTGCCACTCGTTACCGTACCACGACCTCGGCTCGATGAGCTACCACTTCTTACTGTGCCACGTGAGCTTGATGAAGAGGAGCTACCATTAGAGAGAGCCTCTCCTCGCTTGGATGTTGAGCTTGAGCCTCCCAAAGGTGCCAACTCAGCATTTACCCCTGTGCCACGCTCAACAGCTGCGTTGTTGCGTGAAGAACTTGTACCTCTGCCCGAAGTGGTTGCTGAGCCTCTGCCCGAAGTGGTTGAGCCTGAACCTGTTGCGACACCACGACCACGTGAGCCTGCTCCGTCGCGCAATGCAGAGCCTTGAGTACGGGTGTTGTCCTGACCATAGGTCTGTCCATTGTTAGGAGAGCGATATGGAGTCTGACGTCCACCACTGCCTCGGCCTACCGTACCCTCGCCGCCGCGTGATGGCATACCACCGTTACGGTCGTGCAAGCGAGGCGAGTAACCACGTGAGCCATGGAAATAAGATGGCTGGTGATAGTGGTGTGGATGATAGTGGTAGTGTGGGTGATAGTGGTGATGGTGGTAGTGATTCCAGCCCCAATAGTAGTCATAGTAGTAAGGACGCCATGGACGATAGTAGCCGCCCCAGCCCCACCATATATTTGAGTGCCAGCCACCGCCGTAGCAGATGTTCCAATTCCAATCATACCACGAATAGTGTGGGTAGCCCCACGATGAGTAGTACCAAGGGTCATAATACCTCCATCCGCTATACCAAGGAGCGTAGACGTTAGCCGTAACACTAACAGCACCCCACGTACCAAACATCGAGGTAATGAACTTAGGCTCTACCCAAACCTGGTCGCCCGAAACCATGATGTTGTAGAAGGCAGGGTCGTACGCCGTAACATAGGTAACGGAGTTGCCGTAACGCAGGTTGTAATAGCTCGAAGGCATACGGTAGGTGCTCGACGTGAAGCCCCTCAGACGACGTGCATAGGCACTATCGTAGGTGTCGGCAACAACATCGACATAACCATTGCCTGTGCTATAACCATAGTCGTCATCAACGATGATAATACCGTCATCGTCTACCCTCTGCGATGCGCCACTCGATGCATACTTGGAAGCCTCCTGCTCATACAGAGCCGCCTGAGCCTCCCACTTAGCCTGCTCGGCCATAGCCTCCGCACGAATAGCCTCCGCCTCGGCTTTGCGAGCCTCAGCCTCAGCTACTTGACGACGTGTGATGGCGTCGCTATCGTGAGTAAAATAGAGATCGTCGTAAGCACTCGAAGAATAAAATGCTGACGAGCAGCCGACCATAGCAAATCCTGCAACAGCCGATACAATTATCAATCGAAGTGTTTTCATAGCTTTTATTGTTTATGTGTTAATATCAATCTTCAGCCCACAACGGAGTTTGCTCCGTTTGTTTTATATATAAACGCCTTGCTGTGGCATTTTATTATGCCATCAAAGCACTTTTCACCCCCTGATTTAGTGCGCTTCAAGCCAGTTTTTACCCACTCCGGCCTCCGCCAAGAGCGGAACAGCCAACCGAGCAACACCCTCCATCGCCTCGCGCACAATACGCTCCACGCGCTCCTGCTCCTCGCGCAAGAGGTCGATGACAACCTCATCGTGCACCTGAAGTATCATCTTCGAGCGGATACCCTCCTGCTTAAAACGACGGCGTATCTCAATCATTGCCAACTTCATGATGTCGGCCGCCGTACCCTGTATCGGAGCATTTATCGCATTGCGCTCGGCCATACCTCGTGCCACAGCATTACGTGAGGCGATATCCAACAGGTAACGCTTACGACCAAAGAGCGTCGTCACGGCACCCGTCTCACGCGCCTCTGCCACCGTCTTTTCCATATATGCCTTAACGCCCGGATAGCTCGCAAAATAACCCTCTATCAACTCTCGTGCCTCGCCACGCGGAATATCCAAACGTTGGCTCAAACCAAAGGCCGAGATGCCGTAGATGATGCCGAAATTTGCCGTCTTAGCTCTGCGTCGCTCCTCGGAGCTAACCTCAGAGAGTGGGCGGTGGAAAATCTTTGCTGCCGTAGCTGCGTGAATATCCTCACCCTGACGGAAGGCCTCGATAAGCGACTCGTCACCGCTCAGATGCGCCATCAGACGAAGCTCCACCTGAGAGTAGTCCGCCGAGAGCAACAGATGCTCCTCGTCCGAAGGAACAAAGGCTTCGCGTATACGTCGGCCCAGCTGGTCCCGCACAGGGATATTCTGCAAGTTCGGGTTGGTCGATGACAAACGGCCTGTAGCCGTAACAGCTTGGTTATAAGAGGTATGTATACGGCCCGATATACGATTCACCAACTGTGGCAAAGCCTCCACATAGGTCGAAAGCAGCTTCTTCACACCTCGATACTCCAACACCTTAGCCACGATAGGGTGCGAGTGAGCAAAGCCTTGCAGATACTCCTCGTCGGTGCTATACTGCTTGGTCTTGGTCATCTTCGGCTTGTCGGTTATACGCAGCTTAGCAAACAACACCTCGCCCAGCTGTCGTGCCGAATTGACGTTGAGCGTAGGCTCGTCTGCCTCGCGACGTATCTGCTGCTCGAGCTCGGCAAGTGTCGCCGAGAGCTCCACACCGTAGCGCGCAAGCTCCTCGCAGTCAATCTTCACGCCCTCATACTCCATATCGGCCAACACATCAATCATCGGCTCCTCGATGCGGGTATATAGCTCCTCCAAGCCTGCCTGCTGAAGCTCCGGCCACAGCACCTGCTTCAGGCGCAATGTCACATCGGCATCCTCAGCAGCGTAGTCCTTGACCACCTCCGGAGCTATCCTATCCATCGTAAGCTGCTTCGTGCCCTTGCCTATCAGGCTCTCGATAGCTATCGGCGAGTAGTTCAGATAACGCTCCGCCAAGTAGTTCATATTATGGCGTGACTCGGCGTCCAACAAATAGTGCAGAATCATCGTGTCAATCTTACGTCCACGCAACTCAATGCCCAACCGACGCAACACCAGCAGGTCGAACTTGATGTTCTGGGCTATCTTGGTCGTTCGCTCGCACTCAAACAGAGGCTTCAACATACGGGCAAACTCAGCCTCATTCTGCTCGTTGAAGGCTACATACCACGCCTCGAAAGGCTTAATGGCGAGCGACATACCGACAATGCGGTCGGCGTATATATCAAATCCTGTTGTCTCGGTATCGAAGCAGAACTCCTCGGCGCGACTCACCTCGGCAACAACATCCCGCAACTGCTCGGCGGTCTGCACAAGGTGGTAGGTGTGAGGGGTACTCGCTATGGTATCATAGTGTGGCTCGTCGGATAGCTCGACCTCGGCCTCCACCTGCGGCACACTCGCCACCATAGCCGCTTGTGGCTGAGGTGCTAATGCTGCGAACAAATCGCCCTGCATAGGCTCTGCGGCGCGCTCGGCACAGCAAGGAGTGAGCTCTGTCGAAGGCTCGGCTGCCGCCTGACGCTGCAGCTCGTCCAACTCGCGCAACATCGATGTAAAGTTAAGCTCCGCATAGATGGCGCGCAACGCATCGTAGTCCGGCGGACATATCGACAACGCCTCGGCATCGAACTCCACAGGCACATCGGTACGGATGGTGGTCAGATTCTTCGCCAAGAGCAACTTATCGCCCCAAGCGGCTATCTTCTCGCCCTGCTTACCCTTGATAGAGGCTACGTTGGCGAGGATATGCTCGCACTCACCCCACTCGGCAACAAGCTTCGAAGCTCCCTTCTCGCCTATGCCCGGCACTCCGGGGATATTGTCCGACGCATCGCCCCAAATAGCCAGGATGTCGCGCACCAAGAGTGGGTCGGAGATACCATATTTGGCACATATCGCCTCGCTGTCGATAATCTCCACATCATCACCGCGCTGCTTGTAAATCTTACGACGCTCGCCCACCAGCTGACCGTAGTCCTTGTCGGGCGTAACCATATAGACATCGTAACCCTGCGCAGCACCCTTGAAGGCCAATGTACCGATAACATCGTCGGCCTCGTAGCCCTCCACCTCGTAGAGAGGGATGCGCATAGCTTTAATCAGACGACACAAGTAAGGCACCGAGGCGATTATATCTTCGGGAGTCTCGGGGCGGTTGGCCTTATACTCAGCAAAGAGCTGTGAGCGGAACGAGCCACCCTTAGGGTCCAACGCCACACCCAACATATCGGGCTTCTCGCGACGCTGAATATCACGCAAGAACTTAGCAAACCCGAAGAGAATGGACGTATTCATACCCTCGCGGTTACGCATCGGACGACCCAAAAATGCGTAATAGTATTTAAACACCAACGCGTAAGCGTCTATAAGAAAAACTCGTTTCACTCGTTTAATTCAAAATTCAAAATTCAAAATTCAAAGTTGCGATTAAGCCATACGCAGAGGGAACTTGTTCACTATGCTATGGCAGAGCAACTAAGGGAAGACCTTCAGGTCTTGCCAAAATTGAATTTTTCAGTTTTCAGTTTTAACCTCTCAGTTTTCAGTTTTAACCTCTCTTTTGAGCCTACTGCCGAGAGCCCAAAAGGAAAATACACCGCTAAAAACCTCAAATATTGTCTGAGGCGTACCACTCGGCGTATGAAGCCCCCGTCTCGTGCAACCTCAACGAAAAAATCTCTACATCGTCGGGAAGTACCTCCAAGAGGCGTTCGGCAAAGTCGGAGAGCAGATTCTCGGTGGTCGGACGGTAGGGAAGCATCACGATATTCTCGAACTGCTCCTCCAGAGTCGCCCTCAAAGGCTCTGCCGCCTCGTTTTCCTCAATAAGCAGGGCGTGGTCACACCAAGAGATGATAGCCTCGTGGACCAGCTGCTTCAACACACCGAAGTCGATGACCATACCGCGATAAGGGTCCAACTCGTCATCGGACGGAGTGCCTCGCACCGTCACAAAAAGACGGTAGGAGTGGCCGTGTATCTGACTGCACCGCCCCGGATAACCCTCCAGGAAGTGTGCCGCCTCGAACGAAAACTCTTTAGTCAATCTCAGTGTTGCCATAGCTCTATTGCTTTGTGGGTACAATCCCCCACTACAAAGATAGTATATTTATTCTAAATATAAGAAGTTCTATTATGTTTTTGTTGTCTTATTATTTGCCGAAGCATATTTTCGGTGGCGTTTGTTGGTCTACGTTTTGATATTCGGTAAAAATTTTGCTATCTTCGCAGATAATATGTAATCGCACCCGATAGGATGAAAATCAAAGAGAAAATAGACAAACTCTTCACACTGCGACTCCGAGAGGTGAAGAACCCGTGGATGAGGCGTCTGATACGTTTCATCCGCCTGATGAGCTATATGCTGCGCTCGCTACTCAGCCACGGCACAATGTTGCGCAGCGACGCCCTGACATACTACACTCTTATATCGATAGTGCCTATCGTGGCGTTGGCCTTTGCCATTGTCAATGGCTTCGGCATGATAGACAACTTGGTGGGAAACCTCTATGCACTGCTTCCGACGATGCCGGAGGTGGTCGATTTGATTGTAGACTTCGCCGAGAGGGCTTTGGCGCGCACACAGGGCGGCATTGTTGCGGTGGTGAGTATCGCGATGCTTTTCTGGTCGGTGATAAGTATGTTCAACTCTATAGAGTCCGCATTCAACAACATCTGGGAGGTGAAGCAGGGGCGTAACATCATGCGCCGCGTGAGCAACTACATCACTATCTTCGTGGTAGCACCTCTGCTGTGGGTGCTCTCCTCATATCTGGGAACGTTCTTCAATGAGTTTATCCCGATGAGCCAACATTGGTCGGTTGTGCTCTGCGGCAAGCTGCTGTCGATATTTATTGCGTGGGTGCTCTTCAGCTTCCTGTTTATCATCCTGCCCAACACGAAGGTCCACTTCCGCCCCGCCTGCGTGGCAGGTTTGGTGACGGCGATATTCTTCGTGGCGTTCCAATGGCTCTACGTCTGGATACAGTCGATGATGACATCGTACAACGCCATCTACGGTAGCTTTGCCGCCTTGCCGCTGTTCCTTATTTGGGTGAAGGTGTCGTGGCAGATATTTCTGCTGGGTGGCGAGCTCTCGTTTGCCGTACAGAACGAGAAGGTCTTTGATGAGGAGCACGCAACAAAACATATCAGCTACACCTCACGTCGTGCCGTTATGTTGGCTATCATGTATGAGATATGCAACGCCTTCCGCAGTGGTCGCGGCGGTCTGACAACCATAGAGCTGAACCAACGTTTGGAGCTCCCTCCGCGCCTGATGCATCGCACGCTGCTGATACTCTGCGAGGCGGGACTGCTGCACGAGATTGAGGGGTATGACGATAGGGAGGAGAAGTTCTTTGCGCCGGCACGTGACATCTCTACGCTGCGCATATACGACATCCTGGAGGCTGTGGATGATGCCGGCTACGGCAAGCAAACCATCACCGAAGAGTCTGCCGAGCGTTGGAGCAAGGTGATAGAGAAGATACGCAAGGCAGCCCGCAAGGCGGAGGATAATAAGTTGTTAATAGATTTAAAACCAGATAATTATGACTAACGAGATACATAGTGTCTCCATCATAGGCAGTGGCAATGTAGCCGAGACGTTGGCACTCTCGATAGCGGGTGCGTGGGGTATTGAGCTACGCGAAATTATCGCACGCAACATCGAGCGCGGAGAGCAGATAGCACGCCAGGCAAGTTGCGACTTTGTTGCGCTAGGCGAGCCTGTGGCGGATGCCGACCTCTATATCATCGCCGTCAGTGACCGCGCTGTGGCGGAGGTTGCCGAGCAGGCGGAGCTGCCGAGTGAGAGTATCGTCGTACATACGGCAGGTAGTGTCGAGTGCGCCGTCTTGGGCGAGGGTGCGAGGGGTGTATTCTACCCTTTTCAGACCTTCACGGCGGGGCGCAGAGTCGATATGAGCGAGGTGCCTATCTTCATTGAGGGTAGCGACGAGCAGACGACGCTCCAACTCGAAGAGTTTGCCCAGCAACTAACCTCGAAGGTCTATCGCGCCGACAGCGCACGCCGCCGAGAGATACATCTGGCAGGGGTTTTTGCCTGCAACTTCGTCAATGCTCTCTACACGATTGCAGCCGAGCGACTGCAACAGCAGGAGGCCCTACCTTTTGAGGTGCTACAACCGCTGATTCTCGAAACAGCAGAGAAGGCCGCCGAGGCGGAGAACCCCGCTACGGTGCAGACAGGACCGGCACGACGAGGCGACACGCAGGTTATGGAGCGTCATCTGACGATGCTCACCGAGCACGAGGAGCTGCAACAGATTTACACGTTGCTGAGTCAGGAGATTTTTAAAAGGAGATAAACACAAAACAGATAAGAGATGGGAAATTTTAAGGAGGATATCGTAAAGACCAAAGCCTTTATATTTGATGTGGATGGTGTGATGACCAATGGCGGCATAACACCTATCGAGGGCGGAACAGACTTTCTGCGTACATACAACGCTAAGGATGGCTACGCCATAGCCTACGCTATACGTCGCGGCTACAAAGTGTGTGTCATCTCAGGTGGCCACGGCAACCTCTTGCAGAGCCGTCTGACACGCTTGGGCGTGACGAAGATGTATCTGAACTGTATGGATAAAATCTCGGCAATGAAGGAGTTTTTCGAGGAGTATGACGTGGACCCTGCTACGACGATTTATATGGGCGACGACATCCCCGACTTGGAGTGTATGGAGCAGGTGGGTATCCCTGTATGCCCTGCCGACGCCTGCTCGGAGGTTGTGGAGGCAAGCCGCTACATCTCGGAGTTCAACGGTGGCGCAGGTGCCGTACGTGACGTTGTGGAGCAGGTGCTGCGCTCACAGGATGAGTGGGCAAAGGACCGTCGAGGTGTGCTCGGCATAGCATCTCGTTAGCCATGAGCGAGGAGTTGAAGGCCCGCCGCGAGAGGGTGCTGGCGTTTCTTGAGGCGCACGCCATAGAGTTTGAGATGTATGAGCATCCCGAAGCCCCCACGATAGATATTGCCCGCCAATATTGGCACGCAGACGGCTCGAAGCACTGCAAAAACCTCTTCTTCCGCAATCATAAGGGCAACCGCCACTACTTGGTGGTCTTTGATTGTGAGCAGTCGCTGGCCATCCACGACTTGGAACATCGTCTGCGACAAGGTAAGCTCTCGTTTGCCTCCGAGAAACGTATGATGCGCTGCCTGGGACTGATGCCCGGCTCGGTATCGCCTTTCGGGCTGATAAACGATGGGGACAAGGAGGTGCATCTCTTTTTGGATGCCAACCTGCGCAGCTACCCTTCACTGTCGTTCCACCCCAACGACAACACCGCCACGGTGGTCATCACGCAAGAGATGTTCGCCAAGTATCTGGATGCGGTGGGGGCAAGTTATGAATATATAGAGCTGTATTAGGGGGACTAATACAGCTCTATATATTTAATGAGTAATTAGTAATGAGTAATTAGCAATTGGTTTTATTAACATTGTTATAACGGTGTTAATAGTTTTGAGATTCTGTCACTAAACTCCCTAAACTCCTTAAATTCCCTAAATTCTCATTTTTTAGTGAGATTAGTGAGGTTAGAGAGTATAGGGAAATTAGTGAAGTTAGGGATTGACGGAAAAGCTCAATGCAATAAAAAAATGGGCGTGTCTAACAAGTTTTTAGACACGCCTATTTTGTAGGAAGTTGTATAGCAAGAGCTATTTTGAAGGCTGCGAGTAAGCGAGAGCAGAGTCAAGCTCGCTTGAACTATGCCGAGCGAGAGCAGACAAGGGAAGAATAACATAATTCTTTCCAAGCTGCTCGCAGACTGAGAAACCGCAGTTTACTCGGCGTAAATGAGGATTTCTCAGACAAGGCAGATGCCGAAAGAGCCTTGTTAGACAGCTTCACAATTACTCTTTACTAATTGCTAATTACTCATTGCTTAGAATCGTGGGCCCATGCCGCCATGCATACCGCCTCGTCCGCGACCACCACCCATAGGTGACATACCCTCGTAGTCGGTAATCTCGCGTGAGCCCTTCTTGCCGAAGATACGCAGGTTGTAGTTGAACTGAACGGTGAAATAACGGCCAATGACGCTATTCCAAGAGTTCTGCGTGAAGCCCGAACCTGTGGTACGTGCGAACGATGTGTTTTGGTCGAAGATGTCGTTCACACCAATCATAACCTCGCCCAACTGATTCTTAAAGAGTTTCTTACCGATATAGGCGTTGCAGAGTGTATATTGGTCGTTATAGTCGTTCGTATAGCCGATATTCTGCACGTATGTAGCACTCGCTGTGAAGGTGAAGCCCCTCCAGAAGACAGCCTTCAGAGAGCCATTTGCCGAGTGGTTGAAGTACTCATTCTTACCCTGACGAGCAGCCAAAGAGTTCTTAGCCTGGCTATAAGTACCGTTCCAAGAGAATGTGAAGTCGATATTCTCCGAGATATTACTACTCAACACCGCGCGCAGGTCATAACCGATATTCGACGCCATATTCTTCTCTCCGTTGACATACGATGGTGCCTCGTTGTAGTTCACGCCTCCCATCAAATTCAAGTTACACTTGATAGGGTTGATAGGCAGACCATACGAGATGTGGGTACGCAAACTCAAGAATCCATCGGCATTGCGATAGGTAGAGTACTGTGTAGGTGTTGTATCCAACTCATTGAGCACATCCTGTGGAATGTTCGCTCCGGTATAGATATCCGATGCGATATAGTCGCTTGTACTCTGGAACGAGAACATCCACATAAAAGTACGGCCCTTCTGGAGGTTGGTGTAGTTGTAGTGGAAGTTGATACGGTGAGAGTACGATGGGTCCAGATTCTCGTTACCGCGCGACACATACTGCGCATTCTGGATGTTGAGAATATCCTGCAACTGGTCTACGTCGGGATTCTCGGTATTTGACATCACAAACAGACGGATAGAGTGCTGCTTGGTGATGTTGAAGTTACCCATCATAAAATATGTGAAGTCGTTGAACTTACGGTTGATAGGGTTAGCCTTAGGGGTGATGAACTTACCCTCCAGGGCCGAATACTGATAGTTCACATTGAAGATAAAGGTGTTGCGCTCCTTGCTGTAACGGAAGCCAGGACCGATGCTATGACGCTGGTAGTTAGACTCATAGTCGCTCGAAAGCTTCTCGTCCAACACGCCATTGATATAGTTGCTGTCAGCACCGAAGTTCATCGTCTGCTTGTCGCTCTTCTGGTCGTCCATATTCCACGCATAGCGGAGTGTGATAGCAGACACCTTAGAGAGAGGCTCTGCGTATGTCATAGAGGCACCTACACTCACGTCGCGCGAGTCGCTACCCGTCGAGATATGGCGCAACAGAGGCTCGTAGCCTGTAATCTCGCCGGCATCGTCGTATGTAGGCAGGGTCTGCTCGACAGAATGTGAGCGGTAGTCGCCCTCACGACCACGATAGTTCACACGACCATCCACAGTAAGCAGTCTGCCCGGCTTACCCAACAATACGCGGTACTGCAAAAACTCATTGAAACGCAGACCGTCGCTGCCACCCTGATTCTTGCTATCTACAAGGTTGATGATATCCTGCTCGGTTGCACCCCACTGACGACCACCGGTTGTCGAGAAGCGGTCAAAGCCCTGGAAAGAGAGCGAGGTACGCGACATCAAAGATTGCGTCTGGCTGATACGCCAATCGAAGCGCAGGTTAAGGCGGTGGTTATTGTTCGAGTTGTCGTTATAACCTCTCTCCTCCAAAGTACCCAAGTCAGCCAAAGGAGCCTCGTACCACTTGATAAGCTCCGAAAGATTCTCGGTAGCAGTGTTGTTGAAGAAGTAGCTACCCTGCAACTTAACCTTCTCCTTCTCGCCCCAAGCGTTAGAGTAGTTCAAACCGATAGAACCTACGTTAGCCACACCATTCTGTGGGCGGACCATATAGCGACCTACACCGCTGCCTCGGCCCATCTGACCACCATTCACACCGACAATATCCTCAAACGAGAAGTTCTGCTGGTTGATGTTGTTCAACATACCGATAACCGACAGACGGCTCGAACCGTTGAAGTAGTTTACATTACCGCCGACATTGTATTTATGGTGCGATGTAATATCATCTGTCTCAGGCTGATAGCCATAGCCTGCATAGAGCTTACCAAAGACACCTTGACGCATATTCTCGTGTGTCACGATATTGATAGCCTTGTAGCCCTCGCCATCGTCCATACCCGAGAACTCGGCATTATCCGAGAGCTTATTAAAGACCTCAACGCTCTTTACGGTCTGTGCGGGCAGTGAATTCAAGGCTGTCGATACATCCTCGCCAAAAAACTCCTTGCCATCGACAAAAATCTTCTTGATAGTCTCACCCTGAGCCTCTACCGAGCCGTTATTGACGGTAATACCCGGCATCTTCTTCAACAAACCCTCCACGTCGGCATCGTTAGCCACCTTGAAGGCTGAGGCGTTGTAGCTCACCGTGTCACCCTTGGTCGAAGCACGTATAGCCTGTGCCTCAACACGTACTGTCTCCAGCTTGGTAGACTCCTCTTTGATGGTGAAAGAGCCCAACTTGCGGCTATTAGCTGATATGGTAACCTCCTGAACGAGAGTCTCATAACCGATAAAAGAGATTGAGAGCTTATAGGTACCGTTCTTCACGTTCGACACCGAGGTCTTACCTGCATAGCCCGATATTGCTTGACGTGAGTATGAGTCATCGTCAGCCAACGTTAAATCCACCACTGCGCCGGCAACACCCTGGTTGGTCGCAGCGTCAATAACAGTGAGTTCCACCCTTCCCTGTGCATAAGTCGCAGCAGAAATCAAAGTAAAAATCAATGCTACAAAAATCTTTCTCATTATATTCTGTTTTACAATTAACCTCGAAATTAAAAATATCCTTACAGCACAACGGCTTTTTCGCGGTGCAAATATATATAAAATAAGGTGGTTAAATCAAACGAAAGGGGTGAAACGCCAAAAACAAGGGGTTAAATGCCTTTTTCCCCGACCCAAAAAAACAGGGAGCCAAACCTCGGTCTGGCTCCCCTCGAAAAACAACCTAAATCCATTATTACCCCATAATGGTCTCGCGGGCCGCAACATTGCGTTCCAAGTTGCTCTTGCTGCCCCGTCTGGGCGGGACAACCCCATAATTTCCATTAACCAACTAAAACTCCGCTACAAATATATTACAAAAAAACAACCTGCACATCACTGCGCAGGTAAAATATCCACACAAGGGGGTGAACCGACTAATTTGAGGGGTGAACTGTCGTCAGCCACTGCTTAAATTCGGGAACACGCGCCTTGCTGATGATAATCTTTTCGGGTGTCTCGACACTCAGATTCAACGCCAAACGGGCACCAAACCATATCACAATATCCTTAACGGCATCCCTGGCGATGATAAACTGTCGGTTAGCACGGAAGAAAACATCCGGCGAAAGCATCGCCTGCAACTGCTCCAACGTACGCTCGATAGGGAAGATGCGGCCATCGAAGGTCGTCGCCGTAACACGCTCATTCGAGGTGTAGAAGAAGGCTACATCATCGACACTCAGCGGGATGAGCTTGTCTTTGTGATGAATCAGGAACACACGCTCACGCTGCACACGTTTCTGCTCCACCAGCTCCTCAACATTATGGCGGTAGCTCTGTGCCTGCTGTTGCGTCAGACGCGAGAACTTCTCCATAGCGAAGCGTATCTCCTCCTCCTTGATAGGCTTGAGGATGTAGTCTATCGAATTGACCTTAAAGGCTTTGATGGCGTACTCGTCGTATGCCGTAGTGAAGATTATCGGAGCCTCAACATCGACCTTATCCAGAATCTTGAACGACTCGCCGTCCGCCAAATGTATATCCATAAATATAAGGTCGGGACGTACGTGCTGCGCATCGCTGAAGAACTCCACGCTCTCCTCGATGCTCTCCAACACCCCCACCACCTCTGCTTCGGGTGCAATCTTTCGCAAAATAGCCTTGAGATTCACCGCCGCCGCGGTCTCATCCTCGATAATTAGAAATTTTTCTGCCATAAGGTATGTTATTCAAAATTCAAAATTCAAAATTCAAAGTTGCGATTAAGCCATACGCAGAGGGAACTTGTTCACTATGCTATGGCAGAGCAACTAAGGGAAGACCTTCAGGTCTTGCCAAAATTCAAAATTCAAAATTAACGTCATTCCCCGACTAACCAAAGGTTAGACGAAGGGAATCTACCGTTTATCCCTCTATCAACTCCCGCCAATAGGGGTTAATGCTACCTATAAGCAACTCTTTGCGGTGACGCGAAAGTCTCTTTATGGCTTTCTCGCGTGCGATAGCCTCCCTTATATTTGGCAACTCCTCAACGTAAACCACCTTGCTGAGGTTATAACGAGCCGAGAATCCTCCAAAACTCTTGTCACGATGTTGGTTTATGCGTTGCAAAAGATTGCTTGTAACGCCTGTGTATAGCACATTGTTATCCTTGTTTGTCAGCATATACACCCAACTTCGCTCCATAATCCTATAAGGTAGATTCCCATCGCTTGGCTACGCCAATCGGGGAATGACGGTTTGTTTATTTCCGTGCTCCGCCAACCCGCCACAAACTGGGAATGACGTGTTGTTTACTCACGGTAAACAATCTCGTATTCGGTAATGTACTTAGGCTCCATTATCTCGCCTTTATAGTGCGTTCTCTCTATGATATTACCCGCAGAGTCGTATTCGAAAAGATGCTTCGAAAACAAACTTCCGTCGGAGTTGTACTCTGCCGCCTCAATCTGATTACCCGCAGAGTCGTATTTGTAAAGACCCTTTCCGTCTAGACTTTCGTCGGAGTTGTAGAGTGCCGCC
>JAGAOZ010000015.1 GCA_017623505.1 Alistipes sp.
CACATCGTTCCCCGACGAGGATGGCGACCGCCTCTTTATCATTATGCCAAAGCAGGCTGCGTGGATTGGTGGCTTTGTAAGCATTATAGAGGAGCAGAACGAGGGTAAGAAGTTCAGCGAGGCACAGATTGCCGAGTTGGAAAAGGAGTTTATGGAGACCTTTGAGACTTTCACTGTGATTTTGAGTTTGAGCAAGAAGTAAGAGAATAGTCTATACACAAAAATTGGTGCGTGTAGGGAACGATGTAGTCCCGTCACGCACCAATTTGTTTAGGGAGGTTCTATAAATTAGGTCGAGTTGATTTTGGAGATTATTTTGAGCAGCTTTCTCAGCTATTCCGAAGGCGCGATGCAAGCATAGTAACTGAGGAAAGATGAGAAAGATGCCAAAATAAATTCAAAAGCGACCGAAACAAAATCTGCCGACAAAGACTAACTTATCTCCTAATTTGTAGAACATCCCTACACATACCGCATCAGCGGAAAATGTTTGCGTTCAGCATTTTACTCACAAAATAGCTATTTACATTTTACTCGTCGGGAAATGGATTTAACCACAACCTCCATGTAGTCTTCTATGTAGGATTTCGCAATTTTCGTAAAAACTAACACTGAAAATCAATCAGTTAAAATAAAATAATGGTTGCCCGATTGGGCAACCATTACTATTTTACTTTTGTTTTCTTAGGAAGCACTCTATTGTGTTTTCCATCAAGCAAGTGATAGTCATCGGACCTACGCCACCCGGAACAGGAGTGATAGCACTTGCGATAGGCTCAATCGCAGCGAAATCGACATCACCACAGAGCTTGTTGGTCTCTGGGTCGCGATTAACGCCCACGTCAATTACCACCGCACCTGGCTTCACCATATCGGCTGTTACGAACTTAGGCTTGCCAATCGCTACAACCAAAATATCGGCACGACGAGTAACCGATGCCAAATCCTTCGTGCGACTGTGAGCAACGGTAACAGTTGCATTCTCGTTAAGCAGCAACTTCGACACAGGCAGACCAACGATATTACTACGACCAACGACAACAACCTCCTTACCCGCAATCTCTACATTGGCACGCTTCAAGAGCTTGATAATACCCTTTGGTGTGCAAGGTAGCACACAATCCTGCTTGAGCCACAGGCGAGCTACATTCATAGGGTGGAAGCCATCGACATCCTTCTCCGCCTTGATAGCCGCTATAACCTTATCTGGGTCGATATGCTTTGGCAATGGCAACTGAACGAGGATACCATCAACAGCGTCATCGTTATTAAGCTCGTCAATAATGCCCAACAGCTCTTCCTCGCTGATTGTTGCAGGCTTACGAATTGTAGTGTTCGCAATGCCTACCTCGGCAGAAGCCTTTGCCTTGCCGGTAACATATGATACGCTACCTGGGTCTTCACCTACCAAAATAACCGTCAGCTGTGGCACTCTGCCATACTTTTCGGGGAATGTCTTAACCTCTTGAGCCATCTCCTGCTTGAGCGAGAGAGCTAACTCTTTTCCACTTATAATCATATTGTTACACTATTTTACTTAAACGCCTTATTACCAATATCGGTGCGGTGGAATAAGTTGTCGCACTTGATTTTCTCTACCTCTGCCTTTGCCTTTTGTTGCGCCTCGGCGAGTGTAGGAGCAGAGCAAACGACAATCATCACACGACCTCCCGCAGTGATATACTTTCCATCTTTACGCGCTGTGCCCATATGATATACCGAGCCATCGACACTCTCCACGCCCTCAATAACGTAACCCTTATCGTATGAGCCGGGATAACCCTTCGATGCGAGTACAATACCGAGCGTAGCAAAGTCGTGCCACTCAATCTGGGTAGCCTTGCCATCGGCTACGTCGCAGAATACCTGGCAGATGTCGCTCTTGATACGAGGCAGAACAACCTCAGTCTCTGGGTCGCCAAAGCGTGCGTTGAACTCGATGACCTTAATACCGTCGGGGGTCTTCATCAATCCGCCATACAGCACGCCGCAGAATGGTGCGCCCTCGGCTGCGAGAGCCTTAGCGGTAGGCAACATAATCTTCTGCATAGCATACTCCAAATCCTCGTCGGTGATAAATGGAAGCTCAGTATAAGCTCCCATACCGCCCGTATTTGGACCTTTGTCGCCATCGTATGCGCGCTTGTGGTCTTGTGCCACAGGCATAGGATAGACACTCTCGCCATTGACGAAGCACATCAGCGAGAACTCAGGGCCTACCAAACACTCCTCGATAACCACCTTGCCCTCGCCAAACTTAGCGTCGAGCAACATATCTTTGAGAGCCTCCTCCGCCTCGGTAAGAGTCTCGGCAATGACTACGCCCTTGCCGGCTGCCAAACCATCATACTTCAGCACGATAGGCAGCTTACCAGCCTTGACATACTCCATGGCCGCGTCGAAATCGGTAAAAGTGCGGAATGCAGCCGTTGGGATGTTGTATTTTGCCATCAACTCCTTTGCAAACTCCTTACTTGTCTCGATGCGTGCTGCATTACGCTTAGGGCCAAAGATACGCAAGCCTCGCTCGGCAAACAAATCGGCAATACCGGCCTCCAAAGCAACCTCCGGACCAACAACCGTAAGCCCTACACCCTGCTCTGCGGCAAAGTCTGCCAATCGGTCAATCTCGGTCTCCTTTATTGCTACGCACTCTGCCAAAGCAGCTATTCCGGCGTTGCCTGGTGCAGAGAAAATCTTTTCTACTTGTGGCGACTTACTCAGTGCCTCCACTATGGCGTGGCATCTGCCACCCGAACCTACTACAAGAACTTTCATATCGGTTTAGTGCTTAAAATGACGCATACCGGTACAGAGCATCGTAATACCCTTCTCATTAGCCTTCTTCACAGAGTCCTCATCACGTACGCTACCGCCTGGCTGAACGATAGCCGTTACGCCATACTCTGCTGCCATTGTGACTGTATCATCAAATGGGAAGAAACCGTCCGACGCCAATACCAAGTCGGTCGTGAAGCCTGCTGCGTGAGCCTGCTTGAGTGCTATCTCGGCTGAACCGACACGATTCATCTGACCTGCACCGACACCTACGGTATGACCGTCTTTTACGACAACGATAGCGTTTGATTTTACGTGCTTAACGATTCTCCAGCCAAAGTTCAAGTCGCTCAACTGCTCTGCCGATGGCTTAACCTCGGTAACGCACATATCTTCTACCACCTCGCGGGTGTTCTTATCCAAGTCCTGCACCAACAAACCGCCATTGACGCTTACGTACTGCTTATCGACGCTCTCCGACTTCGACATATCAATCTGCAACAGACGCAGATTCTTCTTTGTTGAGAACACCTCCAAAGCCTCGTCAGTGAACGAAGGTGCCATAATAATCTCCAAGAAGATAGGTTTCATCAACTCTGCTACCTCCTTATTTATCTCGCAGTTCGTAGCTACGATACCGCCGAAGATACTTACCTTATCAGCCTCGTATGCCTTAGTCCACGCATCCACAACGTCTACTCCGATAGCTGCACCACAAGGGTTCATGTGCTTCAGACCTACGCAGAATGGCTCATCAAACTCGCGAGTGATGCAGAGTGCTGCATTAGCATCCTGAATATTGTTGTATGAGAGCTCCTTACCGCCTAACTGCTTAGCCGAAGCCAATGAATAAGCTCCTGCAGCCTCGCTGCCGTAGAACTTCGCCTCCTGGTGAGGATTCTCGCCATAACGCAAGCCCTGCTTGAGGTCGAACTCCAAGAAGAGTTTTTCATTCAAGCCTGCGGCCTTGCGCATGTAGGTCGCAATCATCGCATCGTACTGTGCTGTGTGGGTGTAAGCCTTAGCCGAGAGTTGCAGACGTGTCTGGAGTGAGGTGTTACCCTCAGCCTTAATCTCGCTGATGATTTGAGCATAATCCTTAGGGTCGCAGACAACAGTTACATCCTTGTAGTTCTTCGCTGCACTGCGCAACATTGATGGGCCGCCGATGTCGATATTTTCGATAGCATCCTCCATTGTTACATCCGGCTTTGCAATTGTCTGACGGAAAGGATAAAGGTTTACACATACCATATCAATAAACTCTATGGCGTTATCCTTCAAAGCCTTCAAGTGGCTCTCATCATCACGACGAGCCAACAGACCGCCGTGCACCTTTGGATGAAGTGTCTTTACACGGCCATCACAAATCTCCGGAAAACCGGTAACATCGCTGATGTTGATTACCTCTACGCCGCTCTCCTTCAAGAGTTTCATTGTACCGCCCGTAGCGATAATTTCCCAACCTAACTCGCGGAGTTGTTGTGCAAACTCAACAACTCCCTGCTTGTCGCTTACGCTGACTAATGCTCTCATACCTAATTATTTGCTTAATAGTGTTTTAATAGTTTCTGTGTATAGTTTATGTTCCAACTGATGAATCATCTCGGTTACCTCCTCCAAAGAGTCGCCCTCATAGCAGAGGCTTTGCTGCGAGATAATCTCGCCACCATCCAGCGACTCATCAACATAGTGGATTGTTGCTCCGTAACGCTTGTCGCCATTCTCAAAAGCCTGCTCAATGGCTCTCGCACCCTTGTATAAAGGTAGCAAAGATGGATGTAGGTTGATAATCCTGCCACGGTAGGCATTGAGCAATGTGCTACCCACAAGTCGCATATAACCCGCCAAACAGATAAGTTCAACACCTCGCTGCTGACACTCCTCCACTATCTGCTGTTCATACTCTGCTTTGGATTCGTAATCTTTGGCCGAGAATATAAATGATGGAACATTGTGCTTGCGAGCTCGCTCACAAACTGCGGCTAAGGGTTTGTCGCACACCATCAATGCCACTTCGGCGGGAATCTCTCCCCGCTCGGCAGCTGAGCATATAGCCTCAAAGTTGGAGCCCGAGCCGCTTGCGAAAACTGCGATTTTGTGCTTCATACCCTTTTACCTTATTTATTTAATAGTAACACCCTCGCCCTCTACGATGCGACCGATGATAGAGGCTTTCTCGCCATGCTTTGTAAGAATCTCGATAGCCGTCGCAGCCTCGCTCTCGTCGAGTGCGATAACCATTCCGATACCCATATTAAAGATGTTGAACATCTCGCGATGAGCCACCTTGCCATACTTCTCCAGGAAGTGGAACACAGGCAGAATCTCCCAGCTACCCTCAGTAACCTCGACACCCTGACCCTCGCTCAAGATACGTGGAATATTCTCATCGAAACCACCACCCGTAATGTGGCTTATGCCGTGAACATCACACTCGCGGATAACCTCCAAAACCTGCTTTACGTAGATGCGTGTAGGTGTCAAAAGTACCTCGCCAAGTGGCTTATCGCCAAGGTCTGTGTGAGGGGCTTTCAAATCGAAGCCGTTGTCGCTGACAATCTTGCGCACAAGGCTGAATCCGTTAGAGTGAACACCGCTCGATGCGATACCCACCAACACGTCGCCCAACTTCACCTTCGAGCCGTCGATAAGCTTCGCGCGCTCCACAACACCGCACGTAAAACCTGCAATATCGTACTCGCCACCGCCATACATACCCGGCATCTCGGCAGTCTCTCCACCGATAAGCGCACAGCCCGCCTGACGACAACCCTCAGCGACGCTCGCCACGATAGCCTCAATTTTGGCTGGCTCGTTATGGCCTACTGCCACATAGTCGAGGAAGAACATCGGCTCTGCGCCCTGCGCCAACACGTCATTTACGCACATTGCCACAGCGTCAATACCGATAGTGTCGTGCTTGTCAATCTCAAAAGCAATCTTTAGTTTTGTTCCTACGCCATCTGTTCCGCTTACAAGGATTGGCTCCTTGTAGCCGAGTGATGCCAAGTCGAACATACCGCCAAAAGCACCGATGTTACCCATAACACCCGGACGATTGGTCGATTTTACGTGCGATTTAATACGTCTTACTACTTCGTAGCCGGCTTCGAGATTTACGCCAGCCTTTTCGTAACTTTTAGCCATAATATTGTGTCTGTTATTGTTTCTTGAAATAGTTTACTGCATTGGTGAAAATATCCTGTCGCTTCTCGCCGCTGATATTCTTGAAGAGGTTATCCTCATATCGCTCGGTGTGTCCCATCTTACCCAAAATCTGACCGCTTGGGCTGATGATACCCTCGATAGCGAATGATGAGCCGTTAGGGTTCATCGGAGCCTGCATAGTAGCATTACCCTGAGCATCGACATATTGGAATGCTATCTGTCCATTAGCAAAGAGCTCCTCGGCCATCTCATCGCTTACCACAAACTTACCCTCACCGTGACTTACTGCGATTGAGTGTTCGTCGCCAATATTGAACGATGAGAGCCATGGCGAAGCAGTGGTCGCTACGCGGGTAGTTACGATTTGAGAGATATGGCGGTTGATATCATTGCGGAAGAGTGTTGGCGACTCCTTCACAACCTTACCCAAACGACCATAAGGCAGCAATCCCGACTTAACCAACGCCTGGAAGCCGTTACAGATACCCAAAATCAAGCCACCTCGGTCCAACAAGGCGTGGATAGCGTCGGTGATAGCCTTATTGTTGAGTACGTTAGCGATAAACTTACCACTACCATCTGGCTCATCACCGGCAGAGAATCCGCCACTCAATACAAATATATTACACTCGTCGATAGCTCGCTTCATTCGCTCGATAGAGGCGAAAATATCCTCAGCTGTAAGGTCGCAAAATACGCCTGTTGCGACTGTCGCTCCCGCACGCTCAAAAGCCTTTGCGGTGTCGTAGTCGCAGTTCGTTCCGGCAAAGACAGGGATATAGACCTTTACCTCATCGGTAGGCTCTGCCTGGCAGCGAATCTTGCAATCCTGTGGCTCGCTCTTACGCGTCACTCCGCCCTCAATACCTCTGTCGGGATATATCTGGCAGAACTTCTCTGAGTTCACCTTCTGCAACTTCTCGATAGCGAAGCTCTCGCCATTGATTGTAACATACTCTTGTGAGGTGGTCTGACCGATAAGCATTGCGTTTGGCAAATGCAACTCCTCAGCAGCCTCCACCAAAATAGAGCCATAGTTGTAGTCAAACAACTCGTTCTCCGAGAGCTCTACCTCTGCACTGACCATATTACCGAACGACATCTTAGCCACAGCCTCCGCTACGCCACCAAAGCCGATAGCATAACCCGAGAGAATCTTACCCTGCTCTATTGCTGTGCTTACCGCCGAGAAGTTCTCTTTGAGTTGCTCAACGTTAGGCATATAGTTGGCTTTTGGGGTGTGCTTAATCAAATAGAGCTTATTACCGGCCGACTTGAACTCTGGACTGATGACGGTACGTGCATCGACTGTTGTGATACCAAATGCCATCAACATCGGAGGTACGTTTATATCTTGGAATGTTCCGCTCATAGAGTCTTTACCACCGATAGATGGCAAGCCTAACTCCACCTGCATCTTCAATGCTCCGAGCAGTGCTGCCAATGGCTTACCCCACGAGAGTTCGCTGTGCATACGCTCGAAATACTCCTGATATGAGTAACGCATCTTATCGTAGCGAGCACCTGCTGCCACCACCTTAGCCGCAGCCTCTACAACAGCGTATGCCGAGGCGTGATATGGGCTCCACGTAGCGAGGAATGGGTTATATCCGAAAGCCATAATGCTGGCAGTATTGGTCATCGCCTTACCCACAGGCAACTTCTGCACCGATACCTGAGTTCCGGTATTCTGTGTCTTTCCACCAAAAGGCATCAAGACAGTCGAAGCACCGATTGTAGAGTCGAACATCTCAATCATACCTCGCTGCGAGAGGACATTATCCTGCTGCAAGTTGGCATATACTCGCTCACGCAGTGTGTCGCCCTCAATGGTGCGGTGGAAAGGATTGCACTCCTCGACCTCACCAATACGAATCTTAGTGTAGTGCTTAGCACCGGCACTGTCGATAAACTCACGCGAGAGGTTTACAATCATCTCGCCATTGTAGAACATCTTCAGTCGTGCGGTATCCGTCACGTCGGCTACGTGTGTAACCTCGATATTCTCCTCGTGGCAATAGTTGCAGAACTGCTCTACATCCTTTTTCTCAATTACCACAGCCATACGCTCCTGCGACTCGCTGATGGCAAGCTCCGTAGAGTTCAGTCCGCTATATTTTGTAGGCACTCTGTCCAAGTAGATATCCAAGCCATCCGCCAACTCGCCAATAGCTACGCTGACACCGCCCGCACCAAAGTCGTTCGACTTCTTTATCAGACGTGTAACCTCGGCACGACGGAACAGACGCTCCAGCTTACGCTCCTCAGGTGCATTACCCTTCTGTACCTCCGAGCTACACTCCTCGATAGATTTTACGTTATGCTCCTTCGATGAGCCTGTTGCTCCGCCGATACCGTCACGACCTGTGCGACCTCCCAAGAGCAAAATCACATCGCCTGCCGCAGGGGACTCACGACGTACATTCTCAGCCTTAACTGCTCCAACGACAGCACCCACCTCCAAACGCTTAGCAACGTAGTTGGGATGGTAAATCTCGCGAACGTGTGTTGTTGCCAGACCTATCTGGTTACCGTAGCTTGAGTAGCCCGCAGCTGCCTTTGCCGAGATGATACGCTGAGGGAGTTTACCCTTCATAGTCTCGGCTACACTCTTATAGATATCGCCCGCACCTGTCACACGCATAGCCTGATAGACGTAGCTTCTGCCTGAAAGTGGATCGCGGATAGCTCCACCCAGGCAGGTCGAAGCACCACCAAAAGGCTCAATCTCGGTTGGGTGGTTGTGTGTCTCGTTCTTGAACTGAAGCAACCACTTCTCCTCTACGCCATCCACATCGACATTGACAAATATCGAGCAGGCGTTATTCTCCTCGCTCTGCTCCAAGTTGTCGAGTACGCCCGTCTTCTTCAGATAACGTGCACCGATTGTCGCAAGCTCCATAAGACAGAGGCTCTTCTGCTCTCTGCCGAGCTCCTTACGTATGCGGTGCAGAGTCTCCAACGACTCCTCCAACTCCTTCTTGAGGAATGACTCGTCGATTGTTATCTGCTCAATCTCGGTTGTAAATGTGGTGTGGCGGCAATGGTCGCTCCAATAGGTGTCGAGTATGCGAAGCTCAGTCTCCGATGGGTCGCGTTGCTCACGCTGGTAATACTTCACTACCTCACGCAAATCATCGGCATTCATTGCCAAACCATACTCCTTGCAGAATGGCTCTAACTCCTCATCCTTGAGGGAGATGAGTCCGTGCAGGATAGGCACAGGCTTCACCTCAGCGCTCTCCATATCCGATAGCTGGCTCAAATCCTTGCGACGCGACTCCACAGCATTGATGTAGTAACGCTCGATGCGAGCGAGTTCCTCATCGGTGAGCGACTTGTCGAAAATCAGCAGTTTAGAGCTCTTGATGCGGACATCGGCTGTAGGCTCTATCAGACGTACACAAGCCACAGCCGAGCTTGCTCGCTGGTCAAACTGTCCCGGCAGATACTCTACTGCTAAATACTTCTCGCCCTCGAGCGGACACTCGTCGGCTACATTGTCGGTTACTATCTCGCCAAAAACTGCATAACGGCTCTTCTCCAACAGCTCCTCCGAGAAGCCGAATAGGTCGTATACATTCAGCAGACGCAACGAGCGGAGGTTGAGCCCCAAATTGTTGTTTAACTCTTTACGCAGAGTATCTGCCTCGACCTGAAATCGTGGCAACTTCTCGACGTAGATGCGGTAATTCTTCATATCTTGATTGTATTATAATTCAGCACTAAGCACCTTCTCGGTTTGAGCCTTACGGTAAGCCTCCAATCGAGCCTCCAACTCTTTGTCGGTCAGGGCAAATATCGAAGCTGCTATCAAGGCGGCGTTCTTTGCTCCGTTGATGGCTGTTGTTGATACGGGTATTCCGCCAGGCATCTGCACTATCGAAAGCAGTGAGTCCAGACCGTTGAGTGTCGAGGTCTTGATAGGTACACCGATAACGGGAACGGTTGTCAAGGCTGCCGTTACGCCCGCTACGTGTGCTGCACCACCTGCTCCTGCTATGATAACGCCTATGCCACGTTCACGTGCAGTAGTTGCATACTCAAACATAAGATGTGGTGTGCGGTGAGCACTAATCACTCGCTTCTCGTATTCGATACCCAACTCTTCAAGAGTCTCTACTGCTGCCGACATAATGCCCCAATCGCTTGTCGAACCCATAATAACTGCTACTTTCATAACGCTTTATTGTATAACTGTGTAAAAATAATAAGCCGCCGAAGCAGACGCTCCAACGGCAACTATCCTATTAAATTTGTTTTCTTATCGCACACACCCTCGCACTTTTCGCCGCAGCCACCCGCCACAGCATCCGCCACCAAAGGCAGAGCCTGCACAGGCACTTGCGGAGCTAAGATATGTATCGCCCTTGTTTCCATAGGACAAAATTACTCTATTAATATATGGTATGCAAAATTTCCATTAAAAACTATTAACAAGTTATTCACTTTTTTGATACACCAATAATTGGTAAAATTTTAGATATTGATAGTTGGCGCGGCTTGTTACCACTCTTTAATCGTTACCATCTATCAGCAAAAGAGAGCAAGTCGCTGACCCGCTCTCTTTCGGTGTGTGTCGGGTGGCTTTCCCGACCGATGCAAAGTTAGATTCCTGCACCGCTCTCCGCGTCTATCTCAGGCGTGAAGAGACTATTCATAAAACAAACAAAATAAACCTCTTTTCAAATTACTACTGCAAAGGTAACCTATACATCACAGCCAGACAATAGCTAAATGTAGTGAATATTTTGGGCTGCATCACTTAATCGGGGGATTGACTATATGAGAAAAATACGCTATTTTTGCGAGCAAAAATAACAACTAAACAACTATGCTGTTATCCGAACTCAAAAGTGGCGAACGTGCTGTCATTATCAAAGTACAGGGACACGGAGGTTTCCGCCGTCGTATTTTGGAGATGGGCTTTGTTCGCGGACAGAAGGTCGAGGCGGTGCTCAATGCCCCACTGCGTGACCCTATAAAGTATGCCATTATGGGTTACGAGGTGTCGTTGCGTCGCTCGGAGGCTGCGATGGTCGAGGTGCTCACCATAGAGGAGGCGCGAGGCTATGAATTGCAGAACGATGGTGCGACCGTGGTAACCGATGATGAGTATATCGAGCGAATTGTCGAGGAGAAGATTCGCGAGATAAACGTAGCTCTTGTCGGTAACCCCAACAGTGGCAAGACCTCGCTTTTTAATGCCATATCGGGCGGACACGAACACGTCGGCAATTATAGCGGCGTGACGGTCAATGCCAAGAGCGGCTCACTAAAATATAAAGGTTATAAAATTAACATCACCGACCTGCCGGGCACATACGCCTTGACGGCCTACTCTCCCGAAGAGCTCTATGTGCGCCGTCATTTGATGGAGGAGCTGCCCGATGTGATTATCAACGCTGTGGTGGCATCCAATCTGGAACGTAACCTCTATCTTACAACCGAGCTTATCGACCTTAATCCGAAGATTGTCGTTGCTCTGAATATGTACGACGAGCTGGAGCAGAGCGGTGCAACGCTCGACTACGATAGTTTGGGCGGAATGATTGGAGTGCCTATGGTCCCTGTTGTTGCGCGCGACGGTAGAGGTATTGAGGCCCTGCTTGACGAGGTTATATTAACCTTTGAGAATCAGAATCCAAAGGTTCGCCATATCCATATCAACTACTCGCAGACCATCGAAAATGAGGTGGCAGAGATTTCCCGAATGATGAAGGATAATTTGGCGGAGTTGCCAAACTGTTTCCCTCCTCGCTATTGGGCTATCAAGCTGCTTGAGGGCGATAATAATGTGAAGGAGTTGTTGCGCCAGTCGCCTCACTATACCGAGTGGAGCAATCGCAGTATTCGCGGAGCAGCCCGCATCATCGAGTCTTTGAATGAGGATGTAGAGAGTGCAATTACCAACGAGAAGTACGGTTTTATTGAGGGTGCTTTGGCTGAAACCTATACATCTAGTCCTAAGATAACCAACTCTAAGACCTCGTTTATCGACAAGGTAGTGACCAACCGTTGGCTCGGTATGCCGATATTTCTTGCTATCATAATGTTGATGTTTTGGTCCACATTTACTCTGGGAGCTTATCCGCAGGAGTGGCTCGATGCCGGCTTTACCTGGCTTGGGGAGTTTGTAGGGTCGATGATGGATGATGGCGCATTTAGAGATTTATTGGTTGATGGCGTGATTGGCGGTATAGGCTCTGTAATATCATTCCTGCCTAACATTGTCATACTCTATCTCTTTATCGCTTTTATGGAGGATTCGGGCTATATGGCTCGTGCGGCGTTTATTATGGATAAGTTGATGCACCTTGCCGGTCTGCATGGAAAGTCTTTTATTCCGATGATTATGGGTTTTGGTTGTAATGTTCCGGCTGTTATGGCTACGCGCTCAATTGAGAGCCATTCGAGTCGAATCATCACTATTCTGATGAATCCATTTATGTCGTGTAGTGCCCGCCTTCCGGTCTACATCCTGTTTGTGGGTACATTCTTTCCTGATTATGCAGGCTTGATGCTCTTTGTTATATATATATTAGGAGCTTTGGTTGCTATTGTAACAGCTCGTCTGCTTCGAAAATATATGTTTGGTGCCGATGAAACTCCTTTTGTAATGGAGCTTCCGCCATATCGTGTTCCGACAGCTAATGCCATTATTCGTCACATGTGGGAACGCTCGCGTCAATATCTGCGCAAGATGGGAGGTCTGATTCTCGTTGCATCGGTAATTATTTGGTTCTTGAGCTACTATCCTCGTCCGGAAGAGCCCGTACAGAACGCTGAGCAGCCTGCACAGAGTGCAAATATAGAGGTCGTATCCGCTGCTGATACCGCTCAATCCGTAGAAGATGTTGAGCCTGCTCCAACACAAGGCGAACGCTCATATCTGGGTCAGATAGGTAAACTCATCGAGCCGGTTATGGAGCCATTGGGTCTGGATTGGAAAGCCGGTGTGGCTCTTTTGTCGGGAGCTTCGGCTAAGGAGATTGTTGTTTCCACGTTGGGCGTGCTCTATTCGGTGGATGATAAGCAGGCAGAGTCGCATACGCTCCAGCAGCGTATTGTCAGCTCTGGCGATTATTCGCGGGCTTCGGCTTTGGCTATGATTATCTTCGTTTTGCTCTATTGTCCTTGTTTGGCGACCTTGGTTGCTATTGCGCGTGAGGCCGGTGGCTGGAAATGGGCTCTCTTCTCGATGCTCTATTCTACCGGATTGGCGTGGGTGCTGAGTTTTGCCGCATACAGATTAGCTCTTATGTTTGGTCTGTAAGTCGGAATAATTGTGTATATTTGCTGTTGAGCTTTTAAACAAGTAGTTATGAATAGCTATAAAATTGATGGAAACCATGAAGTGATATTCTCGCAAGAGATGACCGTTGCAGAGCTCTTGGATGCAGATTACCGTCTGCTCTCTATTCTTGAGCGTTTGGATATGCAACTGCCTTTCGGCGATATATCGGTTGGTCAGATGTGTGAGCGTTACGGTATGTCGGCAGAGTTGTTTTTGACAATATGCCGTATCTATGCCAAGGTCGAAGATGATATTGTGTTGGAGAGGCTGTCTGTCGATGATTTGCCTATGGTGCTTAGGTTTTTGGAGTCGTCGCATAGCTACTACCTGGATGTAGTGCTGCCACGTATTGAACGCGGTATTGATGAGGTGCTTGCTCTATGCGATGTGCGACAGAGGCTGTTGCTGCGCCGCTTCTATGAGGGGTATGCTTCAGAGATTCGCGAGCATCTTGCCTATGAGGAGAGCGTCATGTTCCCATATATGAAGCGTCTGCTGGCCGGCGAGAAGATTGATAATCCGATGGTTGATGAATGTATGGATAACCATACCGATATATGTGAGAAGATTGACGATATGAAGAGTATCATCATAAAGTATCTTCCTGAGAGCTGTTCGATACATCAGCGATGCGGTTTGCTCTATGATATTTATACCATGCGTGAAGATTTGTCACATCACACCCGTTTGGAGATGGAGTTACTTGCGCCGTTGGCCCTGGAGGCAGAAAGGAGAGTCAAATTATGAAGAAGCAACGTATAGTGATTGTTGAACCCTCGGAAATTGTATGTGTAGGTTTAACTAATTTGTTGCAGGGCTCTGATTTTGAGGTTGTTGCTCGATTAGATAGTGTCGATGCTTTGGAGGAGTGTCACCTTCTCTCTTCTGCAGATATTGTCATTGTCGGTTCTCAAGCCGCGGCTGTCGGAGCGAATATGCGCTACCGATACGAAGCCCTCCAATCTCGTACGCTTGTTATTATGGTCAGCACGGTGCGTGAGGATGAATTTCTGCGTCAGGCCGATGGCGTGATTAATATCTACGATAACAAGACTAAGCTTATCAAGAAACTGCAAACGGCTGTTGAGCAGAGTCAAACGAATCCATATAGTGATAGCCATGAGCTCTCGGAGCGTGAGCGCGATGTCTTGATTTTGGTGGCAAAGGGTATGGCGAATAAAGAGATTGCCGATGAGCTGAACATATCCATCCATACGGTTATGTCGCATCGTAAAAATATAGCTCATAAGACTGGTATAAAATCTGTGGCGGGATTGACTGTTTATGCTCTGCTGAACAATATGTTAGAGGCCTCCGAGGTAAATATCTGATGTAATAGTCTGTCGCAGTGGCAGACTATTGTTGTTTATAAGGGTTTGCAGGGAAGAAAAATAATTTATATATTTGCAACACTCAAAGCAATCGGAATGACACATTGTAGCAACATATCACTTGCTCTTTGCGCTGTAAATATTATGGCGTCTATGTCTATGCGAATGTGCCGTTAGGCACTATTTTTCTTATTGATGGCTAAGAGCTGTCGGGTGTTGGATGACACCAAAATCAACCTAAAGATTAAATTTTGAATCACTTGTTCGACAAAGTTCGGACCTATTATATATTATTGTTAGTTATGGCAAACGAGAAACTTCAATTCGAGACAAAACAGATACACGGCGGTTATCACGTCGATTCGACAGGCTCACGCGGTATAGCTATCTACCCTACTGCGGCATATCACTTCAAGAGTTGCGACTATGCAGCCAACCTTTTTGAGTTGAGCGAGGCGGGTAATATCTACACACGCCTGCATAACCCAACCACAGCGGCTTACGAGGAGCGTATTGCCGCGCTCTATAATGGTGTAGGTGCTTTGGCTGTGGCGTCGGGTATGTCGGCAATATTTTTAGCCGTCAGTTCATTGGCTGAGGCGGGCGATAATATCGTGACCTCGCCATACCTCTATGGCGGTACGTATAATCAATTTCGCATATCGTTGCGTAAGTTGGGTATTGAGTGTCGTATAGCTGAGGGTGACACCGTTGCAGATTTTGAGCGTCTGATTGACGATAAGACCAAAGCTATCTTCGTGGAGAGTATGGGTAACCCTACGTGTGATGTGTTGGATTTGGAGGCTATTGGCAAGTTGGCCAAGAGGACTGATGTCCCATTCGTCGTTGATAACACCTTCGGTGCAGGTGGCTTCTTGTGTAATCCTTTTGAGTGGGGTGCTAATATCATTGTTGATTCGGCAACCAAGTGGATTAACGGCCACGGAACGGCTATGGGCGGCATAATTGTCGATGGCGGTAACTATGATTGGGGTAACGGTAAGTTTCCGCAGATTGATGGTCCGTCGGAGGGCTATCACGGCTTAAATCTCTATAAAACCTTTGGCAATCAGGCTTTTATTGTCAAGTGTCGTGTTGATGGTCTGCGAGATTTCGGCTGTTGCCCATCATCTTTTGATAGTTATCTAATGCTCATCGGCTTGGAAACTCTCTCGTTGCGTGTCAAGCACCAAGTCGAGTCTACGCGCCGTCTGGCGGAGTTCTGTCGTCAGCATCCATTGGTGGAGCGAGTGAGCTATATCGGTTTTGAGGAGCACAAAGGCTATGCTAACGCTCAAAAATATTTCCGCTACGGAGCCTCGAGCGTCTTTACTATCGAGCTGAAGGGCTCTTTGGATAGCACAGTTCGCTTTGTCGAGGCACTCAAGTTGGCGGGTAATATGACAATGATTGGCGACTCGATAACAGTCGTTACCCACCCTGCATCGACTACCCACAAGCAACTCAGTGACGAGGATAAGCGTGCCGCTGGCGTAACACCTACCCTGCTGCGTATCTCGTTAGGTCTGGAGAATGTCGAGGATATTATTGCCGATTTCGAGCAAGCATTCAAGCACGTGTAGATTATGGTGCAGAAGTTTTTATACGATAAACCATTCACCCTGGAGTCAGGCGAGGTGTTGCCTTCGCTTGAGATAGCATATCACACCTACGGCTCTATGAACTCTCAGCGTGATAATGTTGTATGGGTGTGCCACGCACTGACCGCCAACTCCGATGTTGCTGATTGGTGGCCCCACACCGTTGAGCAGGGGTGTTTTCTTGACCCTGCGAAGTACTTTGTCGTGTGTGCCAATTTCCTCGGCTCATGCTATGGTACTACGGGCCCTCTTTCGACGAACCCCTCTACGGGCGAGGCGTGGTATGGCGACTTCCCTCGCATCACCGTTCGCGATATGGTGCGATGTCATCAGTTGCTTGCTGAGCACTTGGGCATCGAGCGAGTGAAGATGCTTATCGGTAGCTCTATCGGAGGTTTTCAGTGTATGGAGTGGCTTGTTATGCAGCCCTCGTTTGCTGAGTCGGCAGCACTTATCGCAACCGCCACAAATACAACACCTTGGGCTGCGGCATTTAACGAATCGCAGCGTATGGCTATCGAGTGCGATGCGACCTTCGGTGAGCGTTCGGCTCAGGCAGGCGAGCAAGGTATGGCTACGGCTCGCAGTATTGCTCTTTTGAGCTATCGTGGCGGTAAGGCATACGACAAGACACAAGCCGATGCCGACCTCGACTCCGCCTCTTTTGAGCGACATGTTCATACCTATCAACGCTATCAGGGCGAGAAGCTGCGTCGTCGTTTCAATGCCTACTCTTATTACCGCCTTAGCCAGGCTGTCGATTCGCACAATATAGCGCGCGGACGTGGCTCTGTGGAGGAGGTTTTGCAAGGCATAAAGGCTCGTGTTTTGGTTGTCGCTATTACATCGGATATTCTATTTACCCCTGAGGACCATCGTCCTTTTGTGGAGAATATTCCCTCTGTCGAGTACCATTTGATAGACTCCGACTTTGGACACGATGGCTTTTTGGTTGAGCATAAGAAATTAAATGATATAATACTTAAATTTTTAGATAGATAAGATGAACTCAAAGAAACTTAACATCGGATTGTTTGGCTTTGGTACAGTGGGTAGTGGATTGTACGACGTACTCAAGCGTATCAACTCTAAAAATGTGGAGATTAAGCGTGTGTGCGTACGTAATCTTTCGAAACCTCGCAACGCAGATGTTGCTTTTACCGATAACGCCGACGATATTTTCAACGACCCGGAGATTAACTTTATCGTAGAGCTTATTGACGATGCCGATGCTGCATACACTATCGTTAAGCGTGCTTTGCAGAGCGGTCTGCCTGTTGTGTCGGGTAATAAGAAGATGTTGGCGCACCATATCGAGGAGCTGATTGACCTGCAAGCCCGCTATAACGTCGGTCTGTTGTACGATGCGTCGGCGTGTGGCAGTATCCCCGTAATCCGTAACCTGGAGGAGTACTACGACAACGATTTGCTCACCTCGGTCAAGGGTATTTTGAACGGCTCTTCCAACTTCATCCTCTCGAAGATTTTTAACGAGAATATGTCGTATGACAACGCCTTGAAGTTGGCGCAAGATTTAGGCTTTGCCGAGAGCAATCCGTCGCTTGATATTGATGGTTGGGATTCACTCTTTAAACTCATCATAATCACCGTTCACGCCTTTGGATTGTACGTTGCTCCTGAGAAGATTTTTACCTACGGAATATCGAATATGGGCGATGATGATATCCGTTTTGCCAACGAGAAGGAGCGTCGTTTCAAGTTAGTTGCACACGTTGAGAAGCTTAAGGATAACCGCCTTATTATGAGCGTTATGCCGCAACTTATCTCACGTAATAAATACATATATAGTGTGGAGGATGAGTTCAACGGCGTGGTTATCAAAGGCCTGTTCTACGACAAGCAATTTATGTTTGGTCGAGGTGCGGGTGGCTACCCTACCGGCTCGGCTGTTCTGAGTGATATTACAGCGTGCCTTTACGACTATAAATATGAGTATAAGAAACGTAATGACTCGCAACTACCCGAGTACACTACCGACCACTCATTCCGCGTCTATTACCGTTACTCTAACCTCTCGGATTTGGCTCTGCTGAATTTCGAATCTATCAGCGAGGAGTATAAGTCTGACAAATATAACTATGTTATTGGTCGCGTATCGCTGCAGTCGCTTTTGGATGTAAACGACGAACTCCGCAAGCGCAATATCTTTATCGCCGCCTACCCAAACGACTAAGTTGCAGTGACAATACACTAAACGAGGTTGCCCCACCAAAAGGAGCAACCTCGCATTGTATTGTCTAAATCGTAGTACACGATTAAAAAATCATACGCAGCAAAATAAAATGCCACCCGTTTACGTTCTATATGCGTAAGAAAACCGTTAGTGAATAACGAAAATATTGTGTTTGGGCACAATGCTGTGATGTTTAGACGTACTTTGATATCAAGTGTGCCAACGGCACCAAGTTTGCAATATATTTGTCAGCTGTAACCCCTGTGTTACAGTGAGGTTTCTTCATTTATTTAAGTTTGGGTTAGTAGTTTCGAGGAGCAATCCTCAGAAGTAGGCGGCAGTCGTGATGACTCCCGCCTATTTTGTTTTTATTTGCTCCTCGAAACTCCTTTCGCACAATTACGCCTCGGCAGACTTGTCTGCAATATTTGTGTGGAGCTATCGCAAGCGATTAAAATGCAAAGAGTCGATGCTAGCAAGTAAATAAATTTTCTTGCCTGCATCAACTCTTCACATCCGACCTACGGTCTTTGCTCCACCCAAACATTTTCGGTCTGCTCTCGGCTGCCGCGTGCGTTAGTAGTTTTTTATGTGCTGACGCAGTTGTTAGTTATGGAGCAATCCTCAGAAGTAGGCGGCAGTCGTGAGACTCCCGCCTATTTTCGTTTTATCTGCTCCTCGAAACTCCTTTCAGCTGTGGCAATGTGGCAGAGTTGTCTGCGAGTATTGGGTAATGTTGTATTGCTACGCAATTATCAGACTTGTGATTGTAAGTCTATTGTGAGCAAGCTCCCATAGCCTACAATCTCAAGCCTAAGCCCACAGGCTCCAACATTCCCCAACACTCTTGCTCTGCTCAAATCTGTTGCCGCCGGTAGTAGTTTTTTTAGGTGCTGACGCAGTTGTTCTTAATTTGGAGCAATCCTCAGAAGTAGGCGGCAGTCGTGATGACTCCCGCCTATTTTGTTTTTGTGGTAAAGTTTATTTAATTTTGTAGTGGAGATAAATATTAATCATATAACTTATGGGAAAACTTATTGAAATCAAGGGTCTAAAATGTCCGAATCACGAATATTTGCGTGATAACTATCATTTTGTTTACGAAACAGCTACGGGCGGAGCTCCCACCAGCGGAACCCGATGTAAACGATGTGGCTACACGAAATCACTCCACAAGCCACAAAAATAATCACCCGCAGCCCCCTCTGCCGCGCCGCCACGGGTTGAAGCCGAAATATACCTTAGTAAAAAAGAATAAATCAACACATATATTTCGGCAGCGACCGCCGCATCATATTTTTTCACTTTTCCTAACCACTGATTAGCGCGACTGACTCGACCGACCGCCGCAGGTGCGAGCAGAGCAAAGATTGACAAGCAGAGGGATAACTCCAGAGGAGGGATTGGGGAATGAGTTGAGCAGGGAAAATGTATTTACACTGAGCAACTCATCACCAATCATAGTCGCTGCAAGCGACTACCGTCTGCTTGGCAAGCCAAAACAACTCTGCCGCGCCGCCACGGGTTGAACGAGTCCCCTACGCACAAAAAAAAGCAACCGAAAAACTTCGGTTGCTTAAGAGCGGTGCGTAGGGGACTCGAACCCCTGACCCCGTGCGTGACAGGCACGTATTCTAACCAGCTG
>JAGAOZ010000001.1 GCA_017623505.1 Alistipes sp.
CACTAAACTATTAACAGCGTTATAACATTGTTAATATACTCTCTCGCTCCTTACTCCTCGATATATTCATAGCTCTAAGATAAGTAGCTCAGAGTTACGGAATTACGATGTTACGCCAACACATATACACGTAACGTTGTACTTATGTAACGGCAGAGATACGTCCGAAGAGCCGTAATAGCTCACGGACTATACCTCGTATATACTCGGTGATTTATGCTTCACTTAGTGATGCTAAAGCATAGGGGTACCCTAACCGTATATATATAGTTATATGCGGTCAGAGGTCCTTGCCCTTGGGTATGTTGCTGATGTAACCCCCAATACGGATACTCAGATTATGGGGTTTCATAGTGCAAATATAATACAAAAATTGAATTTTAGTACTCAAAAAGTCAAAAATCTGCTAACGGATTTGAACTTTTTTGTGGTTTTACCCGACAACCGAGCCCAAAGTAAGGGTGGCTGTTACAGTTTTGTTACAACTTGTTACAGTTTTGTTACAGCCTGTAACAGCGTAACTCACTGTAATACTGCACATTAACCCATTTTGTTACACTTGTTACAGGGTGCGCGGTAGGTGTAACAACAATTAGGAATTAGGAATTAGTAATTAGCAATTTCTAATTCCTAATTGCTCATTGCCTTAGAGGTGTATCGCAGCACCGAGGGCGGCTTCTGAGGCCTCCATAAGAGCCTCGTGCATCGTTGGGTGCGAGTGAATGGTCTTGGCTATAGCGTGAGCCGTAACGCCCAATCTCTTGGCAAGGGTTGGCTCGCCCAACATCTCGGTAACCGTAGCACCGACCATATGTGCGCCAATGAGTCGCTCCTCAGCGTCAAAGATAAGCTTCACAAAGCCATCTCTGTCACCTGCGGCTGTTGCCTTGCCCGATGCCGTGAATGGGAAGCGACCTACCTTATACTCTATACCCTGCTGCTGCGCCTGCTGCTCGGTCATACCTACCGATGCTACCTCAGGCGAGGTGAAGATGCACGACGGGATAGTCGAGTAATCTACCGCGTCGGGGTTGAGTCCGCAGATATGCTCCACGCAGTGTATAGCCTCCGCCGATGCTACGTGTGCCAAGGCTGGTGTAGGGATTATATCGCCTATGGCGTAGATGCCCTCGACGGCGGTTTGATAGTGCTCATCAACCTGAATCTTATCGCGCTCTACGACGATACCCACCTGCTCAAGACCAATGCCTTCGATGTTGGACTTGATGCCCACAGCCGAGAGAACAACCTCCGCTGTGAGGGTCTCTGCACCCTTCTTGCCCTCTATCTCTACCTTGCACTGATCATCCTCGACGGTGACCTGCTTGACGGTGGTGGCGGTCATAACCGCAACGCGCATCTTGCGGAAGGCACGCTCCATAGCTTTGGCTACCTCCTCGTCCTCCAAAGGCATAATCTGTGGCATATACTCTACGATAGTGACCTTAGTGCCCAATGAGGCGTACAACGTGGCAAACTCACTGCCGATAGCTCCTGAGCCTACGACAATCATCGTTTCGGGCAGCTTAGGCAGCGTCAAAGCCTCCTTTGAGGTGATGACGTGCTGAGAATCGACAGGCATAAAAGGCATCTCACGTGGACGAGCTCCCGTAGCGAGGATGATGTTCCGAGCCTCGTATATCGTGCCATCCACATCGACCTTACCCGCCTCGGCGATACGACCAAAGCCGCTTAGAACGTCGATATTGTTCTTCTTCATCAGAAAAGCCACACCCTTGCTCATCGTCTCGGCTACGGTACGTGAGCGGGCGACAATCTTCTCAAAGTCGGGCTTCACTTCGCCCTCCAACTCTACGCCATAGTGTGCTGCGTTCTTACAATAGGTATAGACCTGTGCGCTCTTCAGCAGAGCCTTCGTAGGGATGCAGCCCCAATTTAGGCACACACCACCCAAGTCGGCCTTCTCGACGATAGCGACCTTCTTGCCAAGCTGTGAGGCACGGATGGCGGCTACATAACCGCCCGGACCGCTGCCTATAACGATAATATCGTACTTCATAACTTACTTCTTGATAACTGTTTCTACCTGCTTGAGTATCTCGCCATTATCCTCAGCGACAGCTCTCTTCCACTTCTCGTTGTAGCCTGGGAACTGAATCTTATCAGGAATCTGCTTGCCATTGCCATTCTCGACAAAGTGAGTAGCCGAGGCGTTGCCGTCAATAACGTAGCTCAATACATCCTTATGCTCGCTCTTGACGTTGCCGTCCATATACTTGATAAGCAAATATCTATCCAAACGATTCCAGCAATCGACCATTTTCTGTGCTGTGGTGCAGCTGAAGTGTGTCAGATGCTTGCGCAGCTTCTTGTCATTCATACCGGCAATCTGCATATCGACAGCCTCCACGCTGCGGAGCATACTATTCTCCCAAGTATCGACCACCTTGCTAATGTCGGCAGAAATCATATCGTAGCGCATATAAGCGAAGTTTGTCACGCGGTTAAATACCCAGAAAGCCGAGTTGTCGCCAATCTCCAACATCGAGCTACCGTTGTTCTCTGCGAAGCAGTCGGGAGCCTTAGTGATGTTGCAATAGATAGGTGTAAGGCACGATGTAGCGGCATCATCCACACCAAACCACAAGATACCCACCTTGCCCGGACGAGCCTGACCTACCATCCAAAAACCTGTCTGCTGGGTAGCCGTAGCACGCTCATTCATATATGTTACGCCATCCACCTCGAATGACATAGGACGCCAGCGGTAAGGTAGGTTGTGACCACCTGCACCCAAATCCTTTGTCATATCCATAGGAGTACCCTCGTAGTGGTCGCGCATAGCGTCAAAGAGCTGCTTAGGAGAGATTTTCTTCGATGGCTTAACCCACAAAGGCATACGGTCCTGCATATCAATCTCGTGGCCCATAGCGTATGGCAAATAGCGGTCCATACCCTCCGCAAAGGTGCGGAAGAAGGCCCACACACGAGCCTCACAGCCACGCAGAGCACCGAAGTCGGCTGGTGCGTATGCGTCGCAGAATGAGAACTCCTCATCCTTGCCTGAGAAGTAACCCTGCTGGCGTGCAAATGAGATTACATCCTCAGCATAGAGGCAATTCTCCTTGTCGTTGAGTGGGAATGTAGTGATACGAGCCTGGTTGGCGTGTGCCGAGATATAGCCGTCAGGAATACGACGAGCCACCCAAACGATACCCTTGTTGTCGGGACCCTTGCCTATAAGCTCCATAATCCAAGCCTCCTCCGTGTCGGCAATAGAGAAGCTCTCGCCGCTTGATGCGTAGCCGTAGGTGTTTGCCAAGTCGGCAATAATCTCGATAGCCTCACGAGCTGTTTTAGCGCGCTGAAGAGTGATATAAATCAGTGAGCCATAGTCCATTATGCCCTTTGGGTCGTAGAGCTCCGAGCGACCTCCGAAGGTTGTCTCGGTGATGATGAGCGAGTGCTCGTTCATATTACCTACCGTAGAGTAAGTCACAGGCACCTGAGGAATCTGTCCCAAGTATTTGCCTGAATCCCACTCCGTTACATCCATCATACCCTTACCGTTGCGTATGGCGTTATGCTTATACAAAGCACCATAAAGCTGATGAGAGTCGGCTGCGTAAGTGACCATAATAGAGCCGTCGGTAGATGCTCCCTTCGTGATGATAAAGTTGGTACAAGCGTGTGATGGCGTCAGTGCGTAGATAGCTGCTACTGCCAACAAGATAGTCTTAAAAAGTGTTTTCATTCGTCGTTATGTTTTTTATAATTATCTTCTTTAGGCAAAGTTAAAAAAAATATGTACTTTTACAAAGTAAAACCGAAGTTATATGTCTATCAAGGATAATTTATTGCGAATCCGACAGGCTCTACCTGCGGGTGTGAGCTTGCTGGCTGTATCGAAATTTCACCCTGCGGAGGCTATTTTGCAGGCCTATGAGGCGGGACAACGTCGCTTTGGCGAGAGCCGCCCTCAAGAGCTGAAAGAGAAATATGCCGCCCTACCGAAGGATATAGAGTGGGTTATGATAGGTCATTTGCAGACCAATAAGATAAAGTATATAGCCCCCTTCGTCTCGCTTATCGAGTCGCTGGATAGTGAGCGTTTGGCTGTGGCTATCAACGAGCAGGCTCTCAAGTGTGGTCGCACGATAGATTGTCTTGTGGAGTTGCACGTCACCTGTGAGCAGACCAAGTCGGGCTGGGCGTGGGAAGATGTGAAGGCTTTTACCCAGTCGGGAGGCTTTCAAAGGCTGAAGAATATCCGCGTCAGAGGCGTTATGGGTATGGCAACCTTTACTGAAGATGAAGCCGTTATTCGTGCTGATTTTGAGCGTCTAAGAGCCTACAAAGCAGAGCTTGCTGAGTACTTCGATGAGAGCTTCGACACCCTGTCGATGGGTATGTCCGATGACTACCCTATTGCCCTTGAATATGGGACAACAGAGGTGCGTATCGGCTCGACAATCTTTGGACAACGAGAGTACTAATAACAAACAAAAAGCCCCGAAGTTTTAGTGACCTCGGGGTTAATTATTTCTACTCGTATCTGCTCTTACCGCACTCTAATCTTCTGACCAAGGCTAAGGATTGAGCTCTCCTTGATGCCGTTGAGCTGGCATAGTTTCTTGACCGTAGTGCCGTTGTTGATAGCAATCTTACCCAACGTGTCGCCCTTTCTGACGGTGTGGTACTTACGTGCCGCAGCCTCGGCAGCAATCTTCTTATCCTCCTCGTCGCTCTGTACCTCGACGTCAAAGTCTTGCGTGAAGCGTGATGAGGCGTTGAAGTAGGTGCGTTTGAGCAGGAACGTCTCACGACGCAGTGTTCCCGTAGCGAAGTCAATTAGTCGCTCTGAGTCAAATGATAGGCCATTGTAACGCATCTCGAAGTGCAAGTGTGGGCCTGTACTACGTCCTGTGTTACCTCCCTTGCCGATAACCTGTCCGGCTGTCACCCATTGGTTAGGCTCTACAAGAACCTCCGAGAGGTGAGCATAGTATGTCTCCAAGCCGTTATCGTGGCGCAGGATGATAAGGTTTCCATAGCCCTTATTTGAGTGTTGCACAACGCGTACACGACCATCGAAGGTAGCATAGATAGGGTCGCCAATCTGAAGACCTATATCCGTTCCCTGGTGTGCTCGACGACGGCGATAGCCAAATTTTGAGGTTACACGTCCCTTATATGGATAGTGGTAGCTCTTGAGTGAATCGACCAAGTCGATAATCATCGAAGCAGGCAAATCATTGGCGTTGATATTATATGGGTTTAGGACCTCATTATTCCAATTCTTGGTGAATACCGTCTCATCCAAAGCCGAGATAGAACGATTACGGATATAGCGCCATGTGTTGTCGTTATAGAGTACAATGGCAAGTCCCTCACTTGACGAAGGGATAGTATCTACGACCAAGACGTCGGTCTCAATCTCCGGCCCCGACTCCAATGGGACACGATGAATCACAATAGCATCCTCAGGCAGTGAGTCCGCCTTAGGGGTGGCGTCAGTCTCTGTACTCTGGGCAAAAGCATTAGAGAGGAATAAGGTTGCAATAATCAGGCTTGTTAGTTTGCGAATATTCATATAATTAATCTTCTATTGAGTTCTTCATTTGTTCTTTTAATAGCTCCTCGGCACACTCCAACGAGTGGTAGAAATCCTCGCCAAAACGACGCGTAATAGGCTCTTTGAGGGCCTTGTAGAGCGGCAGACCAATCTTCTTGCCACACTCCACAGCCGACTTGCAGACAGCCCAACGGTGGTAATTCAGCCCGTATGAGCCGTTGCGGAACTGCATAACACGTATCGGGTAGAGATGACACGAAATAGGCTTTATAAAAGAGCATTTACCCTCGCGGTATGCCCTCTCGATAGCGCAAAACGTCACGCCATTCTCCTCAAAGGCGTAGGCGCAAGCGGCATTATCCACCAGCGGCGTGGTATAATCTCCGTCGCTATCTACGACCATAAAACCTTGTCGCTGTACCTCCTGACGTCCCTCCTCGGTCATATATGGTGCATAATTCTCATACTCCTCTTCGAGAATATCCACCTCGTCAATCTCCAACGGAGCTCCGGCATCGCCCTCGACGCAGCAGATACCCTTACACAGGGCCAAGTCGCAAGCAAAACATTCGCTGAGAATATCTGTGCTGACTATCTTATCGTCAATCTCTATCATGGGTTGTATATATCTTTGTATCTAAAATCTAAAATCTCTTCTGCCATCTCCAAGAACTGCTTAGCGTCCGTTTTACCCGGAGCCAACTCCTCTGCCTTGTGGAAGTCATTTATCGCCTTGCCCCAATCATTTTGGCGGAAATAGCACTTGCCGCGCTCGACGTAAAGGTCGGCATCATCGGGGTTTTGTGATATGGCAGAGGTGAGTGTTGTGAGCTTGTATCCCAGACTCCAAAGAGCCTTGCTGTGGATATACTTCTCAACATCCGCTGCAACCATCTGAGCAACGCTCTCGTTGCGCTCCAACGCCTCCCGCACCTCGGTTGAGGAGTGACGTGACTGTGGAGCATCACTCAGAAATGTCGTTCTTGCGGTGGTAAACTCCATCTCGTGCCCCGGACGAGGATAGACGTACAGGTCATATCCCTGGATAATCTCCTGGGCATCCTTCCAGCGAGGTAGCTGGTTTATCAAGTCGCTACCCATAAGTATCGAGAAACTCATCTGTGAGCCGTAATTCTCCGTTAGATGACGTAGCGTATTGACCGTATATGATGGCTTAGGCAGCAGGAACTCAATGACCGAAGGGACAATCTGCTCAGGGTATTTCGACGCCTTGCATGCCAACTCCACCATCTCGTAGCGGTCGGTCTCGGCAGCCTGTGCCCAACTCTGCTTGAAAGGGTTGTGTGGCGAGATAATCATTGCCACTTGGTCGCATAGGTTGTGCTCTATGGCGTACTCTGCCAAGGCTATATGTCCGTTATGTATCGGGTTGAACGAGCCGAAAAAGAGCATCATGCGTCGCTTTGCCATACCTTACCCTTTGATGAAGTTCTGGATAATGTTGTGAGTCTGCTCTACGGCCACAGTCAAATCGTCGTTTATGACAACGTGGTCAAACTCCGTAGACTTTGAGAGCTCAAACTCCGCCTTAGCTACACGCTTAGCGATTACCTCAGGGGCGTCGGTTGCTCTGCCTATGAGCCTTTTCTCAAGCTCCTGGATTGACGGCGGCATAATAAATATCGAGCAAGCCTGCTCGCCGAAGATGCGTTTGAGGTTGATACCACCCATAACATCGACGTCAAAGATTATGGTGTTACCCTTCTGCCAGATGCGCTCAATCTCGCTTCGCAGTGTGCCGTAGCACGTGCCGTTATAGACCTCCTCCCACTCTACGAACTCACCCGCAGAGACTCTCTCGTGGAACTCCTCTTGTGAGAGAAAGAAGTAATCTACGCCATTCTGCTCAGTGCCACGAGGCTGACGCGATGTGGCTGATATAGAGAACTCTAACTGAGGCAGACGACTCAGCAACTGACGCACGATAGTTGTCTTGCCCGAACCACTTGGGGCTGAGAATATAATCAATTTTCCCGTCATATAGCCTTACAATATATTGAGTACTTGTTCTTTGATTTTCTCCAACTCATCCTTCATCTTAACGACCAGAATCTGCATATTTGCCTCGTTGGATTTTGAGCCTAATGTGTTGATTTCACGGCCCATCTCTTGAGCTATGAAGCCCAACTTGCGACCCGGAGCATCCTCCGTAGCAGCCACCTCACGGAAGTAGTTGCAGTGGTTGGTGAGTCGGACCTTCTCCTCGGTGATATCCAACTTCTCGATGTAGAAAATCATCTCCTGCTCCAAACGATTGCTATCGACATCGACCTTCAGCTGTGCGATATTCTCACGTATACGATTCTTTATGGTCTCGACACGCGCCTGCTCGTAAGGCTCCACTTGGAGCTTATATTGCTCGATATTATCGACACGTTTCAGCAAATCCGCAATAAGCGTCTTACCCTCCTGCTCACGAAAGGCATTGAAGCAATCCAAAGCCATCTCCAGGGCCTGCTTTACGGCCTTCTCCTCCTCTTCTCCGATTTGCTCAGCCTGTGTGCTGACAACATCAGGCATACGCATTATGACGGGCAATACAGCCTCGTTATTGACACTAAAATCATTGCTCTCAAGAGCCTGGTTGAGCTGCTGAAGATAGAGTCCAAAAAGCTCTTGGTTGATTGTTGTCGTGCTTTGCGGAGCGGTATTCTCCACCGAAATAGAGATGTCGGTTTTACCTCGCAGTACGCTGGCTGATGCCTTCTGACGGATGTCAAATTCGAGGTGACGATATATTCCCGGAAGACGGACTGCCAAATCCAACTGTTTGGAATTTAGCGAGCGAACCTCTACGGTAATCTTCTTGGTTGGCATTGTGGCTTCACCCTTGCCAAAGCCTGTCATTGACTTTATCATAGTGATAATGTTTTGTTTCAAACTGCGAATATAATACAATATCACGGGTTAAACAAATTTATTTGTTTGTCTTAGGAAAAGTGCATCAGAAATAGAAAAAATTTGTTTATAACGAGGCTTTGTTTTATCTTTGATAGTCAAATTTGTAGCCGATGCGTGATAGTCGAAGTACATATTTAATCCATCTGTTTGCCATAGCGCACGCCGTAATTGTGCTTATGTGCTATGCTTTGAATGTTAGCGATGAGCTGTTGCTGACGCTGGCGACAGTGGCTATGATTGCCCTTATTGGTGTTCGTAAGGGCCAGAATATAAGTATTATAGCCATCAGTGTTATTGCCGGTAATATCCTTGGTTATCTGTTCGGAACGTACGGAGCTAAAGTTGTGGCTTTGGTGGTGAGGGAGCCGGCGATAATTCACGCCATAACAACCTTCTGTTTTACCGAGATTATCGGCTATGGTTTGGTCCTCTTTTATGGCGCACTCAACCGAGGCAAGGAGCCGACGATTAAGGGGCGTTGGACCCCGCATACTTTCCAGCTGTTGGTCATCATTGTTGTCATCTTATTGGCCCGTATTGCCTTCTCGTATACGTTCGGAGAGCTGTTGCAGGGAGATAGCGTCAATCAAGCGGTGAAGCTGTTTTTAGGCAACACGTTTGCGGTTATCATTACCATCTGTATCAACATCATATATGTCATATTATTAGATAAATACGCTGAGTTATATCGAGCGTGGCTTTATATTTGTGCTACCCTTCTGCAATCGGTTGTTGTGGCGGTTATTGTGGCTGTAATTATTGGCTATGATTTCCCATTTATGGATGCTGAGCCTTTCGCTACGATTAGCTTTGTTCAGCTGTGTGCGGTAGCCTTTATAGCCAACATTGTTGTCTATATTATTACGATGCTTATCTACCAGCTTCAAAAGACACGCAGACGTATTAAACGCGAGTTGGAGAAGCGTCATCTGGCGCAGTTTAGGTATAATCTGCTGAAGCAACAGATGAATCCGCATTTTCTGTTTAACTCATTGAATATTCTGAATGGATTGATTGAGGAGCAGAAGAACGAACAAGCCGAGGAGTATGTACGTAAACTTGCTATGCTATATCGTTATATGCTTAAAAACGAGGATGATACATTGGTTACTCTGCGTGAGGAGATGGATTTTACGGACCAATATATCGACCTGCTGAAGGTGCGTTTTCGTGATGGCTTCAAGGTGCGATATGAGTTGGGTCAGGAGTTTAGAAACCGCCACGTCGTGCCGTGTGGAATACAACTGTTGATAGAGAATGCTTTGAAGCATAATATTGCCCATCCGGACAACCCGCTGCTGATTGATATAAGCTTCGATGATAGCTATGTCAGTGTGCGTAATAATCGCCAACCGAAACTTACTACCAATGACAGTACCAAGATGGGCTTGAAGAATCTCTCACAACAATATAAGAATATCATAGGAGATGATATAGTCGTAGACCAAAGTGAAGAGTTTTATGAGGTCCGTTTACCTCTAATATAATATAAATTGCTGAGTATGAATGTGTTGATTGTTGAGGATGAGTTGGTTGCTCAGAATGCATTAGCTCGTATGTTGGAGAAGAATTTTTCCGATATGACAATCTGTGGTGTGTCGGATAGTGTGCGAAGCACGATAGAGTTTTTGGAGAATACCTCGACCTATCCCGATATTATATTTATGGATGTCGAACTCTCTGACGGCAGGTGTTTTGAGATTTTTGAGCAAGTGGAGATAAAGGCTCCCGTCGTTATGGTTACGGCGTACGACAATTATGCTGTTAATGCTTTCAATGTCAATTCGATAGACTATCTGCTCAAGCCGATTAGTGTGTCGGACTTACAACGTGCTGTCGAGCGTTGTCGTAAGCGGATTATACAATCTGCGCCATACGATATTGAGGCTTTGCGTGGTGCTTTGGCGGGTATGCAGCAATCTACGCAGAGCTACAAGCAACGCCACCTGCTACGCTACAACGATAAAATCGTGATGGTTGAGACGGCTAATATCGCCTACTTCTATTCCGAGGAGGGCTCAACCTACCTGATGACGCTGAGTGGCGAGAGCTACCTGATGGATGTCTCGTTGGATGTGGTGAGCAAAGATTTGAATCCTGCTCGTTTCTTCCGTATTTCACGCTCTTGTATCGTGTCGAGTGTCAGTATCGGTCAGGTGGTTAAAAAGATGGGAAATCGCCTGAAATTGACGCTTAAACCGGCAAGTAACATCGACAGCTTCGTGTCGCGTGCCAAGACGGCAGATTTTATGGAGTGGTTAGAGAAGTGTTCGATGTAATAATACAATCAAAGCCAAAAATGAGGGGCGGGTGAACTTAATCACTCGCCCCTCGCACAATATATAATAGTTGTTTAACGGGTGTACTCTACTACAAGCACCTCGCGTGGTCCAACCTTTGTTGAGCCATCAACCTCAATAGCCTCGCCGGTTAATACGTTGCGACCGCTCTTCAACTCCGAAGCAACCTCGGCATAGTTAGCCCAAGGGATATTTACCGTCTTGCCTGAGTTGTTGATATAGACAAATACAGCCTCTGTGTCGTTATAACGGAAGTAGGCATAGGTGTTATCGCGAGTCATAAAGTGCATAGTCTTGCCGTTGTGGATAACATCCTTACTCTTACGCCATTGGAAGAGCTTTTGGCTGAAGTCGAACATCTCCTTAGCCACGCCATCGCGTTTGTGGAAGTAATCCTTCTTGTCGCCCTCCCAGCCACCTGGGAAATCCACTCTTAGACCGCCGTGGCCCTGTGAGAGGTCTGCCGAGCGGAACATCTGCTCATCGCCGGCAAAGACCTGTGGGATACCACGCATAGTAGCAAGCATAACGGTAGCAATCTTCATACGCTTAACATCGCCATTGAGTACGTCACCGATACGGGTAAGGTCGTGGTTGCCCAAGAAAATCATCATATTCTGCAAGTCGTGATATACGAAATCGTGCGACACGCAGTCGTAGATACGTGTCATACCCTCGCCCCAACCTGGGTTATTCTTCGTCAAACCTGCCCAGATAGCCTCCTGCAATGGGAAGTCCATAATAGCTGGCAGATTGGTGTTGAAGCCATCCTTATTGGCGTTGTCGCCCTGCCAATAGGCAAGCTGTGGGATAGATGAAGTCCAGCACTCGCCCACGATGTTGAAGTGTGGGTACTCGGCGCGTACAGCCTTACACCACTCGCTCATAGGCTCCTTCTCGTTGTAAGGATATGTGTCTACGCGGAAACCATCCAAATTTGCATACTCAATCCACCATACCGCCCACTGCTTGAAATACTGAAGCACGTATGGGTTGTTGAGGTTCATATCGGGCATTGAAGGTACAAACCAACCGCTCTCCTGCAAATTCAAATCATACTTAGCTGCATTAGGATCCATATTGGTTGAGAAGCAGATATTTGAGCCTGTGTACTCTGGAAAGACGTGTACCCAATCCTTGAATGGAAGGTCCTGCATCCACCAGTGAGCTGCGCCACAGTGGTTGGTTACAATATCCATCACAATCTTCAAATCCTTCTCATGAGCCTTCTCGACATACTCGCGATAGAGCTCATTTGAGCCCATACGTGGGTCGATGTGGTAGTAGTCGCCACAAGCGTAGCCGTGGTATGACTCCTGTGGCTCGTTGTCGAGCAACATAGGTGTAGACCAGATAGTTGTTACGCCCAAGTCGGCAATGTAGTCCAAATGGTCTATTACGCCCTGAATATCGCCACCGTGACGACCAAAGAACTCTTTGCGAGCAGCCTTCTCGGCTGTGTCGTCAGTAGAGTCATTCGAGCTGTCGCCATTGGCAAAGCGGTCGGGCATAATCAGATAAATCACATCGGCCGTAGTGAAACTCTTACGCTCACGAGAGCCCTCACGACGCTCAGCGATAGTGTAAGGATAGCGAATCTGCTCGTCACCCTTAGTGAGTACTAAAGTATACTCTCCCGCCTTAGCCTTTGGGCTAATCTTCACGTCAGCAAAGATGTAGTTAGGGCTGTCAGCCTTATGCTGAGCCGTAACGCTTACTCCCTTGCCACCCTCCACAGAGAGTGTGTACTCCGAGATGTTGTCGCCCTGAATCATCAACTGCAATGGTGTTGTCATATCAACCCACCACGACAGCGGCTCTACGCGCTTGATAGGTGTTGTGTCAGCAGCTGTCGATACTCCGCCGAGCATCACAACAGCCACTACTGCTAAAAACAATCTTTTCATATCTTATAGTAACGGTTTATTCGGTGTAAATCATCCAGCCCCAAGCCTCAAGACCCTGCTCCGAGGTGTTATGTGCAGCAAGGAGAGTCTGCTCGTCAGCAATCTTATCGCAAGCCTTAGCCTCGGCTGTGAGGTTAGCTACGACAACAACCTTATTGCCTTCTACCTCGCGAGAGAACTTAAATACGCCCTCGCTGCTTGGCAAAATAGTGAACTCGCCACCCTTCTCGCCAGCCTTCAATGCAGGGTTGGTATGACGGATATGGCAGAGAAGCTTATAAGTGTCAGCATAGGCATTATGCTCCCATGCAGGGATATGGTCCTTCTCAAAGAACTCAAAACGCTTATTCCAACCCATCTCCTGACCTGTGTAGATGAGTGGCTGACCCTTTGGCAAGGTGAAAGTAAGCATAGCCATCACGTTGTATGCCTCGCCCATACGCTCAAACTCTGTTCCTGCCCAAGAGTTCTCATCGTGGTTTGATGTGAACATCAGACGCATAGCCTCCGCAGGGTGCTGCTCAGCATCCTTAGCCAAGTACTCTGTAAGCTCCTTAACACCCTTTTCGCCGCGTGCGATGCTGTTCATCAGGTGGTGCAACTCCCAAGAGTATGATGAGTCGAAAGCGTCGGTATGAAGCTCTACGTTCTCGCCCTCAGCCAAAAAATATGTGTCAGGATAATCAGCGCGCAGACGTGGCAATACATCACGCCAGAAGTCCATAGGTACCTCGCACGCCATATCGCAACGCAGACCATCTACGCCACGCTCCAACCAGAAACGCATAGCATCCTCCATGGCCTTACGCATGTCGTGATTGTCGTAGTTGAGCTTTGCAATGTCGGTCCAGTCGTACTGTACGATAGTGTTGCCATTCTCGTCACGTACGTACCAATCAGCAGGCTGCTCCACAATCCATTTTGCATCGGGTGAGGTGTGGTTTGCTACCCAGTCCAAGATAACCTTCAATCCCAAGTCGTGAGCCTTGGCAAGGAAAGCATCGAAATCCTCCAAAGTACCGAACTCTGGGTTTGTGGCACAGTAGTCCGAAATAGCGTAGTATGAGCCAAGAGTACCCTTACGCTCCTTGACGCCGATAGGATAGATAGGCATCATCCACACTACATCGACACCCATCTCCTTGAGACGTGGCAGATGCTCGGCAGCCGCTGCGAATGTACCCTCAGGAGTGTACTGACGCACGTTCATCTCATAAATAACAGCATCGTAGCTCCACTCTGCGTGGGCCGAAGCCTTTTGCTCCTCTGTGGTTGCTTTAGGCTGATTGCAGCACGAAACAACGGTTGCAAGAGCCAACATAGCGAATAAAATCTTCTTCATCTCTATAATATTTTCTCAATTAATCTTCATTAGTAACCGACGGGGCGATCAAACCCCGTCGGTCTATTGTGTGTCGGTCAGCCTATACTACCGACGTTGTTCTCCTTGATTAAAATGGAGAAGCTGAACCTGTCTCTACGACGCAAATCTGCTTTGTTGCAGAGTTGAAATAGATGTCGTAAGTACCGGCAGTGCCAATAGTAACATTCTCACCAGGCTGAACAGCACCGAATGGAGTGCCGATAGCGATTGGGTTAGTATCAGGAGCACCGAAGCAGTTATCCCAAGTGCCAGGATACTTAACCTTGAAGCCCTGATTAGCAGCAAACTGCATCTGCTTCAAAACGTGAAGAGTCTCTGACAAATCTGTCATACCGATATCACCCCAACCTGTGCAATCACCTGCTACATAGAATGTAGGAATAACAGGAGTTGTGTTAGCCTCATAAGCAGGAGCACCAGCCTCAGCTACAAAGAAGAAGTCCTTAGTCAAAGTGAAGACCTCAGAGTTTGGAGTCTGCTGACCTGCATTGTTGTTGAAGATAATCTGGAAATTCTTGTTTGCGTGCTCCTCGCTAAGGTCGGCATAGTAGTAACGTACACCGTTGATATCCTCATAGTCGCTCAACTGAGTACCAGGCCAAGCACCGAAGAGGTTCTCGCCGCCATCAGTCCAAACGTATGCATAGATAGGTGAGTAATTAGCCTTATTCTCAACGTAGATACGGAAGCCCTCGTGCTCTGCTGGCTCGTCAGAAGAAGAACCACCTGTTGGGTCCTGTGCACCAGCCTCTACAACGATAACATACTTAGTCTCTGGGTTGAAGTAGAAGTCGTAGTTACCCTCAGCTGCAAGACCAGAGTTGAGAGATGTCTGCTTGAAGAGTGTAGGAACGCCCAACTCAACAAGACCCTCTGAAGAGTAGTTAGGATTAGACCAATCGTGGTTGAAAGCAATCTTCCAGCCCTCGCCATCAACAGTGTAATCAACCATGGTCATAGGAACATTCTTAACTACCAAGTAGCCGTTAGATGCAGCCTCCTTGAACTCGTAAGTAGTGTCAGCGATATCCCAACCATTGAAACCACCTACCAAGTGATAAACATCGCCTGATGGGTCTGGATCTGGATCTGGAGTAACAGGGCCCTCACCTGGAGTTACTACGATGTCCAAAGTGTAAGGGAAGTCGAAGAGGTTAAGTGTAAATACACCGCTACCAGTCTCAGTTGCAGCGATATCAGAGCCCTTGAACTGAAGGTCTGCTACATCACCACCGAGGTCTGTCAAATCCCAAATCTGGTTGAAACGAATCTTGAAGTTCTTACCAGCCTCCACAGGAGCATTAGCTACCCATACGTTGTTCTGAGCATCGAACTCAAACTGAGCCTTATCATTATCCCAGCCACCAACAGCATCACCGATAAGACCTACGTAAGTGATAGGAGTCATCTCATAGGTTGCGTTTACAGCGTCGAAGACGATGTAGAGCAAACCAGCTGCGTCAGCCTTGAAGTTACCTGCGTCAGCCTCAGTGCTCAATACGCCATCCTTCAAACCATAGTTAGTACCATCCCAAGACTGCTCTGCGCAGAATTTGAACTCGTAGGTACCACCCTCAGGGAGGTTTACAAAGCCATAGTACTTGTTATCAGCGTGGAGCTTCAAACGAGAGCAAGAGCCTGCTGGGTCCCAACCCTGGTAATCACCTACGATATAGAGGTAAGCCTCCTCGACAACAACAGGGATGTCGTAAACGAACTTAACAACCATAGGCTTTGCCTCTGCAGTCTCGCCTGCAGGAGTTACAGCTGAAAGGTTGAATGTGATGTCATACTCACCAGCCTCCTCGATAGCGAATTGGCTAAGGAGAGCCATGTTGGTAGTAGAGAAATAAGTTGCAGAAGTGCTGCCGAGAACAATGCTCTGCTCGCCATACTCTGCACCTACGGTATACTCAACGTCGGTCTTATAACCGAACTTTGCAGGACTCCAAACGAGTGTGAAATCCTCAGCCTCAGTAGTCTTATTTACCACAACATCTGAGTGAGCGGTAAATGAAGGCTCAGTCTGAGCGATAACAATCTCATCACCCTCATGGTTACAAGCACCAAATGAGAGGAGTGCTGCAGCTGACAATAAATATTTTACAATTTTCATAATCTCTTTATTATTATTTAAGGTGGGTGGCAATCATAGGGACTACCACCCTACCGTTAAAAACTATTTACTCAGCCAACTCAACTGAACCTGAGATTGGTGATGGGTTTGTATCATCAGCAGCCAAAGCAGCGATGTCGCCGTGGAAGTTGATGTTGAAACGTACGTTACCTGAAAGGTCAGTTACGATGTTATCGCCACCAGGAGTCAAGTGGTTCAAATCGCCACCCCAGTTGGTATCCCAAGCCTGGTTCAAACGATACTTGAACTCACCACCTGCACAACCCGGCATAACAGCTGTCCAAACCTGGTTACGCATAGCTGCATAATACTTGTTGTCGAAGTCTGCATCACCGGTAGCAGGCATACCTGCAAGCTCCATGATAAGGTCGTTTACTGTATCCCAACCGCCAACAGCACCACCGATAACGCTGATGCTCTGAACAGGTGTGAGCTTAACAGAACCTGTTGTGTGCTCTGGATTCAAAGTAACCTTTACCCAGTACAAGCCTTCCTCTGCTGTGATGTGTGCAGGGTCGCCCTCTGTTGTGAAGTTCTCAGGGTCACCACCGAGGTTACCTGTCCAGTTAGGGTTAGGACAGAACTTGAAGTGGCACAAACCATCCTCAGCAATGAAGTTAGCAGTACCCTCAGCTGCGCCGAGATATACCAGACCCTCATAAACATCGCTCCACTCTGCAGTCTCCCAAAGAACAGGACCCTGTGCATCAGGTGCCCAACCCTGGAAGTTACCAGCAATATACAATGGACGACGTACCCAAGGAGCTGATGAGCTTGGTACGGTAGTAACCTTCAAAGTGATAGGAGCTGAAGTGAGCAAGTAAGCATCACCTGTACCGATGTTTGCAGTAACATACATCGAAATCTCAGTCTCAGTCTCCTCAGGAAGAGCCAAGCCCTTCTCGCTAACCAAAGTGTTATTGAGAGCCTCCTTAGTAAGAGTGTAGCTTGTAGTGTAAGACTCAGCAATCTGTACAGTTGCGTCGCCATAAGTTGCGAACAAGCCGTAAGCTACTGATGCAGGATAACCATAATCTACCTCGCTCCAAGAGAATGTAACTTCTGAATTGAGGTTGTTTGCATTGATGAGGATATCAGAGTGAGTATTGAGCACAGGTGCTGCAACCTCCTCGATAGGCTTTGCCTGCATCTTCGCATCCTCCTGACAAGCGATGCCCACGAAAGCAATCGCTGCCAATGTTATATATTTCAAAAATTTCATCGTTTCAAAGATTATTAAGGATTAATAACCAGGATTCTGTACCAAGTTCTCATTAACCTGCAAATCATCTGTTGGCAGTGGGAACAACTTAACGTACTCCTCCAAGCCCTGACCAGACTTCACACCACCCTTGTAAGGCCAAAGGTATGTAGCTGAAGTATAGAGGTCGTAGCGGATAAGTGTTGTACGACGGTGACCCTCCCAAGCGAGCTCCTTGGTGATCTCATTGAATACGTCATCCAATGTAAGAGCTGTAACAGGAGTCTGCTTTGCACGGTTGCGTACCTCGTTGAAGTACTGAACAGCCTTGTTAGCGTTCTTACCTGTACGGCAAGATGCCTCAGCATAAAGCAAGTTCATCTCGGCAGCACGAATCAATGGGAAATCAACAGATGCGAATGACTCAGTGAGTGAGTAATCTACACCAGGATCGAGGAAACGGTTGTTGTTGAACTTGCACTGGTGCCAGCCCTGTGGGAAGTCAGTGATGCTCATCTCCTTGTTTGTAGAGTAACGCAAGTGGAAACGACCACGAGTATCAACTACGCTATAATCAAGCTCAGAACCAAGCTGTGCGTTAGCAGCAGCATCCTCACCGATAACCTTAGCTACGAACTCGTGTGGGATAACCAAACCAGCCCAGCCGCCCTGGATACCATAAGAGTTATCGTTCTTAGATGCAAGGATAAGGTAAGATGGACCACCATAAGACTGAGTCTTAGCAGCATCGTAGCAAGCTGTGTAAACCATCTCCTTCAAAGCGTCAGGGTTCTCACCGTTGTCGCCCATAAAGAGAGCCTCGAAGTTAGTTGCCAAGTCATAAGCCTCGATAACCTTCTCAGCAGCAGCCATAGTTACGTCATACTCCTCCATAATCTCCTCACCGAGGTAAGCCTTGTGGTTGATGGTCAAACGAGCCAAAAGACCGTAAGCAGCACCCTTATCTACGCGTGGGTAGAGCTGAGTGTGAGGCTCCTTGAGTGCAGAGTTCTCAGAGGTAATATCCTCCAACTCGCTCTTGATGTGGTAGTAGAGATCCTTAGCCTTAATCTGCTCTGGCTTATAAGCACCAACAGGAGACTCAGGAGTAGTGAAAGGAACATTACCGAAGCAATCGAGCAAAGTCCAGTATGCGTAAGCACGCAAGAAACGAACCTCAGCACGCTCAGTGGCAATCTCAGGATTGCTGTCGTTAGTGTTACGCAAATACTCGTTAGCAAATGAAATCATCATCAAGCCACGAGAATATGCAGCATAGATTGCATCGTTCTTAGTCGATGTCCAAGTGTTGCGGTTGATCTCAGCAACCCAACCATCACCCCAGATACACTTTACCTCATCGGTAGTGATTGACTGAAGTGACCACAAAGCACGCAAGTACTCTGATGCACCGGCATCAGCTACTGCGATATCCGCAGTACCAGCACCTGACTGACCTACCAAAGTGAAACCACCGTAAATCTTAGCCAGCTGACCCATACGGTACTCAGGATTTGAATAAATGCTACCGCTATCGATTGTGGTATCCGACATAGGGAACTGATCCAGATCACCTACGCAAGCGGTAAACGACATTACGGCACAAGCCGCCATTACAATATATTTTTTCATAATCGTTTTCTGCTATTAGAAGTTAATACCCAAACGCAAGCTATAAATTCGTGGACGTGGGTAGATGTTACCATCGATACCACCTGCTACTGATGACTCAGGATCCAAACCGCTGTAATCAGTGATTACAAATACGTTCTGAACACCGGCAGCAATACGGATTGACATACCGCGCTTATCAACATTCTGGAATGTGTAACCGAGGTTGATATCGTCCATACGGAAGAATGAAGCATCCTCAAGCCACAAGTCAGAGATTGACTGTGCAGTAGAAGAGTTAGCAGTAAAGCCATACTTTGTAGCAGAACGCTGAGCATTTACCAAATAACCCTTGTCGATTACGTCGCGATAGTATGGAGTTGCACCGCTACGCAATACGTCGTTGAACATATAGTTACCCACTGTACCGTGTCCGTTGAAACCGAAGTCCCAGTTCTTGTAAGTGAGCTTAACGTTGATACCATAGTAGAAGTCTGGATTAGGACTCTTGTTGGTCATGTAACGGTCACCGTTAGTAATCTGACCATCACCGTCACGGTCTACGATAGCGTTGTGGATTGGGTTACCATCAGCATCGTAAGCCTGCTGCCAGAGATAGAAAGTGTGTGGAGTGTAACCCACCATGTGACGCTGTACAGTGTTACCGGTACCACCACCAGCACCACCGAGGTCGATAGCGTTAGATGGAAGCTCAGTAATCTCTGTATCCTGGAATGTACCGCTCAAACCGATTGTGAGGTTCCAATCCTTAGTCTGTACAGGAATTACGTTCAAAGCAACCTCGACACCCTTATTCTCCATAGAACCGATGTTCTGGAAAGTAGAGTTAGAGAAGTTACCACCAAGAGGTACGTTTACATAAGAGATCAAATCCTTAGTGTCGCGGTAGTAAGCATCAACCGAACCGTTGATACGACCATTGAGGAAACCGAAATCAACACCGACGTTGTAAGTAGTAGTCTCCTCCCACTTCAAATCCTGGTTGTAAGCGTGTGGCTTAATTGGATAGTACCAGTTGCCACCCAAAGGATACTGAGTAGTTGGGTCGATAGAGATCTCACCATACTTCAAAGCAGCGTAGTTCTCGCCGAACTCCTGCTGACCTGTGATACCCCAACCCAAACGGAGCTTCAATGCAGAAACTACTGTTGAAGACTTCAACCAATTCTCCTCTGCGAGGTTCCAAGCCAAAGCAGCTGATGGGAAGTAACCCCAACGGTTGTCACCACCGAAGCGTGAAGAACCATCGGCACGCATTGTGAAGGTGAGCAAGTAGCGAGAAGCGATTGAGTAGTTGATACGACCGTAGAATGAAACCAAGGCGTTACGATAAGCTGAGTGGCTCTCGTTGATGAGCTTGCTATCGTATGCGTAGTAATCCTCAGATGCAGTAGCAGGAGCTACACGACCGTAGTTGTAAGAGTTGGTTGCAGAGTGGTTTACTGACCAAGAGTAACCTGCCATCACGTTCAAATTGTGAATACCAAACTCCTTCTGGTAGTTAGCATAGAACTCCAAAAGCTGGTTGCGGTGCAAGTTGTCATACTCTGAGTAACGACCACGTCCCTTGTAGATACCGCTATCGCCTGTGTCGCGGTTAGAGAAGATAGAACCGATAGTATTACCCTTATCACCATAAGTGCGAGTAATATCCAAACCGAGGTTCAAGTTGAAGCTCAAATCCTCCAAGCCGTGTACCTTATAATCCAACTGCAAGTTACCCAACGCACGGTAAGAGTGGTTAGCGTCCCACTGGTCATTCAAGAGTGAAAGTGGGTTGCAAGCTGTAAGGTCGGTTGTCCAGTTGAAGTAGCCATTGTTCAAAGAGTAATCAATAGCACCGTCTGCTGTACGGTTGTAGATGTCCTGTGTAGGATCGAAGTATACAGCTGAGCCGATAGCGCCACCATCAGAGTAGTTTGACTTGTTGAAGATACCCTTTGCATTAAGATTTACAGAGAGGTGATTGTCAAAGAACTTAGGTGAGAGGCTGATATCAACAGTTGCACGCTGGTTGTCAGAAGTCTCAACAGTACCACCATCGTAAGTGTAACCTACTGAAGCACGGTATGGGAGTTTGTTCTCCATAGCGCCACCAACGATAGAGATGTTGTGGTCAGTAGCTACGCCAAGACGGAAGATCTGATCCTGCCAATCGGTGTTAGCTGTGCCAAACAGAGCGTTAGCCTTGTCAGCCATATCAGGATATGCTGTGAGGATGAATGACTTGAACTCATCAGCGTTCATCATATCCATAGTGCTGAAGTTGTGCTTAACAGCAACAGAACCGTTGTAAGATACCTTAGCCTCGCCGCTTGTACCCTTCTTTGTAGTGATGAGGATGACACCGTTAGATGCGCGTGAACCGTAGATAGCGGTTGCAGATGCGTCCTTCAATACTGTGAAGGTCTCGATGTCGTTAGGGTTTACAGTTGCCAATACGTTAGACATACCAACACCTGCGTCCTCAGCGATAGGCACACCGTCGATTACGATAAGTGGGTTGTTGTTAGCAGAGAGTGATGCACCACCACGGATACGAATCTCTGAACCTGAACCTGGAGCACCGCTACCTGAAACGATGTTTACTCCTGGAACCTTACCACGCAACATCTCCTGTGGAGAGGTTACAGCACCACGGTTCAACTCCTCTGCCTTAACAGCGATTACCGAACCGGTCATGTCGTTCTTCTTAACGGTACCGTAACCGATGACAACGAGCTCATCGAGAGCCATTACGTCCTCCTCGAGTACGATACGACCGAAATCGGTAACGTTGGCAACCTTAGTGATTGTCTTGTAGCCGATGTAGCTGATCTCAAGAACAGCCTTGTCGTCCTTTACATTCAGGGCAAAATTTCCCTGAATATCGGTGATGGCTCCTGAAGTTGTACCAACCTCGGCAACCATTGCGCCGATAACGGGCTCACCTGCTTGGTCTACGATAGTACCCTTAACTGCATGTTTGCCTCCTTGTGCAAACGCAGCCATAGGAATCGCACACAAAAGCATTACGCCCAAACACATAGATAGAATTTTTCTCATAATGTGCATTTGTGTTAGTTAATAAAAAAATTAAGGTTATTTATAAGATGAAAATCTTTCTTTCTTATTTCTGGTTAGTTTTAATACCTGCCACAGCAAATGCTCCGAACAACATCATAACGCCGGCTACCAAAAGCATAGTGATAGGTGCGCCGCCTATCAAGCCAAGGATTGAGCCGCCCAACAAACCCGCGATAATCTGTGGTATACAAATTGTACAGTTAAACAGACCGAGGTATGTTCCGATATTGTTTGTGAGTGATTTTGTAAGCATTGAGAATGGCATAGCCAACATAGCAGCCCAAGCGCAACCAATCAATACGAATGGTATAAAGAGCATATACTTGTAGTATTCAGGGCAGATAGAGAACATTACGCACAAATCCTTCATGAAGAATAGCATAGCAAAACCAATTGCACCCAAAACCAAACTTGAAGAGTAAGCCATCTTGTCGCTCTTGAAGCGTGGAATTACCATCGCCCAAAGAATAGAAGCTACTGCCTGAACAGCGAAGCAAACACCTGTCCATACACCTGCCTCACTTCCTACCAAGCTCTTGATGCCTGGTGTTGTGTATGCCCACATATAAGTAAATGCAAACCAGCAGAAGAACTGCACAATACCGATAAGCCAGAAGTTCTTAGGGGCTTTAGCAAGCAATCTAAACATACTGTCACTCTTCGTGTCGCTTTTCTCTGTCTGATTGCCATTGTACTTTGCATACTCCTGTGGAGGCATCTCCTTAACACTGAAACCTGTAACAAGAACACAAACTACCAAGATTGCAGCTCCGGCGTAGAACGAGAATACCACAGAGTCGGCAATTTCTCCATCCGGTGCCTTGTCGCTGATATGTAGCCAAGTCAGCAAGAATGGAAACAGACAGCCAATGAGCTGACCTGTGTTGCACCAAAAACTCTGGATTGAGTAAGCCTTTGTCTTCTGCTTCTCATTGACCATATCGCCAACCATCATCTTAAATGGCTGCATCGCCATATTGATTGATGTGTCGAGCAGCATCAGCATTGTGATAGCAAAAGCCCTTGCCCAAGCGAAAGACATGCTCAGACTGCCGGCATTTGGCAAGAATAGCATAACGATAGTCGCAACTATCGCGCCTACATAGAGATAGGGCTTGCGTCGTCCAAAACGATTCCAGGTGCGGTCGCTGTACTTACCTACAAGGGGCTGAACTATCATTCCCATAAGTGCAGGGATGATGAAGAAGTAGCTCAACTTTGTAGGGTCAGCACCGAGCTCCAAGAAGATTCGGCTGATATTGGCATTCTGTAATGCAAAAGCAATCTGAACACCCATAAAGCCGAAGCTCATCGCCCAAAGTTGTTTGTTTGTTAAATCTGGTTTAGTCATATTTTAAAATTCTAAAATTTTTGCTCTCTAAAACATGCGAATTTTATTAAAAATAAATAAAGGTAAAAATTCGGGAGGTTGAATGGTTAAATAATAGGTATGAATTGTCGGAAAAGGGTTATGAATGGCTATACCTCTTCAACGATGATTTTACCGCTAAACTAACAGTTTTTAAACATAGTTTAAAATAATCATAAAACGCTCCTCTGATTACACTTTATAACCTGTGACACATCCGCTCGATAGTTACTAAAATTTTTTAAAATTGTAAATATGAATCTCCGTATTTTTAAATAATTTTTAATAATTCCGACCACCCTATCTCGTATTGCATTTACGGCACGATTTAGGTTCATCTTTGTCTACTCTTCTCAGACGCACAAACGTCCAAATTCAAAGTTACTATAAAATTTGATAGTTCCAAATATATGTGTTGATATAATTTCTTTGTGGAGTAAATATTTTTTTGCATCTTCAACTTTATAATTATAATCGCCCTTATGAATAAAGTTTTTTATTAAAAATACTTAATAACTTAAATAGTTGCCGAATATCGGTAATAATTCTAACAATTTAATCTGAAAATAACGAAAAAAAATTTTGAATAATCAGATTTTTGAATTTACTTTGTATAGGATTAATGAGTGTGGCGTAGGTCCACAATGTAAACTTTTTTTTAAATTTTATTTGGATATGAAGAAGTATAATTTCAATGCCGGCCCATCAGTATTGCCGGATGTAGTGCTCGAAGCAGCAGCAAAAGCTATTATCGATTTCGACGGAACAGGATTATCCTTACTCTCCATATCCCACCGTACACCTGAATTTGACGCTGTGATGGCGGAGGCCAAGAGTCTTTTCAAGGAGCTGTTGAATATTCCTGATAACTATCACATCTTCTTTGTTGGTGGTGGCGCAAGTACACAGTTTTTCCATATTCCGGCCAATTTCTTGGGTAAGAAAGCGGGTTATGTAAATACAGGCGTATGGACTAAAAAGGCGATTAAGGAGGCTAAGAAGTTTGGTGAGGTCGAGATTTTGGCTTCGTCGGAGGATAAGAACTTTAACTATATCCCTAAGGGCTTTGCTATCCCTGAGGATTTGGACTACCTCTATATATGTGCCAATAACACAATCTACGGTACGGAGTATAAGACCGATATTGACTCTCCTGTGCCTCTGTTTGCCGATATGAGCTCTGATATTTTGAGTCGTCCTGTCGATGTTAGCAAGTATGCCTTGATTTATGGCGGTGCGCAGAAGAATCTGGCGCCTGCGGGTGTTACCTTCGTTATCGTACGTGATGATATGTTGCAGAAGGTTGTTCGTGACCTGCCTACGATGGTTAATGTCAATACCCACGTCGAGAATAACTCTATGTTCAACACCCCTCCTGTATTCCCTATCTATGTGTTGCGTGAGACGCTGAAGTGGATGAAGGCTGAGGGTGGTTTGGATGCTATCTATCAGCGCAATTTGGCTAAGGCTAAGCTGCTTTACGACGAGATTGACCGCAACCCACTCTTCCGTGGCACAGTCGAGAAGGAGGACCGCTCGCTGATGAATATCTGCTTTGTTATGGCTGAGGGTAAGGAGGATTTGGCTCCGGCGTTTATGGAGTATGCCAAGTCAAAGGGTATGGTCGGCATTAAGGGCCATCGTTTGGTAGGTGGTTTCCGTGCTTCATGCTACAATGCTTGCCCTGTTGAGGCTGTTGAGGCGTTGGTAGCTTGCATGCAGGAGTTTGAGCAGATGCAGAAGTAATTAATCTTAATTTGTTGGAAAGATGAAGATTCTTGTAGCAACCGAAAAACCATTCGCAGCAGAGGCTGTGGGTGGTATAAAGAATATCTTTGCAGAGGCTGGTTTTGAGGTCGTGCTGTTGGAGAAATATACCGATAAGGCTGAGCTGTTGGCTGCTGTGGTTGATGTCGATGGTTTGATAATTCGTAGCGATAAGGTGACTGCCGAGGTGCTTGATGCAGCAAAGCAGTTGAAGATTGTCGTGCGCGCAGGTGCCGGTTACGATAATGTGGATTTGGCGGCAGCTAAGGCTAAGGGTGTTGTTGTGATGAATACTCCGGGCCAGAACTCAAATGCTGTGGCGGAGTTGGCTTTGGCGATGATGATTTATATGTCACGTAACTGCTTCACACCTGGCACAGGCTCTGAATTGTTGGGTAAGACAGTCGGTATCCACGCCTACGGTAATGTGGGCCGTTTGGTGGGCTTGAAGGCTAAGGCTTTGGGTATGAATGTGGTGGCGTATGACCCATTTATCACTGATGCAGCCGTATTTGAGAAGGATGGTGTCGAGAAGGTTGATTCTGTTGAGGAGTTGTATGCTAAGTCTAATTTCCTCTCACTCCATATCCCTGCTACCGAGCAGACCAAGAAATCTATCGGCTATAAGCTTTTGACCTCGATGCCTAAGGGTGCAACTCTCGTTAATACCGCCCGTAAGGAGGTTATTGATGAGCAGGGCTTACGTCAGGCATTGGAGGAGCGTGCGGACCTAAAATATATTACCGACATCGCTCCTGATATGAAGGATGAGTTGGCAGAGGCTTTTGGTAAGCGTTTCTTTGCTACACCTAAGAAGATGGGTGCTGAGACTGCCGAGGCCAATATCAATGCAGGATTGGCGGCTGCACGTCAGATAGTAGATTATATCATTAACGGAAACACCCGTTTCCAAGTAAATAAATAGTATTATGGTACGCATTAAACCTTTTTGCGGTATTCGCCCACCGAAGGAGTATGCTTCGGAGGTTGCATCACGCCCTTATGACGTTTTGAACTCTGTGGAAGCTAAGGCGGAGGCTACCCTGCGCTCGCTTTTGCACATCATTAAGCCGGAGATTGATTTCGACCCTATTGCTGACGAGCACTCCGAAGAGGTTTATCAGAAGGCGATGGATAACTTTGCTCTCTGGAAGAAGAATGGTTGGCTCGTTCAAGACCAGGAGGAGTACTACTATGTATACGCACAGACGATGAATGGCCGTACGCAGTATGGTATTGCTATGTGCTGTCATTTTGAGGATTATCTTTCGGGCGCAATCAAGAAACACGAATTGACTCGTCCCGATAAGGAGGAGGACCGTATGATTCACGTTCGCAACCAGAAGGCAAACATCGAGCCTGTCTTCTTTACCTATCCCGATAATGCCGAGATTGACGCAATTGTTGAGGAGGTGGTTAAGAATAATGAGCCTGACTATGACTTTACGGCGGAGGATGGTTTCGGTCACCATTTCTGGGTTATTCGCGATGCGGAAAAGAACCGTAAAATCACCGAAACCTTTGCTTCAATTCCTGCGTTGTATGTTGCTGATGGTCATCATCGTACAGCTGCGGCTGCGCGTGTCGGACAGGAATGTATGTCTAAGAATCCTGCCCACACAGGCAACGAAGAGTATTGCTACTTTTTAGCAGTCACTTTCCCTGCTTCTCACCTGCGTATTATAGACTATAATCGCGTCGTGAAAGACCTGAATGGAATGAGCGAGGCGGAACTTGTTGAGAAACTCAAGGAGTCTTTCGATGTTGAGAAGAAAGGCAAGGAGATTTATACTCCTGAGGCTTTGCATAATTTCGCAATGTATCTCGGTGGCGAGTGGTACAGCCTGACTGCAAAACCTGGTACATACGACGATAAAGACCCGATAGGTGTTTTGGATGTTACCGTATTGTCTAACTTAGTTTTGGATAAGCTGTTGGGTATTACCGATTTGCGCACCTCAAAACGTATTGATTTTGTAGGTGGTATTCGTGGTTTGGGCGAGTTGCAGCGAAGAGTTGATAGTGGTGAGATGAAGGTTGCATTTGCGCTCTATCCTGTTTCGATGCAGCAGCTTATTGATATTGCCGATACGGGTAATATCATGCCACCTAAGACAACGTGGTTTGAGCCTAAGTTGCGCTCAGGTGTTGTCATTCACTCGTTTGATGAGTAGTGTAGAAACCTTAATATAGGCGTTATGAAAAAGTATATTTGGATGCTGGCGGGTACTCTGCTACCTGTGGCAGTGATGTCTTTGGTGGATACGAAGGCTGAGCGTTTGAGTTGGATGTTGCTTGTCCTGCTTGTGGTTACGCTGGTCGTTACCTTTGTGCTTAAGCGCGAGGAGTGGGCAGAGAAGAAGGCTAAGGATAAGAAGATTGCTTTCGTTCCGAAGTTGGACCTCTATTTTTGCCTCTTTGTGCTGGCTACGTTTGTCATCGAAATAGGTGTTGTCGCCTATGCCGGATGGCTCAATTCGGGAAGTGTCCCTCAGATGATGGAGCTGATGTTTATGCAGAGCTTCTCGGTGTTGGGCGGAGGCTTGATAGCGACTGTTATAGGCTCTGTACTATGCTTGGCAAACGTCTATATGGCACTGCTGTTGAATCGTCGTCTGTTGCGTCTGCATAAGTTGGATTTAGGTTGGCGTAGTGTCTTGAAGACGGTGATTGTTGTGGTGCTTGTCGTTGTGGTAGCTACTTTTGCAATGATATTTGCCGATGTGGATACTCGTAGCGATAAATACTTCTACTCTATCGTTTTGCTGGGTATTATTTGTGGTTTGGCAACTATTGCTCTTGACTGCCTTGTCCGCAACAGACGTTCGTTGTTGGTTGTGCCTTATTTGGTGCTTTCGTCATTCTTCTTGCTGCTGTGGGGTCTTCCAATCCTTGCTATATTTGCAGCGGTAGGCTTTGTTTATGCTATTTTGTGGTATAAGAATCACTCTTACGAGAAGGCAAAAGGTGTGGATGATGCCCCTGCAAAAGCTGTTGTTGAGCATAAGGCTTCTGGGGAATCCAAGCAGGAGAAAGAGTCGGAGAAGAAAGAGTCTGAAGAGCCAAAGAATCCGGGCCGAAAGATTGTCGAGGGCTTATAGATTCTGCCAACAATCAGATGTAATAATATATAGTTAAAGGGTGTCGATTTCGACACCCTTTAATTGTCGGCTATCTGCCCTGGTTGTAAGCTGATGTTGCTTTGTGATAATCAATCAGTCTGTCACATTGTCCTCTAACCAACCTACCCTTCTGTGTGTCTGGGTACTTTTTTGCTATGGTTTTGTAGTTGCACAGCTCATACAACATATCGGCTTTCAGTTCAGGACTCTGCGCCGTCATAATTGCCTGGTTGAATAACTCCTCAGCCTTTTTTAGAGCATCATCTCTTTGCGACTTATTGCTAAACGCTCCCTTGAGATGAATTGCCATTTCGGGATAACCCGATGAATATTGTGTCAGATAGAGGCAGTTTGTGTGTGAGTGCCACATTCCGCACGCATATTTATATATTGCTTTGGCGCGTTTGTCGGGGTCTTTCTGCTCGGCAATCTCCTGCTCCAACGCGACCATCTTCTCTGCAAACTTATGTCTGAAGCCTTTTATAGGCCTTATATGCTCGTTGTCGTTGCGTGATGCAAGCGGGTCGTGCGTGAGAGCTACGTTGAGATGTCCGTCGAATAGAGGTGTCAATCGACTCAGATATTTCTCCGCCTCGGCGTAGGATGCTTGACGCAGGTACTTTGTGCCAATTAAATCGCATAGATATTCGCCATTGATGTAGCTGTGTTGATTGGTCAGCCTGTCAAACTGCGATGTGGGATTTGTGGTTGTCTGGTAATATGAAACAAGCGCCTTTACATCTATCGTATCGGCCATTATGAAGAAATGGTTGCAGTAGTCCATATCGTTCTTCAGCTTTTTATCGTATCGGAACTCGTTAATTTGGAGTGCCTTTGTCTTGCCAACGTATATGTAGTCATCAGATTCTTTGTTGAAGTGGTGGTATGTAATGCGTCTGCCTACATGTTGCACCAAAAAGTTGTCGGCCATATTTGCCAACTGAAGGGCGCGTATAGGCTTTCCTGCCTTAATCATTCGAGGGCACACCTCTGCGATAAGTATGCGGCGTAGCATATCGTTCCAATAGTAGTAGCTTCGTGAGCTGTTCAAGGTGTAGTAGTTCTCTATTGTTGTTTGCTTTACTTCGGGCGTTATGTTGTTTGTTATCTTATCTGCGAACCACTGAATTTGAGTCAAAAGCAACTCTTCGTACTCTTGATTATAGGTCATAGTCTTGGCGTTGAGATATATTTTAAGCACCTTCATAGACTCCTTGATATAATCTGAGCCGGGAGCTTTCATTCCCGCATCCAAACACTCCAAAGCTAAATATTCACTTTTGTTATATTGCAATATAAAAGCTATCGTATAATACCAGAAAGCTTTGTCTTTGACCTTCGGATTAGATATAGCATCGGTTGCTATGGCTAACAGACGGTCGAAATATTCTTTGTCTGTGAGCATGGAGCTGCTGTAACTTCCGATATGTCCATAATCCTCAATGTCGTTGATGTCGTGTTGTAGTTTTTTTGCAATGGATGGGTGGTTGGGCGAGTTGGCATAGATAATCTCGATTATATCCATACTCGTCAGCTTTGAGGAGTGTTTTCCCAGGCAGTATGCAACAGATTCATTGTCGCCCAACTCCACAAACAGATACAAAGCCTCTTGGCTGGTCTCTTTGAAACGCCACATTGAGCCTGCGATGTATTGTCGTGATAGCTGTCGGATTACATTATCCTCCGGTAGCTTCGATATCTCATTCTTCCACAGGTCGATACACTCCTGATAGCGTTGGAGTGTGAATAGAGCTCTGACGGCTTGCAGTAGATACCTATCTCTGAGTCGTGGAGAGGTGTAAGCAAGAGATTTCTCGACAATCTCTTCAAGGGTCAGTGGCGAGTCTATATCCATTGTTGGATAGTACCATTTTGAGTTGTATTCCAGACGAATATCCGAATTGACCTTTGCCAAATAAAAGAAGTCCAATGCCTCTCTGTCGTTTTTGGCAATCCAAGCTGCAAAACGATTATCGGTGTCGATATTGTCGGTGTCGTATAGTGCCTCAACCTCTTCAACTGTGGCATAGTATACAAAGTCCGAAATATCATCCAACGGAATACTTTTCGATGTAAGCTCTTGCCACGCCAGACAGTTCCTTTCGGATGTACTGTATGAACTCTCATACGATGGATTGTAGGCTCTGTACATATAATATTCGCCGGGCAGATACCAGGGGTCTCCGCAGGCAAACGCTTCAATTGATGATAGCGTAATAAGGCTAATTATAAGAGAGAATTTGAGCGATTTCATGGTCTTTGTAGTTTGAAAGTTGTTTTTGGTCTAAGTGATATATGATATTGCCTGATGCCGGCTTGCCAAATGTCTTCTCGACAGCATTTTTCACCTCTAAGATTTGTGCTGTTGTTGGACGCTCTATGCGTATATATTCAGCTTCAGTGAGGAGTTCATACTCTGGGTTGGTGACAATCTTCTCGAAGTCATTGTTGTAGAACTTGATTCCCCAACCAAACGTCGGATAGGCGTAATCGAGTGGCAGTGGGTAGTCGCGAGCCTTGAGGTATGGCTTGATGTCTTCGATGTCGAGTATTGAGTTGCGTGTCCGAGTGCTTTTGAAGTTACCCGTGTTGTAAACCATCAGTACACCTTTATCTACATAATACGGTGCTTCGGATGAGATTTGATGCAGACGTACAGTTATACTTAACTCAATATCTTTTTCGTGCAGGAGGTTGGCAGCCTTCTCGCATAGCTCAAAATATATAGATTGTGTCGTTTGTGTCCAATCACAATCAAACTGCACCTCCTTAATCTCTCCGCATTTGTTGTAGCGAGCCATTGCTAACAGACGTTCTACTATCAGCTTCGCATACCTCTCTTCGTTGTATTGCATATCGCGTAGAGCATCGACTGTAATGTATGTCGTTGGTATTATCGATACGCCTTCTGGTACGTCGGAGATGAATTGTGTGGTTGCGATAGGTACAACCTCCCAAATATCGCTCATCTCCTCTCGCTCCAGTGCTACGTCGAACATACGGACGTAGAGCTTGTTAATGTCGTGTTTTTGCAGGAACTGCTGCTCTTGCTCCGAGAGGTTGAATGTTGTGCGCCAATAGTAGATGGCTTTGGATTTCTCATGCGGCGTTGTGTCGTCTTCTGTGACTGTTGTGTGTGTCTGCGCTATGGCCCCTTGCTGCTTTTGAGATGTGAATAGTAAACACATCACAAGAAGAAGTATGCCTGCGCTGATGTAGAGTAAATGTTTCATGGTGTTGTTATTTATTGATTATATGTTTCCAAGTACAAAAGTGCTGAAAAATCGGGCTTCGTCAAACAAAAGAAATCTTAACTGTATGAGTCTGATGTTTTAGTGTAGGAAATGCGCATTAGATAGGGTTTTCGTACACCGAAAATGATATGTGACAAAATGATTGTTGCGCTAAACCTCTCTGATACGCAATTTGCTCTGGTAATGTTTTATAAGGCAAAGGCTTAACATAGAAACTTTTTTTATGTTTTATGGTTAGATTTTTCATCTCCGATGATGTTATTTCCAATTAATTTGTTATATTTGTGTGAATGAACCTATAAAACATTTGCTTTATGGCTAAGATAAAAGGAACTGTCGTTGTGGCGACCGAACGTTGCAAGGGATGTGGCGTCTGTGTGGAGGCTTGTCCGTGCAATGTTTTGGGTTTAGCAACGGAAGTTAATGGAAAGGGTTATCGCTACGTGAAGATGGCGAATCCCGATGCGTGTACGGGCTGCGCTTCTTGCGCAATTATCTGTCCCGACAGTTGTTTAGTTATTTACCGTCAAAAATTCGAGTAGTTATGGCAGACAAAGAGGTAAAATTGATGAAGGGTAATGAGGTTATTGCCCACGCTGCCGTTCGCTGTGGTTGCGACGGTTATTTTGGCTACCCTATCACTCCGCAGTCGGAGGTTATGGAGACTCTTATGGAGCTTGAGCCTTGGAAGACAACAGGTATGGTTGTTTTGCAGGCTGAGTCTGAGGTGTCATCTATTAATATGGTCTATGGTGGTGCTGCTACCGGTAAGAAGGTTATGACTTCATCTTCAAGTCCGGGTGTGAGCCTTATGAGTGAGGGCTTGAGCTATATCGCGGCGAGTGAGCTGCCTTGTTTGGTTGTGAACTGTCAGCGTGGTGGTCCGGGCCTGGGTACTATCCAGCCTTCACAGGGCGACTATTTCCAGGCTTGTAAGGGCGGAGGTCACGGAGACTATCATTTGATAGTTTTGGCTCCCGCATCTGTTCAGGAGATGCACGACTTTGTTGGCTTGGGCTTTGACTTGGCATTTAAGTATCGTAACCCTGCTATGATTTTGGCCGATGGTGCTATTGGTCAGATGATGGAGAAGGTTGTGCTTGCTCCGCAGCAGCCTCGTCGTACACAAGAGGAGTTGCTTGCACAGTGTGGTAAGTGGGCTACAACGGGTAAGGGCGAGCGTAAGGAGCAGAATATCTGTACTTCGTTGGAGCTTCAGTCGGAGCTTATGGAGAAGATTAACGAGCGTATGCAGGCTAAATATCGTGAGATTGAGCAGAATGAGGCTCGTTGGGAGGAGATTGAGTGCGAAGATGCCGACTACATTATCGTAGCTTTTGGCTCGTCGGCTCGTATCTGTTCAGCTACGGTTGAGATGGCGCGTAAGGAGGGCTTGAAGGTCGGTCTGTTGCGTCCTATTACTCTCTACCCATTCCCTACAAAACCTATCGAGGCTTTGGCTGAGCGCGGTGTTAAGGGCTTCCTTTCGGTAGAGCTCAATGCAGGCCAGATGGTTGAGGATGTCCGTTTGGCAGTTGAGGGTAAAGCTCCTGTGAAGCATTATGGCCGTATGGGTGGTATGATGTTTAACCCACAAGATGTGTTGGACGAGTTGAAAGATAAACTTGTAAAATAGTTGAGATTATGGCAGAAGTAGAGATAAAAGCTGAGAACTTGGTTTATGGTAAACCTCGTTTGATTACCGATGAGGTAATGCACTATTGTCCTGGATGTAGCCACGGTACAGTTCATAAGTTGGTGGCTGAGGTTATCGAGGAGATGGGCTTGGAGGGAGCATCTGTCGGTGTCTCTCCTGTTGGATGTTCGGTATTTGCATACCGCTATATTGATATTGACTGGATTGAGGCGGCTCACGGTCGTGCTTGTGCTGTTGCAACGGCGGCAAAGCGTTTGAACCCTCAGAATTTGGTATTTACCTATCAGGGTGATGGTGACTTGGCTGCAATTGGTGCTGGTGAGACTATTCACGCTGCAGCACGTGGAGAGAATATCGTGACCATATTTATTAATAATGCGATTTACGGTATGACGGGAGGTCAGATGTCGCCTACTACCCTTTTGGGTATGAAGACAGCTACCACTCCTTATGGTCGTGACCCTCAGCTCAACGGTTTCCCTTATAAGATTGCCGATATGATGGCACATTTGGACGGAGCAACTTATATCACTCGTCAGAGTGTGCATACTCCTGCTGCTGTGCGTAAGTGTAAGAAGGCTATCCGTAAGGCGTTTGAGAACTCTATGGCTGGCAACGGCTACTCTTTGGTGGAGGTAGTGGCTACATGTAACAGTGGCTGGAAACTCTCGCCTGTGGCAGCAAATAAGTGGATGGAGGAGAATATGGTTCCTGTCTATCCTTTGGGTGATATTAAATCTACAACACTTCCAAAATAGAAAGCATTATGAAAGAGACTATTATTATAGCAGGTTTTGGCGGTCAGGGCGTTCTCTCTATGGGTAAGATTCTGGCCTATTCGGGAGTGATGCAGGATTTCGAGGTTACTTGGATGCCTTCCTATGGCCCTGAGATGCGTGGTGGTACAGCCAATGTGACGGTTGTTTTGTCTGACAGCCGTATCTCTTCGCCTATTGCCAGCGAGTTCGATTCTGCAATTATTCTTAATCAGCAGTCATTGGATAAGTTCGAGAGCAAGGTTAAGCCTGGTGGTATTTTGATTTACGATACTAACGGTATCACCCACGCTCCAACTCGTACCGATATCAGCATCTATACCATTGACGCTGCTGCCGAGTGTGCACGTTTGGGTAACGCTAAGATGTTCAACACGATGATTCTGGGCGGTTACTTGAAGGTTAAGCCGGTAGTGAAGATGGAGAATGTAATGGAGGGTTTGAAGAAGTCTTTGCCTGAGCGCGCATGGAAGCTTTTGCCTCAGAATGAGGAGGCTATCCGTCACGGTGGCGAGATTATCAAGCAGGTACGTTAAACTTTAGACAAAAGGGCGTGTCGTTAAGACGCGCCCTTTTTCTGTATCATTATCCTATTTAGAAGCTATACTCTTCGATATCTCGTAATCCGAGCAGTAATTCGCGGTTTGTCATTCGGCGTTTGCCTGCCATTTGCATAGAGTGTATGTGAATTACGCCATCTGCACACCTTACCTCTATCTTCTCCTTCATGTCAGAGTATATTGTACCGGGGCGGTCTACCGATTCTTTAGGCGTGAATGTCACCTCAAAAATCTTTGCTGAGCCAACCTCTGCTCCTTGCTTATACATCGTTCCCCATGCTGCGGGATATGGTGATAATCCGCGTACGAAGTTTACGATACGACGGCCCTCCCAAGACCAATCTATGCGACAATCCTCTTTGAAGATTTTAGGTGCAGGCTTGAGTGTGGACTCGTCAATGTGCATCTGCTCGATTGGGGTGTAATTGCCCGATGCAATCTTCTCTACGGTATCTACAACCAAGTCGCAACCGGCATGCATAAGCTTATCGTACATCGTGCCGATGTTATCTTCGGGCAGAATAGCCATCTCTTGCTGATTGATTATTGCGCCCTTGTCTATCTCGTGGTTGAGTAGGAATGTTGTGATTCCGGTCTTCTGCTCGCCATTGATTATTGCCCAATTTATAGGGGCTGCTCCGCGATATTGTGGCAGAAGTGAGGCATGGAGGTTGAATGTGCCCAGGCGAGGCATTGCCCAAATTACTTCGGGTAACATCCTAAAGGCGATGACGATTCCCAAGTCTGGTTGCAGGGCGCGCATTGCCTCTACAAACTCCTCTGCCTTAAGACGCTCCGGCTGAAGAATTGGCAGTCCCAATTCGCGTGCTGCAACCTTTACGTCGCTCTCATGCAACTTTTGACCTCTGCCGGCAGGTTTGTCGGGCGTTGTAACCACTGCCACTACGTTGTAGCCATCACTAACTAAACGTTGAAGTGATGCCACGGCAAATTCGGGCGTACCCATAAATACTATACGCAAATCCTTAGCACCCATATAATTACCTTATTATTTCTGACCCTCTTTACCCTCTTTCTTGCGGAGCTTTGTAAAAGGCTTCCAGAGGAATGACAGCTTGCCTTTTACCTTTTGATACTTGTTGTAGTACCACTCCATATCCAATAGTGATGAGTCGTTTGTCGCCTTTTTAAGCAGATATATAGCCACCGGTGTCAATATAAAGGTGGAAATCCACATACCTGTCCATGAGTCCCACGTTCCCTCCTTGGCCATCTTCTCTCCTGAGAGACTGATGATGTAGTAGACAACGAAGAAACATACCGAAATCACAATCGGAGTTCCCAATCCACCCTTACGGATGATAGCGCCAAGAGGTGCACCAATCAGGAAGAATATCAAAACCGACACAGGCAGAGCTAACTTTCTGTGCCAATCATTTTTGCAGCGATAAAGCTGATTCAAAGCATTCTTGGCTGATGTCTCGTCAAACGACAGTGCGCTGCGAGAGTTGAGTGCCATCGTGTTTGCTGCCTCGTATATAGCCTTGCGCTCGCGTACATCCATGTTGCTGATAGAGTCCAGCAAATATGCATTTTTGCAATTCTTCTTCTCTACTCTCAGTGAGTCTGGCAGTTTGAGAACTTGTATATCCTTTATGAAGATATTATCTTGCAGCAGAGGTCCGTACGATTTTGTCGAGGCCTCCGAAACTACTTGTGCTATGGAGTCAATATCAAACTGCAACTCTTTGAGGTTTTTGGTCTGTGAGTTGTAGGCCATCGCTGTACTATCGTTCGGATTGTAATCAAAGCCATCCATTGCAATTCTCGCCTCCTGCACATCGAAACGGTCGTGTCGCAACGCATTTTTGCTGAACCAGTTAGAGTTGCGGGTGTGTTGATAGTTGTGTCCGTTGTAAAGCGTTATAAGAAGGAATTTCTTGTCGTCAGACAGGCGAATATAACCGCTCTCGGCAGTCGTGGTAGCGGCATTTCCCGACATATCGCTATTGTCGTATATCAGTACGTTGTGCAGCAGGCCTGTTTTAGGGTCTTGGTGATCAACGCGAATACTCATATTCTCCATGCCGTTGAAGAAGAGTCCGTCTTTGAATTCCAGGACCTGTTTCTGTTTACGTATATCGAAAATTATCGAGGTCATCTTCTTGTTGGCAAATGGTACTAAGTCATTGACAATGAAGAAGCTACCAATAGATATCAAAACAACTACAACAATAGCGGACGCATAATTTTCATCAGCGACATACCGGCCGACTTCATCGCCAGCAACTCATAATTCTCACCCAGATTACCCATGGTCATAATGGCTGCGAAGAGCATCGCCAACGGCAATCCGATTGGAATCATGTTGATTGTTGCATATCCAATAAGCTCAACGATGACCGATGTGTCAAGGCCCTTACCGACCAACTCGTCGATATAACGCCAAACAAAGTTCATCATCAAAACGAACGTTACGATGAAGAATGTAAGCACCATAGGACCTAAATATGACTTGAGCACGAGCTTATGAATAGTCTTCATGCGTCGCACAGCTACTATGGCGAGTATGGTCAAAATAGCCACAACCGCCCATATAAAGATGTCGTTGTGCAAGATTGAACTTACTGACAAAGGTATTATCGTGTTGAATTGCATCCTCTAAAAAAACTTTTTGCTCCGCAAAGATAGTATTTTTACGGCAATAAGCACAATGCAAAGCATAAATATTATGCTTACCCCTGTCGGAATATCCCAATTATAGCTCACAATAAGACCGGCTAATGAGGCTAAGGTGGTAATAATTGCCGCCCAAACAGTGATTGCTCCGTATGATTTTGTGAATATATTTGCAATGACCACGGGCAGTGTGAAGAGTGATAGCAACAAAACTATGCCCATAACTCTGATACATAAAACAATAGCGATGGCTGTTATTGTGCTCATCAGATATGATAGCCATTTGGTTGATACTCCTTGTGTTGCGGCAAAAGAGCGGTCAAAGGCCAGATACATTATTGGTCGCCACCAGATGAGTGCGCCGATAACCACAAGTGCCGTGAAAACACCGAGTGCCATCACATCTTCTGTTGTCGCTGTGAGGATATTTCCGAATAGATACCCCGCCAACTCTCCGGAGGTGTACCCAGGTGTGAGGCTCATGAAAAGTGCTCCTATTGCCATGCCGACAGACCAAATGATACCTATGGCCGAATCTTCGCGTATCTTTTTACGTGCCGAAGCCCACTCTATACCCAAAGCGGATGCTATGGCGAAACCCATTGCTCCCCATATCGGGTTTATCCCGCCTACGTAAAAAGCTATACCTAATCCTCCGAATGACGAGTGGGTTATGCCGCCACAAAGAAAGACCAGACGTCTGGATACGATATAAGTGCCTATTATGCCGCACGTTATGCCAGCAAATAGTGCAACCAATACTGCATTTTGCAGAAATTCATATTCGGCTATGTCGTAGAAGAAATCCATTCTCTTGAGGTCTATTCTTTATCTATATTGCTTTGCAAAGTTACTTTAATTCTCGGAATGTGTCAAAACTTTTTTACTTTCGCTTAAGTTTTTGTATCTTCGCATGATGTTTTAAGATAAAATTATGACTAAACGCGTCAGTTTTCATACGCTTGGCTGTAAGCTCAATTTCTCCGAGAGTTCTACCTTTGCTCGAGAGTTTAGTGAGGGTGGATTTGTTCGTGTCGGAGTGAATGAGCCCGCCGATATTTGTGTTATAAATAGCTGTTCGGTTACCGAGCATGCTGATAAAAAATGCCGCAATATAATCCGCAAATTGCACCGCCGCAATCCCGAAGCATTGATAGTTGTTACGGGCTGCTATGCTCAGCTTAAACCGGAGGAGATAGCCGCGATAGATGGTGTTGATATAGTATTGGGTAACAATTATAAAGGAGATTTATATCAACAAGTGCTTCAGGTTGCAACTAAGGGGACGGCCAAGGTCTTTAGCTGCGATTGTGAGGCCATATCGACCTTCTTTTCAGCCTACTCTACTGCGGACCGTTCGCGTTCGTTTTTAAAGGTGCAAGACGGTTGCGATTACAAGTGTGCATACTGTACCATTCACTACGCAAGAGGTTGTAGTCGCAATGCTCCGATTGCGGAGTTGGTCAAGCAGGCCGAGAGTGTTGCCCAAAGTGGTATGAAGGAGATTGTAATTACGGGTGTTAATACCGGTGATTTTGGTCGTACTACCGGTGAGAGTTTTTTGGATTTGTTGAGGGCTTTGGCTGCGGTTGATGGAATTGATAGGTATCGCATTTCCTCTATTGAGCCGAATCTTATAACTGACGAGATTATAGAGTTTTGCGCCTCGTCACCTAAATTTCAACATCACTTCCACATTCCGCTCCAAAGCGGCTCCGATAAGATTCTCGGTTTGATGCGTCGTCGCTATACTTCTGCGCGATATGCGGACCGTATTTTGAAGATACGAAGTCTGATGCCCGATACGTTTTTTGGCGTCGATGTTATTACCGGCTTCCCTGGTGAGACGGAGGCGGATTTTCAGCAGACCTACGATTTGTTGGAGCGTTTGAAACCTGCTTTTCTGCATATCTTCCCATTCTCGGAGCGTCCCGGAACGCCTGCGGTTGATATGCCCGATAAGGTGCCGTCGTATATCTCGACGCAGCGTGTTGCTAAGCTGGAGGAGTTGAGTGATAGACTGCATCGTGATTTTGTGGAGCAGATGGTTGGCAAGGAGGCTGAGGTTCTCTTTGAGAGTACCATGCGTGGCGGTATGATGTATGGTTATACGGGTAATTACGTTCGTGTCAAAGCTCCATATCGTCGCGATTTAATCAATAAAATCAGTCGTGTCAAGCTCTCTGCAATAGATGAAAATGACGATATTGTTGCAGAAATTATAGAATAATTGCAAACTTACTCCTCTAAAGAGGAGAGATTCCGATAATTATTCCTATATTTGCATAATTGACAACGGCCTTTATCGTTAATTTGTCGGTGTAGGTCAAGAGAGATATTTAATTATAGAGTTATGAAAGGTATCCATAAGAGAATATTGACGGGTTTTTTGAGTATCGTTGTGCTGCTCTTTTTCTCTGGAATGGTGTCGCTGTATGAGTTGAATCACATGAGTGGCGATATCAATGCAATTCTTGCCGGTGGTCGTCAGGGTATCACCGCTTCAGAGTCTGTATTGACATCTTTACGTGAATATGATAAGGTCGTTGTAAACTACGCTATTGCAGGTAATGTAGATTATGCTGCCAAGTGTGAGTCTACGATGCAGAGTGTCAGAGCTCGTGTTGCCGATGCTCGTTCTAAGGGTGGTAAGTCGCTTGCGCAGAGTTACGACTCGCTCTCTATGGTGATTAATCAGATGGACGAGAATGTGTTGAGCCTTAGGAAAACCCGCTATGTAGAGTTGCAGTGGGCGAGGGATACCCTCTCTTTTATCCGTTCTTCGTCTTTCGATGGTGATGAGTGGTACAAGACCAACTTTGCCCCTCTGTATGACGAGGCTATGCACCGTGTTATGCGCGTCACTTCGGATGCTCATAATGCCCTTACCCCTCGCGCGGAGAGCTTGAGTAATAATGCCTATCGAGCCGTTACTCCGGTATTTATCTCGCTGCTTATTATGATTGTTATCTTGCTTGTCTTCTATTTCTTCATTATGCTCTACATTGGAAGACCAGTTATCCAGATAAACAAAGCTTTGGATGATACTATTCGTTACAAAGTTCCGTTTGTTGTTAAAGCGGAGTGCCGTGATGAGGTATTTGGTATTAAAGATAAACTTGAGAAACTATTGAATAACACAAAGTCTTTCAGATAGTTAGTTATGCGACTTGGTACAGTATTAAGATACGTTGGAATCATATTGACGGTGTTGGCGGCATTCATGATGCTGTCGGCTGTTGTGTCGTATTATAATGACTTCGACGGCTCATTTACCCCGCTGTTGATGTCGTCGCTTCTGACTCTGTTGCTGGGTTGTTTCCCTCTTATCTTTGTGCCTAAGCCTACGACTATCTCACAGAAGGAGGGCTTCTGTATCGTTGTCGGTGCATGGTTGGCAGCCAGCTTCGTCGGTATGTTCCCTTATCTTATGTGGGGAGGCGAGTTTTCGCTCATTAATGCCTGGTTTGAGAGTGTGTCGGGCTTCACTACGACGGGAGCTTCGATTTTGAATAACGTTGAAGCTCTGCCTATGGGCTTGCAGTTCTGGCGATTCTGTACAAGCTGGGTTGGCGGTGTCGGAGTTGTTATGTTTGCCCTTATTTTGTTGCCTTCAATTGGTAAGAGTAAGATGATGCTCTCCAATGTCGAGCTCTCCTCGTTGGCTAAGGATAACTTCAACTACCGTACATTGACCATCGTACGTATCATCCTGAGCGTTTATATCGGTATGACTATCGTTGCTACCCTCCTTTTGAAGTTTGCAGGTATGGGGTGGTTCGATGCGTTGTGTCATGCTATGTCGGCGTGTGGTACCTGTGGCTTTAGTACTCGTAATTTGAGTATCGGCTTCTATGATTCGGCAACTATCGAGATGATTTTGGTCGTTGTCATGGCGTTGGCGGGTATCCATTTCGGCTTGTTGTACGCAACGATTACGGGTAAGAAAAACAATATCTTCCGTTCTGAGGTTACACGTTTTTATTTTATCATCATAGGTGTTGCTACGGTTGTGGTAAGTTTCAGCCTGTGGTTGGCTGAAGTCTACCCTACCTTGTTTGACTCGTTCCGCAGTGGCTTGTTCCATGTCGTCTCGTGCATTACTACTACGGGATTGGTTACTGCCGACTGCAATACGTGGACTTCGACGGCGATGCTTATGCTTATGTTCTTGATGTTTGTCTGTGCTTGTGCGGGTTCTACCTCCGGAGGTCTGAAGATTGATAGACTTCTGTTGGCGTTGAAGATGATGCGTAACAGACTTCGTCAGCAGCAGCATCCCGGAGCGGTCTTCCGTACTAAGGTGGACGGTGTTCCGCAAAGCAAGGAGATGCTCGATACCGTGATGGTTTATACGGTAGCTTTCTTGATGATGATTCTGCTTGGAGCCTTTATCAATATGTTTTTGGGCTCTGACTTGATGACAGGTTTCTCCTCTTCTTTGGCTTGCGCAAGTAACGTAGGCCCTGGTTTTGGTGATGTGGGTACGATGAATAATTATTCGGCAGCACCTGTTGCAATGAAGATTAACCTCTCGTTGTTGATGTTGCTTGGCCGTTTGGAAATATTTGGATTGATACAACTCTTCTTTATTAGATGGTGGAAATGATGCGTAAATTATATTCTCTATTACTTTTGATATTCATTTCGGCAAGTGCTCTCTATGCTCAAGATATTGCGGCGAGGATTCCGGGCTTGGAGCGAAATAGTGAGTATATGAGTTTGTTAAGACGTGAGCAGGCTTTGACTCAGCGGGCAGACTCTATATCTAATGTCGTAGCAGGTATCCGAACAGCCATACGTATCAACGGTACTGAGCAGATGACCACCTCCCAGCGAGATTCCATCGTTCAGATTCTCAGTGCTGTGGAGGATAGTATGTTGCAGGTGCGTAGTGATAAGTTGGAGCTTGTAGATAAGATTAATGCCATTGAGCAGGATTACGTTTTGTCGGGCCTGGGCGATATTCAGGGTGCTGTTAGCTCCGACGCATCGAACTCCATTTTCAATAATGGCTATTTCCGTCAGAGCCTTTTGGATGAGGATTATGCGGCACTGATGCGAGTTCACGCTCTGGAGCAGGAGCTCCGCGAGAAGGCGACGGACTATGCTGAAAATTATAGTCGTGTAAAAGCTCTCTACGATAAGTATCTGGTTGCGACGACCGAAGATGAGGCGGGAGTGATATACGACGAACTCTCTGGGCTGATTGCTGCGGGTGAGGAGTTAGAGGATGATATTGCCACAAATTGGGGCGATATATACGACCAGAAGAGTTATGTCTACTCTTATTTCCTGGAGAAGGAGAATCGTCAGGATGTATTGGAGATAACCGAAAAAATGGTGCGCGATTTGCAGCTAAAGAAGTCGGAAGAGATTGAGCAATGTATGTCCGAGGCTATGATGGATTATTGTCTGCAAAAGTCTGTGGTGCTTAATTATGAGATTTATGTTGCAAAGCTGTTGAATCTACCGCAATCTATTGACTCTCTGCTGAATGAGTCGAAGGTGCACCGTAAATTGGATTACCATCTGCCTATTATTGACGTTGAGCAACGCTCTTTTGTTGAGTATGAGGCCATACGTTTCAATGCCAAATCGCCGTATAACTCAGCGAATCCTATTCCGGAGTGTGTGGTTTACGATTACGGTATTATCTATCGCATCTTGCTGGGCTCATATAAATATAAGCAGAATATCTCCATCTTTAAGAATCTATCGCCTTTGTATGTGGAGCATAAAAACAACCAATACAACTATTATGCAGGAGGCTTCCGAACTAAAGCTGAGGCTACGGCGGCGGTTGGTGTGTTGAAGAAGAAGGGTTTTAAGAATCCTCAGATTGTTGAGTGGTGTGATGGCGCGATGGTTAATCTCTCGGCTCTTGGCGAGCAGGGCGAGTTACAATATAGGATTAATATCAGTGGCGCAGATTTAAGCGCAAAGACTAATAGTATTATTCGCGCTTTGTCGGATGATTTGCAAATCTCCAAGGTGGGCGAGCAGTCGTATATCGTTGGCCCATTTGATAGTAAGGCTGTTGCTACGAAGAGTGCCGATGCTATCTCAGAGAGTGATAATATGCTTGAGGTTGAAGTTGTCGCAATTGATGTTGAGTAATTATCATAATACGTTGAATATATGGGAGTTGGTTTAATCATTTTGCTGGTATTGTTGGGCGTGTTCTTCCTTGTTGTAGAGCTTGTCTTTCTGCAAGGTGTCGCCGTGGGTGTTGTTTTGTCTTTAGCAAGCTACGCTGGAGCAATCTACTTAGGTTTCCGTGATTTTGGCCTTAAGGGTGGTGTGACGGTCATCGTGTTTGTTGTCTTGCTGTCGCTTATTGCCACCATTATCTCTCTTCGAGCCAAGACTTGGCGCAAGTTGGCTTTGAATGATAAACTTGAGAGCGTGAGTATGGGTAGCCCGGAAAAGGAGCTGATGAAGGGCGATGAAGGTGTTGCAGTCTCTCGTTTAGCCCCTATTGGTAAGGTTAATTTCGACGGTAAGGTCTTTGAGGCAAGGTCGTCGAGTGGTTATATCGACCCACGTCGCAAGGTCCGTGTCGTCGGCTTTGAGAATTTTACCGTTATTGTCGAACTTATTGATTAAGATATTGTTTAACCTTTAAAATATTACTACTATGTTTGGTTTGGAGTCGCAGTATGTTACCGTCGGTATAGTTGTTCTTATACTGATAGCGATATGGCTTATATTCTATTATATCCCTGTTGGTCTGTGGTTCTCGGCGTTGGTTTCAGGCGTTAGAATCAATCTTTTGCAGCTCTTTCTGATGCGTTGGCGTCGTGTTCCGCCCGGAATTATCGTGTCGTCTATGATTGAGGGTACGAAGGCGGGATTGAAGCTCGATGCGAATGAGTTGGAGGCTCACTTTTTGGCGGGTGGTAACGTGACAAATGTTGTTCACGCCCTTGTCTCTGCACAGAAGGCAAATATCAACCTCGATTTCAAGATGGCTACTGCCATTGATTTGGCTGGTCGTGATGTCTTTGAGGCGGTTCAGATGTCGGTAAACCCTAAGGTTATCAATACCCCTCCTGTGGCTGCCGTTGCTAAGGATGGTATTCAGTTGGTTGCTAAGGCTCGTGTAACCGTTCGTGCCAATATCAAGCAGTTGGTTGGTGGTGCTGGTGAGGAGACTGTGTTGGCCCGTGTTGGTGAGGGTATCGTATCGTCTATTGGTTCTGCTGTGTCGCATAAGGTTGTGCTGGAGAATCCGGATTCTATTTCACGCGTTGTGTTGGAGAAGGGCTTGGATGCGGGTACTGCATTTGAGATACTCTCTATCGATATTGCAGATATTGATGTAGGTAAGAATATCGGCGCACAGCTCCAGATGGACCAGGCAGATGCTGATAAGAACATCGCTCAGGCTAAGGCTGAGGAGCGTCGTGCTATGGCTGTTGCTTTGGAGCAGGAGAATCGTGCTAAGGCTCAGGAGGCACGTGCAAAGGTTATCTTGGCTGAGGCTGAGGTCCCATTGGCTATGGCTGAGGCTTTCCGTAATGGCAATCTCGGCATTATGGATTACTATAAGATGAAGAATATCATTGCCGATACTCAGATGCGCGAGCAGATTTCTAAGCCTGATAAGAAATAGTCGAGGTCGGGTACGGCTAATAGATATAGAGAATAAGAGGTGTTCCGAAATGGAGCACCTCTTATGCTATATACAAGAAATCAAAATATTTCACTATTTTTGCAGCTGTTAATCTAAAGTGACACCGTGGAAGCTATTGTTGATATCCTTGTCGATTGGGGCTATATAGGTCTGTTTCTGGCTGCATTTGTTGCCGGAAGTATTCTTCCGTTCAGTTCTGAGCTGGTCCTCTCTGCATTGATTGGTATGGATGCAGACCCGGTGTTGTGTATCATCTCGGCCTCTGTTGGTAATACTCTGGGTGGTGCTTTGTGTTATTGGCTGGGTTATGTCGGTAATCTCGAAAAGATAGAGAAGTGGATTGGTATCAATCAGCAGAAGATGGATAAATTTGCCGATTTTGTGCGACGTCGCGGAGCTTGGATTGGTTTCTTGGGCTTCTTGCCGTGGGTCGGAGAGGTTATCTTGGTTTTGCTCGGTCTGATGCGTTCCAATTTCTGGGTTACTACATTTTTTATGTTCCTTGGTAAGTTGTTGCGATATGTTGTTTGGTACCTGGGAACTCTTGGCGTGATAAACCTCTTTTAGTGATAAAGAAAATAGGTGCAGACTCATCAGCCTGCACCTATTTATATATAATGTATCTTCCTTTCGACTACTCTATCTTCACACAACGAATCTGCATTGCGTTTGCGCGATACATCTCTTTCGCTGCGTCGTATCTGTTGTTCACGGCGCGTGTTGTGTTCAAGTCGAAGAATAACGATTTTGCGGTGTTGTTTGCTCCGGCATCAGCGGTCCAGTAGCAACCAATCCAAGGTACAGGTGTTGCGCCCTCGTAGTTGTTCATGTTGGTAAGTACACCCTTCTCGAAGCTGCGACGACCTGCTCCCGGCATAAACATCTTGACGCCGTTGCCATCTGTCAGGAACCAACCAAATTGGTCTTTCACCGCTGCTGATGGCTGATTGTCATCCGCTCCGTCAATATCCAATAGGGCAAGCTGCTCGCTCGATGGTACAGCCCAGCCTCGTGGACATGGGTCGTTTGTGCCCTTTTTCCCTGTATAAGCACCCCAAACAGTGTTGTCTACATCGGCAGAATATATCCAGTTGTAGCTGTAATCCTTTGCGCCTAAGATAAATGTTGTAGGATGATTCTTTGCGTAATAAGGCGTACCAACCTCTGCGCCATTATTTTCAAGGCCTACAATCTTCATTCTGATATAGGCGTTTGCAGCGTCGTAGACAACCTTGTCGGAGTTGTTGGCCATGTTGTAATGCATTGGACGGTTGAAAGGCTCAGTGCGGCCCCACTGATAGTAGAAGCCGTATCCCTCCAAAATCTTCTCTGGCGTTGTGTCGCCATTGCTGTTGGCGTATGCGCCGAGGTTGCGGTCCATAAATGTTCCTGCTGCGGTCTTTATAGCTGTCGCCTCAATATCTGAGCCTGTGAGCCAGATGTGCCAGCTCCACTCCACTTCGCCCGCTGCGTTGTATGCTGCTATGAGCGCACTGCCGTCCGGCATACGTGTTCCGGTTACTTTGTCGTCCTGGTCTTTTATTTCCTCGTGACCTACAAAGAATGTGAAAGTACCCTCCTCGCGGTCGTAGCTGTAATACTGAATCAAATCCTTAGCACTCTGCCATGCGAGCTCCACTCTGTCAGGAGTAAATGAGCTCTGAGCCTGCTCCGCGTAGCGTGTTACGTTTATCGTGTAACGAGTATCCTTCTGCCAAATAGCATAGCAGTTTGATGACTCTGCGCTCAGGTCGATAGCGTCGTTCAGTAATGAGAGGTAGCAGGTTGCTGTTACCATTGTTCCTGCTGTTGTATATCCGGTAAGCTTCAATATTCCGTTCTCCTCTACTGTCGAGTCCTCAGCGGTATACTTCGTTGGGGCTGTCACCTTGACGGTCCAGTTTTGTACATCTATCGTGCTTACCTCCCAGCCATCAGGGTGGCTTGATACCGATACTGACGATATGTTGCGAGCTACGATAGGCAACTCAATCACAGCTCCCGGCTCGGTTACTATGCTGCCCGGCATCTCAAACACAAAATCATACTTCTCGTTATCCTCGCAAGATGTTAATCCCACCAGCGTTACGAGGGTTATTGCGAGTGATGTAAAAAGAGTTTTAAAAAGAGTTCTCATATCTGTTTTCTCAATTTTCGTTTCAAAACATCTGCAAATATATCAAAAACCAACGACTTTGCGAACTATTCGTCGATTTTTCTTCTTTAAAGAAGAATTTATTGCCTCTTCTTGTCGCCTGTTGTCACTCACAAAACGCATAAATAGGCTCTTTATTGCTGTGTGATATGACAAATTTTGTAAATGATTAACCTTTTTAGCTTGCAAAATCCCTTTCATTTCGATAAATATTCTGTAATTGCTATTTATTGCGTATATTTGCGGGGAATTTTATTATGTTAGGTAAATAATGAGGAGACTATTATATACACTCCTGGTGCTTTTGTTGGCTTGGAGTGCTGAGGCACAAGTGACTACGGCATCGCTACGAGGCGTGGTGTCAAATGAGGGGCATGAGGCTCTTGTCGGTGCCACGGTTGTTTTGTCGAATGAGCAGACAGGACAGCAATATGCTGTGGTAACAGACGCAGATGGCCGCTTTGCAATACACGGTGTGCGTCCAGCCGATAGCTATAAATTAGAGGTTGAGTTTATCGGCTATAATCCATTTATATTGAGCGACTTGTCTTTGCGAATAGGCGAGCATTGGCGACGCGAGATAATCCTTATAGAGCAAGCCTCTTCTATTGATGAAGTTCTCATCGAGGCTACCCCATTCAGTCGTTCGGGTATTACCCACAACTACAACGAGGAGCAGATTGACCGGATGCCGACAGTCTCTCGTTCGTTGTATGATTTGGTGCGTCTATCGCCACAAGCTATGGTAAACAAAAGCGGCGGTATGACCTATGGCGGCGTGGCTAACCGTTTCAACGCTTTTATGGTTGATGGTATGGCCAATAACGATATGTATGGTCTCTCCTCGTCGGGTACAAATGGTGGTCTGTCAAATGCTAACCCTGTGGCGCTCGATGCCATAGCGCAGTTGGAGGTGGCTGTTGCTCCGTACGATGTGCGTATCAGTGGTTTTAACGGCGGAGCAATCAATGCTATAACAAAGTCTGGTACGAATGAGTTTCGTGGCTCAGCATATACCTATTATAACAATCAGGATTTCTACGGCAATGGCTTGAATGATAAACCATTAGCTGAGCAATCAACCCAGATTTACGGTGCTACGTTGGGTGGTGCTATTCTGCGGGATAAACTCTTCTTCTTCGTAAGTGGCGAGTATCGTTTGGAGTCCTCTCCATCCTCTTTCTATATGGGCTATGAGGGTGCAAATCTGATTGAGGAGGAGTTGCAGCGCATATCACGCCGTTATCACGCCTTGACCGGCTATGATGGTGGCGGTTACGCCCGTCGTGATGTGGAGCAATGGTCTGCATCTTTGATGGCTAAGTTGGATTGGCGTATCAATCAAAATAATGATTTATCGCTCAGTTATAGCTTCCTGGATGCGCTCTCCGAGGGTTATGGCAATACGGTTGATTCCTTTACTTTTGTCGGTTCGGGCTATGCAAATTATAGTACAGCTCACTATACTGCAATAGCTTGGGAATCAAATTTTTCGACAACATTACATAACTCATTGCGTATAGGCTACTCTCGTGTTGGCGACGGGCGTGACGCTGACCACGGAGGCGGCCTACCAAGTGTTATTGTGCGCAATACAGGTACGACCTCAGGAGTTGGTGTCAGCATTGGTACAAACCGCTATGCCGGCATCAACGATTTAAGCCAGAATGTTATCACCTTTACCGATGATTTGATTCTTCAGGCAGGTGCTCACTCTTTGATTTTTGGTATGCACCATGAGTATTACGATATTCACAATCGTTACATTGCCAATGCTTTCGGTACCTATACCTATAATTCAATAGAGGATTTTGAGCAGGACCGCGCTGCCATATACGAATACAACTACACCGACCCTTCGGTCGCCGGCTCTACAACCTGGGGCCCTAAGTTCCGTGCCGCCGAACTCAACTTCTACGTTCAGGATAGGTGGGATTTAACCTCAGAATTGACACTCAGTTATGGTGTGCGAGCTACCTTGCCGTTGATTTTCAACGCTCCGACACCTAACGCCGAATTTAACTCTTCTGCGTTGGCTAAGGAGTACGGTGTGCGCATAGGTGATGTCCCTCGTTCTCATCTGTTGCTGTCGCCGAGGGTTGCGCTGTCTTGGGTGCGCCGCTATCCTAACGGCACATTGAATCTGGAGGCTGGTGCAGGTATCTTTTCGGGACAAGTACCATTTGTTTGGATAGTAAACAACTATTCCAATACAGGTGTTGAGCAGAAAGGTGTCCGTCTTGTGGCGGACGAGGGTGCTTCAGCAGCTCCATTTACTGTTGTTCCTTCGCCTACTACCCTATCCAATACCAGCTTTATGCTTAACGCTATGGATGCAGATTTCCGCTATCCTCAGAATTTTAAGCTCAATGCGGCGGTGGAATACTCTTGGAATAACGGTTGGCGGGCCAATTTCGAGGCGCTCTATACCAAAACCATACATAGCGCACGCTTCAGCAATATAGCTATCGCACCTACCGGTGAATATCTCCCACTTGTTGAAGGTGCCACATCTGGCGAGAAGTCTTTGCCGCTCTTTAGTCGTACCACCAATGACTATTCGGCCATTTACTATATGCAGAACACCTCGAAAGGTTACTCCTACGCTTTGAGTGCCGAGCTCTCCAAGAGCTTTGACTTTGGTCTGTCGCTCTCGGCTGCCTACACCTTCTCACACGCCTATTCTGTGTCGGATATTCCATCGACCTCCTCTTCGACGAATTGGACTCGTGGCTATGCGTTGGATTTGAATAGTGAGGAGTTGGCTCTCTCGGCATACGATGTGCCACACAAACTCTCGTTGGTTGCTTCATATCACAAGCGATACGCCTCGCTTTTTGATGTGACTGTCGGTCTTGTTTATCAAATGATTTCAGGCCAACGCTACTCTCTCTGCTTTGGCGAGGGACGCGATATTAATGGCGATGGCGTATATGGCTCTACTTTGATGTATATCCCAACACAGGAGGAGATGCAGACGATGCGTTTTGCAGACGATGAGTCTTGCGCTCTGTGGAATGACTTTATCGAGAGCGATAGTTATCTTCGCTCACATCGAGGCTCTTTTGCCGAGCGCAATGCTATGCAGACCCCTATGGAGCACCGTCTGGATTTGCATTTTGCTCACGGCTTCTATTTCGGACGCGATAGCCGTCGCAAGGTGGAGCTCTCGCTTGATATTATGAACTTCGGCAACTTGCTGTGTCGTGAATGGGGTGCATATTACAACGTGTCGGGATGGCGTCAGCAACCGGTGAAGATTGAGGGCTTGGAGGATGGTGAGCCTGTCTACCGCTTCACCACGGCACAACTCACTCCCGATAATATTCTCTCGCGTTGGCACATGCAGCTGGGCGCGCGAATAATTTTCTAAAAAAAATATACTAAAATTTGCTGCATACGATTTATTTTTCAAATAAAATGTTTACCTTTGCCCAAACCAAAGGATATATGAGAAAACAATTACATCACAGCCTACAATTTTTGCAGTGTCGAAAGGGTGTATCGCCCTCTTGTTGCGATGTTTGTTCTCGTCCTGTTTCTATTACTGTTTATTATTTTAATTGATATATTGGCGGCTGTTTTAGCCGCCTTTTTTGTAACTATGAGTGAGCAAAGAGTAATACTTCGAGGAGGTCAGATAGTAACCGAGCGAGGTGTGATATGTGCCGATGTAGCGATTCAAGGTGATACTATTGTCGAGATTGGTCAGAGTATCTTACCACAGGCTGACGATAATGTTGTCGATTGCGAGTCGCTGACTATTATGAGCGGTTTGGTGGACCTGCACGTTCATCTCCGCGAGCCAGGTTTCTCTGCTAAGGAGACTATTGCCACCGGAACGATGTCTGCTGCAGCCGGAGGTTTTACCACCGTTTGCCCTATGCCGAATCTTAACCCCGCACCCGATTCTGTGGAAAATCTAGAGCAGGAGTTGGAACTTATCCGTCGCGATGCAAAGGTTAAGGTTGTGCCTTACGCGACTATTACACGTAACCGCTATGGTCGTGAGTTGGTTGATTTCGATTCAATGAAAGAGTCTGTTGCGGGCTTCTCGGATGACGGTAGCGGCGTGCAGAGTGAGGAGGTGATGCGTCAAGCTATGGCTGAGGCTGCTCGCACCGAGAGTATAATAGCTGCCCACTGCGAGATTAATGAGCTGCTGCGCAAAGGCTATATTCATGATGGCGAGTATGCGCGATTGCATAATCATCGAGGTATCTGCTCAGAGAGCGAGTGGGGACAGATTAAGCGCGATATAGAGTTAGCACGCGCGGCAGGATGCCGTTACCACGTATGTCATATCTCTACTAAGGAGAGCGTTGAGCTTATCCGTCAGGCGAAAGCCGAGGGCGTGAAGATAACGTGCGAGACAGCACCTCACTACCTTACTATGTGTGATATGGATTTGCAGGAGGATGGCCGATTTAAGATGAATCCGCCTATCCGCTCGGCAGAGGATAGAGATGCTTTGGTCGCAGGTCTGCAAGATGGAACGATTGACGTTATTGCCACTGACCACGCACCACATACCGCCGATGAGAAATCACGCGGCTTAGAGCTGAGTGCTATGGGTGTTGTAGGTCTGGAAACATCGTTTGCCGTTGTCTATACCAAGTTGGTCAAGACGGGGGTTATCTCGCTCGAAAAGGCCGTTGATATTATGTCGGCTGCACCACGACGCATCTTTGGCTTGAGCGGTGGTTTGGCTGTTGGCCAGAAGGCCGATATAGCTATCTTTGATTTGAATGAGCAGTGGACGGTTAATCCGGCAGAGTTCAAGACAATGGGCCGTGCAACACCTTTCGAGGGTTGGCCGTTGCAGGCTCGCTGTCGCATGACAATCGTCGATGGTAAGATTGTATACAAGAGATAAACAAAATATATAAGCAATGAAACCTTTTACAAAAAAATTAGTTCTTGAAAGCGGTCAAGAGTTCTACGGTTACGGCTATGGTGCTGACGTGGAACGCGTGTGTGATATCGTTTTCAACACTTCGGTTGTGGGCTATCAGGAGATAATTTCTGACCCTGCATACCTTAATCAGATTGTGGTTATGACCTACCCTCTGATTGGTAACTATGGTATAACGGATGAAGATTTCGAGTCTAAGTCTAAAGAGCCTTTTGTGGGTGGTATGGTTGTCAGGGAGTGTAACGAAAATCCAAGCAACTTCCGCTATACCAAGACCTTCTCGGAGACTCTCGACGAGCAAGGCATACCTTGTATCGCAGGTGTTGATACACGAATGATTGTGCGTATCTTGCGTGACGGTGGCTCTCAGCGTGCAGCGATTGTCAATGCTTCAACAACTAAGGAGGATGCTTTGAAGATGATTGCTTCGACTCCTCGCCCTGAGAATCAGGTGGCTAAGGTTAGTTGCAAGAAACGTTGGTTCTCACGTACGCCTAACCACACATACGACATTGTAGCTGTCGATTGTGGTATCAAGTATAGCACCATCAGCGAGTTTAATGCTCGTGGATGTAACGTGACAGTTGTTCCTTATAATACTACTCTGGAGGAGATTTTGGCATTTAATCCCGACGGCGTTTACATCTCAAATGGCCCTGGCTCTCCGGAGGAGTTGCCTGAGGTTGTGGAGCTGGTGAAGGCTCTCAAGGGTAAAGTTCCTATGCTGGGAGTGTCGCTCGGAGCAAATATCATTGCTTTGGCGTATGGAGCAAAGTGTTATCGTCTGCCTGCGGGTCATCTTGGCTCATCTGCTGTGCGTGATTTGGAGAGTGGCAGAATCGATATGACATCTCAGAACCATATCTGGGTTGTAGACGATAAGTCGCTTTGCGGTACTTGCCTTACCAAAACCCATGAAAACGTTTTGGACTCTACGCTGGAGGGCTTTGAATGTAAGGAGGATAAACTCTTTGCTTTGAACTTCTATCCCGAAAGTGCTCCGGGACCACGCGACTGCACCTACCTTTTCGATAAATTTATTAAACTGATGGAGGAGAATCACCATGCCTAAGAGAACAGATATAAAGAAGATTATGGTAATCGGCTCAGGTCCGATTGTCATTGGTCAAGCTGCCGAGTTTGACTATGCGGGAACACAGGCTTGTTTGGCACTGAAAGAGGAGGGTTACGAGGTTATCCTCGTGAACTCAAACCCTGCTACCATTATGACCGACACGAATATCGCCGACAAGGTCTATATGGAGCCTTTGACTTTGGAGTATGTGGCAAAGATTGTCCGCTATGAGCGTCCCGATGCTATTGTGCCTGGTCTGGGTGGTCAGACGGGATTGAATTTGGCTGTTCAGCTTGCTAAGAAGGGCGTGTTGGATGAGTGTCATGTGGAGATTCTCGGTACATCGTTCACAAGCATCGAGGAGGCTGAGGATAGAGAGCTCTTCAAGGAGTTGTGTATCCGTATTGGCGAGCCTGTTTTGCCATCTGTTGTCGTAAACTCTATGGAGGAGGGTGTGCGCGCTGCCGAGCAGATTGGCTATCCTGTGGTGCTCCGTCCTGCCTTTACGTTGGGTGGTACCGGTGGCGGTTTCGCCGACAATGAGGAGGAGTTCCGTGAGATTATGCGTAACGCTTTGATTCTCTCGCCTGTGCATCAGGTATTGGTCGAGAAGAGTATCAAAGGCTACAAGGAGATAGAGTTTGAGGTGATGCGTGATAAGAACGACACAGCTATTGCAATATGTAGTATGGAGAACATCGACCCTGTCGGCATCCATACAGGCGATAGTATGGTTGTCGCTCCGGCGCAGACCTTGACCGATAAGGAGTATCAGCTGTTGCGTGATAGCGCTCTGAAGATTATCCGTGCGCTGAAGATTGAGGGCGGATGTAATGTGCAGTTTGCACTCGACCCACTCTCATTCAAGTATTACATCATCGAGGTTAATCCTCGTGTGAGTCGTTCTTCGGCTTTGGCGTCTAAGGCGAGTGGTTTCCCTATCGCACGTGTTACAGCCAAGATTGCCGTTGGTTTGACCCTCGACGAGATAATGATTGCCAATCGCCCTGCCTGCTTTGAGCCTGCTTTGGACTATGTGGTGCTGAAGGTTGCTCGTTTCCCATTCGATAAGTTCAGTGATGCGTCAAATGAGCTGGGTACGCAGATGAAGGCTACGGGCGAGGTGATGAGTATCGGCCGTACGATTGAGGAGGGCCTGCTGAAGGCTATCCGCTCTCTTGAGACAGGCGTATGCCACATCCACAACAAGAAATTCGATAACAGTTCGATTGATGAGCTTTTGGATTATATCCGTAAGGGTACAGATGACCGCATCTATGCCATAGCCGAGCTTATCCGTAAGGGCGTCGATTTGCTTATCATCTACAACAAGACCAAGATTGATATGCTCTTCTTGGAGAAGTTGAAGAATATCGTTGAGATGGAGCGCGAGGTGGCTGCTGCTGTTGGCGACGTGGCTGTGCTGCGCGAGGCAAAACGTATGGGCTTCAGCGATAAGTTCATAGGTCAGCTGTGGGGCAAGAGCGAGGCCGAAATGTTTGAGTTGCGTCGCGCCGAGGGTATTATGCCTGTCTATAAGATTATCGACTCTTGTGCGGGCGAGATTGATACCTATGTTCCATACTTCTACTCAACCTATGAGCAGGAGAATGAGTCGCTGCGTAGCGAGCGAAAGAAGATATTGGTACTCGGCTCCGGTCCTATCCGTATCGGTCAGGGTGTTGAGTTTGACTACTCTACTGTTCACGCTATTTGGACAATTAAGGAGGCGGGCTACGAGGCTATTATCATCAACAATAATCCCGAAACTGTTTCAACCGATTACACCATCAGCGACAAACTCTATTTTGAACCACTTACGGTTGAAGATGTGATGAATGTCGTTGAGTTGGAGCAGCCCGATGGTATTGTCGTATCGTTGGGTGGTCAGACCGCTATCAACCTTGCTGAGCCATTGGCTGATTTGGGTGTGAAGATTGTCGGAACAGATATTCAGGCCATTAACAATGCTGAGGATAGAAAGTGCTTCGAGCGTATTATGAACGAGGTGGGTATTCCACAGCCAGATGCTGAGGCCGTTACTGATATTGAGGCAGGTGTTCGTGCTGCGGAGCGTATCGGCTACCCTGTCTTGGTGCGTCCAAGCTTTGTGTTGGGTGGTCGTGCTATGCAGATTGTAGGTAACGAGGAGACTCTGCGTCACTATTTGCGTACTGCGGTAGAGATTAACGATAAGTCGCCTGTGCTGGTAGATAAATATATCATGGGTAAGGAGCTTGAGGTCGATGCTATCTGTGACGGTAAGGATGTCTACATCCCTGGCATTATGGAACACGTCGAGCATACGGGTATCCACTCAGGCGATAGTATCAGCGTCTACCCTACTTTCAGCGTGAGCCAAGAGGTTAAAGATACTATTATCAGCTATACCCAGCGTTTGGGTTTGGCTATTGGTATTGTCGGTCTGTTCAATATCCAGTTTATCGTTGATGAGCAAGATAAGGTCTATGTTATTGAGGTCAATCCTCGTTCATCACGTACCGTACCATTCCTCTCGAAATCGACAGGTGTGCCTATGGCGAAGATTGCCACTATGGTTATCCTTGGCCACTCCCTTAAGGAGCAAGGCATAACAGAGGTCTATGGCAAGGAGAGCACGCGTTGGTTTGTTAAGTCGCCAGCATTCTCATTTGCTAAGATTCGCGGTGTGGACTCATACCTATCGCCTGAGATGAAGTCTACGGGTGAGGCTATCGGTTATGACAAGAGTCTGACACGTGCGCTGTATAAGTCGTTGCGCTCTTCTGGCGTTGCGGTAGCTAACTACGGTACTATCTTCGTTACAATTGCCGACAGAGATAAACCAACAGCTCTACCACTCATCAAGCGTTTCTACGATTTGGGCTTCAATATCGAGGCTACAAAGGGTACGTGCGAGTATCTGCGTCAGCACGGTATTCGTACCCGCTATTTGCGTAAGCTGAGCGAGGGCAGCACAGAGATTTACGATGAGTTGCGTAAGGGACACGTTGCGTACGTTGTGAACACTATCGATGTAAATCAGCATAGCACACGTCGTGACGGTTATGACATCCGTCGTGTCGCTGCCGAGAATAACGTTACGTTGTTCACCGCATTGGAGACAGTGAGCGTGCTGTTGGATGTTTTGGAGGAGATTACACTTGGTGTATCAACCATTGACGGAAAGTAAGATGTATAAGAGAGCAAAATACACGATAAGGGAAAACACACCGCTAACCACTTCTGTATATAGAATGTGCTTAGAGGGTGACACTCAGTGGATTACTCGCCCTGGTCAGTTCGTGAATATCGAACTCGATGGTCTTTATCTTCGTCGCCCGATTTCGATTTGCGATTGGGACGAGAACTCGATTACCCTTATCTATAAAGTCGTAGGTCGAGGCACTGAGCAGATGAGTCGTATGACTCAAGGCGAAGTACTCGACGTGCTTACAGGCTTGGGTAATGGCTTTAATCCCGATGTTGAGTGTCAAAAGGTTTTGCTCGTTGGTGGAGGCGTGGGTGTTCCACCACTCTACCGTTTGGCTAAGGAGTTGCTGGGCCGAGGTCGCAGCGTGAGTGTCGTTTTGGGCTTTGGCTCTAAAGCGGAGCTCTTCTATGAGGAGGAGTTTCGCGCTTTGGGTGCAGATGTCTACGTCTCGACAGTCGATGGCTCGGCCGGTGTTAAGGGCTTTGTTACCGACGCTATTTGTGAGGGTAATATCTCATTCGACTATTTCTACGCTTGCGGTCCTCTTCCTATGCTCAAGGCTTTGAGTCAGAGTTGTGAGCAGAGCGGCGAATTGAGCTTTGAGGAGCGTATGGGCTGTGGCTTTGGTGCTTGTATGGGATGCAGTTGTAAAACTTTGACGGGCAATAAACGTATCTGTAAGGAGGGCCCTGTAATGCGAAAGGAGGAGATATTATGGTAAACGATATGAAGGATTTGTCGGTTGAGTTATGTGGTGTTAAGCTGGATAATCCGGTTATTCCTGCAAGTGGCACTTTTGGCTTTGGTCGTGAGCATAACGAGTTCTATGACATCAACATACTTGGCTCTATCTCAATTAAAGGTACCACACGTGAAGCGCGTTTTGGTAATCCTACTCCACGTATCGCCGAGTGTCGTTCGGGCTTGATTAACTCTGTGGGTTTGCAGAATCCGGGTGTTGATGCTGTTGTGGCTGAGGAGTTGCCACATCTGCGTAGCATCTTCCATAAACCTATTATCGCCAATGTTAGCGGCTTCTCTATTGACGAATATGTTGAGTGCTGTCAGAAGATGGACTCAGCCGAGCAGGTTGCCATTATCGAGGTTAATGTGTCGTGCCCCAATGTGCATAATGGCGGTATGAGCTTTGGTACACAGCCTGAGATGGCTGCTGAGGTGACACGTGCTGTGAAGGCTGTGACACATAAGCCGGTGTTTATTAAGCTTAGCCCCAATGTAACGGATATTGTCGCTATCGCACGTGCTTGTGAGGAGGCTGGCGCTGACGGTATCTGCTTGATTAATACTCTGTTGGGTATGCGTATTGATACTATGCGTCGCCGTGCCGTTATCGCTAATAAGATGGGAGGCCTCTCCGGTCCTGCGGTTTTTCCGGTTGCTGTGCGTATGGTCTACCAAGTGTCGAAGGCTTGTAATATTCCGGTTATGGGATGTGGTGGTGTTGAGAGTGCGTCGGATGTTATCGAGATGATGATGGCTGGTGCTACTGCTGTTCAGGTTGGTGCTGCTAATCTCAAGAATCCGTATGCTTGTAAAGAGATTATCGAGTCGCTTCCGACAGAGATGGACCGCCTCGGCATAACCTCACTTCGAGATATTATCGGCATAGTTGAATAATCCGACTATTTATCTACAAGAATAGCGACAAGTCTTTGACCTGTCGCTATTCTTATATCATTACCCTTTGCGCTCCTCGAACTCCTCGTGCTCCTTTGTGTTCCTTGCGCTCTTTGTACTCCTTATGCCCCTTTGCGCTCCTCGTGCTACTCTGCGCTACCCTCTTGTGGTGACTCTATAACCTCTTCGGTTGGGATTATCGGAGTGTTGCTTGCTGCGGCTGCGTTCTCGGCCGTTACTGCCGAAGCATTGTATTTGTCGATACGTTCAACCAAGTTTTTGAAGTAACTCTTCGATACGGGAATTGGCTTAATTTCGGTATTGTTGAGCACTACATAGCGCGCTTTGCCTACCTTCTTGATGTGGTTTATCTTAATGATATTGACCATAAATGAGCGGTGGCAGCGTACCATATTTGTCTCCGAGAGATTCTCCTCGACAGCCTTTGTGCGGCATCGAAGCATATAGGATAACATCTTGCCTTGATTCTCGTAGTATATCTTGACGTAGTTATCTTGTGACTCCATGTAGTAGAGTGAATCTGCGCTGATTGTAAGCTTTAGTGCGCCGTTATAGTCGTGTAGGTTGATTAGCGATGGATATGCCACCGTGTTATTTGTTGCCAACGACAACTCGTATTGCAGCAGTTGCAACTCTTCGGTCTTGGCTTTGTAAGCGGCATAGAGTGTCATTATGGTATAAGGTATGGCGATGATGAGTAACATACAGCCAAATCCTTTATAAAATATGGTATATATCGACAGGTCTGATTTGCCGACTATCGCTACTGTGAAAAACGTGTAGAATATCGACAGTAACAGAATCTCGCTGAAGAACCATAGCGCATATACCCATAGATAGATATTTGTGCGTCGTTGTGTCAGAAGCATTATGTATTTGCTGACAAAGAGAATCAGCAGAGCTCCGATGTAAAAAACAACGCTCATTCCCAGATGGCTCCAATCCTTTACACCTATCCAATTTGTATTAGAAAATGGTGTATAAATCGTCATGAAAAAGAAAGAGAAAACCAAAATAAAAATGACCGACCCGATAAGGTATCGTTTGTCCAAAAGAAACTTTGGTATTTCCCTATTTTTGTATATATTTGTCATCGTATTTTTGCTAAACTTGTTTGCAAAGATGATAAAATTCTGATGAAATACATAATTTTTACCACTAAAAATGAGTATTTCGTCACAAAAGCGGGCTTTTAACCGCATGTAGGGCTATGTTGGGTGTTGTTTATATATTTTTGCGTGACTAATGGTAAACGAGAGTTCAAAGTTTAGTCAGCGTAAAGATTTTATAAATAAAAAGTACTATTAAATGAGGATTGTTGGAACGGGCAGGGTTCACCCTTCTAAGGTTGTTACGAACCACATGCTTGAGCAGTTCCTTGATACGAGTGATGAGTGGATCAAGGAGCGAACAGGAATTACCGAGCGACGTTTGATTTCATCGGAGCGTTTGGAAGATATGGCATCTGAGGCGTCAAGATTAGCGATTGAGGATGCTGGATTAAGTGCAAGTGATATTGACTATATAATTTGTTCTAACGTTATTAACGAATATATAACTCCGGGTTTGAGTTGTATTATTCAGGGTAATATCGGCGCGAAGTGTGCTTGTGTGGATGTAAATGCAGCATGTTCAGGTTTTATCTATGCGTTGGATATGGCCGACGATAGAATAAAGAGTGGCAAGGCTAAGAATATTTTGGTTGTAGCAGCCGAGGAGCCTACCCGTATGGTCGATTGGTCGGATAGAGCAACATGTGTGTTGTTTGGTGATGGTGCAGGAGCTGTTGTTGTTTCCGAGGGCGATGGTTTTATGGCCTCTCGCCTGACTACACAGAGTAAGACCGACTGTTTGTATTATCAGCGTAAGTTGGAGCCTACTCCATACATTACCAAGGAGGAGCACTTCTCTGCGTTGTATATGAATGGTCGCGATGTGTTTAAAACGGCAGTGCTCTCGTCGTCGCGAGATATTAAGACGTTGCTCGATAGTTGTGGTTTGCAACCATCCGACATCAAGTACTACGTTTTGCATCAGGCGAATATGCGTATTGTCGAGGCTATTGCGCACTACTTGAAGTTGGATATGTCTTTCTTCCCACATAACGTCGAGCGCTGTGGTAATACCTCTTCGGCAAGTATTCCGCTGCTGCTTGACGAGTTGAATCGTGAAGGAAAGTTGCAGCGTGGCGATAAACTGTTGTTTAGTGCTTTTGGTGCAGGTTTTACCACCGGAGCGTGCATAATAGAATGGACTAAGTAGAATATAAATAATCTAAAAGTAAAAAGATAATGGATCGCAGAGTGGTTATTACCGGTATGGGAGTTATCTCTCCGGTAGGAAATAACATTAACGATTTTTGGAATAGTTTGGTAGAGGGTAAATGCGGTATTGACACAATTAAAGGTTACGATATCGACTCTTTACCTATCAAAGTAGCTGGTCAAGTGAAGGATTTTGACCCTTCAGCGAACGGTTTGGACACCGCAAACGTGCGTCGTAGTGACTTATATTGCCAATATGCTATGGCCGCAGCCTATCAGGCTATGATGGATAGCGGTTTGGTTAGTGGCGAAAACATTGAGCCTGAGCGTCTTGGCTCATACATCGGCTCTGGTATTGGTGGTATGCAGACTTTCGTTACCGAGACCGAGAAGTTGCTCAAAGAGGGTGTCGGTCGTATCTCACCTTTGTTCGTGCCGATGATGATTTCGAACATTGCAGCGGGTAATGTCGCTATTAAATTCAATGCGCAGGGCGTTTGCCTTCCTGTTGTAACTGCTTGTGCAACAGGTACTCACGCTACGGGCGAGGCTTATCGTGCTATCCGCTATGGTTATGCTGATGCTATCATCGCAGGTGGTGCTGAGGCTGCTGTTCATCCTCTTGCTATCGGTGGTTTTGCCAACAGCCGCGCTTTGTCGCGTGAGGAGGACCCATTGAAGGCTTCGCTGCCTTTCAATATCAACCGTAAGGGCTTTGTTATCGCTGAGGGTGCTGGTATTATGGTACTTGAGTCTTTGGATAACGCACTGAAGCGTGGTGCTCACATCTACGCCGAGGTTGTCGGTTATGGTAATAGCTGTGATGCTCACCACTACACTGCACCACGTCCTGATGGTATCCCTGCGTCGCGTGCTATTAAGCAGTCGCTTGCTGAGGCAGGCTTCGATGCAGAGAAGGATGTACTTTATATCAATGCCCATGGTACGGGTACTCCACTCAACGATGCGTCGGAGACTACCGCTATTAAGCTTGCTTTGGGCGAGGAGGCAGCTCGTAAGGCTATCATCTCTTCAACCAAGTCTATGACAGGTCACATGCTTGGTGCAACCGGTGCTGTTGAGTTGATTGCATCGGCTTTGACTTTGAAGAATGGCATTGTTACTCCTACCATTGGTCTTGATGCTCCGGATCCAGCGTGTGATTTGGATTATACGCCAAATGTTGCACGCAAGGCTGATGTTACTGTTGCAATCTCTAACTCATTGGGCTTTGGTGGCCACAATAGTTGTGTAGCATTGCGTAAGTGGAATGGTTAAACAAATAGTTAAGATATGAAACTTTTAGAGGGTAAGGTCGCATTGGTTACAGGTGCGGCGCGAGGTATTGGTAAGGCTGTTGCTTTGCGTTTTGCGGAGCAGGGAGCGACTGTTGTCTTTACCGATTTGGTTATCAATGAGGCTGCCGAGCAGACTGTTAAGGAGTTGGAGGCATACGGCGTTAAGGCTAAGGCTTATGCGTCTAACGCTGCATCGTTCGAGGAGAGCCACGAGGTTGTTAAGCAGATTGTCGAGGAGTTTGGCCGTATAGATATTTTGGTAAATAACGCAGGCATCACTAAGGATGGCCTTATGATGCGTATGTCGGAGGCTCAGTGGGATGCTGTTATTGGTGTTAATCTCAAGTCGGCATTTAACTTTATCCACGCTGTAACCCCTGTTATGGCGCGCCAGCGTGGCGGCTCGATTATCAATATGTCATCGGTTGTTGGTGTATCGGGTAATGCGGGTCAGTGTAACTACTCTGCTTCTAAGGCAGGTATGATCGGTTTGGCTAAGTCTATTGCTAAGGAGATGGGTCCACGTGGTATCCGTGCCAACTGTATTGCTCCAGGCTTTATCGTTACCGAGATGACAAACCAGCTCTCTGAGGAGGTGCGTAACGCTTGGAATCAGATGATTCCTCTGCGTCGCGGCGGAACTCCTGAGGATGTTGCCAATGTAGCTCTGTTCTTGGCGAGCGATTTGTCAAGCTATGTGAGTGGTCAGGTTATCCATTGCTGCGGTGCAATGAACTGTTAGAATTTAGGTCGGAGTTTTTCCGACCTTTTTTTATCCCCAATATATTGATAGTATCATAAAGATTTGCTAACTTTACGAGGTTAAATATTGAAAAACTTTTTTGTCACCATGAAGCACAGAGACGTTATCATTGCCTGCGATTTCAGCAGTGCTGAGACTACCCTTCAATTTCTTGATAAATTCACCGACTGTAAGCCATTCGTTAAGATTGGTATGGAGCTGTATTATGCCGCCGGCCCTGCTATCGTTCAGCAGATAAAGACTCGTGGCCATAAGATTTTCCTCGATTTGAAGCTTCACGATATTCCAAATACGGTTAAGAAAGCGATGGCTGTTTTGTCGAAGATGGATGTTGATATGTGTAATCTCCACGCAGCAGGCACTATCGAGATGATGAAGGCGGCTCTTGAGGGCCTTACTCGCGAGGATGGTACACGTCCTCTGCTTATCGCCGTTACTCAGCTCACCTCGACAAGCGAGGAGCGTATGCAGCGAGAGCTTTTGATAAATGCTTCGATTAACGATACTATCGTACAGTACGCCCGTAACGCAAAAGAGGCGGGTTTGGACGGCGTTGTTTGCTCTCCATTGGAGGCAGGTATGGTTAAGGAGGCTTGTGGCGAGGAGTTCGTAACTGTTACCCCTGGCGTTCGTTTTGCTGATGGCGAGGTTGGCGACCAGGTGAGAGTGACTACTCCGGCACGTGCTAAGGAGATAGGTACGGATTATATCGTTGTCGGTCGCCCTATCACGCAGGCTGCGGACCCTGTGGCAGCATATAAGCGTTGTGTAGAGGAGTTTGTTGGATAAAAGTTAAAACCAAATAATATGGAAAAGTCAATTGCTAAAGATTTGCTCTCTATCGGTGCAGTATTTTTGCGTCCTGAGCAGCCATTTACCTGGGCAAGTGGTATCAAGAGCCCTATCTATTGCGACAACCGCCTGACTCTCACAGCACCACGTGTGCGCGATAACGTTGAGAAGGGTTTGTCGGAGTTGGTTAAAAAGCATTTCCCGGAGTGTGAGGTGCTGATGGGTACAAGTACCGCAGGTATCGCTCACGCAGCTATCGTAGCTACTATTATGGATTTGCCTATGGGTTATGTGCGCAGTGGAGCTAAGGACCACGGTCGTACGAACCAGATTGAGGGTAAGTTGGAGAAAGGTGCTAAGGTTGTTGTTGTCGAGGATTTGATTTCGACGGGCGGTAGCTGTATCGAGGTTGTAAACGTTCTGCGAGAGGCGGGAGCCGAGGTGCTGGGCGTTGTGAGCATCTTTACTTACGGTATGCGCAAGGGCTTAGAGCGTATGGCTGAGGCAAATGTTGTAAACTACTCTCTCTCAAACCTCGACGCTTTGGTGGAGGCTGCTGCCGAGGAGGGTTATATCAAGGCTGAGGATTGTGACCGCATCATTGCCTTCCGCAACAATCCATCGGACGAGAGCTGGATTAACAAATAATATATAGTTAGGTTATGAGACACTTAATCGACACCACCGATATTTCGGTTCAAGAGATTGATCAGATTATTGCTACGGCACTCGATATTATCGAGAATCGTGCAAAATATAGCGAGGTCTGCAAAGGTAAGAAACTCGCTACCCTCTTTTATGAGCCAAGTACTCGTACCCGTCTGAGTTTCACTTCGGCTATGATGGAGCTGGGCGGCAATGTATTGGGATTCTCGGATGCGGCATCATCGTCTGTATCGAAAGGAGAGACGGTTGCTGATACGGTACGTGTGTTGAGTTGCTTTGCCGATATTATTGCTATGCGTCATAGTGTCGAGGGTGCTCCGCTTGTGGCATCGCACTATTCGCGTATTCCTATCGTCAATGCTGGTGACGGTAGCCATGCACACCCTACTCAGACGCTGACCGATTTGCTCACTATCCGTCGTGAGAAGGGCCGATTGAATAATCTGACCATTGGTTTTTGTGGTGACCTAAAGTTTGGTCGTACCGTACATTCTCTTATCAAGGCGTTGTCGCGATACGAAGGTATTAATGTGGTGCTGATTGCACCGGAGGAGTTGCGCCTACCATCATATATCCGTCGTGAGGTGTGCGACAAGAACAATATCCCTACTCGCGAGGTGGCTACTATGGAGGAGGTTATGCCGGAGTTGGATATCCTCTATATGACACGCGTACAGAAGGAACGTTTCTTGGATGAGGAGGAGTTTGAGCGTTTGAAAGATAGCTTTGTTCTCAATGCCGAGAAGCTCAAGGCGGCGAAGAGCGATATGATAGTTCTGCATCCATTGCCACGTGTGAATGAGATTACTCGTGACGTGGATAACGACCCTCGTGCAGCCTATTTCCGCCAGGTGGAGAATGGTAAGTTTGTGCGTATGGCTCTTATCTATACCCTGCTCAAGTGGGCTGAGGAGCAGCCTGTCGAGGGCGAGACGCCACGCCTTGACCACTCTCAGGTGCACAATGATTGGGAGTGTTCGTCGCGTCAGTGCATATCAAATCGTGAGGATGTCGATAAACTCTTCCATCTGACCGATGACGGTGACTATCGCTGTGCTTACTGCGAAGCAAAACGTAAATAAATGATAATAATGGGGGCTGTCCGTGGTGGCAGCCCCGACAATTTGTTGGTATAGTTATGGTAAAGATTGGTACGCCGATGACTACAGTCGGCAAGAAAGCTGTTTTGTGTGGTTCGGGTGAGTTAGGTAAAGAGGTTGCTTTGGAGTTGCAACGCTACGGTGTCGAGGTTGTCGCTTTGGACCGTTATGCCAATGCACCTGCGATGCAGGTTGCTCACCGCTCTTACGTGCTCTCGATGCTTGATGGCGAGCGTCTGCGTGAGATTATCGAAAAGGAGAAGCCCGATTATATCATCCCTGAGGTGGAGGCTATTGCTACCCCTACGCTGGTGGAACTGGAAAAGGAGGGCTATAATGTCATCCCTACCGCTAACGCTACGCTGCTTACAATGAACCGCAAAGGCATACGTCGCTTGGCTGCCGAGGAGTTGGGTTTGCCTACATCACCCTATTGCTTTGCAGCTACACGTGAGGAGTTTGACGAGGCACTCAAGAAGGTCGGTATCCCTTGTGTTGTGAAGCCTATTATGTCCTCTTCGGGCCACGGTCAGAGCGTTGTTCGCTCGGCGGAGGATGCCGACACATCGTGGAAGATTGCCCAGGAGGGAGGTCGTGCCGGTGGTGGCGAGGTTATTGTCGAGGGTTTCGTGAAGTTCGACTATGAGATTACCCTGCTCACTGTTCGTCACGCTGGAGGTACATCGTTCCTCAATCCTATAGGACACCACCAGGTCGATGGCGACTATCGTGAGTCGTGGCAGCCACAGCCTATGAGCGAGGTGGCTATTGCGCAGGCTAAGGATATAGCCAAGAAGGTGACTGACGCTCTGGGTGGCTACGGAATATTTGGCGTTGAGCTCTTCGTATGCGGCGATAAGGTGCTCTTCAGCGAGGTGTCACCTCGTCCACACGATACAGGTATGGTTACAATGATTTCGCAGGACATGTCGGAGTTTGCTCTCCACGCACGTGCTATACTTGGTCTGCCTATTCCTCATATTGAGTTCTATGGTCCAAGTGCATCGAAGGCTGTGGTTGTCGAGGGCGACAGCGATAAGGTTGTTTTCAGCGGCTTGGAGGATGTGCTCTCGGAGAAGAATGTGCAGATTCGCCTCTTCGGTAAGCCTGAGGTTAAGGGCCACCGCCGTATGGGTGTAATCCTCGCACGCGATAACAGCGTCGAGGAGGCATTAGCCAAAGCCGAAAGAGCTTATGCTAAGCTAAAGGTCGAGGTTTTACCACGATAAGTAAAATAGTAAAGGCTGCCTCCGTGGGGTAGCACTTTTTCGGCGGTGAAATACTATTCACCGCCAATTTTGTTGATATACATTGCATTAGGTTGTTGCGTTGTGAAACGACTTTTTATGCAAAAACTGCTTAAACTATATTTCTACCCTTGCGTGTAGTCTTCTATGTAGTATAAATTAAGTGCAACTACTATAAAATAAGCAAAATATTTGCTGGTCTAAAAAATTAGACCTATATTTGTACGGACAAAACAAATACTACTATGCCTACAATTTTTGAGATTTTCGGACTTCGCTTCTTTTTCTACTCTGACGAACATCTACCTATTCACGTTCATATCGAGTATGGAGGCAACGATGCAAAGATTGAGATTACAACTCGCAAGGTGGTGCAAAACCGAGGTTTGAAGCCAAGAGAGTTGAAGAAAGCAGCACAGCTTGTTGAGATGTACGAGGAGGAGATAATCAAGGCGTGGCATGATTATTTCGACAAAGAGTAAAACACAGTTTAACTATGGAGAAGATTGTTAAAATTTCGTTTTGTGGCAACGATATATGTGTCGTTACCGACAGCGGGAAGAAGTACCGCAAGGCGTTAGAGTTCTTCCCCACACTGAAAGAGGCTACACCATCGCAGCGTGAGCACTACCAAATCAATAAGTTTGGCGATGCGGTGCGCTGGGCAGAGATAGATGAGGATATTCACCTTTCGAGCCTGACTGATGGCATACAGCCGACAGAGAATGCTATTTCAGAGGCATTTCGCAAGTTCCCTATTCTCAATGTTTCGGAGTTGGCACGCTATCTTGGTATGCACAAGAGCCTGCTTTCGAAGTATATCTACGGCACCAAAAAACCATCCGAGAAGCGTGAAAAGGAGATTCTCGATGCTTTGCGAGAGTTGGGTCGTCAGTTGGCAAATATCTAATACTGAAAAAAATATCCATTTCCCATCACATTGTATCAAATTTTACTAACTTTGTGCATTGAAACTGAATGGATTGGGCTATGAATAACTTTTTGGCAACATACCGCAATGCTGTGAACTGCACCTCTTGTGCAGTCGTTGCATCGTGTGCCACAAATACCCCCCCCCATTACTCAATGTTCTAATAATCAAATAGTTAGAGGATATACACCATTTTATAGTTGGCGTTATGGCTTGTCGTGAGCCGTAACGCCCTTTTTGTGCTTACATATCAATAAACATAACAATTAAAAAAACAGAGTAATTATGAAGACTTTTAGAATGATTGGAATGGCCCTGGTGGCTGTGATGCTCAGCTTTACGATGAGCAGTTGTGAAAATGACGATGATGTGGACCCATATAAGGACTATCCGCAGTTGATTGTGGGACAGTGGTTTGACTTTACTCCCGAGTCTAGTATCTTTTTGAACATAAAGGCTGATGGAACATATAACCTTATCGGTTATGATAATAGAGAAGATGCTTGGGGATGGATGTCACATCAAGGAGAATATAGGTTAGAAGGCAACAAATTTATTTGGCCTTCAAAAAAAGACCCAAGCAGATTGGCCACTGAAGAGATTGAGGTGACAGCGAATAAGATGATTATGCGAACATCAATTGGTGATAAGGTTCATTACCGTGTACAGAACTCTTTTGACATCAAAGGTAACTATACTTATCTCAATGCAGCAGCAAGGGTAGTGCCCGCAGAGGGTAAAACCGCTTTGCAGTTGCCAGAGGGTCTTCTCTTCAATGGTGAGAACACTATCCCTGTAGAGAGTCTGAATGGCGAACGCATTATCGATGCTTCAAAAGCATTCTTCGCTGATGCCACATTCGCAGAGGACGGCAAGTTGAACCACACTATGAATGGCGAGGTAAAGGTGAAGAATTACACTCTCAATGGCAATAACTTGGTATTCAACCTCTACGAGGGCAGCGATGTTTATAAAATCAACGCCACATCGTTCCCCGACGAGGATGGCGACCGCCTCTTTATC
>JAGAOZ010000016.1 GCA_017623505.1 Alistipes sp.
CAGACCCAGAACCTGACCCAGCGCCAGAACCTGAGCCAGAACCTGACCCAGAGCCTGACCCAGAGCCTGAACCAGAGCCAGAGCCCGACCCCGACCCCGACCCTGAACCAACACCTACGGGAAAATCAATTGTCTTTGCCAAAGGGGTGTCGATAGATGCGGGTTGGTATGATGTAAATAAGATTGGTAGCGGTCAGACCAACGGCGATATAAATATGTGTTGGGCCGCTTCATCGTCAAACATAATTGAGTGGTGGCAAGACCGCTATCGCGAGGCAGGTTTTGAGCTGCCCGAGGGTGCGGTGACAGGTCGCGGCGAGAAGTATGATTTGGCCTTGATGGAGATGTTCCACTCTGAGTGGGATAACTCGCGAGGAGGACACGTAAATCACGCAGTACATTGGTATTTCGAGGGCAAGAACATCTGTAAGGAGGCTTCGCCAGGCTCGCAGGCACAACCGTTGCGAGAGGATAGTGGCGGCTACTATCGTGATATATGGGATGAAATTTATCCACATCTGTACCACGAATATGAGCACCTTGGAGGTCTGTATAAGGGTTTGTATGCCGGGGAGTTTAACAACTACTATCTGTGGGGAAATGGTGTGCCAAATCTGAGCGGGGAGCAGCGATTGCGGAGATTCTCAACATACGTTGTTGATGCCATTCGTCGCGGAGTGCCATCGTTGGCTATTGCTCTATCGCCAAACCTCAGCTCTCTGCATCACGCAACGACATTGTGGGGGTATGAGATAGATAATGCTACGGGTCTGCTGACAAGGGTATGGATTACCGACTCGGACGATATGACTACCGAGCCGAAGCACCCTGTCTTGCACGAATATTCGGTCAGTGTGAGCGGTTATAACACTATTCAGCTTTCGGGAGCACCTTATGGCGCATGTTATGTGGTGACGCTGTTACCCGTTTCGGGATATGATATGTTTTAGGTGATGGGAAAGAGCAGAGGCAAAATAGAGCGTGAGAAACGTGTGGTGAGTGAGATGATAAGGCTCTACTCACGAAAAAAGTTGGGACAGAAAGAGCTCTCGGAGCAGATGTTGGCGTTGGAGCAGTATGCTATTCGCCGTCTTGACTGTTGTAAGTTTGGCCAGGCAAAGAAGCCTTGTAAGAACTGTCCGGTGCACTGCTACGCTCCGCAGATGCGCGAGCAGATACGTGAGGTGATGCGTTGGGCAGGGCCGAGGATGATATTTTATTCGCCCTTGGCAGCTATTAGACATTGGTTAGGGATATGAGTAAAATGAAAGTATATTATAAAACTATTAAAACTATAAGACAATGAAAAAGAATATATTTGTATCTGCAATAGCAGCTATTGTGTTGTTCATCGGTTGTTCCCCTGAAGGAAGTGTAAGAAGTGTCGATTATCAAACTTTTGCTGAAGAGATTGCGGCAGATGATATTGTTTTGGTGGATGTGCGTACGGCGGAAGAGTATGCCGCAGGACACATCCCTGGAGCTGTTAATATTGACTCTTCAGCAGAGAATTTTGAGGAGCAGATTTGCGAGTTTAGCAATAAAAAGCCTATTGCAATGTATTGTAGAGGCGGTCGTCGCAGTAAGGAGGCTGCAGCACGTATAACAAGTTTGGGATACGATGTTATAGATTTGGATAAAGGTTTCAATTCGTGGGAAGGAGACGTAGTTGTGGAGCAGACCGCAGTAGATACCTTGCAGAATAAGGTAGAAATGACTGTAGAGCAGGATGTTGAGGAGATTGCTCAGGAATAGTTAGTTTCTAACGAAAGTCATACGCTCCCATAGCCAGCGAGGTATCATTCTCCAGAAAAATACAATACAACGATAACGCCAATCGAAGGTTATCACCCTGCGACGGTGTGCGAGACCTTTTATTATATATTGCGCAGCCTGCTCACACGAGATAACCATAGGATACTCTTTGTCGGGGTTGAGTATCTCGGTGCGGACAAAGCCTGGGCGTATGTCGCTCAGAGTGATTGGTAATTGCTCCATACGAACGAGTTGCGCGAGTGCTGTCAGATAGGTGCTCTGCATCTTTTTGGTGGCGGAGTAGGCGGGTGCTGTGCCGATACCCATTGTTCCTGCAACGGATGTTATCACGGCGATATGTGCCTTGTGTTGTGCGTTGTAGGCGGGATTTTGTTTCACGTGGTTTACAAAGTGGTCTACCACGCGCACCATACCCTCGCAGTTGGTCCGTATGGTTGCGAGCTCTATCTCCTCCACTAAATCTCTGTTTTGGTGGCCTACACCTGTGGCAAAGAGCAATAAATCAACCTCGCCCAACCGTGCTATCAGCCTATCAAGGGCTAGAGTGGCGTCACTTTGGGTTACATCCATCACTTCGCTGACAACATTCTCTGCCCCAAATTCAGCCTCTAACTCGTTGAGCAGATGTTCGCGTCGGCCCGCAATGCCGACCTGCCAACCCTGCCTCAGCAGAGCCGTCGTTACGGCACGTCCTATGCCCGAAGTAGCCCCTACGATAATTGCTCGTTTCATTGTCTATGTTTGTTCAAGACAAAGGTAGGAAATTTTGTGATAAGAAAAAAGCCGAAAAAAATCTCGATTCTTTTGCCGTTTTCGATTTAATTGCTCAAATTTGCCTTACGGAATAATAACAATTCAAAGATATGAAAGCACTGAAAGTACTATTTATGGCGTTGGCTCTCCTTGCTGCCAACTATGCTTGTTCGGACAAAGATGATGAGCCAACACAGGAGATTCCTGGCACTCCGGACACCCCCGATACTCCCGACGAGCCAGATGAGCCGGACACTCCCGATACTCCTGACGAGCCTGATACCCCTCCAACTCCTGTTATCTCGCTTAGTCAGAGTGATTTGATATTCAAGGCTGAGGGCGAGACTATCAATATCGGCTATGAGGTGGAAAATCCTATCGAGGGTGTGAGCCTTGTGGCAGAGGAGAGTGCCGAGTGGTTAGCGGTGAGCGTAAACAACGACGCTACAATTCGTTTTACTGCCGAGAAGAATCCTGCAACGGAGGAGCGTTCGGCAGATGTTCGCTTTACATACGGCGAGGCGGAGGCTGTGGTGTTGTCGGTGAAGCAGGAGGCAGCGAAGCCTGTCCCTGCGGGACTTACCTTTGAGCTTAACTTCTCGGATGTTGCACACTCAAACTTCATCTTGCAGATTATCCCTTCGGATGCTACCAAGACCTTCTACTTTGCTACAATGGAGAAGAGTCTTTACGATACGTTCCAAAGCGAGGAGGAGATTCATCAGTACGAGATGGCTCGTATGCGACAGTTGGCCGAGGATAGCCATCTGACATTCAAGGAGTTGATGGAGAGTCAAACCTTCAAGGGCGAGAAGTGTCAGGCTGTCAATAATCTGAAGCCGCTGACCGAGTATGTTTCGTTCGCCTATGGTGTGACTCTCAGTGGCGAGCGCACAAGCTCTATATCATCAAATGTGGTGACAACGACCGAAGAGCCTTTGGTCGATATGAACTTCGACATCAGCCTTACGGAGGATGATTTGACAATCTATATCACCATTAAACCTGCCATTAAGAAGCAGCCATATCGTTGGAATCTCTATACTGCTGCCGACATAGCTCGTTTGGAGCAGTCGTACGGCTGTCAGGGTGTGGAGGCAGTCTATCGCCAGGAGGTATTGGCTGAGGTTGAGGCACTTGTAAGCAGTGGTACATCACTCGAAGAGTACTACTCGTCGTTCACCAATAAGGGCTCGATTTACAATATGGAGTGGGGCTGCGACGCTGCGACAACCTACTATATCGTTGCTACGGCGCTCAATGAGAGCTGTCAGCCGGGTAAAGTCACTGTATATGAGCATACGACAGCTGCCGAAGCACCTCTGTATTCAGACAATGAGATTGAGGTAGAGTTGAGTAATCCTTCGGCTACGGGTATGCAGGTGTCGGGCTCGGCAACTAATATGGACCCATATTTGGTGATGGTTTTGCCTACGGAGTTATGCGAGGCTTATGACGATGATGCTCTTGTGGAGTACATTCTTACCACCTATTCGGCTGAGGTGCTTGAGGATAACACCTACGAGGGTAGCTTTGCGGGCTATGAGTCGGGATTAACCCCATCGACGGCATACACCTGTGTAGGCTTCGGATTTAAGAATGGAGTGAAGACAACTTCATACGTTGCGCGTTCGGCATCTGTCTCGACACTCGCCGAGTAGCACTGCCATATAAAAAAGTTAATGGAGGTTATCCAATTCGGCGGATAACCTCCATTATTATTATCTTATCGGTGAGGAGTTACTTCTCGTCGAAGAGTGAGATACGCTTGATGCGGTGGTTACGGCGAGGCAGGATGAAAATCTCTATACAGAGTAGCACAAAAGCAATAATTAAAGGTATGATATACAACTCTTTGTACTCCGAGAATGACTGCTTCTGCACAGCACCCTTCTCCATCTTGTTGATACTCTTTACAATCTCACTCAGTCCCAAATCCTGCTTCGAAGCACGGATGTAAAGACCGCCTGTTTGGTTGGCTATCTGGGTGAGTGTCGCCTCGCCAAGTTTACTGACTACCATCTCGCCTTGCTCGTCTTTGAGGTAGCTGTTACCAATCTTTATCGGTGCGCCCGCAGGTGTACCGATTCCGATGGTATAGATGCGGATGCCCTCACTTTTTGCCAACTCCAGTACCTCGCTTAAGTCGCCCTCATGGTTCTCACCATCAGTGATAAGGATGATGGCTCTATTTTTTGCGGCTGTTTCCGAGAAGGTGAGGATTGATTGGCGCAGAGCCTTCTCAATATCCGTTCCCTGCTCGGCAATCAGAGAGGTAGAGATGCGCTTTGTGAAGCTGCGTGCCAAGTGGTAGTCGTCAGCAATAGGGTATTGCACCTTAGCATCGGCAGCAAATACTACGAGGCCGATATTCTCCTGCTTGAGCTCATCGAGCAGCTTGCTGATAGCATATTTTGTGCGCTCCAAGCGGTTAGGCTCGAAGTCCTCTGCCAACATAGAGTTTGACACATCGACAGCTAAGACTATCTCCACACCCATACTCTTCTGTTCCAAAAGGCGTGAGCCTATCTGTGGGCGGGCAATAGTGAGGATAAGCATAACGTATGCCGAGAGTAACAACACAGCCTTGATTATCAGGCGGGCCGACGAATAGTCGGGCATAAGCTCTCGCACAAGGGCGTTATCTCCGAAACGGGCCATCAGACGACGGCGGCGGCGACGCAACAGCAGATAGATACCTATCAGCAGAGGTATTATCAGCAGTAAATATAGATATTCGGGATTTGCAAATCTGAACATAGGCTCTAAGGTAATCTCTTAAGTAAAACGTTGTCTATCAGCCATTCCAAAGCCAGTAGAGCAAATGCCACCAACACCCATATAAGATATAACTCGTCGATGGTGATTTGGTTTTGCACCTCGATTTTACTCTTCTCCAGAGTGTCTATCTCCTTGTATATCTCCTTGAGTGTTTGCTTGTCGGTTGCACGGAAATACTTACCGTTGGTCTTCTCGGATATCTCGGTCAGCGTCTCCTCGTCAATCTCTACGGGCATCTGTTGAAATACCAGCTGTCCAAACATATCGTATGCCGGATAAGGGGCCATTCCGTTCTTACCCACCCCGATAGTGTAGACCTTGATACCGAGGTCCATAGCTATATCTGCTGCCATAAGAGGCGATATCACACCGCTATTGTTTACACCGTCGGTCAGCAGAATCACCACCTTACTCTTTGATTGGCTTTCGCGCAGACGATTGATAGCTGTTGCCAAACCATTACCTATGGCTGTGCCATCTTCGATAACACCGCTGCGTACCTTTGCCAAGGCGGTCTGCACCTCGTTCTTATTTGCTGTCAGCGGACTTGGCGAGTAGGCCTCACCTGCAAAGACCACCAAACCCATTCTGTCGCCCACTCTGCCGGCAATGAAATCTGCCGCCACATCTTTGGCTGCGCTCAGACGGTCCGGCTCAAAGTCGCGGGCCAACATAGAGCCTGATACGTCCATTGCGATAACGATATCTATACCCTCGGTTTGTGTAGTCTGATTCTCGTTTACTCTCTGTGGGCGGGCCATAGCCACTATGATACAGGCCAATGCTGCCAGACGCAAAACAAATGGGATGTGTCGAGCAAAAAACCTCCACGTCAGAGGGGCTTTGCGCACACCTTCAGCAGATGATATGCGTATTGAAGGGCCACCCAATCGGACACGCAAGATGTAGTATCCTATGTAGCCTATCAACAATAGCAGCAGCCACAGATTATTTGGATTTGCAAATATCTTCATCTTCTACCTACCAATTTTTCTTACCCGGGATAATCAGAGCCTTCTTCTTCTCGCCCTCTATCTTATCCTGTGTTTTATCCTCTTGAGCCTGTATAGCGTTGAGTATCTGATTGCGTTGCTCGTCACTCATGCCGCTTGGAGATTGTTGCTGGTCGTTCTCTTGGTCGGAATCATCCTGCTTATCATCATTCTTGGGCTCTTGATTGTTATCCTTGTTGTCTTTATCGTTGTTGTCCTTATTGTCTTTGCCGTCTTTGTTGTTGTCTTGGTCGTCTTTCTTATTGTCGTTATCTTGGTCGTCTTTCTTGTTGTCCTGATTCTTGTTGTCTTGGTTTTGGTTGTTTTTATCTTGATTTTTATCTTGATTTTTATCTTGATTTTCGTCGTTCTTATTTTGGTCCTGATTCTGATTTTGGTTGTTCTGGTCTTGATTCTGGTTTTGGTTCTGATTTTGATTTTGATTCTGGTCCTGATTTTGGTTCTGGTCCTGATTGTTTTGGTTCTTCTGATTCTCTAAGATAGTGCGTACGTAGACGTAGTTGTAACGAGCCTCGTCGTCAGTGCTGTTGAGAATCAGAGCCTTACGGTAACAATCCAAAGCCTGCTGTAAGCTGTCTTGCATAAATTGTGCATAGCCCATATTAAAATATGCGCGTGAACGCTCCAATTCGGTGCGGGTGGAGTCTACGGCACTCTTTTGTAGCAGCTCGACAGCCTTGGCGTAATTCTTATCCTTGATGCTGGCATTTCCCAGGTTGTATATTCCCTCGAAGAGTGTAGAGTCGTGATGCAGAGCCTGTTTATACTCATGGGCAGCTCGCTCGTAGTTTTTGCTCGCGTAGGCTCGATTACCCTCGCGGATATGTGAACGGTGCTTGTGATTTTGTGCTCCGGCTGGGTCAATAGTGACTATACAGAGTACTAACAGCACAATATATATGAAAACATTTTTCATCCTTTAACCAATTTTTTTGCTACTCCTTCTTCGTTGGATTCTCTTCGGGTGTCGTCTGCTCAACGAACTCCCAAACCAGGGTGTATACATTCTCATTCTCGGCAGCTTCGGGCATTGCCTTAGCAAACTTTACAAGGTCCGCCCCGCGTAGCACATCGTTGATATCCATAATCATCTTCTGCGAGAAATCGAGCTTTCGCATCGCCTCGACAATCTCATCCGAGGTCATCTCCAGCGCAGGGACACTCCAGCGCAACATTATGTATTCGCGCAGAATATCGGTCAGAGTGGAGTAGTACAACTTGTGTTTTCCCTCCTGCCAGAGGCGTCGCATATAGAGCTTCTCAAGAGCCTGCTTGGCGATGATATGTGGTGGAAGAACAGGCGCAGGATGGAATAAATCCTTCAGCGAGCGGCCCTTACGACGCAAAATCAGGTGGAGGCAAACAATCAAAATCAGCACTACAACCAAAGCTCCCAAACCCCACATTACGTAGGTGCTTATCTCGTCGAAGATAAATGGCATATCGGCCTGTGGCTTGAGTGTCGAGATAATCTGTGAGGTGCTATCCAGCTTGAAAGGGTTGCGGATATGCAACCTTGCAGTGTCGGCTGCATAGAGCGTATCGACAACGTTTTTGTGGACATAGAAAGCCTGTGGGCGAATATTCAAGTCGCCAATGCCGAAGGCTATGTATGAGTAATGTTTACTGAGTCGGTGGCGGCGAGTACCGCTCTTGAGTGTGTCTACCCGCTCGTCAAGCAGCTCAATATCTCCATCCTTACTCTCTAAGAAAGGGAATTGTATAAGCTCGGATATATCCTTATCTACCTCGATAACAAAATCGAACTTCTCGCCGATGCGGATTGTATCTTGAACGAAATATCCGCTGACCTTCAGCGTGTCACTAACCGGCTCAGGTTGCTCAGGCTGCGTCGTAGACTGTTCGGTTGAGCAACCGAGCAGCAACAATGCCCACAGCGATATTGAGAGTAAATGCTTCATCGTTTCTTGAAAAGTTTAATCAGCTCTTTGACGTAATCGGCATCGGTGGAGATACGTATAGCGTCAATCCTGTTACGCATCAACAACTCCTCGATAGCTTGTTGCTGGCGGGCCCATGCCTGCGCATAATGCTCTCTGACGCGACGTGACGATGTGTCTACCCAATAGAGTTTGCCACTCTCGGCATCCTTCATCTCCACCATACCTACCGAAGGGAGCTCCGCCTCGCGCTGGTCGAAAATCTGTATTCCGACAACATCGTGCTTGCCGGAAGCAATCTTCAGCGCATCCTCCAACGCCGCCGAATCTGAGTCGGCATTGAGGAAGTCCGAGAGGATGAAGGCTGTGCAGTGCTTCTTATTGACGTTGGTGAGGTAACGCACCGCCTCCGAGATAGCCGTCTTGGGGGATGTAGGCTCAAAGCGCACCAGCTCACGTATTATGGTCAAAATATGGCTACGGCCCTTCTTGGGTGGGATGAACTTCTCGACCTTATCGGAGAAGAATATGCAGCCCACCTTGTCGTTGTTCTGCGTAGCGGAGAATGCCAGCACGGCTGCTATCTCGGTCACCATATTGCGCTTGAAACGCTCCGATGTACCGAACATATTGGAGCCACTCACGTCGATTAGCAGCATCATCGTCAGCTCACGCTCCTCCTCATAGACCTTGATGTGGGGCTTGGATGAGCGTGCCGTAACGTTCCAATCAATATCTCTCACGTCGTCGCCAATGCGGTAATCTCTCACCTCCGAGAACGACATACCGCGTCCTCGGAAAGCAGTGTGATACTTTCCGGCAAAAATCTCGTTTGAAAGACCTTTGGTCTTAATCTCGATTTTGCGTATTCGACGTAGTATATCCTGTTCGCTCTGTTGCATCCGACTATGGAACCATTACGTTATTGAGAATCTCAGTGATAATCTGCTCTGTCGATATATTCTCGGCCTCAGCCTCGTAGGTCAAACCGATACGGTGACGCAATACGTCGTGACATACGGCGCGTACATCCTCAGGGATGACGTAGCCGCGACGACGGATAAAGGCGTAAGCACGTGCTGCCTTCGCTAAAGAGATGCTGGCACGTGGCGAACCGCCATAAGCAATCAGTGGCTGGAGGTGCTGGAGGTCATACTCGGCAGGCTCACGTGTGGCGAAGATAATATCTACGATATACTTCTCAATCTTCTCGTCCATATATACCTGCTCGACCACCTTGCACGCCTTGACAATATCCTCAGGAGTGATAACCTTTGCAACCTTAGGCATACCCTCTCCGCTGAGGTTCATACGAACAATCTCGCGCTCCTCCTGCTTCTGTGGGTATGAAATCTTTGCCTTAAGCATAAAACGGTCTACCTGCGCCTCAGGGAGTGGATATGTTCCCTCCTGCTCCAGAGGGTTCTGTGTCGCCAAGACCAAGAAAGGAGCTGGCAGAGGGTAGGTGTTGTCACCTATTGTCACCTGCTTCTCCTGCATCGCCTCCAGCAAAGCACTCTGTACCTTTGCAGGAGAACGGTTAATCTCATCTGCTAAGACGAAGTTAGCGAAGATAGGGCCTTTGCGTACAACAAACTCCTCGCTCTTCTGAGAGTATATGAGTGTACCGATTAGGTCGGCAGGGAGCAAGTCCGGTGTAAACTGAATACGTGAGAAGTCGGCATCCACAGCTTTGGCAAGAGTGGTGATAGCCAATGTCTTAGCCAATCCCGGAACACCCTCTAAAAGGATGTGGCCGTTGGTTAAAAGACCAATCAGCAGAGTATCTACCAGATGGCCCTGTCCCACGATAACCTTGCTCATCTCCTGACGCAAAGTATCGACAAAAACGCTCTCTCGCTCAATGCGTTCGTTCAATTCTTTGATGTTAATTACTTCACTCATAGTGTTGTTGTTTGTGTTCAGCTTGTCGGTATTGCCTTTGGTGGAGGCGTTGTACCCGACCCGGCTAAAGTTTATATTTTCTAAATTTGTTACTCTTTTTAGCGGTTAAACATTCATCTTTAAGATGAATATCTACCGAGATTCTAAACGCAAAAAATGCAAATATTATTGCAAAGGTAGTAAAAAAGTGTGTGAAAATGTGAAAAAAGCCACCATGTAGTATAACAAAAATCTTATTTCTTTTCGCTTATGTTGAAAATTAAGCGTCGTAAGCTATTGTTTTTCACTAAATTTTATCGTAACTTTGTCTTACAACCAATCTTTAAGACAACTGATTGTTTAACCTAAGGCCTGTTCTATAAATTGGGTAAGAGGGCTTTGCCTTATTGCCACTGACAGATGTATGGAACATCCCGTAAAAGAATCATAAGTTATGGCAATGAAATTAAACGACGGAGAGGAGATTTTGATTCAATGTCAGGGAAACAACATCAAAAGTTTTATGAATGTCCAGCAGGGCACTTATTATCTGACAAATCAGCGATTTATCTTTGCGCGTGCATCGAAGGGAGTTCGTTTCTGGGCCGCGCCTATTCATGGTTTTCTGGAGGGCTGGGACGTTGAGTTTGCCTTCCCTTATACCGAATTTTCGGCACTGCAAGTGGGTAAGCACGGCTTTGCCAAGAAGTATGTTATCCAGACCCTTGCGGGCGTAAGCTACAATGTCCAGGTACAGAAGAAGGATGAGTGGCTCGACACACTGCGCCAGGCGTTGGTGCAATACTCCGGAGGTCATGTTATGGATGACGGAGCCGGCGGCTTCTACGTAGCTCGATAGTTGTCGCAGTACGATAAGAGAGGGCGCATCCAGCATTGAGGATGCGCCCTCTGCTTGCAAAAAAAAGGTTGTGATTTTTATCACAACCCGTCTATCTCAATTTTCTCCGCTTGATGCGGAGAGGGAGGGATTCGAACCCCCGGAGCCTCGCAGCTCAACGGTTTTCAAGACCGCCGCAACCGGAGGCAAAATTTATTTTGCCGCAGGTAGATGCTTTTTTACAGCCAGACCTGTGGTGGAAAAAAGCATCAATCTCGACAACAGGCGGTGCTTGAAAACCGGAGGGGAGGGATTGGCTCCCTGCGGTCGCCTTTCCCTTTACTCCTTAACTTGCAAGCAGAAAAAATTGAGATAGATGTGGTGCTCTACAACCACCTTTTATGCAACATAGGGCATCTTCGAACTTATTCGAGAGTGCCCTTTGCTTGCAAAAAAAAGGTTGTGATTTTTATCACAACCCGTCTATCTCAATTTTTCCGTTTGATGCGGAGAGGGAGGGATTCGAACCCCCGGAGCCTCGCAGCTCAACGGTTTTCAAGACCGCCGCAATCGACCACTCTGCCACCTCTCCGAGCACAAAAGTAGAACAGATTTTTCATTTCACCAAATATTTTTGCGTTTTTTTGTATAAAAATATGACAACTTACTCTGTATCAGCGAAAAAAAACATCAAATAATTTGCAGAATAAAAATTTATACATATTTTTGTATTACAACCATCCCATAATGGCTATTTGCTACACTAAACATTTAAACTAATACTTATGAACAAGTCACAATTAGTAAATGCAATAACCAAGAGTTCGACTGTGCCAAAAAGTGAGATTAAGAAGATTGTCGATGCGGTATTCAACATTGCCGAGCAGACATTAGAGAGAGGTGAGAAAGTGGTAATATCGGGATTTGGTGTCTTCTCGGTAGCCAATGTTGCGGAGCGCGTTGGTCGTAATCCTCGCACTGGCGAGAAAGTTGCGATACCTGCTCGCAGATCGGTTAAATTCCGTTCTAACACCGGCATTAAGTAATATTCTAAGACCTTGACAGTAGCTTATTGTCGAGGTCTTTTTGTGACATAATGTTGCCTATATGCGCAGGCAACGTATAAGAAGCGGTTATTCCGCCAAACCTATTCAAAATTGCGGGAATCGGTCTTGCCACTCTATATGGCGGGAGTAATTATCTTGTAAATTCTTAGAATTAGGGATGCCTCTGAAATGGAGGCATCCCTTCGTAATGTCGCACGGTATTCCATTATCGCAGTGCTTGGTCGATAATATCTATGCGCTGGCGGGTGATAGAGCTCATACGGTCGATAGCTGCTTGGAACGAAAGATTCTCGTCACCATTGATGTCGGTCGAGATGTTCCACATCGCAAAGTTACGCTGCCAAGAGAGTGCTATATAATCGCTCTGCTGCTCTATATAATCGAAAATCTGCTCAAAGCGCGGTTTAAGAGTGGCCCATCGCTGGCTGGCCAAGGCCTTGAACTCCTCATCTTGGAAGAGTCGGTCATACCACCACGCCCACTGTATAAACAGCCCCCACTGCGCATGTGGCGAGGCGTTGAAAGAGAATGTACCCCAGTCAAAATCCCATACAGGACCGGCGAAGAGCTTGCCATTGCGGTCTTTGCTCAGATAGACACTACCGGGGTTACCAAGCTCGTGATTGACGCATATCTCGTATATCAACCAATAGTCGATAAACGACTGAGGGTCAATGTATTTAGCATAGCCATTCTGCTTATCCTTGAAGTTGCTGCCGTAGAGTACCGACTCGACTTCGGCAATATAATCCTTAATCCATGCCAACTGTTGCTCGGTCAAATCCTCCTCGTCGGGATATTTCACAGCGAAAGGTGTGCCACTCGCACCATACCATTGCCACTCGTTGTCGAAGTGGAAATCGAGCTCCAGGAGATAACCGCCCGTAACAGCATCGCCACTATTGTCGGTTGTCTCCATCTCGGTAATATTGACACGATTTTCATCGACCTTGATGTGTTCCGTCAGCAGATATTGTCCGAGGTGCTCACCGTTGAGGAAGAGCTCCACAAACTCACATCGTGGGGTCCACGCGAGGGATGTATACTCTGCCAGGTGGTACGCTACACGGTTACGTAATAGCGTGCGGTCCATATAGTTAGCCAGCAGGCACCAACGCTTATGCTTAGGCATACCCATTATCTCCTGCTTCTTGTCGAGCTTCAGGTTGTATGGCTTCTTCTCATAGCCCCAGGTGGAGTTTCCTCGACCGCGAATAGAGAGCGTCACGTCATCCAAGTCGTCGAATTGGCCCATTCCGTCGAGCGTCATCACAGAGCCCTCAACCCACTCCTCCTTTGACCATACGCCTTGAGCGTTTGGTGTATTGATACTCATCACGGGGAGGCCTGTAAAGCAACTCAGATGTAGGATGTAGTCTGTTGTCTTGCCGTCGAGCGCAACCCGCAGAGTCACATCTTGATGGAAATTTATAGCCTCCGAAGGGCTGTATGGCAGGCCGTTGATGGTGATTATCTCATCCTCGACGCCCTCGATTGTCGCTACGAACTCACGTGTGGCGATATATTCGTTGATATGGGCTTTATAGGTGCGCGAGGAGCTGTCGTAAGAGAAGTGTATATCGCTCTTCAGCGAAGGATTCTTCGTCTTAGGCAGGGTGATGTCGTATATCCCGCCAACGAAGTTGCTGCTGCGTACCGAGATGACGTTTGAACGCACCAACTCGCCTGTCGGCAGCTTGATGATGATATTCACATCTGTCTTATAAGGTGTGCCGTTACCGTTGTCGGCAATAGATGCGCGATAGTAACCTATGCCCTCAGCCTTTGTCACTCGTTCGAGGCGGAACTGCTCCGGTTGTTTGGTGGGATTATCACTCAAGCGCAACTCCACTTGGCACTCTGCCGAGCCTATGGCGTGGCTGAATTGTACCTCTGCGTCCTTTACGCTGAAGATAATATCTGCCGAGCCACCCTCCGGAATTATCAACTCCGTGGATTCGCTCTGTATGCTATGTATTGTCAGCTCTTGTGGTGCAGGTGTAGTTGAGTCCTCGCTGCAAGCACCGACAAAAAGCAGCATGGTCAAACAGAGTAGTCGTAAGGTCTTCATAGTGCAATATCTATTTCAAGCTATATTGACAAAGTTACTAAAAAATGTGATATTGTGAGGGCATAAAACAGGGTGACAAAATATATGTGGACCGTCGCAAGGCGAAATATCTGATATTAAAAACGATAAGGTAAAATAAAAGTGGTAAGATATTGCCCATATATCGTAAATATTTTATACCTTTAGGGTATGAAAAATCTCTATCGTTATATCTGTGCATTGCTGTTGTGGGTAACAGCTGCGTTATATCCTGCGTCGCTATCAGCTCAGGATAACGCTATCTTAGATGAGTTAGACCGGACGTTAGACGCTGCCGAGCAGTTTGTGAGTGCGCGCCAATCCAATATCGACAACATACAGAAGATGTTGGAGGCGGAGGGCCTTACCTTGCAGCAACGTTACGACATCTATAAGGGCCTTTACGAGCAGTACCTCTCTTTCCAGTTTGATAAGGCTATGGAGATGCTCGATAGGCGTTATGAGTTGTCGAATCAGATGCAGAACAAGAAACTGATAATTGACGACCAAATCGACCGCGCTATGCTGTACGCCACGTCGGGTATGTATTACGAGGCAGGCGAGATGCTCAGTAAAGAGATTGATACGCTTAACTTAGATGCTACGCAACGCGTCAATTATTATATTGCGCAACGTCGTTTTCATACCGATTTCCGTCACTATACGAGTGATGCCGAGAGCCGTGCCCGTTCGGATATGAAGCGCAACTATTATTGCCGTCGTATCCTTGAGCTAACGGATGCTCAGGAGCCTATACACCAATACGTCAAGGTCCACATGCTCTCGGAGGAGGGGCGTTGGGAGGAGGCTGAGGAGTTGAATTTGCTGCTTCTCTCGAATTATAGCCCCAATCAGCACGAATACGCCATGTATGCCTACGACCGTGCCCGCATCCTTGAGGCGTTGGAGCGACGAGAGGAGATGTGCGAGTGGTTTGCACGCTCGGCTATGGCCGATATACGTACTGCGACGAAGGATAATGCTGCGTTGTGTAGCCTTGCGCACTCTCTGCTGGAGTTCAATGAGGAGGACCGCTCATTCCGTTACGTGACAATCTCTCTGAATGACGCTCTGTTCTACAACGCAAAGCTACGCCCATGGCAGATTTCGGGTATCATGCCCGATATCGAGAAAGCATACCGCGTCAAGCAGGAGCAGCATAACGCCTTTCTGGTGGAGCAGGAGCAGCACTCACGTTTTTTGGTGACTATTATCTCTGTGCTGGCCGTTGCTATGTTGGTTTTGTGTTGTTATATGGCTATTCTGCTGCGTAAGTCACGCCGAAAGACCCATAAGATTGGCGAGATGAATGAGCGTATTGTCAATACCAACAGTGAGCTCAAAGTGCTCAACGACCGCCTTGCCTCTGTCAATGGTGATTTGCGTGAGGCCAATGCCGTCAAGGAGGAGTATATCGCTCTGTTCTTGTCTATGTGCTCAGATTATATCGATAAGTTTGCCAAGATGCAGGGTAACGTGAAGCGTAAGATTTCACGTGGTAATATTGCCGAGTTGGAACGAGAGCTATCCTCTTCGAAGTTGATGGATGCTGAGCTTAAGAACTTTTATCAGATGTTTGATGACGCATTTTTGAACCTCTATCCAAACTTTGTCGAGGAGTTCAATGCTCTGCTCAAGCCTGAGGCACACATCGAGCCTAAGCGCGGGGAATCACTCAGCACCGAGCATCGTATCTTTGCCCTGATACGTTTAGGTATTACCGACTCGTCAAGTATCGCATCTCTGTTGCGTTACTCGGTCAATACGATATATAACTATCGCGCCCGCACGAAAAACTTTGCCTTAGGCGATAGAAGCAGCTTTGAGGAGAGGATAAAGACCATTGGTAAATAAAAATAGCGACCTGCAAATACAGGTCGCTATTTTCATTGTGTGCTCTGTGATTACTTAACCTCGAAGCCGAGAGCCTCGCCCGAAGCGGAGTCACCTGCAACCCACAATTCGAAACGTCCCGCCTCAACAACATACTCCATATCGTAGTTCCAATATGCCAAGTCGCTGACAGCAATCTCATGCTCGCAATGCTTTGTCTCGCCCGGCTTGAGCGATACGCGCATAAAGCCCTTGAGCTCCTTGACAGGGCGAACTACCGAGCCAACAAGGTCGCGAACGTAAATCTGCACAACCTCCGTAGCCTCGTATTTGCCTGTATTGGTCAAATCAAAGGAGATGTGGATAGAGTCAGACTTGTCGTATGCCTGCTTATCAATCGAGATATTCTTATACTCGAAAGTGGTGTATGACAGGCCATAACCGAATGGGAAGAGTGGTCCGTAGCCCGAATCGAGATAGAACGATGTGCATCCCAGAGAGGTCTGGCCCGCCTTGAGCGGAATATCATTTAGAAGAGTCTCGTTACCCAAGTTTGGACGACCCGTCATAGGGTGGTTGTAGTAGAAAGGAGCCTGGCCCGAATCACGCAGGAAGGTCATAGGAGCCTTACCCGAAGGAACAGCTACGCCGGCCAACAAATCGGCAAGAGCCTCGCCACCCATAGTGCCCGGATGGAACGAGTAGAGCATCGCGTCGCACTGAGCCAAATCACGCTCGATAGTCAAGGCACGACCCGCCATAACAACTACAACAACAGGCTTACCCGTAGCTTTCATAGCAGCGATAAGCTCACTCTGCGCACCCTGCAAGTTGAGCTGTGAAAGGCTATGAGCCTCGCCCGAAAGGATAGCCTCCTCACCTACGAAAACAACGATAGCATCAGCCTTCTTGGCTGCTTTCTGCGCCGCCTTAAACGACTTAGTCTCTTTGTCACGGCTATATGTGAGGGTAGGGACATTGATAACGTTGAAGTGTGCGCCCAGAGCCTTCAATGGAGTTACAGTATACTGCTCCTCTCCATCGAAAGTCCAAGTGCCGAGCTGGTCGTATGGCGCATCAGCCATAGGACCGGTAACAAGGATTGTGCTATTCTGCTTAAGTGGCAACACATCACCCTTGTTCTGCAACAGGATAGCCGACTCCACAGCACACTGCTTCGCTGCGGCCAAGTGCTCAGGGGCATAAGCCACCTTGCGTGCCAAAGACTCGTCTACATAAGGATTCTCGAACAAGCCCAAGCGGAACTTTAGACGCAAGATGTTGCGGACAGCATTGTCGATTGTCGCCATAGAGAGCTTGCCCTCCTCGACGAGCGTCTTTGTGTGGGCGATAAAGCCGAACGACATCATATCCATATCGACACCCGCATTGATAGAGATAGCGGTAGCATCCTTCAAATCCTCGGCAAAACCATGCATCACCATCTCACCCGAAGAGTTCCAGTCGGTAACGACCATACCATCGAAGCCCCACTCTTGGCGCAATACATCCTTTAGGAGCCATTTATTACCCGTAGATGGGACGCCATCTACGTCGTTGAATGAGGTCATAAGAGTTAAAGCTCCTGCGTCAATACAAGCCTTGAAAGCAGGGAAATAGGTATTACGTAGCGAACGCTCCGAAATCATAGCGGTATTGTAGTCGCGACCACCCTCGGCAGCACCGTAGCCCACAAAGTGCTTTACGCAGGCAGCCAAGCAGGTAGGGTCATCAAACTTCTCACCCTGGTAGCCCTTAACCATAGCCACACCCATTTGAGAGTCGAGATATGGGTCCTCGCCTGAGCCCTCGGCAACACGTCCCCAACGAGAGTCGCGTGCTATATCGAGCATAGGTGAGAAGGTCCAACGTACACCTGCTGCCGTAGACTCCACAGCAGCAACACGTGCTCCACGCTCAACAACAGCGGTATCGAACGTAGCAGCCATACCGAGCGGGATAGGGAAGATAGTGCGGAAGCCGTGAATAACATCGCGGCTCACAAGCAGTGGAATACCCAGACGGCTCTGCTCAACAGCGATACGCTGAATGGCATTGACCTCGACAGGGTCCACAATGTTCAAAACCGAGCCAATCTGACCTGCGGCAATCTCTTTGCTGAATTGAAGACCACCCGATACTTGATTCATCTGACCAATCTTCTCTTCGAGTGTCATCTTCTGCAACAACTCCTCGACACGCTGCTCAATATCAGCCTGTGCCATAGCCACAGAGCTACAAGCAAGGGCTGCAAGGAGTAAAACAAAGTGCTTAATTCTCATAATATAGAAGTTTTACGGTTACTCAATCTTTTGGAATACACGCACATAGTCAATCTCGTAGGTGGTAGGCAGGCACGTCTCATCAACGCCCTCTGCACCGCCCCAGTTACCACCCCACGCGAGGTTGAGCTTCAAGTAGAACGGAGCGTTGAATGGCCAAGTGTCCTTGTTGCCTTTACCATCGTTGTTGAATGTAAAGTGGAGCTTGCCATCGAAATAGAACTTCAGGTACTCAGGTGTCCACTCACAAGCGTAGGTATGGAACTCCGAAGTGGCAGTAGCAAGATAGAGTTCGTGGGTCTTCTGCGTGCCGATAGAGTGGTAGTAAGCCTTACAGTGGATAGACGACGAAACGAAGTTCTCGTGGTAGCCTACGTGCTCCATAATATCTATCTCGCCATCGTCGGGCCAAGCACGGAAATTCTTTGGCATCATCCAGAATGCTGGCCAGGTACCTCTACCCTTGCAGAGTTTCAATCTGCCCTCAAAATAACCATAGGTCCAACCCTCGACGGTGTTCATACGTACCGAACGTACCTTGCCGTCAATCTTTTGTGCGGTAATCTTCAGCGTACCATCCGACACCTCAGCGATACGTGTGCCATTATACTTGCCGCCCGACACATAGTCCTGAAGCTCGTTGTTGCCCCAGCCGCCATCGCCAGTCTCATACCACCACTTATCGGTCGAAGGAGAGCTTACGCCTGCTGTGTCGAACTCATCGTGCCATACCAACTGATAGCCCTCCGGAGTAGGGATGTTTGGTTCGATATACTCAGCCGAAGATGGCTTAGAGAAGCCAGCAGGAGCCGAGAAGATGAACCATACGTAGATAGTCGCAAGAGAAGGGTTATCGGTGCAGTCAAATGTAGTGAGTGACTGCAAGTTCTGAATATCGATAGACGTAAGATTGTTGCCCGAGCAATCGAGCGACTGCAACTTAGTGAGTTTCGACACATCCAACTTCGTAAGCTCATTATCAGAGCAGTCGAGGCTGGTAATCTGCGTGAAATATACGCCCAGCTCAGCCATAGAGCGGATGCCTTTTGATGAGCAATCGATGCTACGCACCTCCGAAGCCTCCTTTGTAGAGAGCACGCCGTCGCCATCCTTGTCGTGGCTCTCAAGGAGTGCTGCAAGGAAATTCGCATCGGCGATACTTACTGCCTCGACAGCATAGTTCTGACGAATAGTAAGCTTTATAACCTTTCCATTGATGCGGAACTCGACGCAGCCCTCACGAACGTCGCCCGTCTTGTTCTCTGCGATAGAGAGGCGTACTTTGGTTGTACCGGATACACCACCGCTTGGCGAAGCGGTAATCCAATCTACTTGTGGATACGCGCCCCACTCCCAATCTGCCTCAACAGTGACGTCAGCCGTCTGCTTTTCGTAGCTTACAGCAATGGCCTCAGCGCTGAGTTGCAGGGTGCCAGCAGGAGTTGTGGTGTTTGTTGCACCCGACTCACTACAAGATGTTGTGGCGGCAAAGCATAACACGGAAACGATGCCGACAAAGAAATGAATGACTCTCATATCGAAGTTAATAGTTAAAATTGCGTAGTAAATATAGTAAAAATTAAAAGTAAAGGCAAGCAAAGCCCGTGGGCCCTGCTTGCCTAAGAGAGTTTATGTTACTCGACGTGCTCCTGAAGAACGAAGTCGCTCACCTCGATAACGCTACCAATAGCACAGCCACCGAAGTCCAAAACAAGCTTCGCAGGAGTTACCACCTTACCATCGAAACCGTAGTTGATGTAGGTAGTAGTCTCATAAGAGGTAATACCCACCATAGGATCGAAGAAGAATGGGTCGTCGTTAGAGCCCTCCAAACCGTTGCAGAGCTTGATAGTGATAACCTGGCCCTGGTCAGTCTCAGAGTAGAGCTTAACCTGGAAGTCATACTTCTTGCCCTCCTCGAGGTTGATGTCGGTCAAGATAGCCATCTGGCCCTGCCAACGTGAGCTACCCATACCCTCAGGGATAGTGATGCGGTAGGTTGTACCGTCCACCTCTACGTCAGGGTTAGCAATCTGTGCCCAATCGTTATTAGCGAACCAATAAGTTACCTCATAGCCACCCTTCCAGAGGTTACCCGCAGCCGATGGGTCCAAAGACTCTGGGATGTCTGGATTTGGAGCCTCAATGTCGCGTGCCTTGAAAATCATCTGCCAGTAGCAGCCAGGATTATCGGCAACAACAACCATCTGAGTCTCGGTGATAGACTTAACGTGGAATACAGGGTTCTCCCAAACATAATCCGAAGGAACGTATACCATAGGAGTATTTGGAGCAAGAGTGATAGTAGAGCCATCGAACTCATAAGTGCTCTCGGTGAGCGTCCAGTCGATATCAATATCAGGCTCAGCACCAGGATTAGGACCAATAGCTGTTACGCCCCAATTGATATACATCTTGCCATCAGGACCTGGGTTGTAGACAAACTTACCATCAGGATAGAAGGTAATCTCGTCGTCATACAGACCATATGCAGCCTTGTCCCCTGGAGGAGCTGACCACCAGCCGGCAGCGTTATCAACGCTATCGCCGCAGCCCAAGTGGCCCTGTGCCTCAGAATCCATAACCCATACCTTACCTGCACCTGTTGTACCTGCCAACATCTCCTCTGGTCCCAAAACCTGGACTGCAGGAGTAAACTGATACTTCCAAGCGATACCGCCACCACCATTCTCGGTTGGTGCCTCATTAATGAGTGAGAGGGTCTTGCGGATATTAGGTATGTTAGTCTCCAAGAAGCGATAACGTGGCTCGTTGATAGCTGTCAAGTGAGGGATATAAGAGAGGTTGTGTCCCTCCTCCAATACCAAGTACAACTCCTGGATACCTGCGTCGTTCCAGTTGCTCTCGATAGTGTATGAGCAAGTGAAGCTCTCAACAGGAGCCTGGTAGTCCTGCTCGTCGTTGTTGTAGTTACCAGGGTAGAGTCCGCTGGCAGCAACACCCCAATTGACGTAGGTTGTACCACCCTCACCTGGGTCGAATGTGAACTCGCCCGCAGCGGTGAAGGTCAATTTATCGTCGTAAAGACCCATGCCATCCTTACCGTTAGGACCGCACTTCCACCAGTCCACACCTGGGTTATCTGGGTTAGCCTGACCTGTCTCAGCAACGATAGAACCACAGCCAAAGTGGCCGTCAGTAGCTGAATCCCACTGCCACTCGTTAGCCAAAGCTGTCATATAAGGAGTAGCATCGAATGGGTCACGATAGGTATTCTCGAGAGTAAACTCGTAAACCTTAGAGCCTACCGATACGCCGTGAGCATTGTATGCCTTAACCTCAACAGTGTGAACACCTGCATCACGGAAGCGGAGTGAAAGACCGTTGCCTGTGTAAGCATAAGTCTTGTTAGCCTTACCATCAACCTTCTCATCACCGAAGATGAACATAGGAACCATACCCGGATTTGTCATCGTGAAGGTAACATAGTTGGTCTCCTGGTCCACCTGGATTGTAACGTTGAAATCCTGAGCTGATGGCAACTGTCCCTGGTCCGGAGTGGTGTAGTCTGGTGTACAACCGACCATCAGTGCAGGGAGCATAAGAGCCACAGCAGCGATATATTTAAACAATCTCTTCATAATTGTCACATTTTATAATTAAATAATAATGTACGGTTGTTTAGTAACCTACGTTCTGTACAAGGTTTGGATCCTTATCAACCTCTGCCTGTGGCAATGGCCAATACTTCTTACCTGGATTCCAATCCACTGTACGCCACTCGTGGTTAGCAGCCTTCAAAGTCTGCTCTGCCAAGCCCGAACGTACCAAATCCCAGTAACGCTTACCCTCGCCCAAGAACTCCTTACGGCGCTCAGCGATGATAGCAGCCTGGTCGGTACCTGTATCGGTACAGCCTGCACGCTGACGTACCTCCTGGAGGTAACGTGAGCCATCCTTGCCTGTCAAAACAGACAACTCGGCTGCGTTGAGCAATGTCTCGGCATAGCGATATACGCGAACGTTGTTGCAGTGGTTCATATCGGCAGATGCAATCTGACCGTGAGTACCGTTACGACGTGCTACATACTTGAGCAAGTAGTAACCTGTACCCTGCCAACGCCACTTATCCTGTGGGATAGGGTCGAAAATATCGTTGTAGCAGATGATACCGCCATCACGACGCTGGTCGCCATCATTATACATCTCGTAAGCGTGCTTAGCAACAGGACCAAAGCCCCAGCCATCAGAGAAGCCGCTTGCCTCGGTAGCACCAGGGATACCGATAAGCATAGGATAAACAGTACCACCAGCTACCAATGGAGTACCCCAATCGCGGGCAGCTCCCTCAGAGGTGTAGTTAATCTCCCATACAGACTCTGCGCCCCACTCACCTGACTCAAGCCAGATAGAGGCGAAGTCTGGTACCAAAGCATACTGCTTCGATGCGATAATATCCTCCATATAGCCCAAAGCCTCGTCATAACGCTCAGTGTCGTTCTGGTACATAACCATCTCGGCATAGAGCATATAAGCCATAGCTGCGGTTACGCGACCCTCCTGACCTGCTGCAGCCTTCATAGGAAGAACATCCATAGCGAAGACCTCCTCAAGGTGCTCAACACACTTGGTATATACCTCGTCAGCTGTGAACTGAGGTGCAAAGTAAGGTGCACCGAGGTTTACGTCGTAGTAAGGTACGTTGCCCCAATACTTCCACAACAGATTGTAGTAGAAAGCACGCAAAACAGTAGCCTCAGCCTTATAGAGCTGCTTAGTCTCCTCAGCCATACCCGGAACAGCGTCTACGTGCTCCAAAACGATGCACGAGCGGTTGATACCAGAGTAGCAGATAGTCCAGATACGGTCCAACTGCTCGGTAGAGGTGAGAGTATAGTAGTGGGTCTTAACAATCGAAGGCTGGTCACCCTCGTTAGAACCACCGGCATAGATATCATCAGCCATAACATCCGGAGTGAGTGTCAGGGCATTGCAATACTGATCGAAATAGTCGAGCCACTGCAAAGCGTCGTATGCTGCAACCAATGATTGATGGATACGCTCCTCGCTGACGAAGTACTCCTCAAGAGGCTCTGAGCCGTTGTGCTTCACGGTAACAAAATCCTTTGTACACGCTGAAAGCAAAACCGCTAATGCACTAAATGCAAAAAATATCTTTTTCATAATCATCATTCGGTTTTAAGGTTAGAAAGTAAGGTTTACACCAACAGAGAATGTACGAGACTGTGGATATACACCACGGTCGATACCAACCTCAGTACCAAATCCATTACCACCGGTAACCTCAGGATCACATCCTGTGTAGTTGGTAAGAGTGAAGAGATTCTCCGCCATTACAAATACGCGGAGGCGTGAGATACCTACCTTCTTGGTAAGCTCTACTGGAAGAGTGTAACCAATCTGCAAGTTACGGCAACGCAAGAATGAGCCATCCTCCAACCACATATCAGATACGCGGTAGTTCTCGTTTGCCGAGTCGAACATAAAGCGTGGATACTCGTTTGTTGAGCCCTCGCCTGTCCAACGATTCAAAATAGAGCGGTTGAGGTTTACGTAGTAGAGGTCGGTACGACGTGATACGTTGAATACCTCGCAACCCAACTGACCCTGCAACAAAGCGTTGAAGTCCAAGCCCTTCCACTCGAAGCCCAAGTTCATACCGAAGGTCCAATCAGGCATACCCTTGCCCAACATTGTGCGGTCGCCATCGTCGATGGCACCGTTGCCGTTGAGATCCTTGAAGCGAACATCACCAGGTGCTGCCTTAGGCTGCAGGAGCTGACCGTCAGCGTTTACGTGAGCATTAACCTCATCCATATTCTGGAAGATACCGTCAGTCTCATAACCATAGAAATATGGGAATGGAAGACCGATAGAACCGCGTGTAAGCTGACCAATCTTATGGCTTGAGCCGTAGAGGTGAGTAGAGTCATCACCCAAGTAAGTCAGCTCGTTCTTGTTGTAGGTAGCATTAACCGATACGTGATACTTGAAATCGCCAACGATGTCGCGCCAGCCAATCTCAAACTCAAAGCCCTTGTTTACCATATCGCCCAAGTTACCTGTTGGAGCAGAGTCACCTGCATAACCTGGAACAGGCATTGAGAGAAGCATACCGGCAGTCTTCTTGTTATACCAGTCAGCTGTGAAAGTCAAGCGGTTGTTGAAGAATGAAGCGTCGATACCGATGTTGGTCTGACGTGACTCCTCCCAACGTGCGTCAGGGTTAGCCAAGCCCGAAGGCTTAGAGCCCAAAGTGATAGACTCAGAGCCGTTACCACCAGAACCGAATACGTAGTTGTTACCAGAGTTCATATATACAGCATATACGAAGTTGCCGATAGCATCGTTACCGTTGATACCCCAAGAGCCACGGAGCTTCAATGCTGAGAGCCAATCTACGTTCTGCATAAATGCCTCGTTCTTGATGTTCCAACCCAAAGATACTGATGGGAAGTTACCCCACTTGTTGTTGGCACCGAAGCGAGAAGAACCATCACGACGGAAAGTAACCTCAGCCATATAACGCTCGTCGTAGTTGTAAGATACACGACCAAAGTATGATGCCAAGCGGTAAGGAATTGAGTTCCAAGAACCCCAACCGTTGCGGTCGCCGTCAGCCTGCTGGCCCAGAGTGTTATTTACGCTAATCTTATAAGGGTCGTAAGGATACATCAAACCGCGAGCCGACGCACCTACGTTAGCTGATGTTGAAGAGATAGCCGACTGACCCAAGATAACAGATACAGAGTGCTTACCGAAAGCCTTGTCGTATGAGAGGACGTTCTCAACCTGATACTGGAAGCCACGATTCATCTCCTGAGAAGCAGACTCAGCGTAGTTAATCTTATCGGTAACGGTTGCGTTGCCATCCTTGTCGTAAGTAGTCTCCGAAGCGACAGTGTTGTAGCTGTAACGCTTTGAAGAGAGGAAGTACTGCTTGTTATAGCCGTGATTGCCCCAGAACGCGAGGTCGATACCGACAGAAGAGCGGAGCTTCAAGCCGTCGAAGAGCTGCAACTCGCCAACAAAGTTGGTGATGAACTTATCGGTCTCGTACTTTGTACCTGGCAATGAGAGTGATGCCAATGGGTTGGTCTGCTCGTTGTAAACGCCACCATCAACAACAGTGAAGGCACGACCATCAGCATCGCGCACGATGTGAGGATAGCCCTCTGGATAGAGAGTCTTGTAAGCCTCTTCCTCCTCTGGAGTAGCATATACGTTCAACAGTGGTGACATACTCATTGCAGAGCCCAGAGGTGAACCGAACTCAGAGTTAGCTTCGATACCTGTTGCTAATATACGCGCGTAAGAAGCCGATACCTGAACGGTCATCTTGTTGAGCCAGTTGCGGTCCTTAGAGCTGTCGAAGATTGTTGTTCCGATGTTGGCACGAACAGTCACACGCTCATAGTTCGAGCGGTCGTAGTTACCACCTACGGTACCCTCGCGTGAAAGATAACCCGCCGAGAGAGCATAGTTAGTCTTGTCGTTACCACCCATAATTGAGAGGTCGTGCTTCATCACAGGAGCGTTGTCGTTGAGAACCTCACCAACCCAGTCGGTACCCTTACCCAATGAATATGGGTCGTCGTAGATAGGAGCCTGACCTGCGTTGATGTAACCCTCGTTCATAATGATTGCATACTCGGTAGCATTCAGCACGTCTGGCTTACGCCAAGGATTCTGCCAACCATAAGAGAAGTCGTAATTTACTGTTGCACGACCCTTCTCGCCCTTCTTTGTTGTTACCAAAACAACACCGTTAGCAGCACGCGCACCGTAAACAGCACCCGAAGCGGCATCCTTCAACACCTCGATACGCTCGATATCGTTAGGGTTGAGGTAGTCGATACCACCCGAAATAGCCAAACCATCAACGATGTAGAGAGGGCCTGACTGGTTGATAGAGCCGACACCACGGATACGTACCTGAGCAGCTGCGTCAGGAGCACCTGAAGGAGAGGTTACAGTAACACCCGATGTCATACCCTGAAGTACGCTCTCGATACGGCTGTTAGCCTGAGCCTTCAAGTCATCGGCTGTGATTGAAGAGATAGCGGCAGTTACAACACTCTTCTTCTGAGTACCGTAACCGACAACTACAACCTCATCCAGTCCCTGAATATCCTCTTCGAGGACAATCTCAAGGAGTGTCTTACCCTGTACAGCTACATTCTGTGTAGTGTAACCGATGTAAGATACTACCAGCACATCACCATCTTTTGCGTTGATAGCAAAGCTACCATCGTGAGCGGTGATTGCGCCGACAGAAGTACCATCGATAATAACAGTAGCACCAACAACAGGAGCTCCTGCCTTATCCTTAACGGTACCCTTCACTTGTTGAGCAAATGCCGAAGCAGCGCCCACGCAGATGATCGCAAGGATCAAAGCGATTTTAGTCAAGTTTTTCATAGGCTTTTTAGTTATTAGTTGGTTTATAGTAAGTTTAGGTTTTTTCGACCAAGCGACATCTTCGTTTTCAGGTTCTATCTCGTCGCTTAATTCTATCACTAAGTTAGTGATAATTATCATTCGAAAGAGCAGTTTATTGAGCCCGCAAAGTAAAAATATAGATTATACAAAAGTATAATCAGCTGAAAATCAGTCATAAACCAAGAAATATAAGCCTCGAATAAGTGGAATCATCAAAGCTGTTACAAAGATTTCAAAGAGAGGAAAAAGTCTATGCAGATAAATAATTTCAAAAAAGTGGATTGCTGGCAGTGTATTTTTTACATAATACCCTGTAAAACAGATAGATATATTTTACATTAAAATCAAAATATATAGATTTTCTATCAGTTTATATACCCTTAAACGCTGCTAAATTTCCATTTTTTCACCTCCTTTTTCGATGTTTTGAGGCAGGCTTAGGATAGGCAGATAGGTTTAATTAATATGGAGTTTTGTTTGTTGAGTATTGATAAAAATATAGTAATTTTGGAGTGTGTAAAACTCATACTTATACCATATTGTTTCGCTACGAGCGATCTACTTTTCATAACATTTTTTGATATTGAGTTTACAACTATTTGACCTCTTTTCTACTACATTTTTTTGGCTTGGAGGGGTATTACCTACCCCAAATATAATACTTTTTGAGGCTTAAAGCTAATATTAACAGAAAAATCGTATGCAAAAAAATCGTGAATCCGAAAAATCTACGATTTTTCTTCGTTGCTTTATTTGTCGTTTAACCACCTATATATCAGTGATATGGCTATCTGTGGGAGGGGGGGGGTAATTTTGAATATATTCAAAATAGAACAAAAAAATCCCTATTAAAGTTGGGTTATTTATATATTTCATATTAAATTTGTACTATCGTGCGTAATATGCTTTTTGCAATGTTTTCTGTTGGCGTGCAACAAATTTTTTAAATTTTACGCCCGTTGTGTTGCAAATGCTCAGTACGCGCATTTTGTTAGGTGGCAAGGTGAGACGAATAACAACATATCTACTACCCCTACTATTTACCTTGTTGGCGTTGCCTGCAATGGCGCAGCGTTATGTGTCTATTGCTGACACTGTATCATACGAGGTGCACTTCCGTTGGGATCGATCGAAGCTCGATACGATGTATATGGGCAACAACCATGTCTTCGATGCAATGGCGCAACAGATAGACTCGCTCGGGAAGAGCAGAATTGACTCTATTGTCATCGTCTCGCAATCTTCTCCCGAAGGACCATACTACTACAATCAAAATCTTTCACATCGTCGTGCAGCGGCCATGCGTCGCTATATGGAGGGACGTCACCCCGATATTCGGGAGCGTTTGACCATTGAGCCCGATGGTGAGTCGTGGTTGCAGCTCAGAGCGTATGTCCTCAAGGACACCCATCTGGAGCAGGCCGACAAGGAGCGAATAGTGAATCTTATCGACGATGACTCGATAGCTATCTCGCTCAAGAAGCGCCGTCTCTCGCGCGATGAGCAGTATCGTTACCTTTACAAGACCTACTACCCTAAGATTCGTAACTCAAGAATTCAAATCGTCTATCATCACCTCTTCGAGTATCCATCACCGGTGGGCACTCAGCCGGTGCGCTTCCCTGCGTTGGGCGTTCCTCCGACGAGTATTGAGCCTATGCCGGTATCGACTAAGAGGACCTTTGTGCGAGATACATTGGTTATTGCCGCTAAGACAAATCTTCTATACGACGCTGTGACAGCACTTAACTTTGAGTTGGAGTTGCCTATTGGCGAACATTGGTCGGTGGCTGTTGAGGATGTCTTCCCTTGGTGGGAGAGCGACAACAAATACTGCTTCCAGATGTGGGAGATGGGTATCGAGGGCCGCTATTGGTTCCGTCAAAACACCCACTATGTCGATAAGTTAAGAGGTCATTTCTTGGGTGCCTACGTTATGTCGTCGAAGTTTGACTTCCAAAACGACTACGATATTTGCTATCAGGGAGAGTATTGGTCTACGGGCTTGACCTATGGTTACTCGATGAAGCTGACACACCATCTGAACATGGAGTTCTCAATCTCTGTGGGTTGGTTATCATCGGCATATCGTCACTACTATCCCGCCGACGATTACAGCTTACTGTGGCGTGATAGAGGGGATTCGGGCCGTGTAGGCTATTTTGGCCCAACAAAGTTAAAGGTCGCTTTGGTGTGGCCTATCCGTATACAATACAAAAATAGGAGGGCTGTGCGATGAGACGTTTGATTGGAGTCATACTTCTATGCCTTGTGTTAGTCACTGCCGGCTGTAAGCGTCGTCCGCTCTTCGACCCTGAAGATTCGGCGATTCTGAAGGTGCGCCTTGTTACGGATGGTATCAATAATGTGACCTGCAACATCTATAACCCGAATGTTGAGGTGCCACCTATTAGCTCCGAGATGTTGCGTGTGCTGATATATGAGCCAAGCGGCACGCCTATCCTCTCGCAGGGCTTCCTCTCCAATAAGACAATCGACGGGGATGGTTACGAGCTCTTTAGTGGGGCGTTGGCTCTCTCGGCGGGCGAGTATAAGCTCCTGAGCTACAACTTCGACCTCGATGCCACAAGGATTCAGAATGAGAGTGACTATAATACCATTTCGGCAACCACCATTGAGGTCCCACAGCACTACTATAACCGCTTTGGTTCGCGTGCCGATGACTTAGGCAGGATTCTCTATGCTCCGGAGCACTTGATGGTAGCACGTGCGCCTGAGCTTGTAGTACGTCCGCACTCCGGTACACAATATATCACTTTGGATGCTCATACCGTTGTCGATACTTATTACATCCAGATTCGCGTTTCGGGAGCTGATAATATGGCGAAAAATGCCGGCTGTCAGGCTGTGATAACAGGTGTTGCACCTTCCAACCGTTTCGGACCTAATCAGAGGGAGTACGACACACCGACATCACTCTATTTCGAGATGTTTGGCAATACCGACCCCAATACCCCAGAGGGTGGTAATGAGCAGGTGCTGTGTGCCGTGTTTAACACCTTTGGCAAAGTGCCCGACGGCGATAGTGAGTTGCATATCACGTTGAGCGTTTTGACGCGAGATGGTCAGACTCACCAGAAGGTGGTTGATATGCGGCCGATATTTGCCACCGAGGATGCTCGCTTGCGTCATTGGTTGCTGATTGATGAGGTGTGGGAGATTCCAGCCCCTATTGGTACGGGTGGAGGCGGAGGCTTTACCCCCGATGTGGAGGATTGGGACGATGTGGAGGAGACTATTCCGATAGGTCCACGATATTGATGAGCGAAGAATAGACCATTAAAACAAAACATAAAACAAAAAACACAATTTTATTATTAACCAATTTTTTTACTATGAAAAAGTTATTTTTATTGGCAGCTGTTGCGAGTGTAGCACTTGCAAGCTGCGTGAAGAACGATGGTAATGTCGCTGTGTCAGCACAGGATGAGATTACTTTCGAGGTTGCTAAGTACAAGGCAACAACAACCCGTGCCGAAGTAGCATTCCCTACCGATCAGTCTTTCGGTGCTTATGCTTACTACGAGAACACTCTGACTCCTGGCGTTCACTCGGTGTATATCGACAATGCTGAGATTGTCTACAAGGTTGCTGATGGCAATGGCTATTGGGCAGCGAAGGGTGAGACCTATTTCTGGCCTACTCAGGGTCACTTGGATTTCATCAGCTATGCTCCATACAACGATGATGTAACCTCTGCGGCTGTGCCAAAGATTAGCGATAGCGATGTTCAGCAGACTCTTAGGTATGAGGGCTTCAAGGTTGATGCTACTGCTCCGGTAGATATCCTCTACTCTGACAAGGCTATGCAGCAGACTGCCAATACTGCTCATTACGGTTTCACAGGTGTTCCTACACTCTTCCACCACGCTTTGGCAAAGATGAACTTCCTTGTTAAGGCTTTCCGTTTGGATAACCGCAACGAGTCGCCTGATGCTGTAACAAGCTGGACAGTTACTATCCACAAGATTACCTTGACCAACATCTACGACGAAGGTAGCCTCACGATGACTACTTCAAATGTTCACGATGCAGGTGCTACAACCGTTCAGTGGAGCAACACCATCACAGCTGTTCCTTACGACGTATGGTCTAACACCAGCTCTACAACAACCAAGGAGTGGGCTGTCGACCAGGTGCTGACTACTACTGCACGTACTTACGGTGCTGGTACAGCTGACCCTGCACAGAACTACTTTGTTCTTCCACAGGCACTCACTGTCGGCGTTCAGCAGATTACTGTTGATTACTCTATCGCTACCACCGCTCCTGGTGGTCAGACAGCTACTGTTGACTACACAGCAACCAAGAACTTCAGCGACTTCCCAGCTGTTCCTGCTTGGGAGCAGGGTAAGAACATCACCTACACAATCGATATCGACCCTGTCGGTGATGAGATTCACTTCGCACCAGCTGTTGTTGATTGGGAGAATGTTGATGGTGTAATTTCATTCTAATCTTCACGACAACGACCTCACTATGAGGCGAGTATAGGGTATTGGGGGCTGATTACCCCCAATACTCACCAAACAAAACCTGAACTTTTGATGCAACGAAGAGTCTACATATTATGCCTTGTCTGCTCATTGCTCGCCGCGTGCAGTAGCAAGAGCGATAACACGCCCACGATAGATGTGAGCGATGCTATCACTTTTGGTACGGTGCCCGAGGGTGGTACACGTGCTGCCACGCTTATTAACAACTCCGATGAGGCTGCGTTCCGTGCCGAGGCCTTCTCGGTCTATGGCGATTGGCTCAGTGGTACGGGAGCGCGACACGAGGTGTTTCACGATGTCAGAGTGAGCTATACCACCGACCCGAAAGCCCCTACGGGCTGGATTTATGACCCCATACAGCATTGGCAGCAGATGGGCGAGTATGAGTTCAGAGCCTATTGGCCTGCCTCAGCCACAGTTTTGGGTACAGCTACCGCCCGAACTTTGGCTTTGGAGTATAATATGTTGATTCATAACAACGATATGATGGTGGCTTATGTGAATTGCCCGACAAAGAATAATGGGCAGCCCGTAGGTCTGAACTTCCACCATACGTTGTCGGCCGTGGCCGTCAAGTTCCAGGCACCCGATGCCGAGTGCGAGTATAGATTGAAAAACCTCTTCTTCACAAGTCTGAACTACATCGGTGCTTTACCTTACGACTCGACGGACGAGAGTCCCGACGTGACAGATATGTGGATATATAACGAGGGCTCACGTAGCTATGTTAATCCCGACGATATTATGGCGTCGGAGCGTCTGCGTGAGTGGTCTTCGGCTGATGGACGATTGATTCCTGCCTCGGCGGATGACTATCCTGAGGAGTTCGATTTCTTTATGCCGCAGCCTCTTGCTGTGGAGGAGGGTGTGGCTCTGCCAAGCATCACCTTTACAATCGATGTTAAGTGGGCGACAACCGATACTATCACGATGACCGTTGCCCTGCCTACGACCAATAGTGCCGGCGAGCCTATGGTGTGGCGTGCAGGCAAGAAATACATATATTTAATAACCGTACAACCCGATAAGTTTGATATTGAGGTGCGTACCACCGAGTGGGACGATGTGGATGCCTCTGTGGGTGATTTAGTTTTTGGATAGAGTGAAGAGCTTACGTTACATATTGATTTCTTTGTTGCTGTGTGTTGTTGGATGTACGCAGCAGGTCGTGGAGCATCCATCTGTGCAAAAGGGCTCACTGACGGTGTTGCTCAATGCTACTGCTACTACGCGTGCCACCACACCTGGTGATGGCGACATCTACCGAGGTGGTGGTATGGAGGATTTAACACTTATTTTGGTTAATTCTATGGGCTACATCTCTGAGATTCAGCGTATAGAATCAATCAGTGGTGAGGAGCAGAAGATAAAGAGCGTCACATTTGTCAATCTCGATGTGGGCAACTATCAACTCTATGCCTACGCCAATGTTGAACGCTCATTGCTCAGTGAGGTAAAGAGCCTGCTTGCGGGACTTCAGGTGGGCGAAAGTTTCGATGCGTCATACTATGATGCTCTGTTTGCGACGCTCTCTGCTCGCACGACACCCGTTATTGACGACTCTCATCCGTTGTTGCTGACGGCTACTAAAGCGTTGAGTGTCGGTGTGGAGAACTCCTCGACCTCTATTGATATGCTACGCCCTGTGGTGTGGTTTGAGGTGCGACTCTTTAACCACTCGGACTATCCGATGCATATTGACGATGTGTCGTTCAGCAACTTCAACCCCTCGACGAGCTACATCCTACCTAAGGATGGTTTGATTCCAGCCTCGGTAACCTATCGCGCGTTGCCTCTCTACGACACTTTTACCGGCGGCGAGGATGTTACCGTTGAGGCTATGAGTGAGAGTTGTATCTATCAGACGGCTCTCTTCGAGAATAGAGCACCTTCCTATACCCTGAGCCTCACAGCGAAGGTGGATGGCGGAGGGTTGGAGACAGTAACCACCATCTCGACCACCCAGAGCTATGCTCTGAAGAACCGCTCTACGGGCAGATACCTTGTCGATAATGGGTCGGGACGTATGGCTGTGGTCAGCTCTTTGGACGATGCGGTAACGCCCGAGCACGGTATGTGGCGTTTCAGCTCTACCTCGAGCGGTTATATGATAAATGTTGCTACGGGCAATCGTTTCTATCGTAGCACCACCTCCGCCTCGTCGGGTAGCAACCTTACGCTGGCTATGTCGAGCGGTTATCTGCGAGCCTCTTACCGTAGTGGTACCCGCACCTATTACCTACGCGATAATAACGGCACACCGGGCTTTGCCAATACCACAAACCAGACACGTGATTGGATTGTGCAGCAGTCGGGAGCACAGACAGCGACCATCAGCAATAGTCAGATAAATGTTATCGACATGCAGACCGCTGCCGTAACTCCGATGACTGAGCAGTTGCGTAACCAGCACATCAAGATTGTGATAAATGCCTACTTTAACCAAACGGACGGAGAATTTAATTTTACGGTTGTGCCGTGGCAGGAGAAGAATGAGCAGGTAGAGTTTAATTAGCGAGTGGCTTTTTGATAAAAAAACGATAGAGAGATGAATATTTGGCGATTGATATATTTGTTGTTACTTACGCTCTGCTTTGGCAGTTGTGCTGTCGATTCTGTCGATGTTGATATGGGCGTGCGTGAGGGAGAGCCTGTGGAACTTATCCTACACTTTGGCGCACAGGATATCGAGCATAATATCGTTACTCGTCAGACGATGCCGGAGGTTTCGGATGAGGCCAAGATTTGGAACCTCTACGTCTATATCTTTGATAGTGAAGGCAATAAGATTTACGGTAACTATTTCGATGTTGCCGATGTTTTGGCGTCGGCTAATGCTGTTCAGAACTCCGACGTGGATGCGTGGTATGTTACCGTCCCCGAGGGCGACAGCCAAAGTTGCTCCGGTACGGTCAAGATTCACACTATTGCTCGTTCCGGCTGTAAGATTTTCGGCATCTCGAATATCGACTCCAAGATGGTAAGTATCTCGCCAGAGATTTTGGAGCGTGTCCAGCATGAGGACGAGTTGTTGGATATGGTCGTATCGCTCAACCAGGAGTTCGTTGAGCGAAGTGGCTATTTCCCTATGACGGGCGAACTCTCACCTGTCAATACAGCTGCTTTGTCGGGCACTCTGGAGCTGTGCCGTATCGACGCCAAGGTGCGTTTTTGGGTTAAGGTTGGCAACGATGATATCGACTCTTTCGAGCTTAAGAAATGGCAGATTTTCAATGTTTCGGGTGATAGCTACCTTATGGGTAGAGATGTGCGAGGCAAGTATGGTTTCCCGACTACCGATTCAGCGCAATATTATTTCGATACACAAACAAAAAATGTTGAGAATGAGGAGGTTTACGATGCAGGTACGAGTGATGCTGCCGATGACGATAAGATTCGTTACGGCTTCTCGTTCTACCTGCTGGAGAATGCCCTGCAACCTAAAAAGAGCCCAACCTCTTATAGCGACCGAGAGCGACAGGTCAAGAGTGCAGAGGGTTTGAATGGTGAGTGGGAGTATGCCAACGACAACTCGACCTATGTGGTGCTGACGGGCCGCCTCACGATGAATACCGACTATGCTATCTCGGAGGATGAGGTCAAGGATGGCTGTACGCTTAGTGCCGAGGTGCGTTATGTGGTGCATCTGGGCGACTTCTCGCACGCCGGTCCGGCAGACTTCTCTACCGAGCGTAACACCTCATACACCTACACCGTTACGGTCAATGGCGTGAATGATATACGCGTCGAGGTAGATAGCTCGAACGATGATACGGAGGGCATTACAGAGAATGCTCCGGGAGCTACGGGCGAAGTGACAATTGCCTTGCAGGAGATTTTCGACTGCGATGCTCACTACGAGACACACGTTATGAGCTTCGACCAGAAATATATCAAGGCTGATGATGTTACGTGGTATGTTCGTACCCCTTTCAGCGAGGGTAAGCCTACGGTAATCAATGGAACGGATGTGACTACGGGTTTGGACTTCAAGTGGGTGGAGTTCCGCCTTAATGAGAAGTGGAATAATATCTACTCCGAGAAACGTATGCTCTATGTTCCTCACTCTACCAAGGTCGATGCTTCGGGCAACCCATACCCTTCCTCTGACGGTAAGACGATGTATGTCGATGAACTTGTGAAGTTCCTGCGAGAGCAGAAGCAGGCATACGATGCTGGCGAAGCCAACCTCTTCGACCGTAATGGTAAGCTTGTGATTACGGCATTTGTCAATGAGTTCTATTACGATGAGCATCCATTCATCTCATCAGCCGGACCGTTGCTTTGGAAACGTGTTGTCAATCAAGATAATATGCGTTTGATGCACATCCTCTCCGATACCAAGGAGAGCCTCGATAAGGAGAGTACGGTTGTCGGCTCGTCATATACCATTCAGCAGCGTTCGATACAGTCTGTTTACAACCAGAATCACGCCGATTTGCAGACTGCATGGGGCATGGAGCATTTCGATGAGTATGGGCGACTGACCTACGACCCTGCGGGCACAGGCGTCTCGGAGGATAGAGGCAATGGTGATGACTATAATGGTCGCCTTAACACCCTGCGGGAGTGGGGTTTGGTTGGCAGTAGCGGCACAGCCTTTATGGAGGGCGTCAGATGGGATAAGTACCTCAATCTGACAGCCACCAACGAGGAGTCGGTGTTGCGTGACGGCACTAAGAACGATGACAACTATAAGTATCTGCGCTACTCTTGTCTTTCGCGCAATCGTGACAATAATGGCAACGGCATTATCGACCCGGGCGAGGTGCGCTGGTATATGGCTTCCATTAAACAGCTTATCGGAGTGTGGATGGGTGCCGATGGTATAGATAATACGTCACGACTGTATAAGCGTACAGCGAGTGAGAAGGCGAGCGATGACGAGAGGCTGTGGCGTCAGCATGTCGTATCGAGTACGCGCTATGGCTCTAATAGCAATACCCCATACGTTGTTTGGGCCGAGGAGGGCTCCTCTATTGGTGATTTGCAGGGCTCTACGGAGTGGGGACGTATGACCGATTGGGAGGTGCGATGTGTGCGTAATCTCGGTATGGATGACAGCGACGATGCCGACTTGGAGGCTACGGCTACGGACTATGTTCAGATTAAGGGTAGTGATGCTGTGCCACTCTTCGATTTGAACTACCTCAATGAGAAATCTATCCGCTATCTTGGTCAGGATGGTGTCGATTTGGTATATTCCGATGAGCTCTCGGCGCAGAACCGACTCTATTGGCAGTTTGAGGCTACATCACTTGATTGCCCAAGTTACTCGGCTATCACCTTCCCCGATATGCAGGCAAATATCGACCGTTCGCTCGGTAATAACCCATATTGCCCTCCGGGTTACCGTCTGCCTAATCAACGAGAGATGACCCTGATGCACTTCTATTGTGCTTCATCGTTCTGGAATGGAGTCTATCAGGCATATACCCGTACCTACTACTCCTATGGTATGAATGGTAGCAACCCTAAGCCTACCGAGACAGATCCAAGTTACAGCAATCAGCAGAAGACGGGATGGTCACGTGATAGCCGTAATATATATATGGAGAACAGCCTTCGGGAGAGTGGCCAACGCTCTACGGGAGCTCGCTGTGTCCGTGACGTCGCAAGATAGGTAATCGAGATTTAGTAACTCGGTCATACAACCGCTTTGCTATTATGCTTTGTGATGAATTTATCAATGCGAGCCCTTGATGTGGGATGTAAGGAGACGTTATTAAGATGAATATCGCCCTAAAATAGGTGCTCAGATGATAAAAATAGAGCTATACACCATTTTTTTTGCAAAAAAATTTGCGGAATAAAATTTTTGCCCTATATTTGCACCACGAAACAAGCGGTGGATTCATCTAAGGGCTAGGATACATGCCTCTCACGCATGACATAGGGGTTCGAATCCCCTATCCACTACAAAACAAAAGCAGTCAAATATTGACTGCTTTTTTGTTTTGTAGCCCCATATTTATATTCCCTCCCCTCTGTCCCCTCCCTTTGTCAAAGGGAGGGGCTCTTTAGTTTGAAACCACAGAAGCGCAGCGGCTTGTTGAGGTTATAAAAATATTTTGACTGCTTTTGTTTTGTAGTCATATTTATATTCCCTCCCCTCTGTCCCCTCCCTTTGGGAGAGAATAAACTCCCCCTTGTCTGCTCTCGCTCGGCATAGCGTGCAAACACCCTCTGCCCTCACTTACTCGCAGCCTTGACAAAGGGCGGGGCTCTTTAGTTTGAAACCACAGAAGCGCAGCGGCCTATTGAGGCTCAGTCGTAAATTCCAGTGGGGATTGAAAAAAATCACACAAAAAATAGTGTTACAATAGTTCTCTCTTTTGGGGGAATTTGTGCTATATTTGTTGTGGTAAATATGCAATTCACTCTATGTTTAACATTTAATACCTAAAAATTATGTCTACTGTATGTCCAAAATGTGGTAAGGAACTTGCTGAGAGCGAGGTTTTTTGCACTAATTGTGGTACTCCGGCGCCTGCTGCGCCTCATGCTTGTTCTGCTCAGGTAGAGAAGCCTGCATGTGCTTGCGGCTCGTTTGGTTGTGGTTTGACCATCGCTGCGTTATCTCTTGCATCTGTTATCTTCTTGCTCTGTTTGATTACCGCTTTTGTTGATAGCTCAACCTTTATCAACCGCCTCTACACAACTGTATTAACATGGAATCTTCCATTGGTCGCTGTGTTGATGATTATCTTTAGCTTTGCTCTTAACTGTAAGCGTGGCGCATGCAATCTTTTGAATTGGATTGCAACGGGCGTTATGGTTCTTGCATTCTTCTTTAGCAACGTTACCAAGAACACAGTGCAGGATGCTGTCAGCAATGCTGATAATTTTGTTGGTATTGTAGCTGAGGCTATCGTCGATAATGTAGATAATATCGAGGATTGGCAGGATGATATGCAGTCAGCCATTGAGGATGCTGAGGATGAGATTCGTGATCGTTACGATGACGAGTGGTAGTCGTTTGCAGACTTTGGTATAAATAGCTAAGGCGTGTCCAAAAGTTTGTTGGACACGCCTTTTGTTTGTTATACTGATTCTCTCTCCGCTTTACAACTCCTTCACTCTGACGTTGCGGATTTTTATACCCTCGCCGTGACCGAGGAATCCGATGTGTCCCTTCTTGTTGAATAGTCCGGGGTGGTCCTTACCATCTACCGTGTAAGGGTTTTTACCTCCGTCAGGAGCTACGTTGTGACCCTGGCATGCCTCGCGGATGTTGCCGTCGAGAATCACCTCACCATTTACCGTTACGGTGATGTGGTCGCCCTCGGCGCGTATCTCCTCGGTGTTCCACTCACCCAATTTAGGTGAAGCGATGCGCTTTGCAGGGATGATGCCATATACCGAGCCGTGTACCTGATGAGGCTTGAGCCAGCTGTACTTCGGTGCGTCGTGGTCGAGGATTTGTATCTCCATACCCTCATACGCTGCATCGACATTCATCGGCGTACGGATTCCGACACCATTATTTACACCCTCTATGTCGAAGCAGAACTCAAAGCGCAGTACAAAATCCGAGTACTCCTTCTTGGTGTATAGGTTTCCCTCCGTTCCGTATTTTGCAGTCACGTAGATATAGTCATCCTGCATCTGATAACCTTCTAAGTTGCCGGTCCACTTCTTCATTGATGTTCCATCGAACAAAACCTTAAAACCCTCTTTCAGCTCTTCGGGAGTTGCGGTGTGCTTCTGAGCCGATACGCCTGCAGTGGCCATTACGGCTGCGAATAAAAATAAAAAACGTTTCATATTATTACCTTACATATATTGGATATGTAAAGTTACACAAAAATTTTGTTCTACCCGACAAAACTCTTATTTTTGTTATTATAAAAAACAGCAATGATGCAAAACGCCGAGATTATAGAGTTGTTTAGCAGCTATCTGCTTGCTGAGCGTCGCTACTCGCCTCTCACGGTGCGTAACTACCTGCACGACGTGAGGGAGCTTGTTGCGTGGGGAGAGCGTACGGGTGGCGAGTTCTCGCTGCTGAAACTCTGCCGCGACGATTTGCGCGACTGGATAGTGTCGCTATCCGATAGCGGTAAACTCTCTGCGGCCTCTATTAATCGTATGATGGCGTCGGTGCGTGCTCTGTATCGTTTTCTGCGTCAGCGAGGCTACGTAGAACAAAATATATGCTCCTTGGTACCTACTCTTAAAGCTGCCAAACGCCTGCCACATTTTGTTGCCGATGGTCGTATGCTCGATGTTATTGCGGAGGTTTTGAATCGTCTGCGTAGTGAGAGTTGGCGGGAGCGTCGCGATGCGATGATTGTCTTGTTGCTCTATGGCTGTGGTCTGCGTTTAGCGGAGCTTACGGCTATTTGTCTGGATGATTTCTCGGATGATTTCCAAACGCTTAAGGTGCGCGGAAAAGGCGATAAGGAGCGCATTGTCCCTCTTCATGAGCGTATAGCTTGTGAGGTTAAACTTTTTATGACGCAAAATTTGCCGAAAAATATTTGCACAAACCATAAAAATTTATTATTTTTATCGGTGAAAGGTCAGCCTATTACTCGTATTGATGTTCAGCGCAGTGTGGCTCGTCTTTTGGAGGAGTGTGGAGTGCAGGGTAAGCGTTCGCCCCATGTGTTGCGACACACCTTTGCGACACATCTGTTGAATGACGGGGCAGATTTGCGAGAGATTCAGGAGTTGTTGGGCCATACGTCGTTGGCGGCGACGCAGGTCTATACTCACAGTAATATCGCCGACTTGATGGATATTTATGCCAAGGCCCACCCTCGAGAGGAGGAGTAGGCGGAGTTTGCGAACACAAGTTATCTCGCAAGAGATACTTTATATTATATTGTTTAACTCTAAATTTTAAGGCTATGAACGTACAGATTCAATCAGTGAAATTCGACGCGAGTAAGAAACTAATCGAATTCATCGAGAAAAAGTTAGCCAAGTTGGACCGTGTTGCCGAGAACGCAACAGGAGTTGATGTAGTGTTGAAGCTTGAGAAGGATGACGAGAAGGGTAACAAAAATGTTGTTATCACTCTTCGTATGCCGGGAGGTGACATCCGCGTCGAAGAGCAGAAACGTACTTTTGAGGAGGCTGTTGATGAAGCCTTGGATGTTTTGAAGCGTCAAATCGAAAAACGCAAAGATAAGTAATAGCAAACGGTTAAATTAATAAATAGTCCGGTCTTGTTTAAGACCGGATTTTTTATCTACCTTTGTATAAAACATTTCGAGTATGAACTATGCACTCATCACGGGGGCCTCGTCGGGTATAGGCTTATGCTATGCCGAAGAGTTGGCTCTGCGTGGTTATAATATCATCGTTGTCAGCAATCAGGCTCAGCAGAATGAGATTGTTGCCAAGCAGCTTCGCGAGCGTTTTGCCGTTGAGGCTATCGCTCTCTATGCCGACTTGACGGAGCCGGATGCTGCCCAGATGATTTTTCGGAGCTGTGAGGAGTTGGGTGTTGTGGTTGATGTGCTGATTAACAATGCTGGTATGTTACTCTTTGGGCATATGACCAACACCTCGGAGCAGCAACTACAACGTATCATTGCCTTGCATTGTACTACGCCGACGATGCTGTGCCGTCTATTTGGTGAGCAGATGTGCCGTCGTGGCATGGGGCATATTCTACTCATGTCCTCCATTACGGCATGGACTCCCTATCCCACCATCTCGCACTACGCCTCGACGAAGGCCTATCTGAAGAATTTTGGCGAGTCTATATGGTGGGAGATGCGCCGTTGTGGTGTTAAGGTGACTACGGTCTTCCCTTCGGCTGTCGATACACCTTTTTATAATCTGGACGAAAAGCTTCGCCGCCGCTTGTTGTGGTGGGGCGTTATGATGAAGCCGGAGGATGTTGCGCGTCGAGCGCTGAAGGCGATGTTTAAGGGGCGTCGTAAGTGTCTGCCGGGAGTCTTAACCGCTATTGAGGCGGGATTATGTGCTGCGCTTCCGGGTTGGATGTTACGCCCCGTGCTGAAGATTCCTCAGGTGCGTAAGATTTTGGAGAGCGTATAAGGGTATAGTAACTAAATAAGATAGGGTGTCTGAACTTACAGACACCCTATTCTTCATTTTATTCCAAACTGAACTACTCAGCCTTCTCAGGACGCATCACAACCTTGATAAGGTTACCATCCTCCAAAATCTTCTTAGCCAAAGCCTGAACATCCTCAGCCGATACAGCCTTCACAGCATCCTCGTAGCCATTTACTACGTCGATGTTGTGGTCATAGTACTCGCTGATAGCGTTTGACCAATATGAGTTGTTCTTAATCTGCTTAGTGTAATCCTTCAACAAGAACTCACGCGTCTTATCCATATCCTCTGCCAAAGGACCCTCAGCTGCAATCTTCTCAATCTCTGCAACAACTATTGCTGAGAGCTCGTCAGCCATCTGCTCGTTAGTGTCGAACTGGATAAGGAGAGAATACTCCTCCACAGGCTCAGCATCCAATGAGCCACGTACACCTACGCCGTATGTTCCACCCTTCTCCTCGCGGATTGATTTGAGGTAGCGGTTGTCGAGTGCTGATGAGAAGAACTCCATTGTAAGCTGGTTTTCCAAAGCGTATGCCTCATCACCTACATAGTAGAACAATACAGATACCTTAGGCTGCTTCATAGCCTGACGGAAGTCGTTCACCACGCCACCACGTACAACGCGTACGCCGTCGTCTGTAAACTTGTTGGTTACCTTCTTTGCAACAGGCAATGAACCGATATACTTCTCTACCAATGGCTGCAACTCCTCTGGTGACATATTACCGATGAAGTAGAATGTGAAATCCTTAGCGTTAGAGTAGAGCTTAGAGTGTACCTCTGCGAGCTTATCAAACTTCACCTTTGCCAAGTTCTCTGTTGAAATCTGCTGGCGGCGTGGAGAGTCACCGTAGATGGTCTTCATCAACTCCTTAGAGAAGATAAAGTCAGGATTTGTCTCCTGGTTAGCCAACATCGAAGATATACGAGTCATGAAGTTATCGAAATCTGTCTGGTCGAAGCGTGGAGCAGTGAACTGCAAGTATACGAGCTGTAACATAGTCTCCACATCCTTAAGTGATGCCTGACCCGTTACCGCGTGCTCATACATATCGACACTTGTGTTAGCCGAAGCTACCTTGCCAGAGAGTTGCTTGCGCAAGTCGCTTGCTGAGAACTTCGAGATACCAGACTCCGACATTACGCTTGAGAGAAGCTGTGCTGTCCAGTAGCAACCGTCACAGAAGAGTGCTGTACCACCGTCAGAGATGGCACTCAAGCGGATGCGGTCAGCCTCGTAGTCGGTCTGCTTGAGGACAACCTTCACACCATTCTTCAGTGTCCACTCTGTTGTACCCATAGCCTCGTTCTGAGCCACCTTCTTTACCTTTGAGCCCTTCAAAACAACATCCTCAGCGATAAGAGGCTCGATAACTACATCCTCCTTCATCGCCTCAATATCACTTGCAACAACCTCCTCCAAAGCGGCCAACAACTCAGCCTCGGTAGGAACTGCTACGCCCTCCTTCTCTGGAGAATTAACGATGATAACCATATTCTTACCTGGCTGATAGAGCTGCTGTGCTGCCTGGTTAATCATTGCTACGTTCAGCATCTCCACGAGCTGCTTATCGAGCTGATACTCCTGCTCTGCCGATGGCATAGGAGTTCCCTCACGGAAATTGTCAATGCAGCGCTGTGCCCAGAAAGCGTGCTTGCGGTCATCACGGCTGTTGTAAGAGCTCTCCAAGCTTGCCAAAACCTTAGCCTTTGCACGCTCAAACTCGCCATCCGTAAAGCCCCAACGACGGATACGCTCCATCTCGGTAAGGATAGCCTTGTAACCTGCCAATATCTCGCCGTCCTTTGTCATTGCGCCACCCACTGTAACGTTGAGTGTAGGGCAGATACCGAAGCCGCCGAGAGCACCGAAATCAGCATTGATGAAAGGTGCATTTGGCTTCTCGGACATATCCTGCAAACGCTCTGCTGCCATACGGTCCATGAGTGAAGTCATCACATCCAAGAGCTCAGCCAATACCAAACCACGAGCCTCCTTAGGCAGAGCCTGTGACTTGTAGATAACGTTTACCTGCGAATACTGCTGCTCAGGGTCGGTGAAGATGCTTACAATAGGCTCCTCGTTATCAGGAACAACGATAACATCCTTCTGTGCTGCGTCTGGTGCAGGAGCAGGGATGTCTGCCATTATAGTCTTAATCTTAGCCTCAATCTCGTCTACGTCAATATCACCTACTACAACGATAGCCTGATAATCAGGACGATACCACTTGTCGTAGAATGTGCGGATGTCATCGTATGTGAAGCTCTCCAAGCCCTCCAAGTAACCGATGAGGTTACGCTCTGCGTAGAGTGTGCCCTTACCTACGGCCTGCAACATAGCGATAGTTGAACGCCAAGCAGCGCCGTCACGAGTACGCAACTCCTCCTTAATAACGCCACGCTCTGAGTCAATCTCATCCTGCTCGAGGAGGATGAAGTGTGACCAATCGTGCAATACAGTCAGTACATTATCCACAACACCCTCCTTGTTTACAGGCACGTCGGTCATAAAGTACTGAGTCAAGTCCCACGATGTGAAAGCGTTGAGGTTAGCACCAAACTTGATACCTACCGACTCCAGATACTCAATCATAGACTTATCTGGGAAGTTCTTAGTACCGTTGAAAGCCATGTGCTCCAAGAAGTGAGCCAAGCCCTGCTGGTTGTCGTTCTCTTGGATAGCACCTACGTCGTGTACGATGTAGAAGTTACCCATACCCTCAGGCTTCGCATTGTGGCGAATGTAATAAGTGAGTCCGTTCTCCAACTTTCCGACGCGAATATTTTCGTCAGCTGGAACGGGTTGCATTGGGTCCATTTGAGCCCAAGCACCGGTAAAGCTTGTCATAACAAGCGCTACCACAACAAAAAATAATCTCTTCATATTTTACCTGTTTTGAATGATTTTTTCACCTAACGTAATGACAAATATACTATTTGTCCGCTTTTTATGCAATAATTTACAAATTTTTCTCTTCTAAAAGAAGAGTTTTTCACTTTAAGCCTTTAGCCACTTTGTCAAACTTATAGCCAAAGTGTAACCTGAAACGATTAAAAAATAGATGCTCAGCATATCCAAAAAATTGTTGCTATTTATAGCTTTCCCCCTCTGTTAAATCCTCTATTTGGTCGATTATCTCACTTAGCTCACGCTGATTGCGATAGTATATGACGCTACCTATTATACCGCCGATTACACCACCCACAACACCCGATATGAGCATTGCTCGAAACTCCTCCGGATTTGGGAACATACCGTGTAGTTCGTATGCGCCCCACCCGAGCCATACGGCCACGAACGGTATTCCTACCATAAGCCACTGCTGTTGAATCTTCTTTGCGCGTGCCGCCTTGATACCCGCCGAGAGCAGGTCGCCACTCATCAAATCACGATTCTTGAGTAGGTTCATCGTGTATAGTTCGACCAAGACTGCTAACGCCATAAATGCAGCAGTCAGAATAGTATAAAAGTAAGAGAAACCTCCCGTTGTGAGCGATATGGTGATTAGTGGCACAGCCAATGCTCCAAGCACCGACATCGCTATCGAGCGTCGTTGTACGCTTGAGAGTTTATCTCGTACGGCACGTCGCAGGACCTTGTCATTTATGATATGCTCACGTGCAAGTTTATCTTTCAGCAGTTGAAGTTGCTCTCGCATCTGCTCCAACTCTTCGTGTTCAAATTGGTTCATAATGTATAGGGTTTATTCTTCGTTTGACATATTTTTCAGTTGTTCACGTATGCGTACCAATCGCACCGAAACATTCTTCACACTGATACCCACTATCGAGGCTATCTCGTCGTACGATAGGTTCTCCAGCCACAGCAGCACAATCGCTCTGTCGAAAGGCTTCAGCTGGCGTATGCGGGCATATAGCTTGCGTATCTGTTTCGAGTCGGCGTCGTTATCCTCGTAGAGGTTTTGCTTCATTGCTAACTCTGTGCGGTAGCGGCTTTTGGCTTTGCGTTCCGAGGAGATGCAGGTGTTCAGACTCACCCTCCATATCCACGTTGCCACGTCGCTTCGCCCCTCAAAAGAGGAGTACCCCTTCCAAAGGTTTATCAACACCTCCTGAAAAAGGTCGTCAGCCTCTGCTGAACGCTTGGCAAACATGTAGCAGACCGTATATATGGTCCCTTTGTGCTCGGCCACAAGCTTCTCAAAATCTTTTTCCAATGAGTTCATTCTTTCGGTTTGAGTTCTTATTCTGAATTATTAGACGCACAAGATGCACAAAAAACTACAAAAAGTGCTAACTTTTTTAAGAAAACGACGCCGAAACGCAAAAAAATATTTTTTAAGGCAATTTTTTTTGAAAATTGATTGATAATTTCTAATTTTGATAGAACAAAATTGCGTATTGTTGCTGAATCTGTTATGCAAGCAACCGCAGTCTTATACGTATAGACAAAAATAGGCCATTCGGAGACTTCGTGGCATGAAACTTAAGTTATTATTGTAACTATGGAGAAACCTAAAAATCATTTAGCCCTGGCCATCTGGGGATTGATTCTGTTCTGGCCTACCGCAATCGCTTCCCTTGTCAATTCGATACGCGTGAACACGCTGTGGAGTGCCGGTCGGTACGAAGAGGCAGAGGGTGCTTCTCAGGCAGCTTATAGGTGGGGAAAAAAGAGTATTACTATCGGAATTATAATCTACGCTTCTATCACAACTCTTGTATTTCTTGAGGCGGTGATTGCCGGTATGTAGTGTGATGGCGATGTAATTGCTTACAGGGCAAACTTAAAACTATAAATTATGAATGTTAATAATGTAATGGCGGACCTGGAGCGTAAGCATCCGGGCGAGAGCGAGTATTTGCAGGCAGTACGTGAGGTGCTGGAGTCTATTGAGGAGGTATATAATGCCCATCCTGAGTTTGAGAAGGCGAAGATTGTGGAGCGTATGGTTGAGCCTGACCGTATCTTTACTTTCCGTGTAACGTGGGTTGATGATGCTGGCGAGATTCAGACCAACATCGGTTACCGCGTGCAGTTTAATAGTGCGATAGGCCCTTATAAGGGTGGCTTGCGTTTCCATAAGGCTGTGAATCCTTCGATGTTGAAGTTCCTCGGTTTCGAGCAGACCTTCAAGAATGCCTTGACAACCCTGCCTATGGGTGGTGCTAAGGGTGGCTCGGACTTCGACCCTACGGGTAAGTCTGATGCTGAGATTATGCGTTTCTGCCAAGCCTTTATGCTTGAGTTGTGGCGCAATATCGGTGTAGATACCGATGTTCCTGCGGGTGATGTAGGTGTTGGTGGCCGTGAGATTGGCTTCTTGAACGGTATGTACCAGAAGCTTGCACGTGAGTACCACACAGGCGTATTGACAGGTAAGGGTATGACTTGGGGTGGTTCAATCCTCCGTCCTGAGGCAACAGGTTTCGGTGCTTTGTACTTCGTTGAGCACATGCTCGCTAAGGCTGGTAAGAGTATCGAGGGTAAGACTATCGCTCTCTCGGGCTTCGGTAACGTAGCGTGGGGTGCTGCTAAGAAGGCTACCGAGTTGGGTGCTAAGGTTATCGCTATTTCGGGTCCTGACGGTGTAGTATACAACCCTAACGGTATGACCGACGAGAAGATTGACTATATGTTGGAGTTGCGCGCATCGAATCGCAATATCGTAGCTCCTTTTGCCGAGAAGTTCCCTGACGCAACCTTTACCCCTGGTAAGAAGGCTTGGTCTGTAAAGTGCGACATCGCTCTTCCTTGTGCCTTCCAGAATGAGCTCAATGAGGCTGACGCTAAGGAGCTTTTGGCAAATGGTACTTGGTGTGTTGCTGAGGTATCGAATATGGGATGTACCCCTGAGGCTATCCATACATTCCAGTCGGCAGGTATCCTCTTCGCTCCTGGTAAGGCTGTGAATGCAGGTGGTGTAGCTACATCGGGCTTGGAGATGACACAGAACTGTATGCATATCTCTTGGTCTGGTAAGGAGGTTGATGAGAAGTTGCACTTCATCATGGAGTCTATCCACGAGGCTTGTGTTCGCTTCGGTAGTCAGCCGGACGGTACAATTAACTATGTTAAGGGTGCCAATATCGCAGGCTTTATGAAGGTGGCGCAGGCGATGCTTGAGCAGGGCATAATCTAACCCATTCTTCTATACTAACAAAGGGTTGTCTACTTTTCGGAGTAAGACAACCCTCTTTTTTGTCCGCTATCTTGTCACCATCGCACGTATCGGGCTGCGATATATCAGCTTGATTATGGGTGGCGGCAGCAGTCGCATACAAAATCTGCATAACGGGTAGATATATCGCCACGAGATAATCCCATACAGAGAGTGTATTCCACGACAATATATCTTCATCTCGGTCCAAGCTTTCGATGCGCTACGTCGGGCATAGGTGCTCTTGTCGCAACGAAATCTCAGGACAACATCTTTGACATTTGCCATCCTCCAACCTCGCTCTATTGCCTCAAACCATAGAGCTATATCTTGGCTTGTTCGGCATCGCTCGTCGTAGCGCACTCCACAGGTGAATATCTTGCGTCGCATCATCACGGCAGGGTGCGCAAGTGGCGAGTGACGATGTATCGAGCCTACGATTTTGTCGTGTGTGAGCGGATATTGTCGCACCTTTACTTTCTGTGTATCCTCCGAAAACTCCTCTATTGCTCCACCTACTATGGCTGTGTCGGGGTGGTTTCTCAAGAAACGCACCTGTCTTTCGAATCGGTCCGGCAGCGACACGTCGTCGCTATCCATTCGAGCTATGAGTGAACCGTTTGCACGTGTTATGGCTCTGTTGAGGGACTTTGTTAATCCTACGTTTTGCCTGTTTTTCAATATCAGCATCCTCTCTCCCAACCGCCGTTGCCAATAGTTTACCACCGCTCTGAGCGAACGACTCAAAGCTCCATCTTCGACCAATATAATCTGCTGTGGTTGTAGTGTTTGCGCTACGGTTACGCTTTGCAGTGCGTTGTATAGGTGGTCAGCCCGCTCCTTGTTATATACTGCCATTACGACTGTTATACTCTCCATATCTTTCCCTTTTTTAGTTGTTCGACATAATGTTTTATAGCTCTTCGATATATCTGGACAAGTAGTCGTATGCGATACGAAATCTTATAATGCAGAGGGTTGCGTGTGCTGCGTGATGCATTGCCGTCGTGCTGCCGATGTATAATCAAAGGCTCTTTGATGTAGGTTGCCCGTCCTATCAGCTCTCCACCCAACCCCAAATATGTATCATACAGCGGCATCCTTCGCGGAAAGGGTAGCATCTTCTCTACTATACGCCTTCTCATTGCTAGGCAGCACCCCTGATATTTCGTCCCCAGCAGCAGGTAGTTGCGCAGTGGCGAGCGTCGTCCATAGAAGCTGCGCTGACATCGACAATGGGGCTCCATGATAAGCGAGTCCGACACAGCGAGGTCATACTCTTGTAGAGCCTCCACCATCCGCTCCACCTTGTTGGGCAGCCAAATATCATCTTGGTCGGCGATGAATATATACTCTCCGCGGCAATGTTGCAGAGCATTCCCAAAGTTGCGCCCTATCCGCTCCGGTAGAGGTAGAGCGGTGTCAGGCGTCAGATGCACAATCTTTATAAGTGGCGAGCCTATGTGCCGAATAATCTCTATTGTCCTATCCGTCGAGCCATCATCCGATATTATGATTTCATCCTCCGCCGAGAGCTGCCTGAGAATTGATGTTATCTGTTGGCGGATATACCTCTGCCCGTTATGTGTTGCTAAAGCTACCGAAATCATCGTCGTAGTGTGTTATATATTTTCATGTGTTCCTCTGCCGAGCGTCGCCATGTAAATTGTGCGGCGCGAGCTCTGCCTGCCGCAATAAGTCTTTCTCGCAGCGACCCCTCTTCGCTACACTCCAATATCTTGTCACACATCTCCTCCACATCTTCGGGATTGAAATATTGGGCGGCTGTGTCTGCAATCTCCGGGAAGCAACTCCTCTCGGCGAGCAGTGTAGGACAGCCCGCCGCCATCGCCTCTATTATCGGTAATCCAAAGCCTTCGGCAAATGAGGGAAAGACAAAGCAGCGTGCCGACTTGTAGAGCGAGAAGAGCTCGCTATCCGTCGGTGAGAGAAATCTCACATTGCGTTCTATTCCCTTCTTGCGGAGCATCTCTCGCTCAGCATTTGAACTTTGCGCTCCACAGCAGTAGAGCCTCAGCGAGGGCTCTCTGAGCCGTGCCAACGCAAAGGCGTCGCATAGCCCGCTAAAGTTTTTGTAAGCATTTCTTGCCCCGACATAGAGTATATATCGCTCATGTGTTGCCAGCGGTTCTGCCTGCCGACATAGAGCGTGGTCTATACCGTGATATATTACCGAAACCTTCTGCTCAGCGCAACCCAAGTAGTGACATATCTTTTGTTTAGAGTAGTTGCTCACCGTTATTATATGGTCTGCCAGCTCCGCCGAGCGAATCATCTCTCGCCGTAGTGAGGAGCTGGGATTGTAAAGTGCCTCGTGGGTGAAAAAATTGGCATCGTGCAGTGTTGTCACACGTCCTACCGATGGCGATAGGAAGTGGTAAGCGTAGCAATCGTAATGTGTCTGATGATAGACATCATAATCTCGCCTCATAAGCCGCGCTATGGAGAATATCTTGCCCCACTGTTTCTCCAGTCGGCTGCGCCCTCGAAACTCCCACCTCCCTGCAAAAGGCCTCACCTTCAGCCCTGCCGAGCGCAGATACTCATTGTCGGAGAATCGCACCGTCATCTCGACCGTCTGCTTAGGCAGATGTTTGTATAGCTCGACAAAGTAGCGAGGCACACCTCCATACCGTTGCCAGAAACACAGATGGTCAAAAATCACCTTCATCTTATCGCTCTTCTCTTAGAAAATTCCACATCACAGCTCGTCGCTTCTCATAACTCTCTATCCCCGTAATCAGGTTCTCGTAGCGTGCCGGCGGAATATCGTTCGAGAGGTGCAGTTTTAGCAAAGCCAACCCCACCGCCACCGTCGCCACTATCTGTCGCATATAATATCTTAGGTATATTACATTTGCATATAGCACCCAATATCCCGCCACGAAGAGTATCGGCACTCTATCTGCCAGCACCCGTACCTCATAGCAGAGCAGCATCATAAGGTAATAGAGCCACAACAGAGCGTAAAATATGCGGTTTGCTCGGTTCTGCTCCACCATTTTAGGGTAGAGTATTGTGAAGAGAACTATCGCAAACGTCCTCTCGATGTGCCCTACCGAGAGTAGATACACCCCTTGGCTCTGTTGGGTATGGAGTATCAGTTTGTCGCTTATGGCGGCTATATTTAACGCCTCGATACCCTTCAGTAGAGCCGAAATGATACTTATTCGTGCAAGTATTATTGTGTTTGCAAAAACTATTCCACCCCACCTCAGCCATGCAGGCCACTGCTTGTCGAGGATGAAGTATAAGGGTAGATAGACCAGCGAGGAGATGTGAAACGTTGCCCCTAAAAGGTTGAATGCTATGTATCTTAGCCATTGCCGTCGTTGCAGATATGGTATCGACAGCAGAAAGCAATCCAATGCCTTGACATTGCGCATCAGATTAAACTCAATGAATAACCCCTGAAAGGCGATAAAGAAAAGCAGAGGCAAGAGCTCCGAGTAGCAGTAACGTCTGAATGTTACCCTCACCACCCACAAATCTATCGCGCAGCCGAGTGCCACCCAGAAAAAATAGTTGTCCCAGATGCTCTTTACGACAGATGTATAGATTGTAAATCCCGCCTCGAAGTGTAGCCTGTCCAGAGTTCTGATGGAGAGCTCCGTTATTCGGGGCACATCCTCGAAATAGGGGTAGTAATTGATAAAATCCGAGTACAAATGCCCTCGCAACCCCACAAACATAAATACCCCGATATATGCCGCTGTTGCAATTCGGTGCGCTTGTCGTGGTGAGCCGGCATGCCTCTCTGCCCACCAAGCGAGAGTTAGTGCCATGCCAAGCATCAAGTATGGTAGCGAAGTCATCGCCTCGGCTGATTATTCAATCGTTTGATGATTGCCGAGCGCAGCAGAGCCTCTTTGCTGAGCCTTGAATGCCCCGTGATGGTGTGGAGCGAGGCGCGCAGCAGCAGCGAGAGCCGATACACTCTGTTTGCCCAGCGGTGGTGTCGGCGTGTGTGATGTAGTTTGTAGTAGCTGTCGCGCCCACGTTCTGCGAGCAATAACCGCCTTTTTCTGATATGACGTGTTGTGAAACTCGCCCCCTCCAGATGTTGAATATGCGCCGACGGCAGAGATACCAAATCTCCTATCGAGGATAACCTGCGACATAGATCGGTATCTTCGTAGTAGAGGAAAAACTCCTTTGCGAAGCCCCCTATCCGCTCCAATGCCCACCGTTTAACCATCAAATCTGCTCCTGTGATGTAGCCCACGCGCAGCTCTTGTCGGGTATGGTTGAAATAACGATTTCTACCATACACTATCCGCTCAGGTAGCTGCATCAAAAGTTCATCCACCTCACTGCGTAGCGAGGGGAGCATGCGTCTGAATGATAGAGCCGGTTGTAGAGCGTCGTTGTATAGGTTTGCACCGCAGGCTACCACCGTAGCGTTGTTGTCGAGTAGCTCTGAGAGCTGCTCTGCGGCATTGTTTAGCAGCACGGTGTCGGGATTTAGAAATAAGATGTTGCGTCCCAGAGCCAACTTCAATGCCTGATTGTTTGCCTGTCCGAAGCCTACATTTCTCCCAAGTGAGACGAGCAGTATTCGCTCATCCTGCTTCAGGGCTTTGACGGAGCCATCTGTCGAGCCATTGTCTACGACAATGACCTCAAACTCCAATGTGTGCGTGTTGTGAAACAACGAGTCGATACACCTCTGGGTTAAGCCGAGGGTGTTGTGATTAACAATAATTACGGATAGATCCATTATATGCCCAAATAATCTCTCAATTCTCTGAAATTAAGGATTCCCCAGCAGCTGACACTCGCCAGAGTTGCTGTGGTTAAAGCGATATATGGGTTTTCGATTAGCTCCGAGCAGGCTACGCAGATTGCCACACAGGGCAGAGTCAGCAGTGCCGAGCGGAGAAAATATTTTACAGGAATCTTCACTAAACGCTTTCGTCCGACGTATGCAATATACGTGCCGGTTACGACGCTCTCTGCCGCGAGTAGGACCACCGCCGAGCCTATTGCGCCCAAACGTTCTATAAATAGGATGTTGATAACCACACTCAATCCTGCGCCGATAATCGAGGCCACGAGCAGAACATTATCCTTGCGCAGAGGCATCAATATCTGTATGGCAAGAATCTGCGCCAATCCCACCGAAAGCAGTGCCGGCATAATAATCTGCATAGGGATTACAGCCCCCTCAAAGCCGGAGCCTGCCAAGATGTAGACTATCTGAGGTGCCATAATCATACTACACACAATCAGCGGTAGAGAGAATGTCGCTACGGCAGAGAATGATTTATTGAGCAGAGCTTGATACCCCTGCTTATCTCCGTCGGCAACAAGCGCACTCATTCGTGGCAACATCACATTCGCAAAGGCGGAGAAGAAGCCGAGCAATACGGTGTATAGCTTGAATGCTGTCGTGTAGTATCCCACTTGAGTATTTCCCGCCACGAAGCCCAGAAACATAACATTGAAGGTAAGATACATCGAGGTCATTATCGAGTATGCACCCAACGTGCAGTTGCTCCGCAGGTAACGCATCGAGAATAGCTCCCGCAGCTTTATTGTAACAAACCGCCTGACGTACAACACGTTTATCAGCGCATTCACCACCACCGTCGCCACCGTCAGTGTGAAGTACAGCGGATACTGTTCCGGCTCTCGGATAAAGAGAAATACCGCCACCACATAGAGCAGCTTTACAGCCACCGTACGCAGTGTTATGTAGCGGAAATTCTCCATTCCGGAGTAGAACCACTCGACGAGTAGTGCTGTGAAGATAATCTTTGCCGAGCCTATCCAAAACAGCTCATAGTATTGCCGCAAGGTAGGTATGATTAATACCGCCGCCACAAAAACTATCAATGTGACGATGGTAAACAGGAGATTTATACCGAGCAGATTGGCAAAGACACGACTACGCTCCTGCTCGTCGCACCTTACTCTGGCAATCTCCCTTACACCCAGCAGTCCGATACCGAGCGAGGCAAAAAGTAGGAAGTAGCTAACCGTATTATCGACAAAGTTCACCAATCCCACCCTCTCAGCACCCATCAGACGCGAGATATAGGGGAATGTGATGAATCCTATCAAGTAAGATGATAGGTTCAAAATGCTTTTGTAAGCAAAATTCTTCTTTATCGACGTTTGAGCCATTCTGTCACTTTTCGGTCGTTATGCCTAACGACCTTTGTACATCTCTTCGTAATATTTCTCGTACTCTCCCGAAGTGATGTTATCCATCCACTCCTGGTTATCCAGATACCAACGCACCGTCTTTTCTATACCCTCCTCAAACTGAAGCGAAGGCTCCCAGCCTAACTCGTTCTTTAGTTTGCGGGAGTCGATAGCGTAGCGTAGGTCGTGACCGGCGCGGTCCGTAACGTATGTTATAAGCTCGTCGCTATATCCTTCGGGGTTGCCTATCAGACGGTCCACCGTACGTATTATAACCTTTATCAGGTCTATGTTGCGCCACTCGTTGAATCCTCCGATGTTGTATGTATCTGCCACCTTACCCTCATGGAAGATTACGTCTATCGCTCTGGCGTGGTCCTCGACGTAGAGCCAGTCGCGCACATTCTCTCCCTTACCATAAACAGGGAGCGGGCGACGGTGACGGATGTTATTTATAAAGAGCGGAATCAACTTTTCGGGGAACTGATAAGGGCCGTAGTTATTCGAGCAGTTGGTCACCACCGTAGGCATGCCATACGTGTCGTGGAAAGCTCTTACAAAGTGGTCTGACGACGCCTTCGATGCCGAATATGGCGAGTGTGGGTCATACTTTGTCTGCTCGGTAAAGAGCGTGTCGTCAAACTCCAATGCGCCGTAGACCTCATCTGTTGAGATGTGGTAGAAACGCTTACCCTCATATCGCTCTGGCTTTGCCTCCCACTTCAGACGCGCTGCTTGCAACAGAGAGAGTGTTCCGATAACGTTCGTGCGGGCAAATGTGAAAGGGTCCTTTATCGAGCGGTCCACGTGGCTCTCTGCCGCCAAGTGAATCACTCCGTCAATATCATACTTGTCGAATATCTCGCACACGGCGTCAAAATCGCAAATATCAGCCTTTACGAATGTGTAGTTTGGCTTCTGCTCCACATCTTTCAGGTTGGCCAAGTTGCCGGCATAGGTCAGCTTATCCAAGTTAATAATGTTGTAGTCGGGATATTTCTCTACAAAAAGCCTTACGACGTGGCTTCCAATAAATCCGGCACCTCCGGTGATAAGAATATTTCTTTTCATAGCCTACTGCTTTGTCATTATACGTTTCAGGCAGTAGAGCATCGACTCGCGCCAATGTGGAATCTCTACGCCAAACACCTTTTTACACTTTGTTTTATCCAGCACCGAGTAGTGTGGTCGCTTTACCTTCGATGGGAACTCCTCACTTGAGCAAGGATGTATCTCGCAGGCTCTATTTCCCGCTGCAAGAGCTATCTCCACCGCAAAATCATACCACGAACATACTCCTTCGTTCGAGAAGTGGTATATGCCCTCCTTGCCCTGGTACATATCTCGCTCTATTATAGCAAAAATCGTCATTGCCAAATCTCCGGCGTATGTTGGCGTGCCGACTTGGTCCACCACCACATTCAAGTATGGTCGCTCGGCTGTCAGGCGCAACATCGTCTTGAGGAAATTATTGCCATACTCTGAGTATAGCCATGCCGTACGGAATATCAGAGCCTTGCATCCCACCTCGGCGATAGCCTGCTCACCGTGCAACTTCGTGCGTCCGTACGCTCCCAGAGGGCACGTCGGCATCTGCTCCGAGCGTGGTGTATTTCCCTCGCCTGAGAAGACATAGTCGGTCGATACGTGGATGAGTGTTGCATTCCACTGCTTCGCCGCTGAGGCAAGGTTGCGCACTGCCTCCGAGTTTATCTTCTCGGCTGTTGCCTCATCCTCCTCGGCGCGGTCTACAGCTGTGTATGCTGCACAATTCACTATCACATCGAAACCCTGCTCGCCTCCAAAGTCAATTATTGCCTTGGCATCTGTAATATCCAACTCAGCCACATCGGTAAAGATGTAGTCGTTTGGCGAAGCCTCGCCCAGACGTCGCATCTCGCTGCCGAGTTGTCCGTTAGCACCGGTTACAAGTATTCGTTTTTTACTCTGCATAATAGTCTGTGTTATAGTCAAATAGCTCCTCAGCATCCTTCAGTAGCGGATGCTTCGAATCCTTCTCCGAGAGGATTACATCTTGAAGATTCAAGCCCCAATCAATGCCAATTTCGGGGTCATTCCATGCCACAGCGCCCTCCTGCTGCGGAGCATAAAGGTTATCACATTTGTATTGGAGTATAGCCTCTTGGCTCAAGACCGAAAAGCCGTGCGCAAAGCCTCGTGGGATGAACAATTGACGTTTATTCTCCTCGCTGAGCTCTACGGCCACCCATCGTCCGAACGTAGGCGAGCCACGACGTATATCTACCGCTACATCAAGCACTTTGCCCTTTACGACACGTACGAGTTTCGACTGTGCGTAACGCCCTTTTTGGAAGTGTAGACCACGCAAAACGCCGTAACGGGAGCAGCTCTCATTATCCTGAACAAAACGCACTTTACGTACCGCTTCATCAAACTTCTGCTGTGAATAACTCTCAAAAAAGTAGCCTCTTTGGTCGCCAAAAACCTTCGGTTCGATAATCACAACCCCCTCAATCGTTGTCTTAGTTACCTTCATCGTTAAGTTTTTTCTTCTCGCCGAACTAAAATTCGCGATGTTTCTCTTCAATAATTTTTATCAGATACTGGCCATATTGATTCTTTATCATCGGCTGTGCTATCTCGCGCAGACGCTCTGCCGAAATCCAGCCGTTACGATACGCAATAGCCTCCAGACATGAGATTTTCAAGCCTTGACGCTTCTCTATCACCTCGACAAAGATTGAGGCTTCAGCCAAGGAGTCATGCGTGCCGGTGTCCAACCACGCAAAACCTCGCTCCAAGGTCTGCACCTTAAGCTCGCCATCTGCCAAAAACTGCTGATTTACAGACGTTATCTCCAACTCGCCACGTGCCGAAGGCTTGATGTTCTTTGCCACCTCGACGACTTTATTAGGATAGAAATAGAGTCCTACCACAGCGTAGTTTGACTTAGGATTTTGAGGTTTTTCCTCAATGGAGAGACAATTACCTTGGTCGTCAAACTCCGCTACACCATATCGCTCTGGGTCATCCACCCAATAACCAAATACCGTAGCCTTCTGCTCCTGCTCAGCCGAACGCACCGCCTCGCGCAGAAGCGTTGGCAGGCCTGCCCCGTGGAAGATGTTGTCGCCCAAAACCAAGCAGGCGCAATCATCTCCAATGAACTTCTCGCCGATGATAAAAGCTTGTGCCAAGCCATCCGGCGATGGTTGCTCGGCATATTCGAATCTCACGCCGTAGTCAGACCCATCGCCCAGCAATCTTTTGAATGCCGGTAGGTCTTGAGGTGTCGAGATGATGAGAATCTCACGTATTCCCGCCATCATCAATACCGATATGGGGTAGTAGACCATCGGCTTGTCATATATCGGCAGCAACTGCTTGCTGACTCCTTTAGTGATGGGGTAGAGACGTGTGCCACTTCCTCCGGCAAGTACGATACCTTTCGTCATAATATCTTAGTTTTAGGCTTTTATGGTTTTAAGTTTTTATGCTTTGTAATACTCTTTGTACCACTTCACAAACTCTGCGATACCTTGCGATAATGAGGTTGTCGGGTGGTAGGCAAAATCCTGTTCCAAGCGTGAGCAATCAGCCCATGTGCGCTCCACGTCGCCCGCTTGCTGTGGCAGATACTCTTTTTTAGCCTCTTTGCCTATCGTCTGCTCCAACGTTGCGATAAACTCGGTCAGCTTAACGGGCTCTGAGTGTCCTATATTATAGAGTCGATGGGGTGCAGGCTTATCACCGGCTACGATTTTCCAAACGCCCTCGACTACATCATCGATGTAGGTAAAATCGCGCCACAACTCGCCCTCGCCAAAGACTTTGATAGCTCTGTGGTGTGTGATAGCATCGGTGAATAGCATCGGTGCCATATCAGGACGTCCCCAAGGTCCGTAGACGGTGAAGAATCTCAATCCGATGCACTCTATCGAGTATAGTTGCTCGTAGCACGAGGCCATCAACTCGTTGCTGCGCTTTGTTGCGGCATAAAGGCTCTGTGGCTGCTCCACCGTATCCTCCTCGCTGAATGGCACTTTGCTATTTGAGCCATAGACCGATGATGATGAGGCGTAGATGAGTCGCTTTACCTCGGCTCTGCGACACCCCTCCAAAATGCTGAGGAAGCCCTCCACGTTACTGTGCGTGTAGGCAAAAGGTTGCTCCAACGAGTAACGCACTCCCGCCTGAGCGGCTAAGTTAATCACCACGTCGGGCCTCTGCTCCTTGAAGAGTTGTTCGATAGCCTCCCGCTCGGCTATATCGCATTTGAAGAGTTGCAGCGTAGGGTGTGCTGCGCTACGTATCAGCCGTTTCTCTTCGATATGCTCTCTCTCAAAGCCGAGTTCAGCGAGTCGGGCATACTTCAGCTCCACGTCGTAGTAGTCGTTGATGTTATCTACACCAACTACCTCCACGCCCTCACGCAGCAGCCGCTTCGTGAGATGGTAACCGATAAAACCCGCTATGCCTGTCGCTATAACCCTCATTATCCGATTTTGTAGTATGTAAAACCTTGTTCGCGCGCCTCCTCTTTGTCGTAGATGTTACGACCATCGAAGATTACACACTCGCGCATCACGCTTCTCAGGACTGCATAGCTCGGCATACGGAACTCCTTCCACTCGGTTATAAGCATCAGGGCGTCTGCACCAAGTGCTGCATCGTATTTGTCGTTGCAATACGTTACCCTCTCGCCGAGAATTTCACGGCAGCTATCCATCGCTATCGGGTCGTATACTCTGACTTGACAGCACGCCTTGAGCAGCTCCTCGATAACCACAAGCGAAGGAGCTTCGCGCATATCGTCTGTTTCGGGCTTGAACGATAGTCCCCAAATAGCTACCACCTTGCTAGCTATATCCCCGTTGTAGTGCGTGAGTAGTTTCTCAAACAAGATGCGTTTCTGCTGATTATTGACCCTCTCGACAGCCTCCAGCACCTCCATTCTGCAGCCATGTTGTTTAGCTGTATGGATAAGCGCACGAATATCTTTCGGGAAACAAGAGCCTCCAAAGCCACAACCGGCGTAGAGGAACTTCTTGCCGATGCGGTTATCTGCACCGATACCTTTGCGGACCATATTGACATCGGCACCCACCTTCTCGCACAGGTTGGCTATATCGTTCATAAACGAAATGCGTGTCGCAAGCATCGAGTTGGCCGCATATTTTATCATCTCTGCTGAGCGAACGTCGGTAAAAATCATTCTCTCACCGCTGAGCATAAAGGGCTTGTAGAGGCGTGACATTATCTTTCGAGCCTCATCGCTTGTGGTACCCACCACCACTCTGTCGGGTGCCATAAAATCCTTTATGGCAGCTCCCTCCTTCAAAAATTCGGGGTTGGAAGCTACTTCAAACTCTACATTCTCGCCTCGCGCGCTAAGCTCTTGCTCTACTATGTGGCGAATCTTCTCGGCTGTGCCGACAGGTACTGTGGACTTTGTGACCAACAGCGTGTATCGTTTCACCGAGCGACCAAAGGCCCGTGCTACCTCCCACACTTGACTCAAATCGGCACTTCCATCCTCCATTGGGGGCGTTCCCACCGCCGAGAATACTATCTGTACCGAGTCGATACACTCTTCGAGTGAGGTTGCAAAATGCAGTCGCTCGGCCTCTATGTTTCGGCGCAGCATCTCCTCTAATCCTGGTTCGTAGATGGGAACAATTCCCTCTTGTAACTGCCGGATTTTCTGGCTGTTAATATCTACACACGTAACGTCGGCACCCATCTCGGCAAAACATACTCCCGAAACGAGTCCTACGTATCCCGTACCTACAATAGCAATATTCATACGCAATAAAATTTCGGCAAAGTGTTGCAATATGCGTACCTTGCATATAACAAAGGTAGCCGTATTTATTTTATTCTCAAAATAAATAAATTCTTTTTTAGGTCCGCAGGATGATTGTTTTGGTCGAATATTTGCAATTGATTCTACCGAGTCGGCTATTTAAGATTTGGCCGGCGTAATATAATTTAACAATTATTTAATATAAAATTTGTTGTTTATAGGATTTTATATACAATATTTGCATAGTTAAAAACGTTAAATATTAAATTTAGATAGAAAGATTATGAAAAAGTTTGCATTATTTACATTGATAGCTACTATGTTTATTGGAACATCAGTGGCGTGCTCAAAGTTGGATGATGACCGTCCGATAACTATTGATAAGCTCCCAACTGCGGTAAAGACTTTTGTTGATAAGCACTTTGTAGGGTTGGAGATTTCGTATGCCAAATTGGACCGCAACTTCGGTGATAACGAGTACGAGGTTGTGTTGAGTAACGGCTCTAAGATTGATTTTAGCTCTAACGGTGAGTGGAAAGAGGTTGATTGCGAGCGTGGCGAGGTCCCTGCATCAATCATTCCTGAGAAGATTGCATCTTACGTGGCAAAGAGCTATCCCGGAACGAAGGTCGAGAAGATTTCACGCAGCAAGCGTTACTACGAGGTTGAACTGCATAACGACTTGGAGCTTACCTTCGACAAGGAGTTTAACTTCCTGAGAGTTGATGATTAGGTTTATAGAATCATAGTATAATAAAATTGGTTAAATGTTAGTAGGTTAAAAGTGTGAGAATACTCCTCGGCAGGTAATGGTAATACGATACAGAGTGTAATAGGTTGAGGGGTATTCAAAAAAATAAGGTTGTCCAACATAAGTTGCGACAACCTTATTTGCTTTTATAACGTAGCCCTTAAGCTACTCGTCGTAGCTGCTGCAATCCCAGCAATGTGTACACAAATCCTCCTTTGGAAGGCCGATAGCCTCCACCAAGTCGTCCAGGCGTTGGAACTTCAGCGAGGTGAGTTGCAGATGACGACGCATCAACTCCACCATCTGGTGATGCTTCTCCGAGTCGGGGTCGGCATACTCCAGATATACGCTCTGAGGAATATCATCCCGTCCTTCAATATCGCGTATCACACGACGTGTGTAGAGGTCGTAGGTACTGCGTGAGGTAGAGAAGTTCAAGAAGCGGCAAGGGAAAATCAGCGGAGGACAGGCAATGCGCATGTGTATCTCCTTGACGCCAACATCCAACAGCTTAACGACATTATCCTTGAGCTGTGTACCTCGCACGATACTGTCATCCATAAAGAGTATCTTTTGGTCGCGAGTAAATTGGCTGTTTGGCAAAAGCTTCATCTTGGCAACCAAATCACGCATCTTCTGATTCTGTGGCATAAAGCTACGTGGCCAGGTTGGGGTATACTTCACAAAAGGACGCTTATACGGTACCCCCTTCTCGTTGGCATAGCCTATGGCGTGTCCGACACCCGAATCGGGTATGCCGGCAGCGAAATCTATCTCTAAGCCCTTATCGCGACGAGCCATGGCGGCACCACAGCGGTAACGACAATCTTCGACATTCACACCCTCATACCAAGCCGATGGGTAGCCGTAGTATACCCAAAGGAATGAGCATACCTGACGGCGTTTCTGTGGCTCGGCAACTTGATGCACTCCATCCTTCGAGAGCTGAATTATCTCGGCAGGGCCTAAGTCGCGAACCCATGTATAGCCCAGGTTGTCGAAGCTTGAGCTCTCACTTGCCACACACCAACCCTTGTCGTTCTTACCCAGAGAGATTGGCGTACGGCCAAACTTGTCACGTGCTACATAGAGTGCATGTTCGGTGAGCACCAGCATCGAGCATGAGCCCTTAATCTTGCGCTGCACAAGCTCGATACCGTCTTTAATATTCTTACCCAGTCCAATCAGCACCGCTACCAGCTCCGTCGCATTAATCTTAGAGTCCGACAGCTCGGCAAAGTGATGATGCTCATCCAATAGCTCTTTGGTCAGCTCCTCGATATTATCAATGCGCGCTACGGTTACCACAGCGTAACGCCCGATATGCGATGTGATGATTATAGGCTGCGACTCGTTGTCGGAGATTACGCCGATACCCATATTTGCGTCGCCAAATTTACCCAATTCGCTCTCAAACTTATTGCGGAAGTAGCCATCTTCCAACGAGTGTATCGAGCGGGTGAAGCGACCATCTTTCACGAACGCCATACCGGCACGTTTTGTTCCCAGGTGTGAGTGGTAGTCTGTGCCATAGAAGACCTCATTGACACACTCTACACGTGATACGCAACCAAAGAATCCTGACATAAATAGCTGTTTTAACGTGTTTTATGAAATTATGATATAGTGTCTTAAAAAGCGCAAAAGAGTATCTGACGCGCCAGATACTCTTTTGTGTTGTAGATTTGCCATAACCACCTATTTAATTAACCGATTTGTGGTCCGGGCTTATATAGTCGGGAGCGGCAGCCTCCATCTCGCTCTGCGTCTTGACTATCTCGACAGCCTGCTCGGCAGTAGTGCAGTCGCCAATCAAAATCGGCATGTTCCAAGTAAGCTGTAAGCGCGTTACGCCATATAGCATCGCTTCGTAGGCTTGAGATGTCTCCGCCTCGGCCAAGATTATGACGGCATCAACATCTGTATACTCGGCAAAGAACTGTGCTGTAAGAGGTACGCTAAGCATTTGAGGTGCAGTACGAATCTGAATATTCTGCTCGGCACATCCCAGAGCCTTCAAACTCTCGGTCGTGGCGGCAAGGTGGCGTTGTGCAAACGCCATCTGCTCCTTGATAACCACTATGCCTACCTTCAGATTCTCCACCTTTACCCGCTATTTTTTTACTGTGCCAACTTCGCAGCGTTGAGAATCTCTGCTACTCCAGGATACTTCTCAACAGGGTAGTTCTCGATGATGCTGTTGTAGAGCTCGTTAGCCTTAGCCTCGTTGCCCAAAGCCTGGTAAACCACTGCTGCCTTATACAAAGCGTAAGGAGTGGTGTGGTCGTTCTTGTAAGCAGCAGCCTCCTCGAAGAGCTTTGCTGCCTCCTCATACTGCTTCTTCTCGACAGCGATATCACCCTTAAGACACTTTGCCATAGCGTTGATTACGGCACCTGGCTCGCCCTCTACCTCCTCGAAAGCCTCGATGTGCTTTGTCGCACTTACCAAGTCGTTCAACTGCAAAGCAGATGAAGTTGCGTAGTAGTGTGCGAGGTTGGCAGCAGCTGTACCCTCGTGCTTAGTAATGAAAGACTCTACCTCGGTGATGAGTGTTGCGTGGTCTACTGTCTGAGCGTCGTACTTAGCCTGGATGAAAGCCCACTCTGCCTGAGCATCCTGCTCGAGGCTCTGGTCATAAAAATACCAACCTGCGTAACCGATAGCTGCTACGATTGCTACCAAAAGGAAGCCGATAATCTTTTTGCTGTGCTTTGTGAAGAAAGATTTGGTCTGCAACTCTGCATTATCCAGAATCTCTTCCTGCTTGTTTACTTTTGCCATAATGTCTATTTTATTTTTTTTGATTAATTACATGCAATCCAAAGTGCAAAAATATAATAAAATTTCAAAAAAACGTAGAAACGGGGTGTGAAAATGCAAAACAGCCCGCTCTTTTTATAGTTATCTCGTCGAAATTTTGTAACTTTGAGGAGTGAAAAGCGCGAAATACGAAAAATAGGTAACGATGCGATTAGATAAATTACTTCTTATAAACTTCAAAAATATCCATCAGGCGGAGCTTACTCTCTCGGAGGGTTTTAACTGCTTTGTGGGGGATAATGGTGCCGGCAAGACAAATATCTTGGATGCGGTCTATTACCTCTCGATGTCTAAGTCGGCCTTCACGATGACCGACGGACAGAGCATCAGCCATGGCGAGGAGTTTTTTGTTGTCGAGGGTAGTTATCAGACTGACTCTGAGCGTCAGGAGCTTGTCAATTGCTCATTCTCGCGTCGTGCAGGTAAGGTGCTGAAACGCAACGGTAAAGAGTATGACCGTATCGCCGACCATGTGGGCGCTTTTCCGGTTGTAATCATCTCGCCACAGGATGGCGAATTGATTACCGATGCTGCTGATGAGCGACGCAAATATCTCAATGGTTTTCTCTCGCAACTCGACAAAACGTATCTTAAGACCATTATGCGTTATAATGCTGTCTTGGCCGAGCGTAACCGCTATTTGAAGAGTGCTTCGGCGGAGGAGATGCTGCTTATCTATGACCAACAGCTGTCGGACTTGGGAGGTAAGGTCTACGAGGCACGCCGTGCTATTGTCGAGCGTATGCAACCGCTTGTTGCTGAGTACTATTCGGTGCTTTCAGGCGATAGGGAGCAGGTCGATATTTCATATCGTTCGGAGCTTTCGGAGGCGCCGTTGTCGGAGTTGCTGTTGCGTGCGCGCCAGCGTGATGTAGTGAATCAGTTTACTACGTCGGGTGTGCATCGTGACGATGTTGTTTTTCGTATTGGAGGCTATCCGTTACGCAAATATGGCTCTCAGGGTCAGCAAAAATCTTTCCTTATTGCTCTTAAGTTGGCACAGTTTAGGCTTATGAGCGAGCAGGGTGGCGAGCGTCCTATTCTGTTGCTTGACGACTTGTTCGACAAACTCGATATAGGCCGCGTCGAGAAGCTTCTGTCGTTGGTGTCGGGCGAGGAGTTTGGTCAGATTATTATCACTGATTGTAATAGGGAGCGATTGGAGAGTACTCTGTCGAGTGCCAACAAGTGTTATAAGCTCTTCGAGGTCGAGGGAGGCGACATCAAGTTATGAGAAGAACCAAGACTCAACCCATAGGCGAGCTTCTTAACGAGTTCTTTGCGCAGTCTCACATCGCAGCCAAGATTGCCGAGGGGCGTCTGCCTGAGACGTGGGCCGAAGTCGTGGGAGCCCATGTCGCACAACTTACCGAGTCGTTGCGCTTGGAGAATCATGTCTTGTATGCCCGCATCACCTCCTCCGTGGTGCGCCATGAGGTTTTTTTGCGCCGTGATATGATTGCGCAAGAGTTGAACGAGCGAATAGGTATTAAGTTAGTAAATGTTTTGATTGTAAAATAGCTAAATATAGATATATGTGTAGAGAGAAGTTTATGCGTCAAGCCATTGCGCTTGCTGTTGAGAATGTAGCCAATGGCGGAGGTCCTTTTGGCGCAGTCATTGTGCGTGGAGATGAGGTCGTTGCTACGGGTGTGAATCGTGTCACCGCATCGTGTGACCCTACGGCGCATGCCGAGGTGAGTGCTATCCGTCGCGCCTGTGCTGAGCAGCAGACTTTTGATTTGTCGGGTTGCGAGATTTATACCTCATGCGAGCCTTGCCCGATGTGTTTGGGTGCTATCTATTGGGCGCATATCGATAAGATTTACTATGGCTGTAATAAGGATGATGCCGCAGCTGCCGGATTCGATGACTCGTTCATCTATAAGGAGTTAGAACTTGACTATGCATCGCGTTCGAAGCATATCGAGGCCCTTCTCCCCGACGAGGCCCGCGCCACCTTCGAGGCCTGGGCGGCTAAAAGTGACAAGGTCGAATATTAGGGCTTTCGTTGCGGGTTTTTAACGGATGAATATATAATATGCGGGTAACCAATTGGTTACCCGCGCTGCCATTAGCAAAGTCAAACATTGTTGGAATGCCTTTATAGTTGAGACTCTTATTTGACAAGTCTAATTTTATTATTAACTTTGTTACGTAATCCCAATTTTTATTGATATGAAAAGAGTTTTATTGATTGTTGCGCTATTGTTTGGAGCAATTTTGCAGGCTCAGTCGCAACATGTTGTCGAGGGCTCGATTGATATTCTTGCAGATCAGACGCAGATTAATGTTGTGGCAGATTACTCTAAGGCAAGTATTATGAATATGACAGAGGCGGAGTATGGCGAATATGAGCCTAATTGGGCAAAGGCAAAGCCGACTATTGTTTCCAAATTTGTCGATGGATTGATGGATAAGATTGATGAGCGTATCATCTTTGGACGTCTGCCTCATGCGCAGTATACACTGCGTTGGGTAGTGTTACACGTTAATACTAAGGGAGATACGTGGAGTGATATTGTTGTCGAGAATAGTTCCGGAGAGGTTGTTTTGCGTATTACCGACCTCAAGGGAGATGGTGGTACTTTTGGCACGAAGCTCAACCTTATGGGTGACGGTGCTGTGGAGTCTGGCGAGGTGCTGGGTAAGTTTCTGCGACGCAACTTGTTCTCTCGATTTTAACTCTTGGATATTGGATTTGGGACTTGTTGTTACCTCCTGTGCAATCACGTAAAAAATGCGGATAGTTCTTACTACCCGCATTTATTTTTTGTCACTCCTCGATATATTTACTCAAGATTGTTATCGCCTTGTCAAGTTCCTTTACTGACATGCTTGCCGTACCCTTCATCTCTGGATGCGTAAATTCCACATACGGCCCGCCGATGAATTTACCCTTTGTGGCTGTTATCATCTTACCATCGTTGGCGAATGTGATAGTCGTGTTGTTGGGTTTCTGCTCGGCAAAAATCTTTAGATGCGCCAACGACTTTATCGCCTCCTTGGCTGTTGGAAATATCAGTTTGAAGGGCTCATTATACTCCTCGCTGCTCTGCGATGTGTAGACGTAATACTGCTTGCCATCGATTGTGCGACGGCTAATCTGCGAGTATGTGTCGCGCACCTGTCCGAGGAACTCAATCTCCGAGTTCTGCTTTTGGCTGCGTTTGTGTCGCTGAGCCTCAGCCGTGCAGAGCGAGGCTAAAACCATCAAAAGTATAATGACTATGCGTTTCATAATATGAAATTGTTGTTGTCGTTAAACAAAAAATCGCAATACGTTCTTGCGACGCATTACGATTTTCTTGTGCCCAGAATAGGACTCGAACCTACATGCCGTGAAGCACTCGCACCTGAAACGAGCGTGTCTACCATTTCACCATCTGGGCCTTTTGCTCCGCAAAGATACAAATTATTTTTTATTCCGCAAGAGCCTTGCCTTTTCGGAGTAAAAAACTCTTTGTTGTTATTTGTCGAAGAACTTATATTGGAACAGCAATAAGTATACTACCGCTACCGAGATATAGGCATCCGCCAAGTTGAATATCGCCCCGAAGAAGTAGTTTTCGTTATCTACCAGGAAACTCAACCACTCCGGCACGCTCTCCCATTTGAAAAGTGGGAAGTAGAGCATATCAACGACTCGTCCCATCATAAATCCGCTATATCCATCGCCCCAATGTGCTACGGTTGAGAATGTAGACTCTGAGAATATCATTCCGTAGAACATCGAATCGATAAGGTTACCAATGGCTCCCGCCATAATCATCGACAGAGCTATTATCACACCCTTAGGCGCAGGCTTCTCTCGACGCGAAAGACGATACATGTAGTATCCGAGCAGTCCAATCATCACCACGCGGAATAGGCTTAGAAGCAGTTTACCCCAGTCAAATCCTCCGTCCGCTGCGATTTGCATGCCGAAAGCAGCGCCATTGTTCTCAACAAATCGAAGCTGGAACCACGAAAATATCTCTACGCCACTACCTATTTCGTAGCTTGTCTTAATCCAAATCTTTAGTGCCTGGTCCAAAAGCACCAGAACGAAGATGATTATTATAGGTAGAAAAAGTTTTTTCTGTCTCATATAACTCAATTTTGTGCAAAGATAACCAAAAATCGCAAAGTAGCACTCCGTTGGCCACTCTAAAATGGCGAATTGGTCCGCTAAAATGGGCTGATTTTGCTATACCTATATATATAATAATAAAGTCTGTTTGTACGCTTTTTTTGATTATAAAAATTTTTATTTATTCTTTTCTTTGAGTATCAGCTATTTACATGTTATTGCGTAAATTTTGTATCAAAAAATGGTAAAAAAAGATTCTAAAAAGTTTGCACGAATAAAAATAATCGCTACCTTTGCATCCGCAATCAAGAAATAAGGGTGACAAAAACGAGCCCACAACGCGTTAAAAGGCAGGTTTTAACAAAATGTTGAAAATTCTTGAAAAAAAGTTCTTGAAAAATTTGGTGGAATGAAATCCTTGCCTTATCTTTGCACCACTGTTCGCTCCGAAATTGGAGCAGCGGTTTTTCAAACGGTTCTTTGATTTACTGGTTTAACATAAAGAGAGAAAATGTAGTATTTATCTGTCAATTCCTTTAAGGAAGAGAAGTAGTCAGGACTCTAACAATACATTTAAATTTTTTTACAATGGAGAGTTTGATCCTGGCCCAGGATGAACTCTAGCGGC
>JAGAOZ010000017.1 GCA_017623505.1 Alistipes sp.
GATTTTGTGCACGCATACGTAGGCGCAAGAGCAATTAACTGATTATTAACTATTTAACGAGCGATTGTATCGCAAAACATTTTCCACTATGGAGAAAATTCAGAATGTAGCAAACGAGAACTTCGATTGGAACGCGTTTGAGAATGATTTGGACCTTTATGGAGGTCAGACTAAGGAGCAGGTTGCAGAGTCTTATGACAAGACCCTTTCAAACATCGCAGTAGGCGAGGTTGTTGATGGTACAGTAACCGACTTCAACAAGCGTGAGGTGACCGTTAATATCGGCTACAAGAGTGATGGTATGATTGCAGCTACCGAGTTCCGTTACAACCCAGAGTTGGCCGTAGGCGATAAGGCTGAGGTTTACGTTGAGTCTGTTGAGGATAAGGGTGGTGCTTTGATTCTTTCACACAAGAAGGCTCGTCAGCTCAAGAGCTGGGACCGTGTAAACGAGGCATTGAACAACGACGAGATTATCAAGGGTTACGTTAAGTGCCGCACTAAGGGTGGTATGATTGTGGACGTATTCGGTATCGAGGCATTCTTGCCAGGTTCACAGATTGACGTTAAGCCTATCCGTGATTACGATGTTTACGTAGACAAGACTATGGAGTTCAAGGTTGTGAAGATCAACCAGGAGTTCCGCAACGTAGTTGTATCTCACAAGGCTCTCATCGAGGCAGAGCTTGAGGCTCAGAAGCAGGTTATCATGTCGAAGCTTGAGAAGGGCCAGATTCTTGAGGGTACCGTTAAGAACATCACTAACTATGGTGTATTCATCGACTTGGGTGGCGTAGATGGTTTGATTCACATCACCGACCTGAGCTGGGGCCGTGTAAATCACCCAGAGGAGATCGTACAGCTCGACCAGAAGCTCAACGTTGTTATCATCGACTTCGACGAGCAGAAGAAGCGTATCGCACTCGGTTTGAAGCAGCTTATCCCACATCCTTGGGAGGCTCTCGACGCTGAGTTGAAGGTAGGCGACAAGGTTAAGGGTAAGGTTGTTGTTATGGCTGACTACGGCGCATTCGTTGAGATTGCAGCAGGCGTAGAGGGCTTGATTCACGTATCTGAGATGTCTTGGAGCCAGCACTTGCGTTCAGCACAGGAGTTCTTGAAGGTAGGTGACGAGGTTGAGGCTGTAATCCTTACTTTGGACCGCGAGGAGCGTAAGATGTCACTCGGCATCAAGCAGCTTACTCCAGACCCATGGGAGGGTATCGAGGCTAAGTACCCAGTAGGTGCTAAGTGCAACGCTAAGGTACGTAACTTCACTAACTTCGGTGTTTTTGTTGAGATTGAGGAGGGTATCGACGGTTTGATTCACATCTCAGACCTCAGCTGGACTAAGAAGGTTAAGCACCCAGGAGAGTTCACTCAGCTCGGCGCAGAGATTGAGGTTGTTGTTCTTGAGATTGACAAGGAGAACCGCCGCTTGAGCCTCGGCCACAAGCAGTTGGAGGAGAATCCTTGGAACGAGATTGAGAGCAAGTACTCAGTAGATTCTGTTCATACTGCAACAATCAGCGAGCTTACAGATAAGGGCGCAATCGTTGCTTTGGAGGAGAACATCACAGGCTTCGTACCTGCTAAGCAGCTCGTTAAGGAGGATGGCACAACATTGAAGGTAGGCGAGAGCGCTGAGTTCAAGGTTATCGAGTTCTCTAAGGCTACAAAGCGCATCACACTCTCACACTCTCGTATCTTCGAGGAGGAGAAGCGTAAGGAGATTGCTGCTGAGAAGGCTGAGAAGAAGGCTGCTGCTGATGCTGCTAAGGCTTCAGTTAAGAAGATCAACGCTGCTGTCGAGAAGACTACTCTCGGCGATATCGCTGGTTTGGCAGAGTTGAAGGCTCAGATGGAGAAGGGTAAGTAATAAATTACCGCTCTTTAATATCCAATCCCAAGTCGAAAGGCTTGGGATTTTTTTATTATCTTTGTGCATCTATATATATAATGTATGAGTATGCAGCAGGAGCTAAGTCAGGCCGAGATAGACAAAAAGTTTATGTCGATGGCAATACAGGAGGCTAAAAAAGCGTTAAAAGAGAAAGAGGTGCCTATTGGTGCGGTTGTGGTGTGCGGCGGCAAGGTCATAGGCCGAGGACACAATCTGGTTGAGACGTTGTGCGATGCTACGGCACACGCCGAGATGCAGGCTATAACGGCAGCGGCATCGGCGCTGGGTGGTAAGTACCTCAAGGGATGCACCCTCTACGTGACGGTTGAGCCCTGTGTGATGTGCGGCGGAGCTTTGGCGTGGAGCCAGATAGAGCGAATAGTATATGGTGCTGAGGACCCCAAACGCGGCTACTCTACCCTCTCGGAGAAGATTCTACACCCCAAGACATCAGTCACCTCAGGTGTTATGAGGCAGGAGTGTGAGGAGTTGATGACCACGTTTTTTAAGAGTCTGCGATAGGGAAAAATATCCCACAAATCGGATATAGCAGGCCGAAAATTTGTATTGTGTATAAAAAATTTTTAACTTTGCATTTCAAGTGATTCTCCCTCGGGCTGAAAAGCGGAGATGATAAAGGAAATTATTTAGTATAAAATTGAATAAAAACACTGGATTATGAAGAAGATGATTTTGATGGTTGCTGCGTTGTTCAGTTTCGCAGTAGCATCGGCACAGAGCGATGTAGTTTCAACTTACAACAGCGGTATCGAGGCAATGAAGGCTGGCGAGTTTGACAAGGCTGCTGAGCTGATGGAGCAGGTAATCATAGATGGCGAGATGGAAGAGGATGAGGCTATCCTCGGCTGCGTACAAAACGCCCAGAAGGCTGTTGCTGACGCATATTTCCGTGGTGGTTTGGCATGCGCTAAGGCTAAGCAGTTTGACCAGGCTATCGCTAAGTTTGAGACCGCTATCGAGAAGTCTAAGCTCTACAACAACACCCGAGTAGCACAGAACGCAGGTAAGGCATTGGCTCAGGTATATCAGATTCAGGGTGGTGAGCCTTTCAACGCCGGCGACTACGCTAAGGCTGTGGAGGTATTCACCAAGGGCTATGAGGCTAATCCACGTAATACCGAGATGGCTATGTTGCTCGCAGAGAGCTACTTCAGAATGAATGACTACGAGAACGGTATGAAGATTTGTGACCAGGTTATGGCATTGCCTAACACTACTCTCTTCGAGGCAGGTAAGGCTGAGGCACAGTCAAAGATGAATATGTACACCAACAATAAGGTTGCCGAGTTGCAGAAGGCAGGTGACTTTGACGGCGTAATTGCTCTTGCCGGCACTATCGCAGACCAGGCTTTGGCACAGCGTATCACCGTACAGGCATACTCTATGAAGAAGGACTATGCTAAGGTTATCGAGCTTGCAGAGGCTGCCGCAGCATTGCAGACAAACGACGAGGACAAGTCAGATATTTACTACATCCTCGGTGCTGCTCACAACGCTAAGGATCAGAAGCCACAGGCTATCGCAGCCTTCAACAAGGTTACAGCAGGTGACAAGGTAGCAGTTGCAAAGCAGGCTGTTGCAGATTTGTCAAAGTAATAGACACAAGAATATTGCGTTTTTCATAATTAGGGGATGCTCCTTTCGCGGGGGCATCCTTATTTTTTTGCACAAAAAACTGAGCAAATAGCGATTTTTTACTAATTTTGTGGTTTGTAAGGAAAACTATAAAAACTGAATTATATGTATAGAAGTCATACTTGCGGTGAGTTGCGTCTGGGCCACGTAGGTCAGAGCGTGACTCTTGCCGGTTGGGTACAGAAGGTACGTAACCTCGGTGCAATGACATTTATTGATTTGCGTGACCGCTACGGTATCACTCAGCTCGTAGTGGAGGAGCACTCGGCAGAGGCTACTCGCGAGGCAGCAGCACGTCTGGGACGTGAGTTTGTCGTGCAGGCTACGGGTAAGGTTATCGAGCGTCAGTCGAAGAACCCTAAGATGCCTACGGGAGAGGTGGAGGTTGCTATCGAGAGCCTCACAATCCTCAACGAGGCACAGACCCCTCCATTCACTATCGAGGAGGTGTCGGATGGTGGTGATGATTTGAGAATGAAGTATCGTTACCTGGATTTGCGTCGTCCACCTCTTCAGCGTAATATGGAGCTGCGTCACCGTATGGCGTGTGCTATCCGCACATTCCTTGACAAGGAGGGATTCTTGGAGATTGAGACCCCTTACTTGGTAGGCTCAACACCTGAGGGAGCACGTGACTTTGTCGTGCCAAGCCGTATGAACCCTAACCAATTCTACGCCCTGCCACAGTCACCACAGACACTCAAGCAGCTGTTGATGGTTGCGGGCTATGACCGTTACTTCCAGATTGTACGTTGCTTCCGCGATGAGGACCTGCGTGCTGACCGCCAGCCAGAGTTCACACAGATTGACTGCGAGATGTCATTCGTGGAGCAGGAGGATGTATTGGAGGTATTCGAGCGTTGGGCTAAGTATATGTTCAAGGATGTGATGGGTATTGACTTCACGGAGCCTTTCCAGCGTATGCCTTGGATTGAGGCTATGGAGAAGTATGGCTCGGATAAGCCTGATGTGCGCTTCGGTATGGAGTTCCACGATATTACGGACCTGGCTCACGGACACTCATTCTCGGTATTTGACGACGCAGAGTATGTAGTAGGTTTCGCCGCTACGGGCTGCGCCGGCTACACTCGTAAGCAGATTGACGCCCTGACAGAGTATGTTAAGCGTCCACAGGTGGGTGCTAAGGGCTTGGTATGGATTCGCAAGGATGCCGAGGGTAACCTCAAGTCGTCTATCGATAAGTTCTTCTCGCCAGAGGATTTGGCTGCTATTGCCGAGCGTATGGAGGCTCAGGCAGGCGACTTGATGCTCGTATTGTGCGGTAAGAAGTTCAAGGCACTCACACAGCTCTGCGCTCTGCGTCTGCACGTGGCACAGGAGCTTGGTTTGCGTGACCCTAAGAAGTTCGCTCCATTGTGGGTTGTCGATTTCCCAATGTTCGAGTGGGATGACGAGACAGAGCGTTACTACGCTATGCACCACCCATTCACCTCACCAAAGCCTGAGGATGTGCCATACTTGGAGAGCGACCCTGGTCGTGTACGTGCCAATGCCTACGACTTTGTATGTAACGGCACAGAGATTGGTGGCGGCTCAATACGTATCCACGATGCCCAGTTGCAGGCTCTTATCTTCAAGATTTTGGGCTTCACACCTGAGAAGGCACAGGAGCAGTTTGGCTTCTTGATGAACGCCTTTAAGTTCGGTGCTCCGCCTCACGGTGGTTTGGCATTTGGCTTTGACCGATTGTGTTCGCTGTTTGGTGGCTCGGAGTCTATCCGCGACTATATCGCCTTCCCAAAGAACAACGCAGGCCGCGATGTGATGCTCGATGCTCCATCACTCATCGACCAATCACAGCTCGACGAGTTGTATCTCTCATTGGTGAAGCCAGAGTAAAGACACAGCATAGTGATAACAAAGATAGGGTGCCCAGCAGGACACCCTATTTACATATTAGCTATTGTTATCAGCTTAGAATGGCATATCATCCACCTCATCAATAGGAGGCATAGCCGGTGCCGACGCTGGCACTGCATACTCATCCTGAGGAGCCATCTGAGGAGCCTCAACCTGCTTAGGCTGAATACGCCAAGCACGAATATCATTAAACCAACGGCCGTTATACTCGCGTGCGTCGATATTGATTGATACGAGGTATGTAGCACCCTCTTGCAGCGATGCAACCTCGTCCTCCTTATTAAAGAAGGTAACTACTGTCTTACGTGTAAACTCGCCGGGAACCTCAAAAACCACATCCTGACGTACCCACTTACCGCGTGCTGACTCTCCCTGCACAGCCGGCAACTTCTTAAATACTACACCTTCAAACTCCATTTTTTCCTATCAGGCGCTCCTTACGCCTCTGAATCATTAATATCTCTAATCGTTATCTATTATATGCTGAGAAATTCTGTGGCGAGGCATCCAGACGCAGAGCAATGGCCACAAAGATAGTAAATGCCAGCAATGACGAGCCTCCATAGCTCAGGAATGGCAACGGGATACCAATCACAGGCATCAAACCCGTAGTCATACCGATATTTACCAACACATGGAACAGCAGCACAGCCGCCAGACCATAGCAATATATTCGTCCAAAGGCCTCCTCCTGCCGCTCGCCAATATGTATTATGCGGTAGATAAGCGCACAGAGCAAGCCCATGACAACCAACACGCCCACAAAGCCCCACTCCTCACTTACCGTACAGAAGATAAAGTCGGTATGGTGCTCCGAGACGTAGTGGTTCTTAATCAGCGTACCATCCATAAAACCCTTACCAAACAGACCGCCCGAACCGATTGCCGTCTTAGACATAACCACGTGGCTATGGTCGGGTTGCAAGCCCAAGAAGCTGAGCATACGCTGCTGCTGGTGAGGCTGCATCGACGAGAATATCTTATCTGCCGTAGGGACAAAGAGCATTGAGCCCAAGAAGAGCATCAACATCAAAAACAGCGATGTGAATCGCTTACGCCACGCATAAACCACCGCAACGACAAAGCCAAGAGCGATAGATATGAGCAGGGCTCCATAGCCGCTCAACAGCCCGTCAAAGAGCAAGAATGATACTGAATAGAGCACCAAAGCCACTAAACATACCACCGCACCAAAACGAATCTGTGTCTGCCACTGACCCGTCATCATTGCCGAGCATATCACAAAGGTCCAGAATAGCACCGTAACCAAGAATATCGGTGTGAAGAGGAATGAGCAGACAAACAAGGCGATAACCATCAACAGAGGGATACATATCCACTTATTTAGGCCCTCACGATACAATACCAAAAGGAACGACGACATCACAAGTCCCGAGCCCATATCATTCTGCAACACGATGATAGCAAAGGGTAGAAAGAGTAGTATTCCCACATTTATCAACCCCTTGAGATTCTGCAACGAGAAGGAGTAGCCACTCATAAGTCGCGCCACAGCCAACGTCGTGGCAATCTTGGCAAACTCGGCAGGCTGAAGACTGATTGAGCCCACAGCAACCCACGCCCTCGCGCCATTCACCGCTCGTCCCAGCGGAGTAAAAGGCATCAGCAAGAAGAGCAGTGCGCCAAAATAGATGTAATAGGCGTACATGTGGTAGAGCTTAGAGTCCAGCAGCAGGATAACCACCGCCACGGTAAGGCTGATACATATCCATATAAACTGCTTCATATACTCCTGCTCAAAGGCCAGCAAAGGCAAATCTTCCTGATACGAGGCAGAAAAGATATTCAGAAAACCCACCATAACCAACAACAAATAGAGCATCACAGCGATAGGGTCTACCCCGCTGAAGAATGATATGCTATGTTGGTTAAGTCTGTTCATGTTACTTACTCTCTGCTTTATAATACTTCGAATAGTCTATCTTGCGGCTCTTCACCATACGCACCAAGTCGTGACGAACGACCGTATCTGTCAGGTACATCTCCTCGACAAGGCTGGCAATAGGCGCAGCAATGCTCGAACCGCTACCACCGTGCTCGATATATACCGCCATAGCAATCTTCGGATTATTGCGTGGCGCAAAGGTCAAGAATACCGAGTGGTCATCTTTGGTAAGCTTGCCCCTGACAGAGTTCTGTGCCGTACCCGTCTTACCGCAGACGTCAAGGCCCAGAATGTAGGCTATACGCGATGTGCCGCCTCCCTGGCGATTCACACTGCGCCACATACCCTCGACAATAGGCTCAAAGTGACGTGGCTCAACCTTCACATACTGAGGCTCAAGATACTTCTTATCGATAGACTCCTCGCCCTCGACGGACTTGACCAAGTGTGGGATATAGTAGTGACCGCGGTTGGCTATAATAGCCGCCAAATTAGCAATCTGCAAAGGTGTACACTCGACAACCTGTCCGATAGAGATAGAGATGATATTGGTCGGACCCCAGCCGTGACGGTGGTCCGCATCGTGCTTCTCGACAGTGTGAATATAACCGGCATCCTCGCCTGCTATATCAATACCCAACTTACGACCAAAGCCAAAGCTGAGGATATACTCTCGCCAAGCCTCATACGCCTCCTTGGTGTTCTTATACTTAGTTCGGTTATTGAGAATATTGGTAAAGACGTGGCAGAAGTAGGCATTACAAGAGTGCGCCACAGCATCCTGCAATGAGAGGGGTGACGGATGGGCGTGACAGCCAAGTTTCTTATTCTTGCCGTAGGTATAACCGCCGTGACAAGGGTACTGCTTCTCCGGATACAACACGCCCTCCTGCAAAGCTATCAATCCTTGAACAAGCTTAAAGACAGAGCCTGGGTGATACTTACCATCAATAGCTCGCTTATTCAGAGGCTTTGTCGGAGTATTGAGCAACTTCATATAGTTATTACCTCGCTCTCTGCCCAACAAATCATCGGGATTATAACCGGGACTCGACGCCATAACAAGAACCTCGCCCGTAGATGGCTCTATAGCCACAACAGCACCTACCTTACCCACCAAAAGCTCCTCGGCAAAGGCTTGCAGTCGTCCATCTATCGTACAGACAATATCTTTACCCGGAATAGCCACTTTATCGTATTGGCCCTCCATATAGGCACCCTGGATTACAGTCTTACTATCCTTAATCAAGACCTCGACACCCTTCTCGCCACGCAGCACCTTCTCGTATGAGCGCTCCAAAGCTGTCTCACCAAGATAGTCGCCCAGCTCGTAATAAGGGTCACTCTTAAGGCCCTGTTCATTCACCTCCGAAAGGTAACCCAACACATTGCCGGCAATCTTACGCGGATACCAGCGAATGGTTCGGCTCACAAATGAGAAACCGGGAATAGAGAGCTCCTCGAGCTGCAACTTAGCCTCCTTAGTGACGTAACCGATAACCTTCACAGGCTTAAGACGCATATAAGCATCTTTTTTTATACGTGATAGCGACTTAATAAGTTTCTGCTTATCAATATCAATCAGAGAGCACAGACGCATCGTATCGAAGCCCTCATCCTCCAAATCATCGTAGGTAACCATCAAGTCATAACACTCACGACTCTGCGCCAGGAACTCGCCATTACGGTCATATATATCTCCTCGCGTAGGGTATACAGTCTGCTCTACACGCACCAAAGACTCGGCATAGTCGGTAAACTCCTCATTGAAGAACTGCATCTTCGCCACACGAAAAAGCAGCACCAAGAAGACAGCCGCCACAATAAAGCGGATGACAATCCTACGAACGTTATTATCAGACTCTCTCATAACTTGACCATTATCTTATCAATAAACAGACGAACGATAATCCATACAAAGAATACCGCCACAGCACCGCTCACAACCAACCGCAGAAGCGTATGCAGCAGGTGCATCACCGAGAGCGACTCCAACAGGAAATAGACTCCGCTGTGGACGGCAACCATAGCCACAATATAGAGTAACAGACGCTTAGGCGTAACACGATTAATCATCGGAATAGGCTCCGAGAGCACACCGCCATAGCCACATATAAACTTCACAAGCATAGGTCGCACGAAACCTGCCGTGGTCAGAGCCAGAACATTCAAGCCCGCCATACCGGTCAATAAATCCATTATCAGACCCATAAGTGCCGAGAGTACAACCACCCCTCCGTGGTTAAACTTCAAAGGCAACAAGATAATGAAAGCGACGTAAACAAGCGGATGGAAATAGATACCCAACGATATGTTGTCGAACAGATATACCTGCAACAACAACACTACGATAAACAGTCCTATGTATGATAGATACCTTCTCATGCGCTATTACTTTTTCTCTGTCTGCTTAACAGACTGTTCCAACTGTGTCACCTCGTCAAACGATTTATTACGCACCAAGACCACATAGTCTAAGCTGGAAAAATCAGTCGCAAGACGTACCACAACATCAAACGTCGTCTGATTACGGCCCTTAGTAAAGCTCTCGACATAACCGATTCTCACCTTCATATCGACAGGGAAGTAGTGCGACAAACCCGAGCCATAGACCTCCTCGCCTACACTTGGCTGTGCATAGTCGGGCAGCTCATTCATAGTCACATGCGACGGATCGACACCATTCCAAACGATAGCTCCGATACGATTGTCACCCTCCAACTTACCGCTGTTGCGGAAATCCACGTTGAGCATTGGCATAACAACCGAATAGTTCTCCGAGCAGGCAATAGTATAGCCCACCATACAGCCGTCGGGCGTAACAACACCCATATTAGGAGTGATACCCTGCGCTGTACCCTTATTCAAAGTGATATAGTTACGGGGGCTATTGATTGAATTAGAGATAACACGTGCCACGTCATATTCATATTGACGCACCGGCTCTGCCGACTCCTCATCCGACAGCGTGAGTGTCACCGCAGCCAACTCCGCCGCAGCCTCCTGCTGACGATAGATATCAAGCTCATTCTCCAGTTCAGCCACACGACGCGCCAACACCTCATTCTGGGAACTCAGACCGAAGTAGCTCTTCACATCGGCTATAAGGCCCTGCACTCCACCCGTCAAGCCTGCGGTCTGGGAGAGAATCTTAGCACGTGTATAACTCGTAGAACCAGAATAGACATAGAGTGCTATGGCTTGAATCAACACAAACAATAGCACAACATAGGTTCTGCGAAGAAACTCTATAAGCTTATACATACCGCCAAATCAGAAGTCAATTCACTCTACGACGCAACATGGGCCGCGAAGCCCCTATTGCAAAAAAATACTCACCTAATAGACCGAGATTAATACTTGTACTTCATCAAGAATGAGAACTCATCGAGATTCTTCATCGCGATATTTGTACCACGAGCCACAGCACTCAGTGGGTCCTCGGCAATGTGTACAGGGATACCCGACTTCTTAGACAAACGCTGGTCCAAGCCCTTAATCAGAGCGCCACCACCTGCCAAGTAGATACCCTTCTCCACAACATCGCTATACAATCCCGGAGGCATAGCCTGCATAACCTGGAGCAAGGCGTTATCCAACTTAACCAGAGATTTCTCCAGTGCGTATGCAATCTCGTTATAGCAGAGAGTGATAGTCTTAGGAAGCTGGGTGTAGATATCCGGACCTGTCAATACATAATCCTCAGGCTCGTCATCCAACTCCGGAACAGCCGCTCCGATAGCACACTTGATACGCTCGGCCATACGGTCGTCAATACGTACCGAGTGCTGGTGACGAACATACTGCTTAATATCGTCGGTAAAGACATCTCCTGCCACATTGATAGACTCCGAGCATACGATACCACCCAACGAGATACAAGCAATCTCAGATGTACCACCACCGATATCAATAACCATATTACCTGCCGGTGCCTCTACGTCCAAACCTGCACCCAAGGCTGCTGCCATAGGCTCAAAAATCATATACACGTCGCGTCCGCCTGCACGCTCTGCGCTATCTCCTACGGCACGAATCTCCACGTTGGTCGAACCCGAAGGGATACAGATAACCATACGCAAAGTAGGCGCAAACATCGTACTGCTGGTACGTACCTTCTTAATCAAGCCACGAAGCAGAATCTCAGCGGCGTTAAAGTCTGCAATCACACCGTTCTTCAATGGGCGGATAGTTCGAATATTAGAGTTCTCCTTACCCTCCATCAGCTTCGCCTTGTCACCGATAGCGACAACTTTACCCGTGTTGTTGTCCAAAGCAACAATCGACGGCTCATTTACCACAACCTTACCGTTGTAAATAATCAGGGTGTTGGCTGTACCGAGGTCAATGGCCAACTCCTGCGTTAATGAAAAGAATCCCATATCTCTATTAATTTATTTATCAATTAGTTACAAGGTCAGAATACAACCTTGTCGCACAACTAAGAACCCCACTTTTACGGCGGGTTCATTTCGGCACTACAAAGGTAGGAAAAAGAAAGATAAAACTTCCAACTTTTTTTAGGATTTTTTTCTTAATTCTCAAAATATTTTTCACACCAAAAAATTCTGCTACAACGCCATATAAATCATGGCGGGCAAACCAGACAAAAAAAACAAATTAACAAACAACTATAGAATATCCATAATTTTTACTATCTTTGTATGTTTGTTTCTCTAAAATTAAGAGTAAATGATTGGAACAGAAGAAAAATGCGCAGTCATCGGGTATGGTAGTTGGGCTACGGCTATCGTGAAGATATTGACCGAAAATGGGATACACATCAATTGGCATATTCTCAACGATGACATTCTTGCATCGGTAGAGAGTGAGGGACGTAATTGCAAGTATCTGCGTGAAGTGGATTTGGACAACACGCTCATTAAGGTTAGTCGTGATATAAACGAGGTGGTACGCGACACCACATCGGTTGTTTTGGCGATGCCATCAGCCTTTATGAAGGATGTTCTCAAGCCTCTGATAGAGCCCCTGCACGACAAATTGGTTATCTCGGCTGTCAAGGGTATTATCCCCGAACAATATATCACAATCACAGAGTATATCACATCGCAATACGCTGTTGATGAGCAACATATAGCCCTCATCACAGGTCCTTCTCACGCCGAGGAGGTCGGTATGGGACGCCTCTCTTATTTGACCGCCGTAAGCAAAGACACCGAGATTCAGCAGACCATTATCAACATGTTTTCACGACCATATATCCGTGTCAGCACATCGGAAGATGTGGAGGGTGTGGAGTATGGTGCTATAATGAAGAACATCTACGCAATAGCCGTCGGTATGGCAAGCGGTCTGGGCTATGGAGATAACTTCCTGGCTGTTTTGATTGCCAACTGTGCCGCCGAGATGAATCGCTTCTTCGGAGTCTGCTCCGAGAATAAGCACAACACCTTCGCATCGGCTTGTCTGGGTGATTTGCTTGTGACCTGCTACTCTACATATAGCCGTAACCGTCGTTTCGGATTGCTTATCGGTAGGGGCTGTACGGTCCGCAGTGCGATGAATGAGATGACGATGGTTGCCGAGGGTTACTACGCTACAAAGTGTCTGCGCCACACCAAGGCCCGCAAAGATGCCGATATGCCTATTGCCGATATGGTATACGAGGTGCTTTACAATGGTGCATCAGCGCGCCGTACAATGGCAGCATTGACTAAGAAATTGATTTAACAACTAGTAATAAAAAAGGTTAGAAAAGTATGAGTTTGATTAAACTTGACATCTCAAAGTCGGGTGTCACAGTAAATAGTGAGATGCTGGCTAAAGCACAGCAAGCTAACGAGTTGCTCCACTCAGGCAAGGGTGCCGGCAACGATTTCTTGGGTTGGGTAAACCTCCCATCATCTATCTCTGCGGAGGAGATTGCAGCCATCGAGGCTCAGGCAGCTAAGCTCCGCGAGAAGGCAGAAGTAGTCATTTGTATCGGTATCGGTGGCTCGTACCTCGGTGCTAAGGCTGTTATTGAGGCTATGAGCAACTCTTTTGAGTTCCTGCACCGCAAGCACGCCAATCCAACGGTGGTTTTTGCCGGCGAGAACATCTCAGAGGATTATACCTTCGAGCTCCTGGAGGCTGTGAAGGATTACTCTATCGCAACTATCGTAATCTCTAAGTCGGGTACAACAACCGAGCCTGCTATCGCTTTCCGCATCATCAAGGCTGAGATTGAGAAGCGTTACGGCAAGGCTGAGGCTGCTGAGCGTATCGTAGCCATTACAGACCAGGCACGTGGCGCGTTGAAGACTTTGGCTACCAACGAGGGCTACCCTACTTTCGTTATTCCTGACAATGTAGGTGGTCGTTTCTCTGTACTCACACCGGTAGGCTTGCTTCCTTTGGCAGTAGCAGGTATCGACATCAAGGCTTTGGTCGAGGGTGCACAGGCTATGGAGGAGGCTACAAAGGCTGAGGTTGCTGTGGAGCAGAACCTCGCAGCGCAGTATGCTATCGTACGCAACGAGCTCTACGCAGCAGGCAAGAAGATTGAGATTTTGGCATCATACGAGCCTAAGTTGCAGTACATCGCCGAGTGGTGGAAGCAGCTCTATGGCGAGTCAGAGGGTAAGGATGGCTTGGGAATCTTCCCTGCAAGTGTAACACTCACAGCCGACCTGCACTCTATGGGTCAGTATATCCAGGAGGGTGAGCGCACTCTGTTCGAGACTGTTATCTCTGTTGCTAACTCTAAGCACACCATTAAGGTTGAGAACGACGAGCAGAACTTGGACGGACTGAACTTCCTTACAGGTAAGCGTCTTTCGGAGATTAACAAGATGGCAGAGTTGGGCGTACAGCTTGCTCACGTAGACGGTGGTGTGCCTAATATGCGCATCGAGATTCCACAGATTGACGAGAAGGCTATCGGCGAGTTGTTGTATTTCTTCGAGAAGGCTTGCGGTATCAGCGGTTATATGCTTGGCGCAAACCCATTCAACCAGCCTGGTGTAGAGGCATACAAGAAGAATATGTTTGCTCTGCTCGACAAGCCTGGCTACGAGGAGGAGTCAAAGGCTATCAAGGCTCGTCTGTAATACGATAAATACTACAAAAAATAAGAGAGTGACCTCACTCTCTTATTTTTTTACTAAGTATGACTTATTAAACAATAACCACCTCCGCTCGGAATAACATCCAACGACATCTTCACCTCGCTCTATTGCCTGCTGATATGCCTTGTGCGCAGCTGAGCATTTATAAGATCCAAACGCCACAGGAAACTCCTCTACGGTCACATGCTCAGAACCAAAACGCACCTCCGTCTTATCCTCCGCAGCATACTTCACTATACGAGGCAAAGCCTTCATATAAAACTCAAAGCCCTGCTTGGCATCAGCCAATCTAATACTCTGCGGGCGGAAAAAACGCTTCAGCGCATTAATCCGGCGAGAGTGCGACCGCTGAGTATATAACTTTCCTCCCAACTCTCGCTGAAAGAAATCGGGAAAGAAACGGTTGAGTTTATCTATGGCAAAGGCCTTTAACTTACGGTCCTGAAAACGTTTTGAGGCTGTGCGCACACGATAGTAAAGTCCCACCTCCGGCAGCTTTACCACATCGCCGCCATCCTTAAGCATAGCAATCCAAAAAGCCCAATCCTCCCTGGCTATGATTTGCTCGTTGTAGCCACCTATGCGCTCCCAATCCCGACGACGATAGAGCGATGTGGCGGGTAGCTGATTCTCCGTAGCGAGGTTACTCAACTTAAAGTCTGCGAACTTCCACTCGCCGACCCTATTGCCAAAGAACTCACAACGACACGTGACAACCATAATATCACTATCGGACTCTATGGCCTCAACCGCCGCACCTATAAAGTGCTTAGATATAATATCATCGGAATCCACAGGCAGGATATACTCTCCTAAGGCGTGCTCCACAGCATTGTTACGCGCACGACTGGGACCGGCATTGGCTTGACAAATCAGCTTCACACGCTCGTCACGTGCCATATACTCTTTGACAATATTGACGGTATTATCGCTTGAGCCGTCATCCACCACTATAACCTCGATATTGGCATAATCCGACGCCAGCACCGAGTCCAACGTCTCGGCGATATATTCAGCAGTATTGTATGCCGGCGTTATTACCGACACCAAGGGGTTGTTCTTCGCAAACTGCATATTATCAGATTTTATCAAAGCCCTTAGTGAACTTAATCCAGTAGTACTTCAAAGGATTCTTATACTTGAGCTGCTTCCATGGACGGCTCTGGTGTGGACGATGCACAACAGGCAGATTAGCAAAGAGATAGTTCTTCAAGCCCAACTCGCGTGAACGCTGCGAGATAGTCACATCAAACCAATGTTTTTCGGGATTGAGTTGCTGGAAATCAAACGTTCGAAGCAGGCGGTTGGTAAGCAACGAGCAACAGAAACTGCAATGCTTCTTAATCTCGTAAACCTCTCCTTCGTGACCTTTTGCAAAGCCGTAAGGATAGTTTATCTCGCCCGCATCATCCACCGTAACCGAGGCAGCTATACCACACGCCTCGCGCTCCTCGGCACCGTCGTAAAGCCCTTGCAGAGTCTCCGGACTTACCACCACATCCGACTCGACGATAAGCAGGTGAGCATCCGCCTCCAAAGCCCTACGCTGACACATCTGCAAGACTAACAAATAGTTAGGTGATGGGTGGGTGGTCACATCCGAAAGATTGACCAACTCAAAACCCAACTCGCGCGAAGCCTCCTCCAAACGACGCGTGTTCTCCTCCGAAGAGAAGTCGTTGTAGATGGTATAGATGAATGGCACAGATAGCTTCGACGAGAGAACAGCCTTGACGGTTTGGATAGTCGAGTCGATAGAATCTTTAACAGGAGTTATTATATGTAACGCTTTCATTCTCTAAATTATTGTGGGGTGTTGCTATTGCTTTTATATCTAAAATATAGTACCTTTGTCGGTAATGTATACACTCGCGGGAGGTTTGTGTTACAATTAAACGCAAAGGTAATGATTTTTTTCAAAAAAACAGCACTGGCAATCATTTTAGCCCTCACACTCTGCTCAGTGAGAGTTGCTGCACAACAAAGATACTCTACCAAAGAGTACATCGAGCGATATAAGTCGATAGCTATCGACCACATGAACCAATACGGTATTCCCGCAAGTATCACCATGGCACAGGGAATATTGGAGTCCGACAGCGGTAATAGCGAGTTGGCAAAGAGTTCCAACAACCACTTCGGAATCAAATGTAAGAAGAATTGGACCGGCAAGAAGGTCTACCACGATGACGACGAGCCAAATGAGTGCTTCCGCGCATACGACTCGGTGGAGAGTTCCTATCGGGACCATGCCGAGTATCTGGACCAACAGCCTCGCTATGATTCACTCTTCAGCTACGCCTCAAACGACTATAAGAGTTGGGCAAGAGGTCTGAAGGCTGCCGGCTATGCCACAAATCCTAAGTATGCCGAGTTGCTTGTCAAAATTATCGAAGACAACAAGCTCTACCTGCTCGACCAAAGCAATGGTGCAGAGCGTTATACGCAAGCACAGGCGCAAAGCAAGCCACAAGGCAACCTGACACGTCAGGAGTATATCGAGCTATATAAATACATCGCCATCGACCACATGGACCGCTACGGTATCCCGGCAAGTATCACGCTGGCGCAGGGTATCTTGGAGTCCAACAGCGGCAACAGCCGACTTGCCAAGGAGTCCAACAACCACTTCGGCATTAAGTGTCATCGCAACTGGAAGGGTGGCAAGGTATATTTCGATGATGATGCCAAGGATGAGTGTTTCCGCGCCTACGACTCTGTCGAGGAGTCTTTCCAAGACCACGCCGACTTTTTGGACCAACAACCACGATACGATAAGCTCTTTACCTACGCCTCGGACGACTATAAGAGTTGGGCGAAGGGGCTGAAGGCTGCCGGCTACGCCACAAATCCGCAATATGCCGAGGTGCTTATCAAGCTTATCGAGGATAACAAGCTATACCTGTTGGACCGCAACAACGGTCTACACCTCTACGCCTCACACATCAAGGCCGAGAGCGGCATAGAGAGCAGTTTCGAGAGCGAGAGCAACGTCAATCACCACACCACATATCCGGGTAAGATTGACCCTAACAACTTTAAGGTTGCCGAGCAGGTTATCAATGGATACAGCCTCTACACCAATAACCAGACGCCATACATCGTCGTTAAGGATGGATACACGCTGCAACATATCGCCCAGACATTCGGCCTGAGCGAAAAGACTCTCAGGAAATATAACGAGCTGAAGACATCAGGCGAGATACAGCTTATCGAGGGCGAAATGATATATGTGGCTCGTAAGCAGAACGAATGGTTAGGAAACGCTCGACGCCACAAGGTAAGAGAGGGTGAGACATTGCGTTCAGTATCACAGGACTACGGAATCCGTCTTGCGAAGTTGGCGAAGATAAACAAGATGAACAAAACACAGAGCCTTCAGGCAGGCACTGAGATTAAATTGCAAAAATAACAAAACACTAATTATATGAGTAACAACCCAATACGAGAGGATATAATCTCGACGATAGTAAATAAGTCGGCTCTTAAGCAGCAGACTTTTGATAACACATTTACCACCTTCCAAGAACTTAAGGATGTACTTTTTGAGATAGCTTCGGAGCTGGACGAAGAGTTGGATGGCCGTTTGGATAAGCGCGTCAGAATAGAGTATCGCGACAGAGGTAAGTTCGAGGCCCAGTTGCAGATAGCCAGCGACCTGCTTATCTTCCAGATGCACACCGACATCTTCGAATTCGAATCCAAGCACGTCATATGGCAGAACGAATATATCAAGCAAAACCCCGACAACTCATATTGCGGAGTGATAAACATCTATAACTTCCTTTCGGACTCCTTCAAGTTCAACCGTAATGCCGACGAAGGATACCTCATCGGACGTATCTTTATCAACCGCGAGAAGTGTTTCTTTGTCGAGGGCAAGCGTCAGCGTTTGGTGCGTCCTTTGGAGTTTGGCTCAGAGAAGATTACACGCGAGGCGTTGATTACAATCATGGAGACAGCTATCAACTACGCCATCCATTTCGACCTGCTCGTTCCACCATACGACGAGCATACCAGAGTCACCGTGGACCAGTTTAATACCAAGATGGACAACTCGAAGTTCATAACGGGTAAGCGTCTTGATTACGAATTTAAGATTGATGACATTTAACAGATACGAATGATGATTCGCACAATAGTAAAATATGCACTCTGCACCGCACTCACCACATTGGTCGGTGCGAGTGCTTTTGCGCAACAGACCTTCGATGAACTCTCGGCTCTAAGCCGCCTGAATCGACGCGTAGCGGGACTACGTTCGATGAATGATGGTCTGCATTACACCTCACTTCGACAGGGCGACATCGTCAAATTCAGCTATGAGGAGCCCGATTTCGAGCAGGTATTATACAAGGGTGTGAGAGGCAGCTATGACTTCTCGGCTAAGGAGAATCTTATCATCTTAGCGAGCAAATTCCGCCCTATATATCGCCACTCGGCGTTGGCTGACTATAAGGTCGTGACGACACAGAGCGGCGAGCAGGTTGCCGCATTTGAGGGTATTCGCGACTTTACCATCGCCTCTGACGAGCAGACATACGCCTTTGCCAAAGATAATAACCTCTACGTCGGCACGCTTGGCAACGAGCCCCGCGCCATAACCGACGACGGCGAGTGGAACAAGATTATCAACGGCACAGCCGACTGGGTATACGAAGAGGAGTATGGCTTTACGCAGGCTTATGCCTTCTCGCCCGATGCAACAAAGATTGCCTACCTGCGTTTCGACGAGAGCGAGGTCCCCACTTTTGAGATGATGCTCTTTGGAGGCACACTCTACAACAAGGCATACTCGTTCAAGTACCCTAAAGCAGGCGACAAGAACTCTGTTGTAACGCTCCACCTCTACGACATTGCAAGTGGTAAGACGCAGGAGATAGCAACCGGCAGCGAGAGCGACCAATATCTGCCACATATAGGCTGGACACCCGCCGGAGAGCTCTATTTTTACAGAGTCAATCGTAAGCAGAACCACTTTGAGGTCATCCTCTGCCTCGCAGACGGCAGTCAAAAGGTTATCTATCAGGAGCAAGACGAGCGTTACGTTGAGCGTCCTTCGGCTGCGACTATCCGCTTTATCGACGAGGAGCGTTTTATCGTAACCAACGAGACTGCCACAGGTCGTAATCACATCTACCTATACTCTACACAAAAGGGCTTCGAGCGAGCTATAACCGCAGGCGATTGGGATGTGACGCAAATCGTGGAGGTTGCCGACAACAAGATATACTACATCTCAACCGAACACTCGCCAATTGACCGCAACCTATACGTTATAGATATTAAAGGTAAGCATAAACGCTGCCTTACCCCGGGCGAGGGTATATACTCCATCTCTCCGAGCCAGGGTATGCGTTACTACATCGCAACACACTCTACGGCAAACACTCCAAATAGCGTAGTGTTGTGCGACAATAAGGGAGAGGTGATTCGCACTTTAGCCCAGAGCAAGGAGCTGGCAGAAAAGCTCAGCAAACTCCCGCAGAAGGAGTTTTTCACCTTCACAACAGAGCGAGGCGACAAGCTCAATGCCTTCATCATCAAGCCAACCGACTTCGACCCAACGAAGCGTTACCCTGTTCTGCTGACGCAGTACTCAGGGCCTGGCTCGCAGGAGGTACAGAACCGCTTTGGACTCTCGTGGGAGTATGTTTTGGCTAACCACGGCTATATCGTTGTCTGCTGTGATGGTCGAGGCACAGGCTATATGGGTGAGCAGTTCAAGAAGCAGACCTACGGCAACTTGGGAGCTTTGGAGGTCGAGGACCAGCTATCGTTTGCCCGCTATATGGCTCAGCAGGAGTGGGTGGATGCCTCACGCATAGGTATCTACGGCTGGTCGTATGGTGGTTTTATGGCTTTGGGTTGCGCACTGAAGGGCGACGGTCTGTTCAAGATGGCAATAGCTGTTGCTCCCGTTACCTCGTGGCGTTACTACGACTCTATCTATACCGAGATTTATAATGACCTGCCACAAGACAACCCTGCGGGATATGACGATAATTCGCCAATCAACTTTGCAGAGCGCTTATCGGATAAGACACGTCTTATAATCATCCACGGCACAGCCGATGATAACGTACATATCCAAAACACTATGGAGATGGCTGCGGCACTAAATCGTGCGGGCAAGCAGTACGATATGATGATTTATCCCGACCAAAATCACTCGATGTACCCATCCGATGCAGCCAATATCCGTCGCAAGATGATTCAGTATACGTTGGAGAATTTGTAGAGATATATAATAGTTATAAACGAAGCTATCTCAATCTGCTGATTGGGATAGTTTTTTTTATGCCTTATAGATAAAAAAATTTTTATTTTCAAACTCTTTTGTTATCTTTGTAAGAGTGAGGCCTGCCACCTTTATTAAAAAAGTTTTACTAAAACTCTTAGGCGTTTGTCGGCATAGTATAATATTAGTTCATCATTCAACTACGATTGGTGGTTTAGAATGGTTTATGTAAAAGATTCTGTTGAATAAAATACAATTATTATGAAGCGACTAATTATTCTGTTAGCAGTGATGTTTGTGGCGGTTAGTGTTGCTCACGGGCAAAAGAAGAGCGAGTATCACGCTGAGTGGGATGCCGGTATTAATGTCGGCTCCCCATACGCAGGATTTGTTCACCCTACAATCAACACTATTCACGGAGTGAGATTCTCTGACCGCGTATCGGTAGGTGGCGGTTTAGGTATTACCTGCTCGCCAATTAATGACGGATTTACTATAATGCCGCTGTATGCAAACGTGAAGTGTTTCTTCGCCATCAAGAAACGTACAAGACCTTATGTTTCGCTCGATGTTGGATACACAATGTTGCTTTCACAAGACGCTGATGACGGACCTGGCGTGGGAGTATATTTTTCACCCGCTTTGGGACTAAAGAAGGGGCGTTTTAAGTTCCAGATAGGATATACAGCCCAGCAGTGGAAATTTACCTACGACTCCTCAGGTTCATCCTTCATCCACTCCACAGGCCACGTCCGCTTCGGAATGATGTTCTAAGGCACTACAATAAAACACAAAGGAGCAACCCTATCAGGCTGCTCCTTTGTTTATGGGGAATACTCCGGTTACTCCTCCTCAAGGTCCACGGCTGTAATGTGCGTAACCTTACCGTCGCGCATAACGACCAACTCGCCATCCTCACGGATAACCTTCTCCTTAAGGCGTTTCTGAGCCAATAAGATGCCGGCATCAATCTTCTCCTGCATCAACTCGATATCCTTCTCACTCATATTTATATCTACATCTTGCATATTTTTCTATATGATAACGGATCAACCACCTCTCTTATTTCATCCTTCGTTCCATAAGCCACCTTACGAACTCCCTCAACCGAGCTATTGTCGTAGATAACCCAATAGTCACATATCGGCGTATAGAGCGAGGTGAGGTATCGCAAACCTCGATAGTAACGACGACGTACCACCTCCGGCGGAACATTATGACCACCCTCCTCTACTCGTCGTGCCACACGCTCTACGGCTTGGTCGGGCGTAGGCAGCCAAAAGAACAGAAGCGAGACAAAGTAACCTGCCTGCTGAGCTTGACGGATCAGACGCGCATAGTAACGTGTAGCGAGTGTCGTTTCAAATGCAAAATCGGCATTGTTGGACATCAACACATCCATACGCTTACGCATCAGTCGGCCCGCCTCAATCGAAACACTCTGAGGATTGAAGGGCGAGAGTCCACGCGCTATCTCGTCAGCATTGACAAAATCGGTACACTCCAACATCTCAGGCAAAACAGCATACGACGCAGTGGTTTTACCTGCACCATTACAACCTGCTATGATGTACAACTTAGGCATACAGATTACAAATAGTAAACTTTGGCAAAGTTATATAATTTCTTCCATTTTCCAAAATCACGCCACGCGTAAATTCTTTTCATCCGAGAGAAACCACTCCCTCAGGCATTGAATTTGCTATATGGAACACATAGAATCTCTAAAAAGTGAAAAGTTATGAAAAATGTTACGCCAAAGAAAATTGAGCTCACACCGCTACCCTACAAAAGCAATGCCCTCGAGCCTTACATCTCCGAGAGTACGCTCCACTACCACCACGACAAGCACCACGCCGCCTATGTCAATCGACTTAACGAGCTTATCGAGGGAACACCCTTTGCTACTATGTCGCTCTGCGATATCATCCGCCACTCTGAGGGTGCGGTATTTAACAATGCAGCGCAGGTCTGGAACCACACATTCTACTTCTCGCAGCTCGCACCTACACCCAAGAAGGCTCCCGAAGGGGCACTTCTGGAGGCGATAAAACAGGAGTTTGGCGGTGTGGAGGAGCTTATCCGCACGATGACCAGCCACGCTGTGCAACTCTTCGGCTCCGGCTGGGTATGGCTCTCTGCCGACAGACAGGGCCGACTATTTATCGAGCAACGTGCCAATGCCGGCAACCCTATGGTTGATGATTTACATCCGCTTCTGGCTATCGACGTCTGGGAGCATGCCTACTATATCGACCACCACAACCTTAGAGGCGATGGTGTAGCGGCACTGTGGAAAGTTCTGGATTGGAGCGTTATAGAGGCTCGATATGAGCGTGCATGTAACAGAGAGAAGTGTCACACAAGCACCGACCACAACGGCTACTGCAAAGTATAAAGACAACAAAATGAGTCTGCGTAGCACACGCCACACAGACTCCACATTATACAACCAGGCTACTCTCCACACTCTACGGAAGGTGGAGATAGCTGTGTTTAGATATTGATATCCAGAATCTCGAACTTAAGCACACCCGCAGGGACAGTCACCTCGACAACCTCACCCTTCTTCTTGCCCAACAATGCCTTAGCGATAGGGGTACCGATAGCGAGCTTACCCTCACGCAGGTTAGCCTCATTCTCCGACACGATGGTATAGGTCACCTCGCGGCCGTTGTTGTGGTTAAGCAACTTCACCTTACTGAGAATCTGCACCTTACTCTTATCAATCTTCGACTCGTCAATAACACGGGCATTGGTCAGCGTCTGCTCCAACTTAGCTATACGCATCTCCAACAAGCCCTGTGCCTCACGAGCTGCATCATACTCTGCATTCTCCGACAAATCGCCCTTATCACGAGCCTCTGCAATAGCTGCCGATGCTGCCGGACGCTCTACCGAACGCATGTGATTAAGTTCATCCTTAAGTTTCTGAAGGCCCTCAGCCGTCAGATAGATAATTTCACTTGCCATATTTTATAGTCGTAAAAAAAGCCAGAATCCTAATCTGGACTGACGTCTGATTAGAATCCCGAATTAATAACCTCATCAAATTTGCAGAGCAAAGGTAACTATATTTTTTGACTTTCCAAAAATAAAATGGCATAAAGTGTGTTTATCTGAGAAAATATGACTCTGTGGCACATAATATCTATCGTGTGGAGTGTTTTCGGAATACTCTGGGTGGTGCAACACGCTGAAAATCCTCATTCTGCGTGGGCGTGGTTATTGCTCATGTTCATCTGCCCGCCACTCTGCACCTTAATATTAATATTGATAGGCAACCAAACACCAAAGCCTCGAAACCACAATCAAAATATATATAACAACAGGCTCTCAAACCTTATATTCAACGAGTGTAATTCTCGCCTTACACTCCACAATCGAGTTAAGACATTGCACGATGCCGCAGCCACATACAGCGAAATACTGCGGGCAATGCACCACGCCAAACGCTCTATCCATATAGCATATTACATAATCTCGGACGACGCCATAGGCCAGACACTGCTCAACATCCTCGCCCGCAAAGCCTCCGCAGGTGTAGAGGTTGCACTGATATACGACGCTTTAGGTTCGTGGCGACTGAGCAAGCAGCGCATCAAAGAGTTATCCGCTCGCAAAATACAGGTGCGCTCCTATTCGCCACTGAGTCTGCGTACCATAGGCTCACTCAACCGCCGCAACCACCGAAAACTGCTTATTATCGACCACCATACACTCTTTTTAGGCGGCATCAACATAGCCACACGTTACCTTTATCCCACCCGTAGCAGCCATTGGCGAGATGAGCACATACGCATTGACGGAGATGCAGCCCGACAAGCCGAGGAGCTTTTTGCCGCAGATTGGCAGGCCTGCGGAGGGTCTTCATTATCAGCACCCAAAATCCACAGCCGCAGCTCTATACACTGTCCGATACAACTTGTATGGAGCAGCACAGAGCAATCTTATGCCATCCACCGCACATACTCCGAGCTGATAGCCTCAGCCAAGCACTCCGTCATCATCGCAACGCCCTACTTTACCCCAACCGAGAGATTAGTCGAGTCGTTAATCAAAGCTGCGCGCAGTGGCGTAAAGGTCGAAATCATCCTGCCTGCACGCAGTGATATACGCCTAATAGACTATGCCTCACAACACTACATCGAACGTTGCTCCAGCTTTGGCGTCGATTTCTACCTCTACCGGCACGGCTTTATGCACTCCAAGCTAATCATCGTAGACTCGATGTGCGTTGGCGTAGGCTCTGCCAACTTCGACTATCGCAGCATGCGCTACAATGCCGAGATTATGGCTCTGATTTTCAACCGTCAAGTTGTTCGTTCTTATGTTCAAACCGTACGCCATGATATGGCCGCTTGCCACCCTCTCGTCCCTTTCGAGCAACGAAAAAAAAGTGCCAAAGAGCAATTGTTAAGCTCCCTAGCACGTCTTTTAGCTCCGTTACTTTAGTCTACTTCACCACTTCGGCATCATAGATAAGGTGTTGCAGCTCGCGGAACAGATTACGCTTAATCTCCTTTGGAGAGTAGACGTAGCAATCTATGGTAACGACCTCGTTAGTCTTGTTATTCAAGGTTGTATAGCTGATATATGGGCCACCCATAAAGTAGTTGGCCACCTCCCACAAACCACACATCTCAATCCAAGGCTGGTCACCCAGGCTGTAAATACGGTATGTAGGGTCAAAAGGAATATACTGCTCTCCACTTTGGTCAGGAATCTTATCGACAGTAATCATATAAGAGCCCTCCAGCGGACCAGGAATACGTGCTGCAAACTTGTTACGGGCAGCGATGATAGCCTCGGCGGTAATATCCTCCTTACCGTGATAAGGACGTTTATAGATGAAGAAACCTTGACTCGATGTGGTAAACTCCTTAGAAATCCACACCATATCCTCGCTCTCGCTGCGCAGAGTATAGCTGGCATCAAATTTCATCTTCACACCGAATTTCTTCTCAATGAGTGCCTGCAACTCTGTGGCGGGATTATTTGATGCCATAGTCTGGCTACGGCTTCGCTCACTCTTCTCCAGCACATGATAAATCTCGTCACGATGCTCAGCCACATACTCGGCAACAGAGCTTTGTGTAGGACCCTGAATTACTATATAGGTCTGTGAAGGGATATAGCGGTCATTCTGCACAAAGATACCCGGAGTAGCTACCTCCGAGGTCACATTCACAGCAATAATGTTACGGAACCGCTTGGTAGCCTCTCTGAAGTTCGCATGAGGAATCTGTCGCACATCATACATAGGCTCATAAATCATCAACTCCTCCACCGGAGCCTCCAACACCGAGCGAAGCGTATCACCCAACTCGCCCTTCCACTCTGGCTCATTACAGAGCAGGATAACCTCGTAGTCCTTACCTGCCGGACCTGTCTCAACGGGGGTATATCCACATCCTGTCACAAAAAAACACAACGTCACAACCGCTGCAATAATCTTCGAAAATCTATTCATAAGCATACGAAATATTCTCACTTTTATAGTGCACAAAGTTACTTAAAAAATCAGTTTACACAAAATATATACCTATTTCCGCAAAAAAAGCATTACATTTGCCAAGTATTTGGGATAATACCACTTATTAGGCGTATGAAAATCAATCCTGGACGACTTATTCGACATATCTTTCCCGATATGATTTGGGAGATTGATGACCGCGACGGAGTGTTTCTTACATTCGACGACGGTCCGACGCCGGGTATTACGGAGTGGATTCTTGCCACGCTCAAGCAGTATGACGCCAAGGCTACATTCTTCGTGCTGGGCAAAAACGTCGAACTCTACCCCGACCTCTATCAGAAGATTCTCGATGCAGGTCATAAGATTGGCAACCACACCTACTCCCACCAAAAGGGGTGGCGTATGTCGCTGGAGAGCTACGTCGAGGATGTCGATTTCGCCGACACACTACTCCACACCGACCTCTTTCGCCCACCGTACGCACAGGTTACGCCTACACAGATGCGCGTCTTGGGACAGCGATACAAGATTATTATGTGGAACATACTCTCGCGCGACTACGCACGAACAGTCTCGCCTACGCAGTGTTACAAGGGTGTTGCCAAGCACCTTGCACCCGGAGCTATCATCGCCTTTCACGATAGCGAAAAGTCGTTCCGCAATATGAGCTATGCTCTGCCACGTGTCCTGGAGCGAGTGAAGGAGTTGGGACTCAGATGTAAGATTATAGAGCTATAATATGAAGGTCATCGTCGCCATAACAGGTGCCAGCGGAGCTATCTACGCCCGCCAGACTCTGGAGCAGCTTATAGCCAGCTCCGAGGTGGAGCGTATTGCACTTATCGTAAGCGAGCAGGCTCAGCAGGTCATACCTTTCGAGGAGGTCACACTCCCCGACTCCGAGAAAATCATCCGCTACGACAATCGCGATATGTTCTCGGCGGTAGCCAGCGGCTCAGCATCGTGGGACGCTATGGTCATCGTTCCTGCCTCGATGGGAACTGTCGGCAGAGTGGCTTCGGGGGTATCGCTCTCGCTCATAGAGCGTGCGGCAGATGTCGTGCTCAAGGAGCGTCGGCGATTAGTGGTTGTGGTACGTGAAACACCCTACTCGCTCATCCATCTGCGTAATATGACTACACTGACCGAGGCTGGAGCTATAATCCTCCCCGCTTCGCCTTCTTTCTACTCTCTCCCCACGACAATCGGTGAGGCGGTGCAGACTGTTGTGGAGCGTATTATCTCGCATATAGGCATCACAGCCCCACATTTCGAGTTCGACGGAAAATAAAAAAGAGGCGTGTCCTTTGCCTGAACACGCCCACAATATCACTATCACTTGATATTGATCGTATGCCACGATGGATATCCTCGTAAAAGTTTATCCTCGGTATTAAGTATTTCGTGGAAACATATCTCTACTCTATCGTATTCAACATTAGCATCAAGTGTTATTGTATATTGACGCTGATTATGAATATCCAGACGGCAACCATAGCCCTCATATGACTCTTGTAATAGAGATTCATCAAAACACCCGTTATTTTCCTTACTAGGGTAACATTTCACCATATCATAATCTCCATTAGAACAGACCAAGTGTATCCCTGTCGGCACACAATCCAATGTACTATTGATCGTTATTGAACCGCCCTCCTCTCTTACAAAAGCACTCTCTTCCTGCTCAAATGTTACAAACACATTAGAATCACTCTCTTTATCGCACGCGAAAAATGCCAACAGTATTATTGTCGCAAAAAGTAAACGTTTCATAGTAATAAATTTTATGTTTGTGGATAATATGTTTTGTGTTTGCAAGTTACGACAACAAAAGAAAATTTGCAAGAAAAAAATGCCCGAAAAATAATTTTTAAGCGATAAAAAATATTTTCACTACCCTATATAGGATAAAAATCAGCAACTAAACATTTGATTTCCATACTTTTTTTGTATCTTTGCACCCGCGAAAAATTTATAACAAAATTATACAGCTATGACAATTACAGCATCAGACATTAAGATTGGTATGTGTATTGAGATGGACGGCAAGACTTTTATTGTTGTCGATTTCCAGCACTGCAAGCCCGGTAAGGGTCCAGCTTTCGTTCGTTCGAAGCTCAAGAATTTGGAGAATGGTTACGTTTTGGAGAAGACTTTCTCTTCAGTAAGCCAGAAGTTGGAGCAGGTACGCGTTGAGCGTCGTCCTTATCAGTTCACTTACGAGGATGACCTCGGTGCACACTTTATGCACACAGAGACCTTCGAGGAGATTAACATCGAGAAGACTCTTATCAACAACTACGACTTGATGGCAGACGGTCAGATTGTGGAGGTTATGTTCCACACCGAGAAGGAGACAGTTCTCTCAGCTGAGCTTCCTCCAATCGTAGATATGGAGGTCGTTTACACCGAGCCAGGTATCAAGGGCGATACAGCTTCGACTAACTCACTCAAGCCTGCAACAGTAAACACAGGTGCAACTATCAAGGTACCTTTGTTCATCAACACAGGCGACAAGATTCGTGTTGATACCCGCACTCGCGAGTACTACGAGCGTATCCGCTAAGAGTTAAAACTGTGTAAGTTATGCCACCCGATATTCGGGTGGTTTTTTTGTGCCTAAAGCTCACTAAAATTAGGGATTTGCATACCGATACGCATCATCAATAGTAGTGAAATTTCATTTGTGATGATTGAAAAAAAGATAAAACAATTACTTTTGCCACCGCTTTTCGACAGATAATTATAATAAAAAGTATATATGAAGAGATTTCTGTTTTGCGTGGCAATCGTACTACTATCTGCCACATCACTCCTTGCGGAGCCAACATACCCCGAGGTTCAACGTCGCCTGAGCGATGCAAACGTCTTCGGACACATACTCGACGCCACAACAGGCGAGCACATCCCATACGTTACAATATCGGTTAAGGGCACAACAATAGGCACCGTAGCCGACGCTACGGGACACTACCACATAAAGAACATCCCCGTAGGCGAGCACACGCTCGTAGCGGAGGTGATGGGTTACACCTCGGTAGAGCACCACATAGTAGCAGAGCGAGGCAAGAGCATAGAGGTAAACTTCATCCTCAGCGAGGAGGCTCTCGATATGGATATGGTCGTGGTGTCGGCGACACGCAACCAAACCAACAAGAAACATTCGGCAACAATAGTAAATGTAGCAGCAGGCAAACTCTTCGAGAATACAGCCTCGACAAACCTCGCCGAGACGATGCGTTTCCAGCCTGGTTTGCGCGTAGAGAACACCTGCGGTAACTGTGGAGCGGTACAGCTGCGTATCAACGGCTTGGAGGGACAATACTCTCAAATCCTGCTCGACTCAAACCCTGTGTTCAGCTCACTCTCGGGAGTATATGGTATGGAACTGTTGCCCGTATCTATGATTGAGCGTGTGGAGGTTATACGTGGTGGTGGCTCGGCACTCTTTGGTTCAAATGCCATAGGTGGCGTGGTAAACATCATCACAAAGGAGCCTCTACGCAACTCTCTCAACGTGTCGCACACATCAAACATCAACGACAAGGCCGACTGGGAGCATAACACCTCGCTCGGAGGCTCTTTCGTATCAAGCGACAACCGTGCAGGAGTATACATCTTCGCTATGGCAAAGGACCGCGACGCATACGACAGAAACGACGACGGCTTCACCGACATCACTCACGTCAAGTCGGAGACGGTAGGTTTTCGCGGATATTACAAGCTCTCGGCACACTCTAAGCTGACAGCCGAGTACCACCACATCAGCGACTTCCGTCGCGGTGGCGACAACCTCACCCTGCCACCTCACGAGGCAGAGATTGCCGAGCAGGTGAAGCATAATATCAACGGCGGTAGCTTGCGTTACGACTACTTCTCGCCTAACTCACGCCACTTCTTCAATGCTCACGTCTCGGCACAAGGTATCAATCGTGACAGCTACTACGGCACAGGCAAGGACCCTAACGCCTACGGCTTAACCAAGGACCTTACACTCGTGGCCGGAGCGCAATACAGCTACGTATTTGAAAAGTGTCTGTTTATGCCGGCACAACTCACCGTAGGCTTCGAATACACCCACAACGACCTTGACGACCACTCGCTATCGTTCGACCGTTCGATAAAGCAGGAGGTACACACCGGAGGTGTATTCATCCAAAACGAGTGGCGCAACGAGAAGGTGAACTTTGTCATCGGCGGTCGTCTGGATAAACACAATATGATGGACGATGTTATCTTCTCACCACGTGCCAACCTGCGTTATAGCCCCGTCGAGGAGGTCGGTATACGTCTGAGCTACTCAAGCGGCTATCGCGCCCCACAAGCTTTTGACGAAGATTTGCATATCGACGCAGTGAACAACCAATCATCTATGGTTGTCCTCTCGCCGGACTTGAAGCCGGAGTACTCCCACAGCTTCAGCGGCTCAGTGGACCTCTACCATAACTTTGGCCGCTTGCAGGGTAACCTGCTTATCGAGGGATTCTACACCATTCTCGACGATGTATTCGCCTTGGCAAAAATTGGCGAGAATGAGGCCGGCTATATCCTCCAAGAGCGTTACAATGCCTCAGGAGCAAAGGTGAAGGGTATCACCACAGAGCTTATGCTCGGCATACCTGAGAAGTTTGACGTACAACTCGGTTACACCTATCAGCGCAGCCGTTACGACGAGCCTGAGGAGTGGTCCGACAACGTAGAGCCACAGCGTCGTATGTTCCGCACCCCCGACCACTACGCCTACATCACTGCTACGGGTTATATAACCAAGCAGTTCAAGGCCTCGGTATTCGGTAACTACACCGGCGAGATGCTCGTAACACACAATGCCGGCTGGATTGACGCCGACCGCAACGAGCTGACACCATCGTTCTGGGATATGGGTTGCCGCCTGTCGTATAACTTCCACCTCACATCGACCATCGACTTGGAGGTAGAGGCCGGAGTGAAGAATATCTTTGATGATTTCCAAGACGATATCGACATCGGTGCTAACCGCGACTCGGTATATACATACGGACCTCTGTCACCTCGCACATACTTCGTAGGTGTTAAGTTTAAATTATAGCAATATATAAGGGTCTAAATTTCAGCCCATTACAGATAAAGGTGTAATATTTATTAAATTTTCTAACGAAAAAATTTGCACGAAATAAAATTTAGCCCTACCTTTGCACTCGCAATAAGCAAATGGCTCCGTAGCTCAACTGAATAGAGTACTTGACTACGGATCAAGCGGTTACAGGTTTGAATCCTGTCGGAGTCACTTGAAAACGAAAAGGCAGTCTATTTTGACTGCCTTTTTCGTTTTCTGCGTCGATACCTACATTCCCTCCCCTATGTCCCCTCCCTTTGGGAGAGAATAAACTCCCCCTTGTCTGCTCTCGCTCGGCATAGCGTGCAAACACCCTCTACCCTCGCTTACTCGCAGCCTTGACAAAGGGAGAGGATTTTTAGTTTGCAATCAAATAGATAAAGACAAGC
>JAGAOZ010000018.1 GCA_017623505.1 Alistipes sp.
ATTTTGCATTTGTACTTTTGAAGTTTGAATTTTGAATTGCTCATTACTAATTGCTAATTACTCATTAAAAAAGAGTATCGCTCTTTTTGAGCGATACTCCAAAAACTATTGCTGAGAGAGTCTTACTCCTCGCGGTTTTTCTTAACGTATGGCTTAATTACGCCACGCTTTGAGTTGCGCACGAAATTCAGCAGATAATCACGCTCTGGAGTCTGTGGAATCTCAGCCTCAGCCTTGTCGCAAGCGTTGATATAGTTCATATCGCTCTGGAAGAGGATGCGGCAAGTGTCGTGAATATTGAAAATCTGCTCCTGAGTGAAGCCACGACGTGAAAGGCCAATCTTGTTGATACCTGCGTAGTGGTCGTTGTTTGATGCGGTGATGTAAGGTGGAATATCCTTCGTTACACCCGACATACCCTGAATCATGGCATGGTCGCCGATGTGTACCCACTGGTGAACAGCCGTGTGACCGCCTACAACTACCCAATTGCCAACGTGAACCTCTCCGGCCAAAGATACGCCATTTACGATAACACAGTTGCTGCCTACTACGCAGTCGTGACCTACGTGGGCGTATGCCATAATCAGGTTGTTAGAGCCGATGATGGTGGTGCCTGTCGATGCAGTACCGCGAGAGATGGTTACGCACTCGCGAATGTCGCAGTTGTCGCCAATAATAGCGGTTGTTACCTCTCCGGCAAACTTCAAATCCTGAGGTGTGCAGGCGATAGAGGCAAAAGAGTGAATCTTACAGTTCTTACCGATACGTGCGCCGTCGTGAATTACAGCCGATGGACCAATCCATGTTCCGTCGCCAATCTCTACATCTGCTGCTACGTATGCAAAAGGCTCGATTGTCACGTTCTCGCCGATTTTTGCGTCGGGATGAACGTATGCTAAGTTGCTAATCATAAGTCTTTTAGTTGTTTATCTATTCTACATTATTCCTTCTTTCTGTTGTGTGCGATTTGTGCCATCAATGTAGCTTCGCAAACCAATGAGCCACCTACAAAAACCTTACCTGCCATGGTTGCGATACCACGACGGATAGGCTCTAACAGGTGTACCTCCAGCTGGAGTGTGTCGCCCGGAACAACCTTCTTCTTGAAACGTACGCCGTCAATACGGAGGAAGTAGGTAGAGTACTCAGTAGGGTCCTCAACACTGTCCAAAACGAATATACCTCCCGCCTGTGCCATCGCCTCAACAAGCAATACACCCGGCATCACAGGCTCCTCAGGGAAGTGACCTGTAAAGAAAGGCTCATTAACCGTTACATTCTTGATTGCGCCGATAGATGTTTCGTCCTTGTAGAAAACCTTGTCGATAAGCAAGAATGGATAGCGGTGTGGCAACATCTTGCGTACGTCGTTTACGTCATAGATAGGAGCCTTCGATGCACTATACTTGAAGTTAGGCTTCTCACCGTCGCGACGGATTGAACCTGTGAGTTGCTTCATAAACTCGGTATTGGCAAAGTGACCGGGACGTGATGCCCATACACGGCCCTTGATGCGCTGTCCGAGCAGAGCAAAGTCGCCGAGCAAGTCGAGCAACTTGTGACGAGCCAACTCGTTGCTGCTGCGGAGCTGAAGATTGTTTAGATAGCCACCAGTAACCTGAATATCGTCCTTGTGGAAAATCTTTTTCAAGTGGTCAAGCTGCTCATCCGATACAGGATTCTCAACTACTACGATGGCGTTGTCCAAATCACCACCCTTGATAAGGTTCATCTTGAGCAGTGGCTCCAACTCGTGCAAGAAAACAAAAGTACGGCAAGGTGCGATATGGTCTACATAGTCATTGAACATATCGAGTGTTGCGTACTGGTTGCCGATAACCTTTGAGTTGTAATCTACGTGTACCGATACTGTAAACTCATCGTCAGGGTAGATGATGATAGCTACTCCCTTCTCAGGAATGGTATATACCTGCTTCTCTGTTACTTCGTAGTACTTACGGTCTGCTTTCTGCATCTGAAGTCCCACCTTGGTAATCTGCTCAGCATACTCCTTTGCTGAACCATCCATGATAGGGGTTTCAGGACCGTCAATATCGATTATAGCATTATCCACGCCCATAGTCCACAGCGCCGACATAATATGCTCGATAGTGCTTACTCTCGCCTCACCTTTGATGATTGTTGTACCGCGTGAGGTATCTTTCACATATTCACAAAGTGCCGGAACAGTAGGCTGTCCCTCCAAATCTACACGGCGGAAGATGATTCCCGTGTTTTCGGGTGCCGGGTTCACCGTCATTGTTACGATGCAACCAGTATGCAATCCTTTTCCCGAAAATGTGATAGCACTTGCTAGGGTTTGTTGTTTTACCTGCATATTTTTTCAGTTTAGTTACTAATAGTCTTTCGCAAAAAGATATTCATAATATCGTGCAAATATACTAATATTTTATAAAAAACTGCTATCTTTGCCTCAGAATTGTAACTATGGAGAGCATAAAACCTAAAAATACAGAATCCCCAAGGCTAAGAAGCGAGTCCAACGCTCCGACAAAGGGTGGTGCTGCGCGTAAGCCACGCCGCCGTATGCAGCTTCCGTTTGACGATAGGAAGCAGGATATTGGCGATTGGGCATACGCTCACCGTGTCGGCTTGCTGGCTCTGTTGGTTGCTGTGGTTGTTTTCCTTGTGCTGTCGCTTATTGCCAAGTTTGAGATGAATTCTCAAGATGCGGCTTTTGCTACAATCAACGTAGAGATGATGTCTGCCGAGGAACTTGAGCAACTTATCGAGGAAAAGGAGCGTTTGGAGGAGGAGATTCGTCAGAAACAACTTATGGATGCCGAGTGGGAGCGGGTACGCAATATGCAATCCAACGACGCTATGCTCAATGACAAGATTGCTGACGATAGAAATACCGACGTTGAAGATTTGAATCGTCAGGCCCAGAAAATAGCCGAAGATATGGCTGCCAATGGTCGTGCTCACGCTGCCGGTGAGGCCGCTGTCGAAGCTATCGCTCAGCAGAAGAGTGATAAGACCTCGTCTGACGATAAGAACACAGCTAAAGACTCCTATCAGCAGGGTGGTGTTACCGTGCGTTATAAATTTGAGAATCCGACACGTCATAAGCGTTATCTCTTTATACCTGCCTACCGTTGTGAGTCGGGAGGTGTTGTCGAGGTTGCCGTTGTGCTGAATCGTTCGGGCGACGTTATCTCTGCTAAGGCTGTTTCGGGCGGTGATGCTGCTATGCAACGCGAGGCCGAGCAGGCTGCCAGAGCCTCTCGTTTTGATGTTAATGAGTCGGCACCTGAACGTCATTCGGGTACGATTACCTATACCTTTGTTCCACAGTAAATCACTATGCGCAGACTACTTTATATAATTGCTATTTTGTTCTGTGTATCAGTTATTAGTCACTTTTCACCTGAAGTGATGGATGATAGCTGTGATGTCCGCTATTTTACTCTGTCTGAAGGCGATTCTACGGAGCAAGCTAAGGGTCAAAAATCGGATTTTTGTTTCGAGCCTCTTAGCTTGAATTTAATCTCTGGCGAGGGTGCTCAGGTGGCGTGTCGTAGTATTGGTGGAGCGAACTATTCCCGCGTGGTTTCGCAGGCTCAAAGGATTCGTAATTGTCAGAAATTTAAGGAGGATGCCTCTGTTGCTATGGAGTCGCATCCTCGTCATGTTACACATCTTTTTAACTTTGATTGTGTTAAGTCGTCAATGCGTGTTGATTACTACCTCTATACGCTTTGCCGACTTCGTATTTAGCCAAATCATCTTGTTTTGCAATTAGTTTTTTCATCGGCACCTAGAGTGTCGGTGTATGGTTTTATGTATGTGTGTATATGAGAATGTATGCCATGCGGAGCTTTTGCTCTTGTAAGCCTAAATTCTGATTCATAAAACTTGCCAAAGTTATACATGAGTGGCTCCGTATGGCTTTTTTTAATAACAAAAACTGAAATATATGTCAGAAATCAATATTCCTCAGGCTCTATACTCTATGCCTGAGCTTCATGTAATTGAGCGTCGTAAGTCTGTCTTGCAGCCTGTGTTGCTCATTTTGGTCGGTGCAGCGTTGTTTGTCGCCGATAGCTTTGTCGATATGTCTAACTCGACAGATTCGTTAAAATCGGCATTAATGTTGGTTGCTGCTACTCTTGTATTTTGCGGCTTGATATGGGGTGTTGTACGCCTGAAGGGTGATGGCGCTCCATATTGCGAGGAGGATGGCACCTTTTTACAACATAAACAACTTAGATTCACTAAAGATAAGAAAACGAAGATTGTTGATTTGGTTAATCGCAAGGATTTTAGTACCTTGCGCTCGCTTGATGAGGATGGAGTATCGGCGGTGGTTGTCGAGCTCTATTTCTCGAAGAAGAGCAGGTTGTGCGCGGCTCAAGTTTTTGAGTATAGCGAAATGACCTTTGTGCCTGTGACTAAAGTGCAGGTTATTAAGTAGTAATCATACTTTAATTGCCATTAAGGTTTAGGTTTAATATGGAGCATGTATTGATGGTCGGAGCTTTGTTGCTCTTTGTTGCGGTGCTGGCCGGTAAGGTTGCCTATAAGTTTGGCGCTCCGGCTCTGTTGCTGTTCTTGGGCGTAGGAATGGTTTTTGGTCTGAAAGTAGTCCATTTTCATTCTTTTGAGCTCACTCAGGTTATCGGTATGCTCTCGCTCTGTATCATCCTCTTTAATGGCGGTATGGATACCAAATTTTCCGATATCCGTCCGGTGATTGCACCCGGTGTTATATTGGCTACGCTGGGTGTGATTCTGACGGCATTTTTTGTCGGAATCTTTGCTTACTTCTTCTGTGGGTGGATTGGCCTTGCAATAAGCCCTATCGTTGCTCTTCTGTTGGGTGCTACGATGTCTTCAACGGACTCAGCCTCAGTCTTTTCTATTCTGCGAACCAAGAAACAGGGCTTGCGGGAAAATCTACGTCCGATGCTTGAGTTGGAGAGCGGTAGTAATGACCCTATTGCCTATATTATGACCATTTTGCTGGTCTCTGTTGCGACAACTGATGGCAGCGCGGGAGTGTGGGATACTATCTTCGACTTTTTTGTTCAGATGATTGTCGGAGCACTCGTAGGATATGGCGTAGGTCGGTTGGCGGTATGGACAAACAATAAGATTGATATTAAGGTCAATCCGTCGCTCTATTCAGTCCTGCTGCTTGCATTTGTCTACTTCTCATTCTCCTTTGCGTCGATTGCGTGGGGTAATGGTTATTTGGCGGTCTATATCACAGGCTTGGTGGTGGGTAATAACAGGTTGGCCCATCGTAACAATCTGATGACTTTCTTTGACGGATTTACTTGGCTGGCTCAGATTATCCTCTTCCTGGCAATAGGTTTGCTCGTTAATTTGGATGAGCTGTTGAAGCCGGAGGTGCTCGTTTTGGGCTTCTCGGTGGGAGCTTTTCTGATGTTTGTAGCGCGTCCTTTGTCTGTGCTAATCAGTCTGTTGCCCTTTAGACACTTTACTACCAAAGCTCGTATCTACGTGTCGTGGGTGGGATTACGTGGTGCTGTGCCTATAATCTTTGCCACTTACCCAATATTGGGCGGAGTGGAGAATGGTAATTTGCTCTTTAATGTTGTGTTTATTGTGACTCTGTTATCGCTTGTCGTTCAAGGTACTACGGTCAGCTCTATGGCTAACTGGCTGGGCCTTGCTTACGAGGAGAAGGAGTCTTTGTTCCAAGTCGGCATTCCCGATAATATCAAGAGTAACTTTGCTGAAATTGAGATTACCGAAGCTATTGCCGATAGCAGTAATACGCTGAAGGATATTAAGCTTCCGGATAGTACGCTTGTAGTTTTGATATTCCGCGACGGAGCCTATTTTGTGCCTAAGGGTAATACCGAATTGCTTGTGGGCGACAGATTGTTGGTTGTCAGTGACCGTAGCGAGGAGGAGTTGCAACAGATATACGAGCAGATGGGTATTACCGAAATTGCGAAGTTAAGATAATCAGCAACCGTAATACGCAGAATAGAAGATTGGATAGTTCCGAGTGGAATTATCCAATTTTTTTATTTGGGGCAGGGTGGTTCACCTGTGATTTTGGTCGTTTGGGCGTGAAAACTATGTAATATGGGTTAAATTGACTACCTTTACACCAAATAGTTAGTGCAGATGAGAAAGTTGTGTTTGGTGTTATGTGTGATGCTTACCACGATGGGTGCAATGGCTCAGTCCCGGTCATCTATTGTAGGTACGCTGGTAACCGCTTCTGAAGAGTCGGAATCGGGAATGGAGGGTGTTGTAGGTGCAACTATCGAGTTGCGGTCACTATCGGATACAACACAGGTAAAACATACCGTAACAGCACTTCGTGGTGCGTGGCAATTCAAATCGCTACGTGCGGGTCGTTACAGTCTTAAAGCAGAATTTCTTGGGTATAAGACAACGCAGCGTGAGGTGGAACTTAAGCGAGGTGAAAATCTTGAGCTAAACGGTTGGGAGATTCAGCCCGATGTGATTGCACTTGCCGATGTGCAGGTCGAGGCTATGGCTGTCAGAACGACTATCAATGGCGATACTTTGGTCTATAATGCCTCGGCTTATAAGGTTTTACCCGATGCTGATGCCGACAAACTGCTTGAAAAGATGCCCGGTATCAGGGTTAATAACGGCGAGGTAGAGGCTCATGGCGAGAAAGTTAAGAAGGTGCTGGTGGATGGCAGAGAGTTCTTTGGTGAGGATGTAGCAACGGCAATTAAGACCATCCCTGCCGAGGCGATTAAGTCTATCGAGGTGTTTGATAAGTTGAGCGATGAGGCGGAGTTTTCGGGTATTGATGACGGAAACAGCTATAAAACCATCAATATCGTTACGCACAATAAGATGAAGACGGCCATATTCGGTAAGATGTCGGCGATGTATGCTACCGAACCTCGTTCGGCAGAGAAATGGAAGCATTATGGCGATGTGAATGGCAATGTGAATTTCTTTCGAGAAAAATCCAAAACAACGGTACGCCTGAATGCCAACAATATGAACGGCAACTCTGAGTCACAGCAGGCTTTTGGTGCTGTGAACTATATCAATTCGTGGGGCGAGCGCGACCGTACAAAATTAGAGGGTAGCTACTCGTTGCGTGCTGCGGATAATAACGGTGAAAGTTGGACCGAGCGCGACTATTTCCTCACTCAGGAGCAGATAGATAGTGGTGGCGATGATGTCTATCAGCGTTATGTGTCGGATAACCGTAGTGGGAATAAACAACTCAATCATAACTTTATGGCTCGCTTTGAGCATAACATATCGCCTAAGCAACGATTGATGATGCGTGCAAGATTCTCAATCAGCGATAATAGTAACGATGCGTGGTCGCTCAATAGATATTTTCCTGTTAATACCTCCGAGCAGATAGATTTGATGTCGTATAGCAACGGAGAAAATGATAATATGAACGTTTCGCTCAATGGTAACTATTTTCTGCGCTTAGGCGAGAAGGCGGGACGTACGTTGCAGGTGAGTTTCGGCGGTCATTACTCATCGGGCGACTCGTGGTCGGAGAGCTATTCAGAGAAGAGTGTCGAGGAGACTATTCAGCAGCGTTCGGGAGCCGATCATGGCAACTATTCGATGCGAGTAGGTGTGACCTATGCCGAGCCTTTGAGTGAACGTTCACAACTCACAGCGGGATACAATGTTGATTACAACAACTCGGATGCGGACCGCTTGACACATCTCTACGATTTCACAACAGGAGAGTATGCCGAGCAGATTAGCCCCGAATACTCCAATCGTAACAATACAGACTATCTGACACATCGCGTAGGCCCCGGCTTCCGCTTCAGCAAGGACGGAAAGAGTGTGTCGGCACAGATTAACTATCAGCACGTTACAATGAATAGCGACAGAGAGTATCCTGCGGTCTACGTGTTGCCTACCAAGCATTTTGGTAATGTAACATATTCGGTGACTGCACGTTTGGATTTGAACGCACGTAACCAGATACATATCCGAGCCAACTCCTCGACAGCTAACCCTTCGGTGCAGCAGCTGCAGGATGTTGTGGATATCTCTAACGTGAATAACGTTACAGCAGGTAATCCTCACCTCAAACCGTCATATACACACCGTATAAACTTGCGATATACGCGTACAAGTGTGGAGAAGGGTACGACAATCACAATCCATGCCAACGGTTCGAAGAATCAGCGACAAATCGTGGATTCTGTGGTGATGAATACACCGGGTTATGAGGTCTATTCTCCCGATGGCGAGTTGCTGACTACGCTCTCGCCTATGGGACGCTTCTCTAAGCCTGTTAATATGTCGGGTAATTGGCGATATGATGGAGGGGTATCGTATGCCTTCCCTGTGAAGTTTATTGGCTGTAACCTGACTGTGGCAGCATCCGGCTCGTATAGCCAGTCGCCATCGATACTAAATGGTGTGGTAAACTATTCGAAATATCGTACGGCGGCTGCTTTGGTAGCTGTGGGTAGTAACTTTAGTGAACATGTAGATTTTTCGGTATTATATCTGGCTAACTATAACAACGTCATTAATACAATGCTGACACGTGGCGATAATGAGTATATACAGCACTTCTTGATGGGTAATGCCAGAGTGATTACAGGCTTCGGCTTAACTCTGTCGGGAGATTGCCGTTATAACTATTTCAAGGGCTTGGCAGAGAGTAATAAATCGTTGGATAGAGGAGAGTTTTTGTGTAACTTCGCTATCGGATTTAAGGTGCTGAAGAAAATGGGCGAGGTGCAGCTATTGGCAAATGATGTGTTCAATAACTCAAATGGCTTTGAGCGTAGTTGGAATTCGCTCTATATGCAAAACTCAACTCGCAGTGTCATAGGTCGTTATTTTGGCATCAGGTTTACATACAATCTGCGTCGTTATGGCTTAACTCGCAAGGGTGACGTTATTGGCGAGGATGGCGTGCAGCGCGGTGCTGGAGCCCCAAGAGGTGGCTTCGGAGGCTCGGGAAGAGGCAGCCGTCCCGGCACAAGAGGCTCTGGACCTGGCGGTCCGGGCGGTGGCGGCAGCACCAGCTTCCGCCGAGGAATGTAGTGGTTATAATTGTGAAAATGTTTATAGGGTTGTCGCTGTGCGATGGCCCTAATTTCTTTAAAAAAGCATTGTTTGTAATCATTGGTCCATGTAAATTATATGCGACGCGTGATAGATTTTTAATCTATTTATTATAATTGATAATTAAACGCGTCTTGTTCTTTAAAATACAAATAGATGTAAGATTTTTTTATTTTTAGGAAATTATTTTTAAATTTGTGAAACTTAACACTACTAACTTATGGTAAGAATATTTTTGTATGTTGTATTGCTATTGAATGTTTTGCAGTTGCCGTTTTGTGTTCACACGTTTGCTACAACAAAACTTGATGAACTAACATTGATTGCTCAGTTGTCCGCATGTATAGCGGGACTGTTGTGTTTATTGGCTCTATATGTTCATCATAAGTATTTGTCAAATAGATCAGTTGTTATTTCTACTCCACCTAATGGAGATACTCCTAGTTCGTTGGGAACATTCTTTGGTATAGGTTTTATATTAGTTGGAAGATGGCGAAATTATCATGAAACATACGTAGGATATACATTTCTTAATATAGGCCTGCCTGTGCTCCCTACGGGTTGTTATAGATACAGGGTAGTTGGTACGGAGGGTACTAAGATCACCTATCAAATTTATGGCTCTGAGAAATTTTCGTTTAAAGAAATTTTTTGTATGTATGTGTATATGTACGCTGTCGCAATTTGGATTGTGGCGGTTTTAATGTATTTTTATTTTTGCCACTTTAGATAATATTATCATGAATAGAACGAAGAAATCGACAGATTGGGGCTTATTGTCTTTAATGCTGGCTTTGCTGGCTATTTTACAGACTTGTTTTAGATTTAAGCATCTTGAAAGTGTAGCATTGCCATTGCTGATTAGTAGCTTAGTGGCTATTGCTGCGGGAATATTTTGTCTGTGTAAACAGAATAAAGGTCGTAAACCATTGGCAATAGTAGGTATAGTTATATCCTCAATATTATTTATGATGAGCTTGTTGCTATTACCTGGATTTTTGCAAGTATTATAATAGATTGATTGGTAGGGTTCTAAATAGAGTTCGCTTAACATAGTGAACTCTATTTTTTTTATGAGTTAGGGCTTAATTGTCTTTTTAAAGCACCTTTTTTCGTGTTGTTTGCCACAATGTTGTTGTGGGGTTTAGATAAAAGAGGCTTTAAAATGGTTGGGGAAAATGGCTATTTGCTTGCGTAAAATGTTAGAATTGTTATATATTTTGCCTTTTTGGTTCGAAAATATGACGGAAAAGTATACAACCATAGGAAAAAATTGCTAAATTTGTTTGTCCTATATACAAAACTGAAATAGAATTTACTAATAATTATAAAACAAATTATCGTTAAACCTTTAAAAATTCAAAATTATGGGTCAAGAATTTAAGCAGTGTCCAAATGGTCACTTTTACCAGGGAGCGCAATGTCCTTATTGCCGTACAAATACTCAGACTGAAAAGACAGTGTTCGGAAATAATGGTGGAACTATTCCGACTAATGGTGGAACTGTTCCAACAGAGACTAATAAGACTCAGATTATAGACACCGTTCGTGACCCTCAGGGTTATGTTGGTCCAGAGGATAAGACCGTTGTTGCCGGTATGGAGGGACAAAGTAGGGGTCCGGTTAATAAGACTCAGTTCTTTGATGATACAGATATGGAGCCTACATCAGGTGCTCCGGGTGCAGGTGCAGGACCTCGTTACGAGCGTAAACTTGTAGGTTGGTTGGTTTCTTATACCCTCGATCCGCTTGGCGTTGATTACAGACTCTATGAGGGTCGTAACATTATCGGTCGTGACGCTGATTGCAATATTACAGTTGCTGATGGTAGCGTGAGCGCTAAGCATGCTGTTTTGTTGTATCGTGGCAAGTTCTCTATTACTGACCAGCAGTCATCACATGGTACATTTGTGAATGGTGTTGATATTGAGCTTGAGCCTCATTATCTGTCGGATGGTGATGAGATTAAGGTCGGTAAGACTATTTTCAAGTTCCGCTCAGCTTTGTAATACCTTAAGCCTATGATTAGGTTAGCAAAGATATTGCTGGCAGGTATGTTGTTCATCCTGCCAGCAGGTGCTTTCGCACAAGATAACGGTAGCTATTTGAAGGATGTAAATGTCGATGAGTTTCCGGAGGTCTCTTTTGTATACCACTGTGACAATCCTGTGACATTGCTTGAAAGAGATTTTCTGAAATTGACAGAGAATGGCCTTCAGGTAGATTTTGACTATAAGAGTGCTAAGAGCGCAGTAGTGAAGGATAAACCGATGCATATCATTATCCTTTGGGAGAATATGCGTTATGCTGTCAATGTAAAGAGCGTTACCGATAATGGTCAGCCTCAGTTTGATTTTACCAAATGTACTCTCGATAAATTCTTTAGAAATGCCAATATAGGTACAGACAATTTTGCAATTTACAGCTTCAATAGACGTGGTAATAGTGATAAAACATTAAGTTCGGTTGTTAATTTTACCAATAATGTTGGTCAATTGCAGAATGGTGTATCTTCACTGTTATTTGCAGATAAGGTAAGACAGGATAAAGGATTTGAGAATCGTACGGATTACTATACTGCTGTACGAGAGGCTGTCGAGATACTTCAGTTTATTGATGGTCCAAAGGCTGTGATTGTCTTTACGGCCGGTTATCCTATGAATAATTCTGGCTCGGATTCAAGTGAGCAGGTGAAGAATTTGGCGCTGGCAAAGCATGTACCTATTTATAACGTACAATACTCTGTTAGAAATGGCGTTACAAGCTCTGTTGAAGGTTTTGCTAATGCATCTTATGGAGGCTCAAAGCAGTTCTCTGATAATTCAGCAGAAACAAATATTGATAATGCTGTACAGTATCTGCTCGGAACTTACTCTCAGATGAAGGAGCGTTGGTATGGCTACGATTATGAGTTGAGCTATACCTCACAAACTGAGCGCGGTGATGAGATGGTGGAGTTGGTGCTGAATGTCAGTGGCTCGCAATATAGGGCTAATATGACGCCTCCGGCATTCTCTATTATGTTGTGGGCTGAGGAGAACTTGGTGTTGGCTATCCTTTGCGGCGTAGGAGCATTGTTGGTTTTGGTGTTTATCATCTGGTTTATCGTTAAGATGTTGCGAGGATTGTCAAAGCGAAAGAGAGAGAATAGAGCTTTGGCGAGCAAGATGCATCGCGATAAGGAGGAGGCTGACAAGAGAATTGCAGAGTTGGAGGATGATAAGCGTAAGATTCTGGAGGCTGAAGAGCAACGCGTCAAAGATGCTGAGCAAGAGCGCATATTGAAGATTATGCATACCAAGAGCTTGCGTTGCAATTTGGTATGTCAGTATAATAATCAGCATTTTAACTATCCTATCTCGAATAAGGTCGAGACGACGATTGGTCGTGAGGACGATAATGATGTGGTTATACCAAATATGACTGTATCGCGTCACCATGCAAAGATTGTCTTTACGGGAACTGAGTTCCAGGTTGTTGATTTGGGTAGTTCTAATAAGGTGATTGTCAATGGCGTGATTTGTAAGTCTAAGACACTCCGCAATGGAGATATGATTGGCCTGGGAGAGGCTGTGATTACCTTCTATTGTTAGTAGATAATGTGGTCGGGGTTGCCTGACGTAGGGTTAGGCAACTCAGACCTTTATAAAAGCGAATTATAATCAAGAATCTATTATACCTATATTTATTATAGAGGAATAAGGTATTTTTGGGATATCAATAAGTATTTAAATACCGCTGTGAGAGCTATCTCGGTAGTGAGATTAGTCCGGTAGCGAGATAGATTAACAGCATAAAATATTGTAGAGTATGGGTTTAACTACAATCTGTGAAAATAATTTTTACCACGAGGAGAATGTCGGAAATGTACGTAAGGCTCAAGAGGATAGCCACGATCATAAGTTTTTGACACCAAATGGAGATTTGTTTGTGGTATGTGACGGTATGGGTGGCCATGTCGGAGGTAAGAAGGCTTCATCTTTAGCTGTCTCTTGTATTATTGAGTATCTCAATCGAGAGGAGTATCTTGATATTCCGGCGGCTCTTGATGCTGCTTTGCAGTATGCAAATATGCAAATTCTGGGTTACGCACAGACAAATCCTGAGTTCCGAGGTATGGGTACAACAGCTTGTATTGTGTTGTTGCAAGGTGATAAAGCGTATATCGCACACGTTGGCGATAGCCGTATCTATCTCCACCTTGGTAAAGAAAAGCAGCTACACCGTGTGACTAAGGATGAGTCATTTGTGCAGAAATTGGTTGATATAGGAGAGATTACGGATGATGAAGCCGAAACTCATCCTAACAAGAATAGAATCTTAAATGCTCTGGGCATTAAGCCTAATATGATGACCAATTTCCAAGTTATTGAGCCAAAGAATGGCGATACCTTTATGATTTGCTCTGATGGTCTTAACGGTATGGTTAAAGATGCGGTCATAGAACAGTGTCTTAATAGCGACGATGTACCTCTTGAAACAAAAGGTAAGTCATTGATTAATATGGCTTTGCAGAATGGCGGATTGGATAATGTGACCGTTGAGTTGATACATATTGACAATAGCCCACATAAGAAGAGTATTTTTATAAGCTATAACCCACAGAGCCGTAAATCTAAGGGTGGCAAATCTCCAAAGGATAGTAAGAAAAAGAATTTGCTCATAACATGGCTTACGATTATATTGTCTGTTGTATTGTTGGCGCTTAGCGCATTTGCTGTGTATGTGTTTATAAATAACAGCGAGGAGGAAGTGGCAGTAAAAAAGACAGATGAACCTTCATATAAGAATTATGAAGAATATAAAGCAGCAGAGGAGGCGTATAAAGAACTAAATGATGAGATTATTAAAAAAGTTAAAGAAGACCTAAAAGCTAATCAAGCAAATCTAGATGATCAAAAGAGTGGACATTTGAAAGAAGAATTTAATAAAAAGATAGACTCGCTTAATAATGTCCTTGCACGATATAATAAGCAGTCTGAAAACCTAAAGTCGTCAATGCATGATTTTGCAGAAGCGTATAAAGGGTTTAATAAGGCTGATTCGGTTTTTTGCACACACTACCTAATCACTCAACAATCTGAGTGGGAAAAAGTGCGTAAGGATTACAAAAAAGTTTTTTGTAAAGAAGATGGTTACTATCGTGAGGTAGATGATAACTTTAAGGCTGATTTAGACTCTAATATAGATAGTATCATAGTTGATTTGATGGAATACATGGATGGAGACATTGAAATACCAGGAAAAGAGTTTAAAAATGAAATTATCAACGTTCAAGAGAAAGCTTATAACTTTGATCAAGAACGCAAAGAGTTAAAAAATAGAGTAGAAAGTGTAAACAATTTAAAAAAATAGAATATGAAAGTTATTACAGTAGGTCGAGATATCTCAAATAATTATATAGTAGAGGATGCACAAGTATCACGCAATCATTTGCAGATTGTTGTTAGTGACGATAAGAAGATGCTCGTTGTTGATTTAGGCTCAGCGAATGGAACATTTGTTAATGGAGTAAGAATCAATGGCGAGACACAGTTGCGAGCTAATGATGAGGTGAGAGCTGCCGGGGTAAAGATTCCATGGCAGGATTTGGTGGGGCTTAAGCCAGTGAAAAAACCGGTAGCGCCCCAACAACCCCAGCAACCTCAAAAGAAGAGTGGCGGGGCGTTGTTGTGGATAATTATTTGTGCTGTTATTGTGTTGGCGTCTGCGGCTCTTTGCTGGTGGATTGCAAGTAGTAAAAACAGTGAGATAGAAGCTGCAAAAACTCAAGTGGAAACATTAGAAAATGACCTTAATAAAAGTAAAAATGAGTATAACGAATTGCAAAACAAATATGATGAACTTAATAATAAACACGACGCATATGTTACAGCGGCAAATAAAACATTAGGTGGTAATGCTGAGAAAATAAATGGTTTGAATGAAGCAGCAGAAAAAGCAAAAGCTAATCAAGATGATTTAAAACAAAAGAATGAAGAGTTAAAGGCTAAAAATAATGAATTAAATGCTGCAATTAATAGATCAAATAATGACAATGCAAAAATAATTGCTAAGCAACAAAAGGATTTGAGTGAGAAAGTGACTCATATAAACCAACTTAAAGAAGATAGTACAAAACTTCAAAAAGACTTGGATGCTAAGAAAAAAAATATTAAGAATTTGCAAGATTCGTTAGGTCAAATACGCAAAATTGTAAAAAATAAAGAGTCGGATTGGAAATGGAAAAATAATCTAAGAGCATATTTGGGTTTGAAAGAGGACAACGATTCGTCATCTATAAAGGATGATGAGAAGACTCAGCAGACCCAACCAGCAGAGCAGGAGGTTGCAACAGCGGAGCAGCCTCAAGAGACAGCTGCCAAAGCAGAGCCAGTAAAGGAGACTCCTGCTCCTCAAGCAGAGAAAGCAACAGAGGTAAAATAAGCTAAAATTACTGACCCGATGAGAGTTTACACCATAGGAAGAGATAGAACATGCGATTATGTTGTGGATGATGCGAAGGTATCGCGTACTCATCTGCAAATAGTGGTTGATGATAATGGGGTTGTGTCGGTTGTTGATTTGAACTCCAGAAATGGTACGTACGTCAATGGAGCACCGATAAGTGGCGTGACTCGATTGAATATAAAAGACGAGTTGAGAGCATTTGAGGTGAAAATTCCTTGGCAAGAGATAATTGGGCTGAAACAGGATGATGGCTCAGGCTCTAAGACACAGCCAAAGAATAGTGGCAAAGGAAACCTCGTTTGGCTTATTATGTATGCCGTAGTTTTGATTGTATCAGTCGCTGTTTGCTGGTGGATTGCTAGTAACAAGAATAGCGAAATAGAGCAGGTTAAGCAACAATCAGCCGTAGCGCAGAAAACTTTGGAAGAAAAGAATAAGGAATTAGAGGAGCAGATAGAAAACCTCGAGGCTGAATGTGGTAATCTTAGTGACCAACTTCAAGAGCTAGCAGCTAGTAAAGATAAGGAGATAGATAATCTGGTTAAGGTTAGAAAGAATCTTCAGGCCGATATTAAAGAGTTGGAAGGTGAGAAGGATGCATTGGTAATAGAGAAGTCAATGTTGGAAGGTGAGAATGAAGTATTGGAGGAAGACAAGGCCGAGTTGCAGGAGAAGGTGGACTCGTTAAATGTGGCAAATGCAAAACCGGACTCTACAACAAAACTTACTGTAACGAACCGGCGTACGTGTACAATAATAATCGGAGATAGAGAAAACAAAGAGTAATAAGAAAAATATTCGAACAGATTAATATTGTTGGCAATAAATAATAGAGTTTATGAGAGTTTACACCATAGGAAGAGATAGAACATGCGATTATCAGATTGATGATTGTATTGTCGGTGTCTTTCATCTGCAGATTGTGGTTCGAGATGATAGAAGAATCTCTGTGGTGGACTTCGGGTCGCATATAGGTACTTCACTTAATGGTCGTCGAGTGGTTGGCGAGGTGATGCTTCGACCTCGTGACGAGTTGCGTATCGGAGATATTGTTGTGCCGTGGCAGAGAATTGTCGGGTTGTCGGGCGGTGTCGCGGATAGATATAAACCAGTGGCGAAGCCTCAAAATAGGACGGCACCTTGGGTGTGGGGCGTGATAGGATGCTTAGCATTTTTAACACTCTGTTTTGCGGCAGGAATGATATGGCTATACGTGGAGAATACTGATAAAACGGCAGCGATAGAGATGCAGCAACGAGAAATCACAGAGCTTAAGCGAGGGCTGGAAGTGAATAAAAACACCGTACAGGAGTTGCGACAAACGGTTTCGGTACTACACGAGGAGCGGCAATCTTTAGACACTTTGGTTGATTTCTATTATGCCGAAAACAATAATTTGAGAGAGAAACTTAAGGCGACACAAGTGGAACTGGAGGCTGAACAAAACAGAGTACATCTTGATTACGATATAAATTATCGTTATTAAGCTAAAAATGATATAAGAACAGATATGAATAAACAGGCTTTACCCGTAATTCCGAACTACCATGTTGGCCATTTGGTGGCAGAGGGTGGAACGGCACGTGTCTACTGGGGTGTGGACCTCAGAAGCGGTTTTCCTGTGGCTATAAAGGAACTGAAACAGAGGTTCTTTGCAAATGAATTTGTTAGAAACAACTTTAGGAATGTTGAGACGCAGCTCTATTTGATGTTGGAGCATCGCAACATACCACGATTGGTGGATTTTATAGATATTGTAGAGCGCAATCAATGGTATATTGTAATGCCTTTTATCGAGGGCGATAGCTTGGAGCATTTTATTTACAATAAAATGACTCTGGTGCCGGAGCATATCGCGCTGCCGATATTTGTAGAGATATTGGATACTGTGGCGTATATACATCAGAAGGGAATCCTACATCTGGATATTAAGTCGAATAATGTGATTCTGACACCTAAACGTGAGGTGAGATTAATTGATTTGGGTATTGCGTCACGAATGAGTGACATGGGTAGCAGTACAACAGGTTATGGAACACCGTCGTATATGCCGCCGGAGCAGTTTGAGAAAAAAGCTTGCGGTCGTTATACGGATATTTTTGCGTTGGGAGTGATGCTGTTTGAAATGCTGACCGGTCGTGTGCCGTTTATCGCTAATTCGACAGACCGAAATGAGTCTATAAGAGAACTGCGACGCCAGATTAAAGAAGATCCAACACCACAAATGGCTCAGTTCTATCCGTTTATCGGAGAGGAATTGCAGAGAATAGTGGAAAAAGCATTACAAAAGGAGCCTCGTTATAGGTATCAGACTTGCGAGGAGTTTCTAAAGGATGTTAAGGCATACATGAAAAGACACAATATTAAGTAATGGGACAAACAGAGGAACAAAATACAATTATTAACCACAACTATTTGCTGGAGAAAACAACACTTTCGTCAGGTAAATATGTGATTCTCTCTCGTCTTGGAGAGGGCGGTTTTGGTATTACGTATAAGGCGATGCAGGTTGGCCTTAATAAGATTGTATGTATCAAGGAGTATTTCTTGGCTGGTCGTTGTGTGCGTCGCGCGGGAACACCTTTCGTGGAGATTCAGGGTGACAATACCGCTACATATATGAAATACCAAGAGGCCTTTGTTAAAGAGGCCCGAATGCTTTCGGATTTTCATCATCCTAATATTGTAAATGTGACTGACGTGTTTAGCGAGAACAACACGTCGTACATGGTTATGGACTTTATTGAGGGTATGAGTTTGCAGAAAATTGTCGATGATAATGGTCCTCTGTCTTATCCTCAAGCTGTAAACTATATGGCCCAGATAGCTTCGGCAGTGGGTTATGTTCATCAGCGTCATGTGTTACATAGGGATATTAAGCCTGATAATATTATGATTACAGCGGACCATAAGGCTATTTTGATTGACTTTGGTTCAGCTCGTGAGTTCGAACATGATAAGACTCAGGCTCATACTTCGATGATTACCCATGGCTATGCTCCTACTGAGCAATATACTACGAAGAGCCGCAAGGGTTCGTATACCGATATTTATGCCATAGGTGCTACGCTCTATTTTGTTTTGACCGGTCAGGTGCCTATGGAGTCGGCGGCTCGTCTTACTGAGAAGATGACAGAGCCGAGAGTTCTTAATCATTCAATTCCACCCGAAGCAAATCGTACAATCTTGAAGGCTATGCAGATTAAGGCCGAGAACCGTCATCAAACTATTGACGAGTTTATGGATGATTTGCGCAATGTCAGACCATCGAAGCTTGTCGATGAAAATATTGGTGGAGGAAGTCGTGGTAAGGCTTGGATACTTGCTGTTGTCGGAATAGCTGTTGTCCTTGTCGGAGGTTTGCTCGCTTATCTGTTTATGGGCTTTGGAAGTAATTCTCAAGATATTTTAGAGCCGGGTGCGCCAGATGTTGAGATTTACAACTTTAGTGGTGAATACAATTATCCTATGATCTATGTTGAAGGTGGTAATTTCGTTATGGGTAGTGATGACGCTGACTCAGATGATAATCCAAAGCATAGTGTTACTATCTCCGATTTTTATATAGGGCAGATGGAGGTTTCTCGTGGCCTGTATAAGCGGATTATGGGCAAAGACTCAGATCCGTCGGGTTCTGAGCCGGAAATGACTATCAACGGGGAGGTGGCTACGGATGCTTATTATGATAGATTGCCGGTGGAGAATATTTCGTATGATGATGCCAAGAGGTTTATCGCAAAACTCAATAAGAAAACCGGCGCAGACTTTATGTTGCCTACTGAGGCGCAATGGGAATATGCAGCCCGTGGTGGTAAATACTCTAAGGGAACTCGATATGCCGGCTCAATGGATGTGGGGGGTATATGGTATAATCAAAATGATACGGCACCGGTGGATTATGATGGCAATAAGAATGAGTTAGGTATCTATAACATGAGTGGAAATGTTGCTGAATGGTGTGCTGACTATTATGATGAAAATTATTATAATGAATCTGCCCGAATGGTGGATCCGTGTAATTATAAAGAATCAGATGCTGTGAATTCTGTGGTATTCCGCGGTGGCGGATATGATACAGCTGATGTGGCAGAATTAGCCACTACATATAGAGATTTCGAATATCAAAACGATTGTACTCCAAGTATTGGTATTAGATTGGTAATCAAAAAATAAAAAAATACTATAATTAATTTACTAACCAATTAAAACACAAGATGATGAAAAAGTTATTTTTAGCTCTCGCTTTTGCTGTCGGAGTATCGTTTGCAGCAAATGCACAAGTGTCGGATGATGTTAAAGGTGTGGTAAAGCCTGAAGCGCAGAAACAGCAAGAGCAGCTTTATGTAAAGGTGCGTGAGGCTTTGAATGGCAATGTTAAGGGTAATAAGTCTGCTCTTAATGCTATTGCCGAAGATCCTCAGTTCTTGTTTGAGGCTGCGAAAGTAGAGGTTGAGTTGGGCTCTAAGGCTCTTAAGCCTGTGTTTGTTGCGCTCTCTAAGACTGGTTCAAATAAGTTTATTTTTGAGCCTATTAATGCAGCAACATCTGATGTTAAGAATAAAATGGCTAAGGATGGAGTCAAGGTAATTAAAAATGTATATGTAATCAGCACCGTAGCGGAGCTTAGAACAATCACTGGTGATAATAAGAGTGATGCTCGTTATAGTGTTAAACTTACTTGGGAGGTAACAGCTCCTTTGAAGAATAATAAGGAGGCTTCAGTAAATGGTGAGCTCGTTAAGACTCCTAAGGTGACAAAGGTGAAGCTTATCGCTTCGGAGGCTCAGGCTGTGCCTTATTTGCAGAGTGAGGTTGCTCGAATGACAGCAATAGCAAAGGAGAAGGTGCGCCAATGGTTCAGAGAGCCAAAGGTAATCTCTGGTAAGGAGCTCGGTCTGGATAAGGAGGTTGTTGGTGCATTTGCAGTAGTTGGTGAGATTCACTCAGGTAAGACTATTCGTAATGATAAGGTCTTTAGCATGAACGAGTCATCTCACATTACTCTTCCATTGAATCCAAATCAGTTTATTGATTCATCAAAGGCATATCAATATGTTAATCCTGAGGCATCGGTAGAGGTTGCTCCTAAGTTTACTGTTGAAGTAAATGCAGATATGACAAAGGCTGAGATTACTAAGGTGGAGTATCAGATTATAGCTGTTAGCGAGCCAAAGACACATGAAGAGATTGTAAATGCTGTTCGTAATTCTAAGGCTTTTGCTGAGGAGTATGTGGCTAAGGTGGCTGAGTATGCTGTATCTCGTGATAAGGCTGCTAAGGAGGAGATTTTGGCTATGTTTGAGAATCCAGAGAGCGGTATCGATGTTACCTTCCGTTACAAGAATGGTAAGGAGCGTATGAATAAGGCTATCCCTGCGAAGAAGTATCTCTCTCGTATCAAAGGTTTGGAGATGGACGCAAAGGTTGAGTTCAATGGCGTACAGGAGAATAACTGGAATACTATCGTGTTGGATATGTGTCAGAAGTTCCGCAGCAAGACATACGGCGATACTATGCAGAAGCGTATCTACATCAAGAAAGTTGATGGCGCATATAAGATTGCAAAGATTGAGGCCGTAGAGGAGAGTACCAAGCGTTTGGAGGAGTAAAAAGTGAGTGAGAAGAGTTGCCAACTTCGTATATGTGATTGGTAGCTCCTAAAAGAGGTAGATATATGAAAATTATAAAGATTGGTAGAGATACTAGTAACGACGTAGTTATTTCGCATGATCCAATGGTGTCGCATGCCCATTGTCAGATTATTGAGAACTATGGCGAATATACATTGTTGGATTGTAATTCGTTGAATGGTACATACGTAAATGGAATGAAGATGCGTCGTAATGGTGAAATTCGTATTAAGCAGAGTGATATTATCCGTATAGGTAATACAACTTTGCCATGGATACAGTATTTTATGAGATAACCTAACTTTAAACTATTTATATTATGAAAATTGTAAAAATCGGTCGTTCTTCTTCGAATGATGTGGTAATTCAGGACAACCAAGTGTCACGTGCACACTGTCAGATAATTGAGGATTATGGTCAGTTCACTATTATTGACACTAATTCTACAAATGGCGTATTTATTAACGGAATGCGTATGCGTACTAATGGCCAGCAACCACTTCGGTCTACCGATATTGTCCGTATCGGTAATACTACGTTAAACTGGACTCAGTACTTCCCTCCAATTGGTAATGGTACAGGAACAGGAACAGGAACAGGAGCAGGACCCGTACCCGTACCACCAAGACCTGAACCTGGTTTCTCAGTATTGAGTTTAGTGTCATTTATTATCAGTATGGTGGGTGTCTTAATGCTAACCGTTCCACCGTTATGGTTCTTCTGGTGGTGGTGGATTGTTGTCGGCTTGGTATTCCTTGCGTCTTTAATTTTGGCATCAATAGGGGCCTCAAGTGATGGTAGAGGAACAGGTTTTGCTATTGCCGCAGATATTGTATCCGGTATAGGTGTAGTAGGTGCTATTGTTATGATAATAGTATTATTATCTAATGGTATTTATGGTTTATAATACATAAATAGTTTTTATTAAAACCCTGCAACACATCGTATGTTGCAGGGTTTTTGTACTTGCTAATTCGAGAGTTTAGTGGAAGCTGATGGTCGAGATTTTGGGGCGATCGACGAAGAAGCCCTCTTTCTCGATGATGCCACTTAGGACGTCGGCGGCGTCGTGCCAGCGGTTTGAGCGAAACTCCCGTCGGTAGGTCGTCAGATGTGCATATAGCTCCGGCCAACGTTGAGCCCAATATCGTGGAAAACGGATGGAGTGGATGACCGTAGCCGAGTTGGAGAGGATGCGAGCCTCCTTATTGCCGCTTTGATGAAACCACTCGACGTGCACCTTCGGCGCAAGGTGTTGTACGGCACGGGCAAAGCCGCGTCCTCCATTGTTGCTCTCGATAAGTGCGGAGCGTGTTGCTGAGCCTTTCAGCATCTCGGCGACTAAACTCTCAGTAACCTCCATTGGCTCGCGGGAGTAGACAACGTCGGTGATGTAGATTACGCCGTCAGCATCCACAGCATAGCTCATCGAACATAGGTAATCGTCGCCCATATCGGCGGTGTCGGTGTAGTTCGAGCGGCGCACTATATCTGTCGGAATATCATCATACTCGTTGAAACTATCGCCATAGAGTAGACCTCCGCGCGATGATGGGTGTCCCTGATACATACACTCAAACTGAACAGAGTCAAGCTGTCGTTTCATCTTCAACAGCTCCGCACTCTGTCGTTCGGGCCACAATGCCTCGCCCTCAATACGAGGGTCAATCTCTGTGGGTGGACCACTCTTTAGGGCTTCGAAATTCAAGCATAGCCAGTCGTTGGGTCCTAAGTTGTCAATATCCTTCCACGCCTTGAACTCCACACAACGCTCCTTCTCACGCAACGAGCCTATCAAGTCCTCCTCGTGCCAGCGGGTGAATACTATCAGCTCGCTGGAGTTGTTGTGCATACGCGTTTTGACAACTGAGGTATACCACTCCCAGCAGTTCTCGCGGATAAGAGGAGAATTAGCCTCCATTGCATCTTTATATAGGTCGTCCAAAATGAAGCAATCTACGCGGTTGCCCGTCAGTGAGCCCTCCCTGCCAACAGACAGCAATCCGCCGTCGTGGTCTATAATCTCCACCTCGTCCGAGGTTCTGAGGTACTGTGGCGGTTTGCCTCCGCATTTTATGCGTGTGTCAGCAAATATGTCACCATACTCGCGACTCTCTATTATGCGTTGTACGCGTCGATTGAACTTGTTGGCAAGCGAAGCCGAATATGATGCTATGGCAATCTTCATATCGGGATTGAGCCCTAACATATATGCCGGCAGTAGGGTGCTGGCTCCGACACTTTTGCCGTGCTGTGGTGGCATAGAGACCATGAGCTTGCGAATCTTGCCACGTGCAAATTGCTCCAGCAGACGATAGTATACTTTGTGAAACTCCTGTATCTCCAGAAATGGATATAATTTCCGGGCAAATTGCGCGAAATGGGGAAAATGTTTTCTTTGAGTTGTTTTTTCGTCTTTCATCGTTTTAGATATATTGTCTAAGTTCGTTAAATGAGAATGTGTTGAGAACCTCCTCGCCTTCGGAGGTGTAGGTGTGGAATTCCCACCATACGGGGATTATGTCACTGATGGCTGTGATTTTTCCCTCCGGGTAGACGGATGTTTGTCGATAGATTACCGCTGAAAGGTGCAGGCGGCAAAGCATCTCGTCGTGTTCAAATTCAATAACATCAGAGATGTAACCCTGGTCACCGATGCGGTCTATTACTAAGCATATGGTTATTCTGTAAAGTTCATCTGATATGTCATACATAGTTCATAGTGTAAAATAATTAATAAATAATTTGTTACTTTGAAATAAAACCCTTAACTTTGTTGTGCAAATATAGTTCAAGAAATGAACATTTGCAATAATTTGTGTTAAAATATTGTATAAAATTTATTGATATTGCTATGGTAGGGGATAGAGTAAAACTTATAAGAAAGGAACTGAAGATGACGCAAGAGCAACTTGCTCAGCACTTTGGCATTGGTAAAGCGGCCCTCTCGATGATTGAGACAGGCAAGACGGGACTCTCAACAAGAAATAAAAATATCTTGGTTCAAGATTTTAACGTCAATCCCGATTGGCTTGACTCGGGTGCGGGTAGGATGTTTAATGCTGAGCCGGAATTTACCCCTTTCCGTCTTAGAACAGACAACTCTCTGCCTATGCAGTCGGTGCCTTTGTACTCGATTGAGGGAACAGCAGGTTTGGTACCTCTGTTTGAGGATGAGGCGCAATTTCAGCCGGTGAATTTTATCAATATTCCGAATCTACCTAAATGTGACGGTGCGATTTACATTGTTGGCGACTCGATGTATCCGCTATTGAAGAGTGGCGATATAGTGCTTTACAAGCAACTGCAAGACCTTGATAATATCTTTTGGGGAGATATGTATCTGCTTTCGATAGACTTGGATGGCGAGGAGTATATTACGGTGAAATATATTCAAAAGTCTGAGCGTGAGGGATATGTTAAGCTCGTAAGCCAAAACCCACACCATGCTGACAAAGATATTGAGATGAATCGTATACGTGCCATAGCTTTGGTTAAGGCAAGTATCAGAATGAATTCACTTAGGTAGTGCGTGTTGTATAAAATAAGTTGAGCCTGTCTATTCTTTGGGGATTAGACAGGCTCAATTATCTTTATGATGTGGTGTTACTTCAGAAATTTACCGCTCCACGAGGCTTTGTTGCCACAAGCGTCGCTGATTGAAATAGTTACCGAGTGCTCAACGCCACCCTTTATACCCTCATCAATCAAATTGATTGAGGCTATGCCCTTGGCGTAGTCGATAGCCACCCATTTGCCGTCGATAGTGGCAGAGTAGGAGTCTACGCCGGAGAAGTTATCCTTTAGTTGAAACTCTATGCGTTTCGATGACGAGAGGTTGTCGCCATCCTTAAATTTAGGTGTTATAGTAGGTGCTGTGGCGTCGCAGGTAATGCAGAACTTGTCAAATGTTGATGTCTTGACCGAAAGAACGCCATCCTTGTATTTTCCACCTACATAGACCATCTCCTGCTTATTGTTCACCGATGCTATTGCCAACTGTTGTGGCTTGACATTGCTGTTGGCGTAGCGGAATGAGATAGTCATAGATTTGTGCAGTGGAATATCTTTATTGCCTACGCTATAAACCTTTGTCAGCAGTGGACGTATCAGCGAGGTCTTGACCTGCGAGCCCTCCTCTACTTGTGTGATAATATCTGTCGATTCGTATAGAGCTAATGCGGGAATATCGACGCTGAAAACATCATCCACACTGCGGCGTGTAGCCTTGTGGTAATATACCATTGTACTCTTGTCGATAGCCTCGCCACTGAAACACTCGCTATCGGGTTTGCCTACAATCTCAAACTCCAAGGTCGAGGTGTTAAGACAGTCATCAGTGGCGTAGATACGTACTTTACGGTGTTGTCCCTCTTCGGTGCGTACCACACCTCTATCAACCATGTGGGGGTAAAACTCCTTGATGCAATGTTGCAACTCGGCCAAGCGCATAGCCTCATTGCGTGACGAGCGCTGAATAGGGTAGTAGGCTATGGCGTTGCAGTAACGAGTGTTACCGAACAGGAAGCCGTCATTGCGGTATTCGTAGTATGTTTGACCATCTACTTGCGCTACGATGTTGTGTACGCCATAACGATTTGTTGTGCCGTTCTTGCGGTCGCTTACCTCTACAACAAAATAGCCTTTACGACCTACGCTTATCGGAGTCTCCTGCTCAAGAGAGTAGAGCGTGCCGTCAGCCTTTAGCTTGTATGTGGCAGCCTTGCTGTGTCGAGGAACACCTGCTACGGTATCGACCTCGAAGTAGTGTATCTTGTCAATCAGCGGAGCAATATCATCTGTTGGCTGATATACGCCCTTAGAAATCATATTGAGAGTCTTCTGATTGGCTGAAGAGCGAATTTCGAAATGGAGGTGTGGGCCTGCTGATGAGCCACTATTGCCCGACAGAGCAATCATATCACCCTTCTTTACGGGAAATGTTGTCGCTCCGCAGTAAAGGTCTATATTGTGTCGCTTCAGACGGTGTCGCTCGCGATAGACGTATGCGGCTATATCGTCACGAAACTTCTGCAAGTGAGCATAGACCGTTGTCGTGCCGTTGGGGTGAGTGATGTAGAGTGCTAAACCAAAACCCCAAGGTGACTGAAAAATTCGGCTGATATAGCCATCCGCAGCAGCAACAACCGTTCTGCCCTCCACACCGTCGGTCTTGAAATCTACGCCTGAATGGAAGTGGTTAGGGCGCATCTCACCAAAGTTAGAAGAGTAGTACCGCTTGGTGTTGAGTAGCGGATATGTATAGTAGTCGGCATCGAGCTCTTGCGCCCGTGCCGACCAACATATACTAAGGGTAATCGCTATAAGCGATATTGTACGTAGAAATCTCAATTTGTTATCTATTTTTTAACGTTAGGCTCCTCCAAACCGTATCCCTTACGCTTGTCCTCTATCTTAAGCCAGATGCTGAACAAAAGGGCTGCGATACCACAGCAAGAGAAGACAATCATAGGGACGGTGTAACCACCTGTCGATACATTGAGCTTGCCGATGATAATAGGCATAGACAAAAGACCGATATTCTGAATCCAGAAGATAACGCAGTATGCCGAGCCGAGAATCTTTTCATCGATAATCTTTGGTACTGATGGCCACAATGCAGCAGGAACAAGAGCAAACGATACACCAAGAATTGCAATAAGGGCAATTGCCAAGATTGTTGATGGGAAAGCGGGTAATAAGAACGCAAAGCTGAGGTGGCAACCTATCATAATTATTGCACCACACATAAGCATTGTAGCACCCTTGCCCTTATAGTCAAGAAAAGCTCCGAGCAGTGGGGTAAGTACCATAGCCAAAATAGGGAATACACTGACAATCTTGCCTCCGTAATCTACAAGCAGAGTCTTGTCGATAAAGTCGGGCGCAAAACGCTGGAATGGGAAGATAGCAGAGTAGTAAAGTACACACAAGAGAGCTACCAACCAGAACATCTTGCTCGTGAAAATCTTACCCAAGTCTTTAATCTGGAACTCCTCATCGTTTGACTTCTCCTCGGTCATTTCGCCTGAAGCAATAAGCTGCTTGTCGAGCTTGCTATCCATAAATGTAAATACTGTATAGCTCAACAAACCGATTATCAGCAATGCTGTGCAGAATGCTATTGGAGCGGTAACAGTACCACCAAACGCTGCAGAGATAGATGGAGCGGTCCACATTACAGCAAACACACCCAAACGAGCGATAGCCATCTCCAAGCCCATAGCCAATGCCATCTCCTTACCCTTGAACCACTTAGCAATAGCCTTTGATACGGTTGTTCCTGCCATCTCGCAACCACAGCCAAAAATCATAAAGCCGAGTGATGCAAGTTTTGCAGTACCTGGGAATGCTGGCCACCAGCAGTCTAACCAACCACAGAAAGCAGTAGCCTGGAACCAATCAGTGACAGCAATAAACTTAATAACAGCACCTCCGACCATCAAACTCGCTGAGAGGATACCGGTAAAACGGATACCCATCTTGTCGAGGATGATACCTGCAAAGATTAGGAAGAAGACGAACACATTGAGGAAATACTCCGATGCAGCGTATGTGCCAAATGTGTCACTATTCCAATGAAGAGCGTTCTCGACGGTTGTCTTGATTGGGGATAGCACATCAACGAACATATAGGCAAAGAACATCATCAATGCCACCAAGATAAGTGCCGTCCAACGCATTGCGGCACTATCGTTCAGTTTACGTGTAATTGTTTGAGTCATAGTGTTTTTATTTTAGTTATTTGTTTGATAATATTTCAATGTCTCGTAGGCATTTTCAATGCCCAACTCACCTGCCTTTGACAAATCCAAACAGCCCTTGCGGGTATCTTTCATAAATATCTGTATCAGACCTCTGTTGAAGTACGCCTCGCCAAATTGTGGATTGAGCTCAATGGCCTTGCTGTAATCCTCGTATGCCTCTGGCAGACGGTTCGATATGGCGTGCAGGTTAGCTCTGTTGTAGTAGCTATACGCATAGTCGGGATATAGCTTGATAGCCTTGTTGATATCCTCCATCGCATCGTCATAGTTATATTGTCGTGTTCCGCTGTTGTGCAGTCGCTTGGCAGGGTCAGCGTCGATGGTTATTCGCTGATATGAGTTGTCAATCGACGATATGAAATCAATCATCTCGGCACGTGTTGTCGAACGATTGATGTAGAGGAACGGATTAGCCGGATTCTCTGCAATGGCTGCCGTAAGCGTATTTACAGCGTTGGTATATTGCTTGATATGTGACTGAATAACACCGCGTTGGAAGATTAACTCCCAGCTTCGTTTTCCGGCAATCTGCTCGCTAATCTCACGTTCCATAGCTATCAGCGTGTCGGCGGCGATGTTGCTGCCCGAGCGAGAAATCCATAACTTATCGTTACCTATACGCTTAACAAAGTCCTTCTCGCGTTGCGAATGGTAAAGCTCGGCACGTGCTACGGTGGTCGAGTCGGCATTCATCATAACGAACTTATAAAGCGGTATTAGGCGCATCGCAACATTGCTTGGTGCCTCATGCTCCTTGCTATGCTCGAAGCTCTTTGTGAGTTTTGCATCGAACGAGAGCAGTTTGTCGAACTTCTGTGTTGTGTCGTTGTAGATGGAGTATGTCGAATCAATGTTTAGTCGCGCACGATGCTCGGCAATCTTTCGCTCTCCCATATCGTGGTCCTGCTTCGCCCGCTTCATATCTCCCAAGCGCATACGCATATAGCTTCTGTTGAGGTAGGCGTTGGCAAAGTCGGGGTAGAGTGCAATAGCTCTGGTATAATCCTCAATAGCCTCCTCGATATTACCAATCTGGGAGTGTATGCCGGCACGATTGTAATAGACCAACACATTGTCGGGGGTGTATAATGCTACCTTGTTATAATCCTCCAGCGCGCGGTTGTAATCGCCAATCTGTGAGCGGACAATGGCTCGGTTAAAGTAGGTCAGCGACGATGTGGAGTCTATCTCTATCACTCGGTCAAAATCTGCCAATGCCTGCACGGGACGCTGTGTGTTGGCATAGATGATGGCGCGATTGAAGAACGAGGTGATATATACCGAGTCGTGCTTGATGGCTGTGTTCAAGTCTTCAAGTGCCTCGTCATAACGTTTCTGCTCCATGTAAAGCATACCGCGACGGTTATATCCTTCGGGATTTTCGCGGTTGGTACGTATCGCTGTCGAGAAATCCTCGTAAGCCTTGGTCGTGTCCTTGAGTTGGAGGTAGCAGACACCGCGATTGATATAGGCGTCAGCCACCTTCTTCTCGTGGCGCAGAAACATATTGAAGTCGGTTATTGCCTCCTCAAATTGTTGATTCAGCAGACGTGTCACTCCTCGGCTGTAATAGGCATTAGGGACGTCGGGACGCAGCTCGATAGCCTCATGGAAATCTTTAAGTGCATCGTCATAGTTGCCTAAACGTGAACGTGTTACAGCTCGGTAAGTGTAGGCGTTGGTGAATACCGGATTATGCTTGATAGCCTCCGTGAAGTCGGCGTCGGCACCGAGCAGGTCGTCGAGGTTGTATTTAGCAATGCCGCGCAGGAAATATCCCTCGTAGGAATCTTCGTCGAAACGCAACAGCACGTTGAGTGTACGGATAGCTTCGTGGTAGTCATTATTCATCATAAAATGACGTCCCATATAGAAGAAGTAGTCTTTGTTATACTGCGAATAGGCAGTGCCGGCACTTACAATAAGCACCAACGAGAGCATAACCTTTATAAATAACTTTCGCATAATAACCTAAACTAAACCTATAACCGAACGTACTTTGTGGCGTTTTATTGCCTACTCCTGCTCGTAACCAAAGCGACGCAGTTGTCGCTCATTGTTGCGCCAATCCTCCTGCACCTTGACAAAGAGCTGCAAGAAGACCTTCTTGCCCAAGAAACGCTCCATATCCTCACGCGCCTTTTGTCCTACGCGCTTGAGCTTCTCGCCCTTGTGGCCGATGACGATTCCTTTCTGTGATGTGCGGGCTACATATATCGTTGCTGATATGCGGTCTATTGTCTCCTCCTCTTTGTATGAATCTATGCCGATTTCGCAGCAGTAGGGTATCTCCTTGTCGTAGGTGAGCAGAATCTTCTCGCGGATAATCTCCGAAGCGAAGAAACGCAGAGTCTTGTCGGTCAGTGTATCCTTGTCGTAGTATGGCTCGCCCTCAGGCAGACGCTCCAGGATGGCATCCAATACCCCCTTGAGGTTAAACTTCTCGCGCGCCGAGACAGGGATTATCATCGCCTCGGGCAGACGCTCTCCCCACTGCTCAACCAACTCCTCCAAGTGCTCCGGTGTGGTGAGGTCTATCTTGTTTATCACAACAATAGTCGGTATGCCGCTGCGTATGATGCGCGAGATAATCTCCTCCGAGCGGTCACTCTGCTCGACGGTGTCGGTCACGTAGAGTATCACGTCGGCATCATCTACGGCCCCGTGTACGAAGTTCATCATTGACTCCTGGAGCTTGTATGCAGGCTTCAGGATGCCCGGTGTGTCGGAATATACAATCTGAAAATCCTCGCCATTGACAATTCCCATAATGCGGTGACGTGTAGTCTGTGCCTTCGATGTTATAATCGATAGTCGCTCACCCACCAACGCATTCATCAATGTTGATTTTCCCACATTGGGATTACCGATGATATTTACAAAACCCGAACGATGCATAAATTATTTACCTATCTATATGATAGATATAGCGAGCAGCGGCTCGCTATATCGTCTTGACTAAAGTTTACCTACGGAAACCTCCGCCACGACGCATAGCCTGCATCTTTTGCTTGAGTCCGCCACCGGCAACCATCTTCATCATCTTGCGAGCATCCTCAAACTGCTTCATCAGACGATTTACATCTGCCAGCGTTGTTCCGCTACCCTTGGCGATACGCTCACGACGACGTGCATTGATAATCTCAGGGTGCTCACGCTCGGCAGGTGTCATTGAGCCGATAATAGCCTCAGTCTGCTTGAAAGCGTCATCCGGAATATCCACATCCTTCAATGCCTTACCTACGCCGGGTATCATCGAAGCGATATCCTTCAAGTTACCCATCTTTTTCACCTGACCTATCTGCTCCAAGAAGTCGTTGAAGTTAAATTGGTCCTTAACCAACTTTTTCTTCAGGCGACGTGCAGCCTCCTCGTCATACTGCTCCTGCGCACGCTCAACGAGTGATACCACATCACCCATACCCAAGATACGGTCTGCCATACGCTCCGGATGGAATACCTGCAAAGCATCCATCTTCTCGCCACTTGAGATAAACTTCAAAGGCTTATTTACTACCGAGCGGATAGAGATAGCAGCACCACCACGTGTATCACCATCCAACTTGGTGAGTACTACGCCGTCGAAATCCAGACGGTCGTTAAACTCCTTGGCGGTATTCACAGCATCCTGACCTGTCATTGAGTCCACAACGAAGAGAGTCTCGCTTGGCTTCACAGCCTTCTTGATAGCGGTAATCTCAACCATCATCGCCTCATCGACAGCCAAACGACCGGCGGTATCGACAATCACCACGTGGAATGAGTTGCTACGTGCATACTTAATAGCATTCTCGGCAATCTCCACAGGGTTCATATTGCCCGGCTCGGTATAGACCTCGACACCTATCTGTTCGCCCAAAACCTTCAGCTGGTCGATAGCGGCAGGACGATAGACGTCACCCGCTACGAGCAAAACCTTGCGATTCTTCTTGGTCTTAAGCAGGTTTGCCAACTTACCTGAGAAAGTTGTCTTACCCGAACCTTGCAGACCGGCGATAAGTACTATTGCAGGGTTACCCTCCAGTTTAATATCTGTCGCAGTACCACCCATCAACACTGCCAACTCGTCACGCACAATCTTGGTCATCATCTGACCCGGCTTAACGGCGGTAAGCACGTGCTGACCCAGAGCCTTCTGCTTTACCTCGTCGGTAAATGTCTTGGCTACCTTGTAGTTCACATCGGCGTCGATAAGCGCACGACGTATCTCCTTGAGTGTCTCGGCAACGTTAATCTCGGTGATGCTACCTTCACCCTTCAGGATTTTAAACGATCGTTCAAGTTTGTCTGTTAAATTTTCAAACATCTCTCTATATTGTTTTTTTGTTATTGTCGATAATTCGTGCAAAGATATAAAATCTTTGGGATTTACCCTAAAATGGTGATGTTTTTGTTGTAAAAAGAGTATCTTTGTGCAGATAAACGTGTGAGTTATGTATTTTACAGGATTGATTATAGGTGTTGCAACCTTTCTGATAATAGGTCTGTTTCATCCGTTGGTTATCAAGGGAGAGTACTACTTCGGTGTGAAGATTTGGTGGGTATTTGCCTTGATGGGTATTGTGGCTGTGGTACTTTCGGTGATGATTGCTGATGTGTTGTGGTCCACGCTGTTAGCCGTGTGGGGTGCATCCTCATTTTGGTCTATTGGCGAGCTCTTTGAGCAGCGCAAACGAGTAGAGAAAGGCTGGTTTCCAAAACGTGAAAAATAGGATTATGATATGTTACAAAAAGGATTAAAATTTGAGAGCAGGGTTTGTGTTACGGACTCTAATACGGCCCTTGCGCTTGGCTCGGGTGATATGGCTGTTTTTGCTACCCCTGCGATGGTTGCTTTGATGGAGAATGCCGCTATGATGTGTGTGGCGGATTACCTGCCTGAGGGCTCGGCGACAGTCGGCACAGCAATCTCTACATCGCACGTCAAAGCTTCGGCTCTGGGTGCAGAGATTCGTGCTGAGGCTGAACTCTTGGAGGTTGATGGTCGCCGTTTGGAGTTTGCTGTTAAGGCATACGAGGGTGATAGGCTGATAGGCGAGGGTAGTCACACCCGTTTTGTGGTCGATAGAGAACGTTTTTTAGGTAAGCTGTAAATAGTTTGAGGATATGAAGAAATCTGTTTTATTTGCAATGTTGGTGTCGCTATTTTCAGCGGGAGTGTTTGCGCAAATTGCACCTAAGCGTCAAGGAGCAGGCGAGATGATTGATATTGACAATGTTTATGGTAATGTAGCACAAATATATGCTGTCAATTGTACTCTTGAGGAGGTTGGTGGCGTGTTGAAGAAGGAACCTACGCCCATATCTCAAATGTGTCTGTTTAATGAGCGTGGCGATGTTGTTCAGTGGGGACCTACGATGTTGGATGGCTTAATGATGCATTATGACTACAATGCAAAAGGTCAGATGACCCAGGCAAGGATGATGTGGGGCTATGATAATTCTGTATTTAGACGAACACAGTTTGTCTACACAGACAACGGTCTGCTCAAAGCACAAATCTATTACGAGGACGATAGCGAGAAACCGTCGGGTAGCGACTTCTACAAATATAACTCCGAGGACCAACTTATCGAGCACTATCATTGCAACCAGAATGGAGATGTTACCTCTAGAACGTTCTACGAATACGATGCAAATGGCAGAAAGGTAAAAGATATTATGACAGATTCCGATATGCAGACTACGGCGGTTTTGCACTACGAATATGACGCCGAGGGTAGATTGGTAAAAGAGGATAAAGCGGATTATTACGATATTGAACTCGCAGTATATACTTACGGCTATAAATATGACTCAAAGGGGCGCAAGATAGAGGAGTTTCAATACAATGTAAATGATCCAACTGGCCACTATCCCTCTACCTTCTATAAATATAACGACGCAGGCCAATTGGTAGAGAAACGTGATTGTATATCAAAAGAGGTGTATACATACGATAGCATCGGCAATGTCGTAGAGAAAAGTAAGTATGACGACGGTGAACAGATGCCATGGCTGATAACAGAATATGAAATAACCTATCGAGAATAGCACTCGGCAGAAGAGAACTCTATATAGAACAAACAGGGGATGCAATTTCGATTGCATCCCCTGTCTATTTAAGCAGTAAAGGCTTATTTCTGCTGAGCCATTGTTGAAGCGTCAGCTACAATCATACCCTTGTCTACGCGAAGAGTAACATCGCTATCAACCTCGATAAGAACGGTTGGGTCACCCTCCTTAACCTCCTTGATAGTGCCATAGATACCACCTGCTGTGATAATCTTATCGCCCTTCTTGAGGTTGTCGCGGAACTGCTGCATCTGCTTACGACGCTTTGACTCTGGACGCCACATGAAAAAGTACATAACAACGACCATCAAAATCATCATAATCCAGAATGTACCCATTCCGCCACCTGCTTGTGCTTGCAATAAATTAATCATAGTTTTATCAATTTTAATAGTTTATATTCATTTGCTTGCCGTTGCAAAGGTAACAAATATTACCAAATAAGCAACTTTATTCTACCTCAATATCTATGTAAATCTTTAACGGATACTCTTTTTGAGCGAAATATAGCTCCAAAAGTTTCATTTGCCATCCGCTTTGACCTCGAGTGTTATAGCGGATAGTGATGTCTCGATACTCGCCCCTCTCGATAGGCTGACGGCTATATTCAACCTCCGTACAGCCGCAATGTGCCTCGTGATGAGTGATTACCAAAGGCTCCTGACCGGTGTTCTCCAAGCGTATTCTTTGCGTTAGGACCTCGCCCTGATGTGCAATGCCCAATTGCAGGGTGTCAGCAAAGGTGTACTCCAGACGCTCGGTTCCAAATGCAATGCTTTTGGCTAAAGTTATCGGGTTATCATCGTCGCTCACAGCTTGATTAGCGGCGTCGCTTCCGCGGTTGTATCCCCAATAATATATGGCAAAGCCCAACGCCACCACCGCAACGATGATGTAGCAGATGCGACTGATGTTTCGTTGTGAGTGAGCCATTACGCAGCCATATTAGATGAGTCCGCGACCACTCTTGACAATCTTACCCTCCTGGTTGAGTGTGCTGACAACCTTGTCGAGTACGCCGTTGATAAAGGTTCCGCTGCTTGCCGTAGAGTAGTATTTAGCAATCTCGATATACTCGTCAAGGGTAACCTTTACAGGAATTGAAGCAAATGATGTCAGCTCGGCTATCGCCGTGGCCATAATCACAATATCCATAAAAGCGATGCGCTCAACATCCCAGTTGCGGGTAAATTTCTCGATAAGCTCCACATTGGCGTTATAGTTCACTGCCGCCTTTGCAAAAAGCTCCTTTACGAACTCCAAATCCTCCTCGCTCTTGAATTTTGGAAGAAGTTTGACGTCAGTGTGTGAAGCGCGCAGGTTAGAGAGCGTGCGAACGACCAACGTCAGCGCAAAGCCCAAGTCATCATTCCAGAGTATCGACTGCTCGTCGAGCACCTCCTCCAACATCTCTGACTCCTCCAACTCGCGAGTGTAAAACTCGGTTACCAGAGCCAAATCCTCCTTGAAAGAGCGCTCCTCGGAGCTCATATAACGTTGGTAATACTCGCTCTGCTCCAACTGTAAGTAAAGTGTCTTAATCAGTTCAGGGTAGTTCGACCAAGAGAGTTTGTGTGACTCGGTGTAGTCGTTTACCGCATCGCCATTTTCAATAAGTCTAACCACGGCGTTATCAACGAACTTACGGTTAGGATTCAAATCCTCAAATGTAGGCATCTTCTTCTGCTTGGCAATCTCCTGTCGCTGCTCAGCATAATGAGCTACCTCGACAATCAGCGAAAGCATCTGCACGTAGAGGTCGTATGTTTTATCAATGGATGCGACAAGAGTCTTCTCTGAAGCCATTAAAGAGTCGGACTCCGACTTGAGATGGGCATACAAGGCCTTCACAGCCTTAATTCTGAGCAATCTTCTGCTTATCATATAATAGAACTTTTCGCGTTAATTTTGCGACGCAAAGATAATACAACTCGCGCACTGAAACAAATTTATTTTGTTTGTCTTTCGATTTTACCTCTCTTGGCAGTCAAATTTCCCGATTTTTCGTATCTTTGCACCCTAAATCGAATGAATTATGAAAGTAGGACAGATACAGACGCTGAAAGTTAATCGCATAAGCGACTATGGATTGTACCTTGTGGATGAGCAGGAGCAGGAGGTCCTCTTGCCCAACCGTTTCGTCTCGCTGAACAATGCTGTGGGTGATGAGATAGAGGTTTTTGTCTATCACGACTCTGAGGATAGATTGGTCGCAACGACAGATAAGCCACTTATTACCGAGGGCAGTGTCGCTTGTTTGAAGGTCGTTGATAAGAATATCCACGGAGCGTTCCTTGATTGGGGTTTGGTGGGTAAGGATTTGTTCTTGCCTAATCGCAATCAGCAAGGCGGCGTTATCCCGGGTCGCAGCTATTTGGTGTGGCTCTATGTGGATAATATCACAGGCCGATGTGTCGCTACGCAGAAGTTGAAATCATACATCGACAACGATATAATTACCGTGAAACCTCGCCAAAAGGTGGAGATTATTGTGGCTTCGGAGTCACCTATTGGCTATCGTGCTATTATCAACAATCGCCATTGGGGTATGATTTACAAGAATCAGATTTTCAAGCCTGTGGCAATCGGCGATAAGTTGGAGGGCTTTGTGCGTCGTATAACCGACGATAACCGTATTGACCTGATGCTCCAGGAGACGGGTTATAAGGGTGTTACCGACTCGGCACAGCTGTTGCTCCAGATGATTAAACAGAAGGGTGGCGTGATGGAGTTGGGTGATAAGTCTACCCCTGAGAGTGTCCATGCCGAGACACAGATGTCGAAGAATCAGTTTAAGCGCGCTGTCGGTGTGCTTTTGAAAAGTGGCGATATTGAGGCTGAAGATTTCCAGATAAGATTGAAGAAGAGATAAAATGGCAAAGTTGCAGAGTGCCGAGCGTGTCTCGGCGCATGATGTTTCGGATAATTTCGTATACCAGCGTTCTATCCTGGCATATCACAAGGCTGCCGAATTGGTTAGTGGCAATGTGCTGGAGATAGGAACGGGTATGGGCTATGGCGTGCAGGTCGTAGCTCCTGCATCTGCAACCTATACTACCGTAGATAAGAGCGTGGCGTATGTGGGCGAGCTGCCCCAAAATGTGACTTTTTGCCAGATGCAGGTGCCACCTATCGAGTTCGACGATGAGAGCTTCGACTATGTTATCTCGTTTCAAGTGATAGAGCATATCAAGCGCGATAAGGAGTTTGTGCGTGAGGTTTTTCGGGTGTTGCGTCCGGGTGGTAAGTTTATCGTCACCACGCCCAATGCGCCTATGTCGCTGACACGAAATCCGTGGCACGTCAGGGAGTATACAGCCCTGCAACTCAAGCAGCTGTTGGCAGAGTCGTTTGCCGATGTGGAGTGCTATGGCGTTGTCGGCAATGATAAAATTCGCAAGTATTACGAGGCCAACAAAGAGGGTGTTCGACGCTTTACACGTTTCGATATACTCGATTTACAACATCGTCTGCCGGCGTGGTGCCTGCGAGGCGTTTACGATGTGTTAAACCGTATCAATCGCCGTTCATTACTCAAGCAGCAGAGTGATTTGACGCGCTCTATTCAGATGAGTGATTACGCCGTTGAGGCAGTGTGCGATGAGGCTTACGATTTGTTTTATGTAGCTACAAAATAGGAGTTGAGGTTAGGTGGATAATTGGTTTGAAATAGCGATATTGATTCTTTCGGGAGTTGTCGTTGGCGTTATTAATACCGTTGCGGGTGGTGGCGCCATTATCTCGATGACGCTATTTATGGTTTTGGGCCTACCTATCGGTGTGGCAAATGGAACGAACCGTATCGCTGTTGTGATGCAGAATCTCACCTCGACCATACACTTCGTGCGTAAGCGAATGTTGCATCTGAAGAGCGGTTTTAAGTTGGCTCTGCCTGCTATTGTCGGAAATATTGCCGGCTCTATGGCTGCGACAACCGTTAGCGATACGATTTTTACTATCTGTATGACGGTGGTGATGTCGGCTGTACTTATCTATATGATTTTCGAAAAGAGCCATAAACATCCCCATATACACGGAGGTCATCCATTGGTTATTAAGCCTTTGCACTATCTGTGGTTTCTGCTGTTAGGCTTCTATGGCGGTTATATCTATATCGGTCTGGGTTATGCTATTCTGATTGTGACGATATGGTCAATGGATTTGGATATCATCACAGCAAATGTTGTCAAGGGATTTATTATCTTCATAGCTACACCATTCTCGTTGCTTATTTTTATGCTTGACGGACAGGTCGATTATGCCTTTGGTCTGTGGCATGGTTTGGGTAATGTCTTAGGGGCAATGTTTGCATCCTATATCATGATGGCATGGGGTATAAAGTTTGTCAGATACTTCACAATGCTTGTGTTGCTTGTCTGCTTTGCCGATTTGGTTGGGCTGATATCGTTGGAGGATCTTATTCATCAGGCGTTTGCCTATTTAAAGTAGTCGGTCATGGGGTTTTCGCAGGAAGATAAGATTATCGTTGAGGGAGCACGTGTTCACAACCTGAAAAATGTGAATGTCGAGATTCCGCGTAATGCTCTTGTGGTCATTACGGGTCTGTCGGGTTCGGGTAAGTCATCACTTGCTTTCGATACGATATATGCCGAAGGGCAGCGTCGCTATATGGAGACTCTGTCGGCTTACGCTCGCCAGTTTGTTGGTACGATGGAGCGTCCCGATGTCGATAAGATTACGGGCCTAAGTCCGGTTATTGCCATAGAGCAGAAGACAACCAACAAGAATCCTCGTTCTACGGTCGGAACGGTAACGGAGATTAATGACTACCTGCGACTGCTTTTTGCTCGTGCATCACGTGCCTATTCTCCTATCACAGGCGAGCAGATGGTGCACTATACCGATGAGCAGATTTGTGAGCTTATCTTGGAGGGCTTTGCTGGCCGTAAGGTGGCATTTATGGCTCCTATCGTCAAGGGTCGAAAGGGACACTATCGCGAATTATTCGAATCGCTGGCTAAGCGAGGATATATCTACGCACGTATTGACGGTCAGGTGCAAGAGATTCTATCGGGAATGAAGCTCGACCGTTATAAGATTCATAATATCGACTTGGTTGTCGATAGAATGAGAGTGGGAGAGGAGTTTCGCGACAGAGTGATGAGCTCGCTGAAGGAGGCGATGCGTCAGGGTAAAGGCACTATGGCGATATATGATTATGAGGCTGACGGTATGCGTTATTACTCTCGTCATTTGATGTGTCCCTCGACGGGTGTCGCTTTCGAGGACCCCGCACCTCATACCTTCTCATTTAACTCTCCACAAGGTGCTTGCCCTCGTTGTAGCGGTTTGGGCGTTGAGGCTGTGTTCGATATTAAGCGAATAATTCCCGATGATAGGAGGTCTATTCGTGAGGGAGCTATTGAGCCATTGGGACGGTATAAAAATAATAAGATATTCACTCTGCTGACGCTTCTTGGCCGTCGTTATGATTTTACTCTCGATGATGCTGTCAATACGATTTCGGAGGAGGGCCTCAATACGATATTGTATGGCGACCCAAAACCTTTGACTGTCGATTTGTCGGAGTTTACCTCGTTGTCCGGACGCAGGATGATGCAATGGGAGGGTATTGCCGAATATGTAAACGTGGCGGACGATGAAGATAGCAAGAAGAGCCAGAAGTGGCGCGAGCAGTTCCTGATGTATCGTCCCTGCTCGGTATGTGGTGGTAGCCGTCTGAAGAAGGAGGCGCTGCAATTCCGTGTGGGAGGAAAGAATATAGCTGAGCTGTCTGCTATGTCTATTGCCGAGTTCTCAGCTTGGATTAACGATGCCGATAAATATTTCAACTCCAAGGAGTGGAAGATTGCCGAGGAGATTGTTAAGGAGATTCGTGAGCGACTGTCGTTCTTGCTCGATGTGGGTTTGGGTTACCTGTCGCTTGCACGCTCGGCGCGTTCATTGTCGGGAGGAGAGTCTCAGCGTATACGTCTTGCAACGCAGATTGGCTCTAAGTTGGTCAATGTGCTCTATATATTGGATGAACCGAGTATCGGTCTGCATCAACGAGATAATCGCCGACTGATAAATACATTGCGCAACCTGCGTGATGCGGGCAACTCGGTGCTTGTGGTTGAGCATGACGAGGATATGATGCGCTCGGCAGATTATATTGTCGATGTGGGACCTAAGGCGGGCCGTCGCGGTGGTCATATCGTGGCGTGTGGCACGTTGGACGATATTCTACAATCTCAGAGTATTACGGCAGACTATCTGTGTGGACGTCGTCAAATAGAGATTCCCGCAACACTCAGAGAGGGTAGTGGTAAGAGTATAGTGATTCGTGGCGCGAAGGGTAACAATCTGAAAAATATCGACGTTGAGTTCCCTCTGGGTAAGTTTATATGTGTAACAGGTGTCAGTGGTTCGGGAAAATCGACACTTGTGAATGAAACACTGCGCCCGATATTGAGTCGCTTGTTGTATCGCTCTTTTGACCAACCTTTGGAGTATGACTCAATCGAGGGTTTGGAGAATATAGATAAGCTGGTTGTTGTCGATCAGTCACCTATTGGTCGTACGCCACGTAGTAACCCTGCAACATACTCCAATGTTTTTGCCGATATACGTAAACTCTTTGAGGCAACAGCAGATGCACAGGTGCGAGGCTTCAAGGCAAGCCGCTTCTCGTTCAATGTCAAAGGTGGACGTTGCGAGGAGTGCCGCGGTGCCGGTGTGCAGACTATCGAGATGAACTTCCTGCCCGATGTCTATGTGCGTTGCCCAATATGCGGAGGTCATCGTTATAATCGTGAGACTCTGGAGGTTAAATATAAGGGTAAGACCATTGAGGATGTGCTGAATATGACGGTGAATATTGCCGTTGAGTTCTTTGGCAATATCCCTACAATATATCGTAAGCTGAAAGCTATTCAAGATGTCGGTTTGGGTTATTTAACGCTCGGACAACCTTGTACAACACTCTCGGGTGGAGAGTCGCAGCGCATTAAGCTCTCTGCCGAGCTCTCAAAAAATGATACGGGTCGTACACTCTATATATTGGACGAGCCTACTACGGGTCTTCATTTTGAGGATATTCGTCAATTGCTCGGTGTGATATCGAAGTTGGTCGATAAGGGAAATACTGCCATCGTTATCGAGCATAATTTGGATGTTATCAAAGTTGCCGACCATATTATAGATATGGGTCCTGAAGGCGGTGCTGGTGGAGGTCGAGTGCTTGCTGTCGGAACACCGAGCCAAGTTGCCCGATGCAAGGAGTCTGCTACGGGAGAATTTTTAACGAAAATGGGTATTTAGGCAAGGATTTTGAGTTGTTTCGTAACTAAAAGGCTTAGTTATGAAACGATTTTACTATCTATTTTTGGGTGTTGCCCTATGTGTTGCACTGACAGTCTTTGCAGCACAGAACTCTTCGGATAACACATTGTCTGTTGCGCAGAATCAACATCAGAAGGAGTTAAAGACGCTAAAACAGCAACAGCGTGCTGAGCGTCGAGCCGCCAGAATCGCTGAGTATGAGCGATATATCGACTCTATCATCCTCTCTAAGAACTTCGAGTTCAATCCTCAATCTATCCAAATGCAACCAGCCGGTCAGATGCGTTTTTTGTCTAATGCGGTCTATACTATGACCTTGTGGGATGGTCAGCTCGATATTTGTATGCCTTATTATGTTGGCTATGTTCCTCCGTATCGTTATGTGCTGCTTAATACCGGAGTGCCGTCGGTGGAGGATTATATGGCGGTTAGAACTGAGGAGGGATGGCATATTACGTTTAAGACAACTCTCTATGCCTCATCGGATTACACCTTCTCACTTGAAGTGAATCATCGCTACGGTGGAGCGACTCTGACCATAGATAATCTGTGGTATAATCCTGTGCAATATACAGGCTCGATAACTCGTATCTACTAAATGGGCGGCTATGAAAAAGGTTCTATGTGCGTTGTCGGTGACGGTGGGTTTGTCGCTGATGATTATGGCTGCTTCGGCTCATCGGATAGTGGCTGATAGTGATGGTTTTCAAGTAGATACGTTGCAGCAAATATCCATTGTAAAAGATTCTGTACCTGTGACGACTATCGTGCCGATGCAACGTGGTGATGATGTTGTAAATGATACGGTTAGGGTTGATTCTGTAAAGCAACACCTATCGCGCACTGAACGGCGACGGTTGCGTGCCGAGGAGTTCGCATGGCGCATAGATTCGTTGGTGGAGAGTAGAACTTTCAGCTTCTATCCGACGACGATGCAGGCAATGCCTGAGGGAGAGATGCGTATGGTCTATGCCGAATACTATTATCTGCTTGTGAGCCCTATGGCGCTGGAGGTGCATCTGCCTGTGGAGAGGGGCTTGTCGCAATATATCTCTGTGTTAAATTTTGATAATGAGGGGGTTGCGGATTTAAAGCCGGAGAAATATGGCTCGCGTTGGACCTTGTCGTTTACGGCTCGGTATTATGATGAGGAGTATCACTTCGATTTTATTATATCGACAATCACGGGTGAGGTGGTTTTGATACTTCAAAGTCCCAGCTATTCAATGCGTTATATCGGCCAAATCATTGAGCGAAAGAGGGCTCATCGCCACCACCAAGTTGTCACGCCCGATTCTCTTACTACGCAGGTAACCAATTAGTTACCCGCGCTACTTAGGGAGATTAGGGAGCTTAGAGAGTTTAGGGAAGTTAGGGAGGTTAAAGGAAATTTAAGGTGATTAAGGGAAATTAAAGGTGATTAAGGGATATTAAAGTCTACAGATGAGATTTAGTTTTCGCTTTTCAGTTTTCACCTTTCACCTTGTAAGTAACGCTACGGCGTGGGCGGAGATGCCTTGTTCTTCGCCCTCGAAGCCGAGGTGTTCGGTGGTGGTAGCTTTGATAGAGATGCGGTCCACGTCGAAGCCGATAACATCAGCCAACGTTTGTCGCATAGTGTCGATATGTGGGCGGAGCTTAGGGCGTTGCAGAGCGATAGTGCAGTCGATATTTGATATTGTGTAGCCTTGCTCAGCGATGATATCACATACGCGGCGCAGGAGAATCTTAGAGTCTATTCCCTTGAACTCCTCGGATGTGTCGGGGAAGAGCTTGCCTATGTCACCCAGAGCTAAAGCACCCAGCATGGCATCGCAGATGGCGTGGATAGCTACATCGCCGTCGGAGTGTGCTAAGCAACCCTTAGTGTGCTCAATCTCAATGCCGCCAATAACCAATCGCAGTCCCTCCGCTAAGCGGTGAACATCGTATCCGTGTCCTATTCTTATATCCATAATATCTCTGTTTTTTATCGTTATTCAACTCTTTGAATCTCGCCGCGGCTAAGATACCAAATATAACCCTCGACCTGCTCATAGCCCATGCGGCGCATCAATTCGGCATAGCGCATAATCTGCTGACGATGGGCGTTTTGTCGCTCCGAGCCGAACTTGTAATCGACGATAACGGCGCGCTTGCCCTTAATCATAACGCGGTCAGGGCGCGAAAGGCCAATGGTGGTCTGCTCGCTGTGGATGATGTCGTGCTCGTTGTGGATGGCATCCCACTTGTCGCTGAACCACTCCTGAGCCTCCTGCCGCATAAGCTCCTTGCGGATGATATGCTCGATTTGTTGCTTCTGCTCGTCACTCAACCTGCCCGACAGATATGCCTCCTCGATAGCCTTATAAACATCTTCGGTGTTGTATGCTGCGGAGAGGATAGAGTGGACTAAAATACCCATATTGCGTGCCGAAGTTGTGTCGGAGTCCACATCCTCGAAGTAGCGTTGCAGCGGTAGACGCATAGCGATAACCTCATCGGTGGTGGGGTAGTCGCTAAGGATGATATTCTCGGTGAGAGCCTGTGAGGCAGATTTTATCTGTTTAGCGGTGCGCTCGCCGAACTCGTAGAGTGTGGTGTCGCTATTGGTGCCATTGATAAGAGCCCAAAGAACGTCGCCAACATTCTGCTCGCTGCGTTTCTTGTCGGGGATATAGATATAGAGCTCATCAACGGCGCGGGTTAGCGCAACATAGAGCAGATTCATCGAATCGACGTAGGAGTATATGCGCTCACGGTAGTAAACATCGGAAAAGGCACTCTCGCTTATGCTCCTCTTGAAGGCAACAGGGAAGAAGTCCAAAGCGGAGTACTCCTCGGTGGATGTTCCTTGATTAAGAGGGGCCCATAGCGTTGTGTTGTGGCGTTCGCTGGCGAACTCCCAAGAGCAGAAAGGTATCAAGATAATCTTTCGCTCCAAACCCTTAGCTGTGTGTATGGTCGTCAGTTCGATGGTAGTGTCATTCTCCTCGACAACAAGAGATTTATCCTTCAGAGTGTTATCCCACTCGTCGAGGAAGAACTGGATGTCGGAACTCTTTGTGGCGCAGTAGGCTGTTATCTGCTCGTGCAGAGCCTGAAGGTAGGCTATGTCGTTGTGTCGCTCCGATAGAGAGAAGGTGCAGACAATCTTCTCAAAGGCCTGTTCGGTGGAGAGCTGACCGATATAGCTCAAAATGGAGAGCTCCTCGTCGGATAGCTGCGTGTGATAGCTACGTGAGAGGAATTGATTCATAACCGCCAGACTAATCTTATCATTATTGTTTTGCGACAGACGAAGCAAGGCGATGACAAAGTTTGCTATATCGGAGTTACCGACAACGAGCGAGTCTTTGGTCTTGATATTGAACTGCGCACCGTGTTCTCGCTTGTATGAGAGCAGGATGTTGGCAGTCTCGATGATGTCTTTGCTTCCGCGATGCAGAATCATAATGTCGTTATAGCTATAACCTCGCGATATGGCATCTTCGATAGCGGATATGATGTCGGGTTGCTCAGGGTAGCGTTCGATGCGAACATATCCCTGCTTATCGCCCCTCTTGCGAGGGTTTTGCCTACATCCTATATATGCGTTCTTGAGGGTGTCGTAGAGCTGAGCGTGTGTTTCGGAACTCAGCTGGTTGAGGCTGATTGCCTCGTCTAACTCTTGGTTGAGTTGGGAGTTGATAGCGGTGACCAAATTGCTAATCTGCTCATTGTTGAATTGTACGATACACTCGCGGCTACGCCAATTATCCTCAAGGATTTGAGTTGTGGTGTTCTCTTTGCCTAAAGCCTCCTCGACGCCGCTATGCAGGATGCGCCAGTCGCCACCTCGCCAGCGATAAATAGACTGCTTAACGTCACCAACGATAAATACCGCCTCGTCTTCAGCCGTCGAGAGGGCGTTGAGTAACAGAGGGATGAAGTTGTGCCATTCGCGGAGTGAGGTGTCCTGGAACTCGTCAATCATATATCGCTCGAAACGGTTGCCCGTCTTTTCGTATATGAAAGGCGCATCACTGTCGTTAATCAGCTCTGCCAAAAGGTTTTTAGTCTCGGAAATAAGCATTATGTTCTCCGACCGGCAGACTTCCTTAATCTTTGTGTATATATCTTTGAGCAGAGCAAAACTGCGGAACTTTTTCTTCAAGATGTCAAGTGTAGCCCACAGCTCTTTGTTCCGGTCAAAAATATCGCATATCTGTTTAAGTATCGGAACAAGGCTCGGCACGATAGCCGTTGCTCCATTGATTACGCCCTTGCGAACCCAACCATCGCCACTCTCGGCACATGCGCGTTGGGTCTTGGTTATCTCCTTTATCTCCTTAGATTTGGCTTTGGCAAAGATGCTGATAAAACCTGTGGATTTTCTTGAGAAGTCGTCCAAGGAGACGCCAGCATTGTTGATTATATCCAGTGCTTTGGCACCTAAATCGGCCATCTGCTGCTGTGCTAAATCGGATTTACGCTCGGTAGAGGAGATAATAGCCTCTAACTCTTGCTTGGTGATGTTGCTTTGGAGAGCATCTTTTGCCTTCTCTCCTACGGCATCATTGCCCAGAGTGATAAGGCTGTTGCGCAATGCGCTCCAATGTTTGTCATCGTCGAGATATTCACGAGCATAGGAGAGTATCCAACGCTGTAAATCTTCATCTTGGGCCATGCTCTCAATCAGAGCATCGGTGCTTTTGACGACAATCTCGTCAGGTTTGATTTGAAGGTTGTAGTTTACATCGACACCCAGCTCCTTGACAAAGGCACGCATGATGCGTTGGAAGAATTTGTCAATGGTGAGAATCGTAAAATGTGAGTAGTCGTGCAGAATCTTTTTGAGGATTGTGTTAGCACGCAGCGCATACTCCTGGGCAGGAAGAGGGAGGTCGCGACACAAGTCGGCGTAGTATTCGCTCTGTGTCGGATTACTTGCCAACTCGGCATAACGAAGCAGGATGCGATGTTTCATCTCCTCGGTAGCCTTATTGGTAAAGGTAACAGCCAGAATTGCCCGATATAGGTAGGGCTTCTCCTTGTAATATTTAAGGGTATCAAGGATGTACTTGTATGCTAGGCGATAGGTCTTGCCTGAGCCAGCACTTGCGCTCAATATTCTTGCTCTCATATCGCTTAACGTTTACATAGTATCTTAAAATCGCAGTATTGACAAGGTAGCTTGTCCTCCTCGTTACACTGAACAAATGGTATCGAAAGGTCGAATAACTCATCCAATGAGGCTTGTAGTCGTTGCTCAAACTCCTGGGCGTAGGTCATATAATCGACAACGGTCTTGCCGGCATGATGGTCGATGAGGTATGGCGTGAAGCCCTTTTTTCGCATATTCTTCACGGCGTAAAGTGCCGGAATGACGTTGCGCCCTGTTTTGTGGTGTAGCACCATCGAATAGAGCATGGTCTGAAGAGGGTAGTTCGATGCCGATGAGGTGTTGTGAAAAAGGGATTCCATACCCTCGGTCTGCTTCTCGACATCACGCTTATTTCGGTTGATTTCGTTATGGCCATCACCCGTTTTATAGTCCACAACTCTGATGCAACCATTGTCCAAAGAGTCAATTCTGTCGGCAATACCGCCAATCATAACGGTAGAGCCGTCGGAGAGTGTTATAGGATAATTGACATCCTCCTCCAAGTGTAGAATTGTAAAGTCGTTATGCTGAATGTCGTATGGTATAATAGACTTGCGGATATAGTCAATGACCATATCTTTTACCAAAATAAGACCACCGGTATAATCGCTGCAATCCGTTCCCTCTCGGTTGAGGAATTGAGAATTGATAGCCTCAATCGTGGCTTGTTCGACGGCGTTATTCTTCAGAATCTGCTCTAAGTGTTGCTTAGGGTTCGCTATGCCAATAAGTGGGGTGTAGAGCGTCTGCATGGCGATATGCAGAATCTTACCAAACATCGGATTGTCTACATCGTCAGTAAGGCTGTCTGTGGTTCGTATCTTCGCCACCTTAGAGAAGTAGAACTTCAAAGGGCATGACGTGTACGGCGAGAAGGCACTTGGCGACAAGACCTTATCCGTGTTGTTGAGCAGTTGCTGCAAAATTTCGGCAACCTCACCCTCTTTGGCTATAACGATGCTGTTGTTAGGCTCGGCAGCGACATTAACACCAACATTGTAGTACTTAATAGGGTGTGGGGACTCAAATTCCAGCTGATGAATGTATCGACTGCGTTCGCCGGTGGATTTGTCGTCGGCAAGCGAGCAGTAAATCATATCAACACGCTCGGCACGCTGAATCAGACGATAGAAATAGTAGGCATAGACGCCCTCGTGATATTCGGGTGTCGGGATGCCGTATGCGGCCTTGAGATTGTATGGTATGTATGATGAATTACCCAGAGAGTTGCCAGGGAAATTATCATCATCCATAGATAGAATAATTACGTTTTTAAAGTCGAGGTTGCGGGTCTCCAAAATACCCATAATCTGTAATCCCTCAAGAGGCTCTCCGCTATAAGGAATACGGACGTTTTGCAGATGACGCTTAATGAGTGAAGTATAGATTGATACGGATACGTCTATATCGCACTGTTTCACAGAGTTGGTAACCTGCGAGATATTCTCTGCCAAAATGGCTAAATAGGATAGCTTAAGGGTGCGACTATCGGTGTTATCGCTGACTGATAGGGATAACGCATATATTACATCAATCAGATAATTATATAAGTCATCTAAACCCTCTGTATATCTGAAGATTTTACTTAGCAATGTGCTATGTGTAAAAAGCTCGTTGCTAACTCTGATATAGCGGGCATTGACGATGGTTTTTTGTAGCTTTTTTGCTGTGTCACCATCCTGCTCCAGAACGTATGGATGGTTCAAAATACCCGATACGTCTACGTGGTAAAAAGTGACTTTGCCTTTGTCGTTGCGGGCATTGTGCTGCAAGTCGAAAAGACGCATCACAAACGAGTATGCCGTAGTGTGTTTGATGGGGTGGCCCATCGTAATATTGAGCTTCAGCTTATTTTCGCCATTGGCATCTTTGTCATCAGGTAAGGAGTGCAATAATGGCAACAGTAGGTTCTCGTTGGTAAGGACAATGGCTGTCTCCTTGTCGAAAAGTAGTTCGGGAGAGATTTCACGCAGAATCTTATTGACGTATTTGCACTGAATAATATTCGAGGCGGTGGATATGGTAGACAGTCGCTTCTCGCTACGTAGAAAATTGTCGTGTGAGATGTGGTCCGTGGCGGGGAATAATGTCATATTTTGACGAAGGAAACGGCCCGCCTCCTGCTGCTCGTCATCGACGTAATATGAGTCGTAGTCCCAATAAAAATCACAATGGTAATTGGCGGTGAGGAACTTTAATACCCGCTGCTCGCACTGAGAGAGTGCGTTAAAACCGACGATAACGTAGTGACGTCCGCGCTTGAAATTGACGATATTGTTGCCCAGATTCTCAGCCGCAGAGCGATAGACCATACCCTGGTATGCAAACTTAAGCTCGGCTAAGCGTTGCTTGAGCTCATGGTAGATTGGTGCTAAGCTTTTCCATATCTTGAGGAATCGTTGCTTGTATTCAGGGAGTGATTCCTCCTGTAAAAAGTGTTTCCAAAAGCGGCTGACAACCTCCAACGTTTCGGTGTCGGGGAATCTGGCCTCAATCTGCTTTAAATCATAGAGATTGCAGAAGAGCATATCGGCGTCAATCATATATTTGTCGATTAGGTCAAAGTCCCCAATCAACATCTCACCCCAAAAGTAAAACTTATCAAATGGCTCGTTGTGGTGTTTGGAGTATATCTTATATAATTCGCTGATAATGCGTATCTTATCGCCAACCTTGAAAGATGCAGCCTCGCTCATTATATCATCCATTGAGAGATATTCAGGCTGCCAGATTGTACCTCCTTGGACTATATGAGATAGCGCCTCGGAGAAGAATAGACGCGCTCGTCGAGAGGGAAGAACTATCGTCTTGTTTTGGATGTCTTCTCCGTAACGGTTGTATAGCTTTTGGGCTACTTCATATAGAAAGGTTTGTTGCATAATGCGTCTTAGTCGAGAGATTGCATACCTGATTGAGAAATCCTGATAATCTGCTGGTAGTCCTCAGGGGATAGCTCCATGAAGAAGAAATGTATAGGATTTACTCTAATGTCGTTGTATCGTACCTCGTAGTGAAGGTGTGGGGCAAGTGACAAACCGGAGTTACCCGACTTGGCAATAACGTCACCTCGCGACACGTGCTGACCTACGCTGACAAGAGTTTCGAACAGATGACTATATGAACTCTTGTAGCCGTTGCCATGGTCGATGACGATAGTTTTGCCCGATGTGGAGTTCTTGTCGAGAATCTCCTTGACTACACCGTCGGCTGTGGCGAATACGCTTGAGCCCTCGCCGATGCTGTAATCAACGCCCTGATGTGATTTCAGTGAGCGATAGAAGGGGTTGAGCGTCGGACCATAGCCCGCTGTAAGGAGCGTTAGTTTGTCGTTAAGAACAGGCTGTATGGCCGGGATGTTTTTACATTTATCGCCCAAAGTTTCACCCTGCTCCATAATATCGTTCCACGAGGTCTGCTGCTTGGAGATAGCTCGCTCTAATTTAGTTATGCGGTGCAGAAGCTCTGCATTAAGCTCATCGTAGGATTTGGTAAGGCACGCCTCGTGAAGCGCAACGCGTTCGGAGTGATTTGTGCTGCTGAAATCGTAAGGGTCGGTCTCGAAAAGAACGCGGAAGACGCTCTTGTCGCGTGCGTCAATATTCTCCAAAACTACGGCCAATGAGTCGTAGCGGGCCTGCATGGCTTCGTATTCGGCCTGCATACGTTGGTTCTCGAGCTTCATCTGGTGCTCGGTTGGAGTGTCGAAGAAGAAAGAGAACACGATATAGTATACAAACAATGCGCCTATCCAAAGTAACGATTTAAGGCTGAAATATACCAATCTCGTCGCTCTGGAACGATTGATTCTCTGTGATTTATCGCTCTTACCCATAGCCTATTCTCCCTCATAGTTTTCTTCCTGAATCTGTCCCATCAGGCTCTTGTAAGCTTCGGTGGACATATCCTTATCGAAGTAGTTAATTGGATTGACAACAGAGCCCTTATAGATAACCTCGTAGTGGAGGTGTGGGGCTGTTGAAATACCTGTATTACCCATCTCGGCGATTAGCTCTCCACGTGAGACGGTGTCGCCTTGCTCGACGAATACCTTGTCCAAATGGGCGTATCTTGTCTTGTATCCAAAACCGTGATTAACAACGATTTGAGTGCCGTAACTTGTACGCGCTCTACTCAATACGACGGTCTCGATAATACCGTCGCCGGTAGTATAAACCGGGTCGCCAATCTTACCGCCTAAGTCTACACCCTGGTGCATCTTGCGGTACTTGAGGATAGGGTGGATGCGGTAGCCGAAAGCTCCGATACCGCCACGTAGACGACTGCGGTCAATAGGCCAAATGGCAGGGATGGATGTGGAGAAATTCTCCTTCTCCCTGGAGAGCTTCTGTAACTCGTCAAGAGATTTTGATGAGAGGTATAGCGAACGAGCCAATTGGTCCATCTGAAGCCATGTTGTGTGGAGCATGTCGCGGTTGCTTAAATCTTTCATCCAGGCATACTTCTGCTCTGCATAAGGGGAGTGGATGCCCTCGATGTAGAAGGTGTCTGACGAGAAGAGCGGACGGTATACGTTGTTGTCACGCTGACGAATCTGGTCGATTTGATTCTGCGAAGAGCGAATCTTCGTAAGCAGAACCTTGTTTTTATACTCAATCCGGCTGCGCTCCTCTGAGAGTTCCAACATCTTGGGAGTGTAGAACAGCGAGGAGAAGAGCATATTGAAAAGGGCAATGACGATAAAACCAATGAGCAGAGTGCGAAACAGACGGTATGTGCGTAGTCTGTGAATAAGACTTCGCTCCTGGTTATCCGCCTTTTTCTTATTAAAAATGCCCATTGTCGAAAAATATACCTTAAATATTATGCAAAATTAGGCAAAAAGATGTAATTTTGCAATCCGAATTTGATATTATAACGATAATAATAGTAAAAACGATATATAATGGAATCAAACAAAATCAGACAAGCCTTTCTGGATTTCTTCTCATCGAAAGAGCACCAGATTGTACCATCGGCTCCGATGGTAGTAAAGAATGACCCTACATTGATGTTTACCAATGCGGGTATGAATCAGTTTAAGGATATATTCCTCGGTAACGCTCCTCGTAAGTGGGCTCGTGCAGCAGATACACAGAAGTGTCTGCGCGTGTCGGGTAAGCACAACGACTTGGAGGAGGTGGGTCACGACACCTATCACCACACAATGTTCGAGATGTTGGGTAACTGGTCATTTGGCGACTACTTCAAGAAGGAGGCTATCGCTTGGGCTTGGGAGCTTCTGACGGAGGTTTATGGCTTGGATAAGAGCCGTATGTATGCTACTGTATTTGAGGGTAGCGAGAGCGACGGAGTGCCTTTCGACCAGGAGGCTTACGACTATTGGAAGCAGTATCTGCCAGAGGACCATATCATTCGCGGTAACAAGCACGATAACTTCTGGGAGATGGGCGAGACAGGTCCTTGTGGTCCTTGTAGCGAGATTCACTTCGACTTGCGTGATGAGGCTGATATAGTTAAGGTGCCGGGCCGTGATATGGTCAATGCAGGACACCATCTTGTAATCGAGATTTGGAACTTGGTGTTTATGCAGTTTAACCGTAAGGCAAATGGTGACTTGGAGCCACTGCCAGCAAAGCACGTAGATACAGGTATGGGCTTTGAGCGTCTGTGTATGATTCTTCAGAACAAGAAGTCAAACTACGATACCGATGTTTTCCAGCCTACAATCTCTCGTCTGGCTGCAATGTCGGGTAAGGAGTACGGTAAGGATGAGAAGTGCGATATTGCTATGCGTGTTATAGCAGACCACTTGAGAGCTATCTCATTCTCTATTGCCGACGGTCAGCTGCCTGCAAATGCTAAGGCGGGTTATGTTATTCGCCGAATTCTGCGTCGTGCAGTGCGATACGGTTACACATACCTCGGCTTCAATGAGCCTACACTCTGTAAGTTGGTGGCAGGTTTGGCTGAGCAGATGGGACACCAATTCCCTGAGTTGCGTCAGCAGCAGACACTCATTGAGCGCGTTATCGAAGAGGAGGAGGCATCATTCTTGCGTACTTTGGCTACCGGTATCAACCTCTTGGACCGTGTGATTGCTAAGGTGGGTAAGGGTGGCGTTATTGCCGGTAAGGATGCTTTTGAGTTGTATGATACATTCGGCTTCCCAATTGACCTTACAGAGCTTATCGCACGTGAGCAGGGCGTAAGTATCGACTTGGAGGGCTTCGAGAAGGAGCTTCAGGCCCAGAAGGAGCGTTCGCGTAATGCTGCGGCACAGGATATTGACGATTGGCAGGAGTTGATGCCTATCTCGCAGTGCGAGTTTGTAGGCTATGATACTTTGACTGCACCAATCCATATTGCCCGTTATCGTAAGGTAACATCGAAGGGCAAGACTACCTTCCAGCTTGTATTTGACCAGACACCTTTCTATGGTAATTCGGGTGGCCAGATTGGCGATACAGGTTATATCGAGTCGGCTAACGAGAAGATTCAGGTGGTAGCTACCGAGAAGGAGAATGGTCTTATTATCCACGTTACAACGTCTCTGCCAGAGAATATGGAGGCTGAGTTTACAGCTGTTGTGGATGCTGAGGCTCGTCAGGCTGCGGCTAATAACCACACAGCAACCCACCTCTTGGACCAGGCGTTGCGTAAGGTGCTGGGTACTCACGTTGAGCAGAAGGGCTCTATGGTATCGCCATCGGGCTTGCGTTTCGACTTCTCACACTTCCAGAAGGTTACAGCCGAGGAGTTGCGAGAGGTGGAGCGTATGGTTAATCAGCTCATCCGTCAGAACTATCCTCTGGAGGAGAATCGTGAGGCTACAATGGAGCAGGCTAATGCTATGGGCGCTATCGCTCTGTTTGGCGAGAAGTATGGCGACAAGGTGCGTGTGGTTAAGTTCGGTGACTCTGTGGAGTTGTGTGGTGGTACACATACATCGGCTACCGGTACTATCGGTATGTTTAAGATTATCTCGGAGAGTGCTATTTCGGCCGGTGTGCGTCGTATTGAGGCTATTACGGGCGTTAAGGCTGAGAATATGCTCTATATGATTGAGGACCGTATGGCTGCTATTGCAAAGCTTATCAATAACCCTAACGCGGAGCAGGCTGTGCAGAAGCTTTTGGAGACTAACGAGGCTATGCAGAAGGAGTTGGATCAGCTGCATAAGGAGCAGATTGCCTCTTTGGTTGATAATATCATCAAGGAGCGTCGCGCCGACGAGCCATTTGTTGTAGCACGTTTGGTGCAGTATCCATCGGCATTCATCAAGGATTTGGCTTATATGTTGCGTGCAAAAGTTAAGGACTCTGTATTGGTGCTTGGCTCGAATATTGACTCTAAGCCTATGTTGGCTGTGGTGCTTGGCGATGAGATTGTAGAGCGTGGCGTAGATGCAGGTGCTATCGTTCGCGAGGCGGCTAAGCTCATCAACGGTGGTGGTGGTGGACAGAAGTTCTTTGCTACGGCCGGTGGTAAGAATGTCGAGGGCTTGCAGACTGCAATAGATAAGGCTGTGGAGCTTGTTATGGAGAAGTTGAAGTAAAAACATATAGAATAATAGATTTCGAAAGATATGGATAAGAAAGTTTTATTGATGATTCTCGATGGTTGGGGAATCGGAAATGGTACAAAGTCGGATGTTATCTCAACGATTCATCCTGCGTATATATCTGCTATGACAGAGCAGTATCCACACGCTCAGTTGCGTACAGACGGAGAGAATGTTGGTCTGCCTAATGGTCAGATGGGTAACTCGGAGGTAGGACACCTCAATATCGGCGCGGGTCGTGTGGTTTATCAGGACTTGGTGAAGATTAACCGTGCGTGTGCTGACAACTCGATATATGCTAACGATGAGATTGTGAAGGCTTTTGAGTATGCAAAACAGAATGGAGTGAGCGTACACATGATGGGCTTGACCTCGGATGGCGGTGTGCACTCTTCAATTGAGCACCTCTACAAGCTCTGCGAGATAGCAGCTAAGTATGGTATCGAGGATACCTTCATCCACTGCTTTATGGATGGTCGTGATACCGACCCTAAGAGCGGTAAGGGCTTTATCGAAGATGTAGAGAAGAATATCGCCGATAAGGCGGGTAAGATTGCCTCTATCATCGGTCGTTACTATGCTATGGACCGTGATAAGCGTTGGGAGCGTGTGAAGATTGCTTACGACTTGCTCGTCAGTGGCGAGGGTGTCGCAGCAACCGATATGGTCGAGGCTATGCAGCGTTCATACGACGAGGGTGTAACGGATGAGTTTGTGAAGCCTATCGTACGTATAAATGAGGCTGGTGAGGTTATTGGTCGCATTAAGCCAAACGATGTGGTTATCTTCTTCAACTACCGTAATGACCGTGCTAAGGAGCTTACTATCGTTCTTACGCAGGAGGATATGCCGGCAGAGGGTATGCACACTATGCCATTGTATTATTGCTGTATGACCCCTTACGATGCTAAGTTCCAGGGCTTGCACATTCTGTTTGATAAGGAGAATGTGCAGAACACTATCGGCGAGTATGTGGCATCACTCGGCTTGAATCAGTTGCGTATTGCCGAGACCGAGAAGTATGCTCACGTAACATTCTTCCTGAATGGTGGCCGTGAGGATAAGTTCGCAGGAGAGGACCGTATTCTGGTCGCTTCGCCAAAGGTAGCTACATACGACCTTCAGCCAGAGATGAGTGCATACGAGGTGAAGGATAAGTTGGTTGAGGCTTTGGGTACTCAGAAGTTCGACTTCATCTGCTTGAACTTCGCTAATGGCGATATGGTAGGTCATACAGGCGTATACGAGGCTATCGAGAAGGCTGTGAAGGCTGTCGATGAGTGTGTGTCGGCTGTTGTGGAGACCGCTAAGGCTAACGGCTATGAGGTGGTGATGATTGCTGACCACGGTAATGCCGATAACGCTGTCAATGCTGACGGTACACCTAATACGGCTCACTCACTCAATCCTGTGCCTATCGTAGTGGTGTCGGATAGAGTGGCAAGCGTGAAGAACGGTATCTTGGCTGATGTTGCTCCTACGGTGTTGAAGCTTATGGGCTTGGAGCAGCCTAAGGAGATGACCGGCGAGGCGTTGGTTGAGATGAAATAGGGTAGTCTTACTCTAGATAAACAGAAGAGGTTGTTAGCTTTTGCCAACAACCTCTTCTGTTTGTGTTTGGGTAATGATGTAAAAAGCGCCACTTCTTGCATCATTACCTACTTTAAATATTCTTCGATATTTTTTGAAATGCAGCCAATCAATCTGTCGATAGCATCGTCAGATGACCATGCGTTGTGTGGCGATGCAAGCAGACGATAGCGGTCCTTAATCTTATAAAGAGGGGAGGTGCGGAGTGGCTCAACGGAGAATACGTCGAGTGCTGCGCCGCGAATCGCTCCTGCGTCAAGAGCATCGGCTAATGCTTGCTCATTGACAATGCCGCCGCGTGCTACATTGATAAGAATGGCTGACGGCTTCATCTTTGATAGCTGTGGCGCATCCAGCAGATTGTTTGTCTGTGCATTAAGCGGCGCATGAATTGAGATTATATCGGACTCGGATAGCAACTCGTCAAGCGAAACGGCTGGGTAGTCCTCTTGGCGAAAGACGCCCGATGTGGATGTGTAGCTAACCTCGCAGCCAAAGGCCGTAGCAAGGCGTGCCACCTCGCGACCAATGTTGCCCAATCCGATAATGCCCCATTTCTTGCCACGGATTTGTGATGTGGGGCGGTCAAAGTTGAATGGACGGTCCGAGGCAGAGTATCTGCCCGAATGGAAATAGTCGTCGTAGTATGTTACCTCGCGCAGCAAGGATAAAGCGGAGCAGAGTGTGGTCTCGGCGACAGAGTAGGTGGAGTAGCCGACGGCGTTGCGGACCTCGATACCGAGCTCTGCTGCGGCAACCAAATCGACATTGTTCATACCTGTTGCTGCAACGCAAATAAGCCTTAGGTCGGGTAGCTGTGTAAGTATCTCTGCCGAGAGAACGACCTTGTTGGAAATTACAATTTCTGCTCCTTGACAACGCTCAATAACTTGCTCCGGAAGAGTAAAATCATAGCCTGTGTAATCGCCAAATTTTGCCACAGCAGACATATCTCGTCCCGCAATAGAATATTCATCTAAAAATACTATTTTCATAGAGTTATATTAGTTTAATTCATCAATCAGTTTACGTATGACGACCGATGCACAACCGATGCCGAATAGGGCGGGCATATAGGAGATTGTGCCGGTGTTAGACTTTTTATTTTGCTCTTCGCAAAGAATCATCGAACCCTCTCTTACGGGCTCCGGAGAGAAGACTGCTTTGAAGCCACTGCGGATGCCTATTTTGTGCAGGCGTTTACGGAGCATATGCGCCAGCGGGCAGTGGTGTGTCTTGCTGATATCCAAAATCTCAATCTTTGTCGGGTCGGTCTTTGCCCCTGCACCCATAGAGCTGACAAGAGGAATACCTCGGTCTAAAGCTCCTTTGATAAGGGCTAACTTGGGCGAGAGAGTGTCGATGGCATCCACCACGAAGTCGAATTTATCGGAGTCGAGCAGGGCATCGGTCTCGTCGTCTTTGATGAAACGATTGACTACGGTGAGCTGGATGTTAGGGTTGATGTCAAGCAGTCTATCTCGCATTAAATCAGCTTTCTGGCAACCGATAGTAGAGTGCAAGGCAATGAGCTGGCGGTTGATGTTGGTAGCAGATACCGTATCGGCGTCAGCGATAGTCATTCGGCCTACGCCCGAACGTGCAATCATCTCGGCGGCGTATGCTCCGACGCCACCCAAACCTACAACAAGAACGTTGGATTGTTTAAGTTTCTCCAACTTTTCGCTGCCTAATAAAAGCTCAGTTCTCTCTAACCAGTCGTTATTCATTATATGTTAAAAATTTGCTTATAATTCTCTATTATTTTTGATGCTAAAATCGCTACATCTACACCCCTTAGACGAGCTATCTCGGCATACATCTCTTCGATGGTGATATAGCTCTCGTCGGTTTCGATGAATAGCTGTTCTAATGGGCATGATTCTAATGCTTTAATGCTCTTTGGTGAACGTAACACATTAGGTCCGAAAGAGAGGTAATAACCTCGACGAAGAGCCTCGGCGGCTTGCTGCTCAGAGCCGATAAAACCGTGAAATATCACAGCTTTCAATTTATAATCGGAAAGGATTTTTATTGTAGGCTCAAAAGCCTTGACGCAGTGTAGTACTACGGGCAGATTTCTTGTCTGGGCTTGGAGGAGCTGGCGGCGAAAAACCAGCTCCTGAATATTGCGGTCAATATCGGTTGAATAATCCAGACCTATCTCGCCAATAAGCTGAGCTTCGTCGAAAACCTCTACGCACTCGGCCTTGCGTGCTGCATCCCAGGGGTGTGTGCCGATGCCCTGGGGCTCAATGTGGCGGCCCGTAGGGTGGTGAGTGTGTATGTTTACGTACTCTTTCATAAGACAAAGTTAGCTAAAAAATAGAAAATTGCTAAAAATTTTGAAAAAATAATACCTTAATATATATGCGAAGTCAGAAAATTTGTGTACCTTTGTACGGTTTATGCGTGTAGAGTAGACTTTAATCAAACTATATACACACTAAAATATTTAATTCACTTAATTACAAGCTATGTCGAAAATCATTAAACTACGAAAAGGTCTCGACATCAAACTTCGTGGAGAGGCTGCTCAGCAGTTGGTGGAAGTGCCAATGGCTCAGGAGTATGCTGTGTCTCCGCTGGATTATGATGGCGTTACCCCAAAGATGTTGGTGAAGGTCGGTGAGCAGGTAAAGGCGGGTACTCCGTTGTTCTTCGATAAGAACAATGAGCGTATTTTGTTCTGTGCACCTGTAAGCGGTACTGTATCGGCTGTGAATCGTGGCGAGAAGCGTAAGATTCTCAACGTGACAATCACTTCAGACGGTCAGCTAACATCGGAGGAGTTTGCAACTCCAGATTTGCAGAAGGTAAGTCGTGAGGAGGTTATCGAGATGTTGCTTAAGTCGGGTTTGTGGACTATGATCCAGCAGCGTCCTTACGGAATTATCGCCAACCCGTCAGACAACCCAAAGGCAATTTTTGTATCTGCTTTTGATTCAGCACCTTTGGCTCCTGACTTCAACTTTGTGTTGAAGGGTGAGCAGAAATCTTTGCAGAAGGGTTTTGAGGTGTTGTCAAAGCTGACAGATGGAGGCGTTCACCTCTCAGTACGAGCTAATGCTGAGGGTGAGATGAGTGCACTTAACGGTGTTGAACTCCACACATTTAAGGGTAAGCACCCAGTGGGTAACGTTGGTGTGCAGATTCACCACATTGACCCAATGGCAAAGGGTGATATTGCTTGGACTGTAAATATTCAGGATGTTGCCATTATTGGCCGCTTGTTTATGACAGGAAAGGTTGATATGCACAAGGTTATCGCTTTGACAGGTAGTGAGGTAGAGAATCCTCAGTATTACAAGGTGATTTCAGGTGCTCCTGTGGCTTCGATTGTTAAGGGTAATATCAAGGTCCAGAAGGAGGGCGATACTGTACGTTACATTTCTGGTAACGTTTTGACAGGTGCAAACGTTGGCGAGCATGGCTTCCTTACAGCAAAGGCTCACCAGATAACTGTTATCCCTGAGGGCGATAAGTACGAGATGCTTGGTTGGGCTATGCCTCGTTTCAAGAAGTTCTCGGTATCTCGCTCATACTTCTCTTGGTTGTGTCCTTCAAAGAAGTATCGTTTGGATACTAATCTCAACGGTGGTCCTCGTGCATTTGTTGTGACAGGTCTGTTTGAGGAGTATCTGCCAATGGATATCTATCCTATGTATCTGTTCAAGGCAATGATTGCCAAGGATATTGATAAGATGGAGAACCTCGGTATCTACGAAATCGTAGAGGAGGATGTGGCTCTGTGTGAGTTCGTCGATCCTTCAAAGACTGAGATTCAGAAGTTGGTTCGTGAAAGTATTAACTTAATGATTAAGGAGTGCTAAGGTATGGGATTGAGAAAATTAGTTGATAAGATTAAGCCTACCTTCTCAGAGGGAGGTAAGCTCAGTTTCTTGGCATCGACATTTGATGCTTTCGAAACGTTCCTTTACGTGCCTAACACAACTACCAAGAGTGGTGCTCATATCCGCGACTGTAACGATATGAAGCGTACTATGAGTGTGGTTATTTTGGCACTTCTTCCTGCTTTCTTCTTCGGTTGCTACTGGGCTGGTGCACAGGTTGATTTGACAGGCTTTACTGCAGGTTGGTATGGCTTCGTTCGTATCCTTCCTATGGTTGCCGTGTCTTATATCGTAGGTTTGGGTATTGAGTTCGCTTATGCTCAGATTCGTAAGGAGGAGGTTAATGAGGGTTATCTGGTTACAGGATTGTTGATTCCGATGATTATGCCTATAAGTACGCCGCTGTGGATGGTTGCTTTGGGCGTAGCTTTCGCTGTAATCTTCGGTAAGGAGGTATTCGGTGGTACAGGTATGAACATCTTTAACCCTGCACTTACTGCTCGTGTATTTGTATTCTTTGCATTTACACCACAGATGTCAGGCGAGAAGGTATGGTACTCTGACTGGACTATGATGGGTGTAACAGCTGAGGGTATCGATGCTGCTACAGGTGCAACAGCATTGGAGCAGCTCTCTACAACCGGCGAGATGAAGTGGTCAGCAATGGATGCTTTCCTCGGTTTTATCCCTGGTTCGTTTGGTGAGACCTCTACATTGTGTATCTTGATTGGTGCAGCTATCTTGCTCTTCACGAAGGTTGCATCATGGCGTACAATGTTTAGTGTATTTGCCGGAGGTTTGGCTTTGGGTTACTTGTTCCAGTGGTGCGGTCCAGAGGAGTGGAGAAACATTCCTGCTTACTACCATATTTTGGTTGGTGGTTTTGCTTTGGGTGCTGTATTTATGGCAACTGACCCTGTGACTTCTGCTCAGACAAATACAGGTAAGTATATCGTTGGTTTTATGACCGGTGCATTGGCTGTTTTGGTACGAGTTGTCAATCCAGCATATCCAGAGGGTATGATGTTGGCAATTCTCTTCATGAATGCATTGGCTCCTACAATCGACTACTTCGTTGTCGAGGCTAATATCAAGCGTCGTAAGAAACTTATTAAGAAATAGAGAGTATGGGAAAGATAAATGTAAACAGTAATGCGTATATCATCACATACTCGGTAGTGATGGTAGTGATTGTGGCAATCCTTTTGTCTGTTGCTGCTCTTGGTCTTAAGGATCGTCAGGATGCAAATATCTTGAACGAGAAGAAGACTCAGATTGTAAAGGCTTTGGGTCATAATCCTGAGAAGGTCTCTTATGAGGATGCAAAGATTACAGCTTACATCTTGGATAAGGAGGGTAAGGTAACTTCATCTGATGAGAAGGAGGTATTCGAGGCTCTTAATAAGATTAAGGATTCATTTGCTGCGGGCAAGTTCCCTGTATTTGAGGCAGAGGATGGTAGCGTGGTTATTCCTTTGTATGGTGCAGGTTTGTGGGGTCCAATCTGGGGCTATTTGGCACTTGAGAAGGATATGAATACCATAAAGGGTATTGTAATGGACCACCAGGGCGAGACTCCAGGCTTGGGTGCTGAGATTGCAACTGCAGCATATCAAGCTAATTTCGTTCCAAAAGAGCTTGACCAAAAGAAGAAAATTTATAACGCTAATGGCGAGTTAGTAGGTATTACTATCGTTAAGGCTGGAAAGGGTGTTGCCGGTAATAAGGCTCACGAGGTTGATGCAATTTCTGGCGGCACCAAGACCTGCGACGGTGTAACAAAGATGTTCGAGAATAGTCTTAAGTACTATGAGAAGTATCTCAAAACTAAGATGAATCCCGGCACAGAGCTTCAACCTCTCGTTCCTGTAAATGAGGAGCAGAAGCAGCTTGCTGAGGGCGAGACTACTGAGGTAAATGAGCCTGAGCAGCCTGCTGAGAATGGCGAAGTTATTAACAAGAAATAAAGAGCAGAACAATGAGTAATTTGAAAAATTTGACAGGTCCGCTGAGTGCGAACAATCCGGTCATTGTACAGATTCTGGGTATTTGTTCGGCTCTTGCCGTAACCATTAAGTTGGAGCCAGCATTTGTGATGGGTCTTTCGGTTATGGTTGTTACAGCTTTCGCTAACTTGGTGATGTCGCTCTTGCGTAATGGTATTCCATCACGTATCCGTATCATCGTGCAGTTGGTTGTTATTGCTGCGTTGGTTATCTTGGTAGACCAGGTATTGAAGGCATTTGTTTACGATGTTTCGAAGCAGTTGTCTGTGTACGTTGGTCTGATTATTACAAACTGTATTATCATGGGTCGTGTGGAGGCTTATGCACTTGGTAACAAGCCTTGGGCTTCGTTCCTCGATGGTATTGGTAACGGTTTGGGCTATATGGCAATCCTTGTGATTGTAGCTTTCTTCCGTGAGTTGTTCGGTTCGGGTTGCTTGTTCGGAATACAGGTTATTCCGGATAGCTTCTACGCTGCCGGTTACTCAAATATGGGTATTATGTTGTTCCCACCTATGGCACTTATCCTTGTAGGTGTTATTATCTGGGTACATCGTTCGTTTAAAAAGGATTTGCAGGAAAAATAGGAGGTAGAGTATGGAAACATTGAATCTTTTTATCAGATCGATTTTTATCGATAACATGGTCTTCGCCTTCTTCTTCGGTATGTGTTCTTATATCGCAGTGTCGAAGAATGTTAAGACTGCATTGGGTTTGGGTGCTGCCGTTATCTTTGTGATGCTGATGACAGTGCCATTGAACTACCTTTTGAATGAGTATGTATTGGCTCCTAACGCTATTAAGGAGGGCTTGGACTTGAGTTTCTTGACCTTTATCATCTTTATCGCTGTGATTGCTTCATTTGTACAGTTGGTGGAGATGGTTGTCGAAAAGTTCTCACCATCGCTCTATAACCAGTTGGGTATCTTCCTTCCGCTGATTGCTGTAAACTGTGCAATCCTTGGTGGTTCGCTCTTTATGCAGCAGAAGGTCGAGGATGGCTCTATCGGTGGTTTTGTAGATAGCGTTGTTTATGGTCTTGGCTCTGGTTTGGGTTGGGCTATCGCTATTGTGATGATGGCTGCTATCCGTGAGCGTTTGCAGTATTCTCATATCCCTGCTGCTTTGAAGGGTCCGGGTATTGCCTTTATTATCACAGGTTTGATGGGTATTGCATTTATGATTTTCAGTGGTATTCAGTTGTAACCTTTTAAAAGAGAATAAGAGATGGATTTTACTACAATTATTTATGCGATAGTTGCCTTTCTTGCAGTCATCATTGTTTTGGTTGCATTGCTTCTCTTTGCAAAGGCTAAACTCACATCATCAGGTGATGTGACTATCGATATCAACGATGGAAATAAAGTATTGACTGTTGCCGGTGGTAACACACTTCTGAACACACTTACATCGGAGGGCATTTTCCTCCCTTCGGCTTGTGGTGGTAAGGGTGCTTGCGGTCAGTGCAAGTGCCAGGTCTTGGAGGGTGGAGGAGAGATTCTCCCTACCGAGGTCGGCTTCTTCAACCGTAAGCAGATTCAGCAGAAGTGGCGTTTGGGCTGCCAGGTAAAGGTCAAGGAGAATATGAAGATTGCAGTTCCTGCTTCAGTCTTGTCTATCAAGAAGTGGGAGTGCGAGGTTGTCTCTAACCACAACGTAGCTACCTTTATCAAGGAGTTTGTTGTTAAGTTGCCTGAGGGCGAGGATTTGAACTTCCGTAGTGGTGGTTATATCCAGATTGATGTGCCAGCTATTACTGTTGATTATAAGGATATCGACGTTGATGCGGAGTACCGCGAGGATTGGGAGAAGATGCATGTCTTCGATTTGAAGATGGTCAATCCAGAGCCTCAGGTGCGTGCTTACTCTTGTGCTACTTACCCTGCTGAGGGTAACGTTATCAAGCTTAACGTACGTATCGCTACACCTCCGTTCGACCGTGCAACAGGTGGCTTTATGAATGTTAATCCGGGTGTATGTTCATCATATATCTACTCGCTTAAGCCAGGTGATAAGATTACTATCTCAGGTCCTTACGGTGAGTTCTTCTTGCCAGATAACTTGCCAGATACTCAGGAGTTGGTATTTATCGGTGGTGGTGCAGGTATGGCTCCTATGCGTAGCCACTTGATGCACCTCTTCAAGACCGAGAAGACTAAGCGTCCTGTTACCTTCTGGTATGGTGCTCGTTCACTCAAGGAGGCATTCTACTTGGAGGACTTTGCTGCTATCGAGAAGGAGTTCCCTAACTTCAAGTTCCACTTGGCGTTGGACCGTCCGGACCCAGCAGCAGATGCAGCAGGTGTAGAGTATAAGGTAGGTTTCGTTCACAACGTATTGTACGAGAACTATCTGAAGAATCACGAGGACCCAGAGGGATGTATCTATCTGATGTGTGGACCTCCGATGATGGCTTCAGCAGTTGTGAATATGCTCGATAATTTGGGTGTTCCTTCAGAGAATATCCTCTTCGATAACTTCGGTGCATAAGTCACAGTTGATAATAGATGCCGCCTGACAATATGTTGTTGGGCGGTATCTTTTTTTTGTCTTTTTGACATTTTAGGCGACAAATGGAAAATTTTGATAAATATTTTATATATATTTGTGTTGCGAATTATGTATAACAACTAATCTAAATTTATTATGAAGAAGATTTTTTATTTTGCAGTTGTTGCAATATTGTCGATGACAATGGTTGCTTGTGGCGGTAACGCAGAGAAGAAGGCTGAGAAGAGTGAGAATTCTGTTGATAAGGTGCTTGAGTTGCAGGATGAGTTTGAGGCTGCAGTTGAGGCGGGTGATTATGAGAAGTCACAGTCTCTTGCAGAGCAGATGCAAGAGCTTTTGAAGGATCCTAAGGTGCTTGAGGCTTATCAGAAAGAGATGATGAAGGCTGCTGATGATTTAGCTGGAGAGATTGCTTCTGAGTATGAGGACGTAGCTGATGCTTTTGCTTCAGATTATGAGGAAGCAGTAGAAGAGGTTGCAGATGCTTATGAGGATGCGTTGAGTGAGTATGAAGATGAGTATGAGGATGCAGTAGAAGATGCTGTTAATGCTTATGAGGATGCAGTAGAAGATGCTGTTAGTGCTTATGAGGATGCATTGAGCGGCTTGGATTGGTAGTCATTAGGTGCTTTTAGATAATTAGAATCAAAATTCTGATAATAGGGCGTGTTCATCCGACGGGTTGAACACGCTTTATTTTGTCTGATTCTCGTTATATAGAAGCCCTTATGCACCTTAAATCAGAGAAAATATAGCCACAAAACAACTATAAAATAATTTCGTAAACAAAATAAAACAGCTTCTCGATATTTTTTTGTAAATTTGCGCTATATCCTTAATGATTATGAAGAACTTATTTGTTATTCTCTGGGCAGTTTGTTGCGTTATGTTGTTGGCGTGTGGTGGTTCACAGACCGGAAAGGACGAAACTGCTGATAAAGTTCAGCGCGCAGCTGAACAATATGTGTATGGTAATGACGATGGCGAGTTTAAGTCGCGTGGTTATTTCGAGAAGAAGATGTCTGCGGAGGAGATGGAAATCTTTGATGAGGAGGTCGAGCAGCTAATGGAGAAGATTTACGAGGATGCAGATACCTTTGCGATAAGTCTTGCGACGGCTGATGATATGGGCGATATGCGCAGTATTATGGGTGAGGTAAACGACTATGCCGAGGGTTTATCGCCAGAGGTTGCTGCGCTATTTAAAGATAGAGTGTCAGAAGTAATAGATGATATAATGCGAGGAGAGTAGTTGTCTTTTAGCTTGCACAAATAAGCCCATTCGTAACCTTTACGGATGGGCTTGTTGTTTTTTTGCAACTTTATTGCTGTTTTTTGAGGAAAAAGACAAAATTAGACTAAGAAAAATTTGGAGGGGGGGGAATTTATTTATATCTTTGTGCAACACTTTTGTTTAACTACTTAAAATTTACAATTATGAAGAAGTTTTTTATGATGGCACTCGTAGCTGGTGCAGCGTTTATGATGGCATGTGGTGGTGTTGCTTCAAAGGCTGAGTCTTTTGCAAACGATATCGCTGAGGCAGCTAAGGCAGGTGATGCAGAGAAGGTAGCATCTCTTACTAAGGAGATGGAGGAGTACGTAAATGGCTTGTCAGAGGAGGAGAAGACAGAGTTTAACGCTGCTTTTGCTAAGGCTAATGCTGGCAACGCTATGGAGATGGCTGGTGAGCTCGAGTAATCCACATTTCTCAATTTATTTGCTATGAAGCTTCTGCTTCAATGCAAAAGTTAAGAGTTCGGTTTACCGAACTCTTTTTTTGTTGCTGTAAAAAACAATGTTTCACAATATTGGAAATTATAATTATCTTTGTGGTAATACTATATAAACAAGAACTTGTGTATAGGTCAGGTTTTAATTATTTCTTCAACTTAATTGTGTCGTGATATGAGGTGTGCTAGAAATCATATCTTTTTATTGATTGTTATTATCACTGTTACATCTTGTGATATGTTTCAAGGTAAGCAGAGTAATAAAGAAGATGAACTTGAAATCGAACGCGGCTTCGACGCTAAACAGATTGCAAGACAATGTGTATATTGTAATGAATCCGGAGAATATATTCGACCCGATTCTTTAATGACAGAATTGTCTGGGGAGCAATTTAAAGCCGTGGAAGAGGAGATAGAATCTTTGAAGACTGTAATAGTTGGAGAGGCACATAATCTTGCTGCGATGATAGACTTTCGTATGACATCATATCAGGTTCTTGATATTTACCAGAAGAAGCAAGATTATGCCCATACTTTAGCCCCTGATTATAGCCGATTATATGAAGAGTCTTTTCGTAGGGTTGCTGAGAATAGTGGATATAGACCCTATTTGGTAAAGATATTATTGACTCAATATGGTTGCGCGGGAATTATGGAAGTTGATGGCCCGAACCCAAATTCAATCACAGAGTGTCAAAATAATGGAGAATTATCTGATTATTTGTATGAAATTATTCTTAAACAATATGAATTAAAAAACTCTTCACGAGTTGTGTTTAATATCGAAACGGTGCAGTTTTCATCTAAGGAACCTTTGATTTTATTGCATAATGAAGTGGTTAATGCGGTTGTTAGGGCTAGACAGTATTTGTCAGATCGCATTTTTAATTATGCAGATTATTGGAAATTGTCGGATGATAAGCGTTCAATTGTAAACGAGGCCATTCCTTTGATTCTTGAGTATCCTACTGCGCGTAGTGTAGTGAATGAGGAGACTACTCGGATGTTACAATTTATACCAATTGATGTTGAGATTTGGGGCGCTGTTATGAATGATATGGAGGAAAATACTCGGAGTAATATCACTATGGATGTTGAGCAGTTTTGGGATTATCTCGATGTTAGATGCATAAGAGAATTCTTTATGATAACACAACTGCCGGTTAAACCTCCGGTACAGCAGCAGAAGGTGGATATAAAGGTCTTCAACGAAATCTTAGACGTTGTGTCAAATGATGCTGAGATAGTGACAGAAATGTCATTTGATGATTTTGGCGGAGGCGTATAGCCGCTCAACTGCTTTGCGGTGAACGGCATTAGCTGAAGCGAAATACCTTAGAAAATAATTATTACCTATTTCGCAACCCGCCGGGGCTCGAACGGCGATAGCCGAAGAGTGAATACCTTGTAGCGGAGGCTTATAGCCGAGCAATATAAATATAATATTCACTCAACCCATTATTAAGAGAGAAGCGCCGAATATGGTTGAGCGGCTGCTTGTAGCAGGCTTTGTTCTTTATAATCAATCGAGCTTGCACGAATTTGATTATAAAAAACAAAGCGACAGAGTTTAAAAACTCTGCCGCTCAACTGCTTTGCGGTGAACCCGCCGGGGCTCGAACCCGGGACCCCAACATTAAAAGTGTTGTGCTCTACCTGCTGAGCTACGGATTCATCATTACCAATGTGGATAATTCCGTTTTTTGGTGGTGCAAATGTAGGGATAAATTTTGGTTAAACCAAATTATTTGATATAAAGTTTATCTTCGCCACATAGCACTATATGGCTCGGTGTGTTACTTTGTGAACTTAGCTCCAACGAAAATTCCCTTTTGGTCCTTAAGCATACCCGCCAATGCGGTAAATTTTGAGTTAGACTTTAACTCTGGCGATACCTTGTTGGCAAGCTCGATTAACTCGCGTACATCGAATAGGATGCAGAGCGCACCGCTTTTATCGACTGCAATACCCTTGATGCTCCACTCTGTGCCGTTAGTGGTGCCCTTAAACTCAATCTCACCCGATTTTGGCTCGTATGTGTAGTCACATGTTGCGGTTTGTGAGTTCTGTGTGATTGATGTCTGCTTGGCATTTATCTTCAGCACAACATCTTTTGTGTCAAAGCCTATCAAGCCGACAATGGTAGAGGTCTGTGACCTGAGGCCGTAGACTACCATATTGGCGAAGTCGTCACCACCGCGATTCTCAAACGTAAGCTCGCTATATTTCCATGTGCCTTGAATGGTTTTCTTAGTAGGGTACTCCTCAGCGGCACTCAACGTATAGTCAGCCGACGTAGTGAGTGGGGTAGCCTGCGCCGTAAGCGAGGTGGTAAGGCCTATGAGCAAAGCTCCGGCAAATAAGATAAGTTTTTTCATCTTCGTTTTCCTTATTTTAATGTTTCACACTCCTTTAACCACATTGCAGCCGATGCGTCAGATGGCATACGCCAGTCAGCACGGGCTGTGAGCGAGATAGTTCCAACTTTCGGGCCGTCAGGCATCGCCGAGCGTTTGAATTGCTGGCTGAAGAAACGGCGGAAGAAGGTGGTCATGCGACTCAGTATCTCTGTGCGGTCGTATTTATTATTAAACGCTTTCTCTGCTAAGAATAGTATCTTCGAAGGCGAGAATCCTAAACGTACGAAATTATAGAGGAAGAAATCGTTTAGCTCGTATGGTCCGACAAGAGCCTCGGTCTTTTGGGCGATTTTGCCGTCATTGTCCGCAGGGAGCAGTTCTGGGCTTACCGGAGTGTCAATAACGTCGTATAGAGCCTCTATTATCGCTTTATTGTCAATCTTCGATGCGTACCAATCAATCATATAGCGAATCAAGGTCTTTGGAACAGAAGCATTGACGCCATACATCGACATATGGTCGCCATTGTAGGTCGCCCAGCCGAGAGCCAACTCACTCATATCGCCTGTGCCGATGACGATACCGTTCTCCATATTGGCAACATCCATAAGAATCTGTGTGCGTTCACGTGCTTGAGCATTCTCGTATGTGATAGAGCGGTCGTTCTCAGCAAGTCCGATGTCGGCAAAGTGTTGGCGACAAGCCTCGGCAATAGGTATCTCGCGCATAGAGATACCCAACTCCTGCATCAGCGTTAATGCGTTGTTATAGGTGCGGTCTGTTGTGCCAAAACCGGGCATTGTGATACCGATAATGCCTTTGCGGTCCAAACCTAAGCGGTCAAATGTATTGACGGTAACAAGGAGTGCCAACGTAGAGTCCAAACCGCCAGAAATGCCGATTACAGCGCATTTGCAATTCATGTGGTCCAAACGCTTGGCCAAGCCGAGAGTCTGAATGTTGAATATCTCATCACAGCGTTTTGTGCGCTCCCATTCGTTGCTCGGAACAAAAGGCAAGGCGTCAATCTTGCGGTCAAGGGTGAGATTCTCGGATGATTCGATGACAATCTTGTTAATCTCAAACTCCGGCATAGGGTAGTCCGAGGTGTAGGTGTTGCTGCGGATTCGGCTGTTTTGTAATGCCTCCACATCAACGTCTGCCACAATCGTTCGCTCCTGAATCTCGAAACGTTCGCCCTTAGCGAGGATTGAGCCATTCTCGGCAATAAACGAGTTACCCGCAAAAACCACATCCGACGAGGACTCGCCAAAGCCTGATGATACATATACGTAAGCGGTATGCGTGCGCATTGAGTGCTGGCTGACGATGTGTCGCAGGGTGTCGTGCTTGCCGATAATTTCCGGTGAAGCGGAGAGATTGAAGATAATCTTTGCTCCGCTGAGGGCCTGCTGAGTAGATGGTGGAGAAGGAGTCCACACATCCTCACAAATCTCAACTCCGAAACGGTTGCCATTAAGTTCAAAGAGCTGGTTGCGGCTGAAGAAGGCTCCTCGCTCAGCAAAACCCTCCAAATACTCGGATTCGATATTGCGGCCCGAAGCAAACCATCTATCCTCGGCAAATTCGCTGTAATTTGGGGTGTAGCACTTCGGAACAAGACCGACTATCTCGCCTTGAGCCACGACAGCGGCACAGTTGTATATGGCATTACCGACCATAACGGGCAGTCCTACGATGACGACCATCTGCAACTTCATGCTCTCATCGGCGATGCGGGCCAGCGATGCCTCGGCCTGTTGCAGCAGGGTGGGTTGTAGGAATAAATCACCACAAGTATATGAGGTAATCGACAGCTCAGGAAAGGCCAAAATCTCAACACCACGCTCGGCTGAAAGACGCATATTGTGGATGATGCGCTCGGTGTTGAAGTGGCAATCTGCAACCTTCAATGTAGGGATACAAGCGGCAACTTTGATATATCCGTATCTGTTCATAATTAGTTTGTTAGGCGTATTTAATTCAACGATTACTTAGCCCATAGCTGAGCCAAATTAATAATGACATTCATAGCTTTCTGCATGGTGTTGAGCGAGCAATACTCAAACTTGCCGTGGAAGTTCATTCCGCCGGTAAAGATATTCGGACAAGGCAATCCCATGAATGATAATCTCGCACCATCTGTACCACCACGAATAGGTTTTACGATAGGCTCGACATCAGCCATCTTCATAGCCTGCTTTGCCTTCTCGATAACGTGAGGATGTGGCTCAACCATCTTGCGCATATTGTAATATTGGTCTTTGATTGTGAGCTTCAAAACACCCTTGCCGTAGCGTTTCTCCAACAAATCGACGCAACCCCAGATATAGACCTTCTTCTGCTCGAATTTCTCGCTGTCGTGGTCGCGAACGATATAGGTAATCTTGGCATTCTCAACCGTTCCGTTGAAACCTACGCAGTGGTAGAAGCCTTCGTAGCCGGTGGTATGCTCAGGACGCTGCGTCTGTGGCAACATAGAGTTGAATTCGCAAGCTACCTGAATTGCGTTAATCATCTTATCTTTGGCGTAGCCAGGGTGGACGTTGCGACCTTGAATCTCAATAACGGCTGAGGCTGCGTTGAAGTTCTCAAACTCCAATTCGCCCTCAAAACCGCCATCCATAGTGTAGGCGAAATCTGCTCCAAAGGCCTTTACATCGAAATAGTCTACACCGCGACCAATCTCCTCGTCAGGGGTGAAGCCTAAGCGAATCTTGCCGTGTTTAATTTCGGGATGCGCCATCAGATACTCTGCTGCGGTGATAATCTCGGCACAGCCGGCTTTGTCGTCAGCACCCAAAAGGGTAGTGCCGTCGGTGTGAATGAGGGTGTGACCCTTGAAATAAGAGAGCTCAGGGAAATCGCTGACCTTCATTGTGAGTGCGCCGTTAAGAACAATATCTTCACCGTCGTACTCGTCGATGATGCGTGGTCTGACATCCTTACCGCTCATATCGGGAGCAGTGTCTACGTGTGAAATGAAGCCAATCACAGGGGCATTCTCATAACCCTCCGATGCGGGGATTGTGCCCATCGCGTAGCCATATTTGTCTACCGTAACGTCTTGCAGTCCTAAGCTGCGCATCTCGTCGGCGATGAAGTTCAGCAGAACGAGCTGCTTGTCGGTGGATGGGAATGTTGTGCTCTCCTCGTCTGACTGAGTGTCAAACGATACATATTTTAAAAATCTATCTTTTAAATCCATATTATTGCGTTGTTTAATTATTCACTTTTCTTTGCACGCATGGTGTGGAAAATCATATATCCAATCAATACGATATACATACCCAAGGCGAGGATTTGTGCACCGTCAAACTCGTTCCAAGGGGTGCACTGCTGAGTTGCATCGTTGAAGAATCGGAGCTGCCACTCTACGTCTGCAAATTTTAGTACTGCCGTTAGCACACCCATCAAAGCACCTCCGGCAATGAAACCCGATGCGATGAGTGTTCCGCGGTCGAAGCGACTCTTATTAACCTTATCGTCCTTTGAACGAGTAGATACGAACCATGCGATAAGACCTCCGACAACCAATGGAGCGTTGAGTGACATAGGGATAAACATACCCAGCGAGAACGCCAAGGCAGGTACGCCGATAGAGTTGAGTACCAATGCCAAAACAGCACCCATAATATAGAGAATCCAAGGTGTAGAACCTCCCGTCATCAAAGGCTCAATAACGGCTGCCATGGCGTGCGCTTGTGGTGCAGCCAATGAACTTGAGTCGGTGAAGCCGTATGCCTTGTTGAGAATCAGCATAACACCTGCAACGGTTGCAGCCGAGACGATTGTGCCGAGGAACTTCCAGGCCTCCTGCTTGCGAGGTGTTGTACCCAACCAATAACCAATCTTAAGGTCGGTGATGAAACCTCCAGCCATAGAGAGCGCAGTACAAACTACGCCACCGATAATCAGAGCCGCAGTCATTCCGCTATTGCCTGTAAGACCAATGCTTACCAAAACAAGTGAGCTGAGGATAAGTGTCATCAGAGTCATTCCTGATACAGGGTTTGAGCCGACAATGGCAATGGCATTTGCCGCTACGGTGGTAAAGAGGAATGAGATGACAAAGACGATGAGCAGAGCTACAACACTTTGCCACAGATTACCCAATAATCCGAATTGGAAGAATACAAATAGGGTGATGAGCGATGCGCAAAGAATTGTAAGGATGAGCTTCATTGACACATCACGCTGAGTGCGCTCAACTTGTACGGCATTTGCCTTCTTCTTTGATGAAAACTCAGATACGGCAAGACCTAAAGCCTGCTTAATGATGCCCGCCTGCTTCAAGATACCGATAAGACCTGCCATGGCGATACCGCCGATGCCGATAGGACGACCAAAGTCCTTGAAGAGGGAGTCGGCAGTAGCTGTTGCTGCTACGTCGTCAGGCATAACATAACCTACAAGAGGTACAATCAGGAACCAGACCAAGCAAGAACCGGCTGTAATGATTACAGCGTATTTCAAGCCGATGATATATCCCAAACCGAGGATTGTGGCGTCGGTGCTGATTGAGAACTCGGCCTTAAACTTGTCGGCGAGGTTTTGTCCAAACTCTGTAACACGTGTAGAAACAACATCTGCCCAAGCTCCAAACGTACCGACAGCGAAGTTGTATAGTCCACCAATCAAACCGGCAATACCGAGAACTTTAGCCTGATTACCGCCTTTCTCACCAGAAATAAGGACCTCGGTTGTAGCAGTAGCCTCAGGGAATGGGTATTTACCGTGCATATCCTTAACAAAGTACTTGCGGAACGGAATCAGCAGAATGATACCCAAGATACCTCCAAGCAACGATGAAAGGAAGATTTGGAAGAAATTGACATCCAAGCCTAAGATGTAGAGTGCAGGTAGCGTGAAGATTGCTCCCGCAACAATCACTCCCGATGATGCGCCGATGGATTGGATAATGATGTTTTGTCCCAACATATTCTTCTTGCCCAATGCTGTGCCGACGCCGACAGCGATAATTGCAATCGGAATAGCTGCTTCAAAGACCTGTCCTACCTTCAATCCGAGGAATGCCGCTGCTGCCGAGAAGATTATCGCCATCACGATACCCATCGATACGGAGTAGGGTGTAACCTCTGCCGGTGTAGTGTTTGCCGGCATTACAGGCTTGTACTCCTCGCCGGGCTTTAATTCACGATAGGCATTTTCGGGAATCTCTACCTTTTTAATCTCTTGTTGTTCCATATTCAATCACTATTATTTGTTTTTCTTTTTGTTCTAATTGAACAAAGATAACGATTTTTCTCAAGAATAATAATCTGTTGGCGATAAAATCTGCACTCAAAGCATAATTTGTGAGGATGTGGGGTTGCTGATTGAAAAAAGTTTCTGTACTTTTATAGAAAGTTTTTTTTCTATTTTACATTGTTATAACATTGTTAATGATTTGTGGGTAGTAAAAAGACTACCCGCACGACTTAGGAGGGTAAGTAACTTCGGGATGGTGCGCGTATAACCCGGGTAACCAATTAGTTACCCGCGATACTTGGGATAAGATAGGTTTAAACGGTGTGCGAGGGATGTCTGGGTAACCATTTAGTTACCCAGACTGCTTGGGAATGAAAGGTTAGAATGATATAAAAAGCGCAGGTAACCATTTGGTTACCCGCGCTACTTGGAATGTGGAAATATACGATGGCGAATATATTTAATCGCGGTAAACAATCTCGTATTTTACATAGCCGACAACAGCCATCCTATATCTTCTATATGTAGTCGTTTCTATAATATTACCACGCCTATCGTATTTGTGGATGTATTTATAGCTAATCTCAAATGAGGAGTCATATATTGTCTTCTCAATCATATTACCTGCTGAGTCGTATTTGTATAATGATCTCCCGAATATTTTCCCATTAGAATCACATATTGTTTCCTCAATAACATTCCCCGCTAAATCATATTTATTGATTGAGCCCGAAATTGTTGCATTTTCAGATAATGGAACAGTATCACTTTCCCTATACTTATAGGTTTCTGTATTTACTTTCTCGCCATCGAGGTCGTAGGTTGTCTTTTCTGCCACGTGCCCAAAATCGTTAAAGCAATATTTACAACATCCGAGCATATCTTTAATGATGACGTTATCATGTTGCCCTTCAGCTTCATAACTGCGTACTATTACACTATCGATATTTCCATACAGGGGAATATAATTGCTCCAGTTTAATCTATGTGGAGCCGGATCTTTTTTACGTTTCTTTATGGGTGGATAAGTATGAAACGTAAATCTGTATGTTAGTTTTTTTGTAGGCCACAGTTGATTACCCTCGAAATATATCTCCTCTATTTTATTTCCAAAATCGTCATAAATGTAATCTGTTTTTTGACAAATACATCCACATTCATCAATAGTCCAATAGCTGAGTAAAATACTATCTGAGTCATATTTCCAAAGAGTTTTCTTTCGTAGACTTCTGTCAATATTGTATTCTGCTTCCAAAATTTTGTTTCCTGCTGAATCATATTGATATTGACGTATAGTTGAAAGTTCGTCTTTAGAGAAATTTTCTAAGGGTGAAACTCTTTTGATACTGATATTGCCCGCAGTATCGTAATTGAAAATCGTATTCTCATAGCAAGTTGGGTAATGATAATCTTGCCGCTCTATCAAATTCCCATTAAGGTCATATTTGCTATAAGACTTGTGTCCCATAGGGTCATAATAGTCAAACCATGCACTTTCAATTTCGTTGCCATTGGAATCATATAATATGATAGACTTTGCAACATTGATCATATTGTGCTCTGCGTAGATTCTGACACCTTCCGGATTGTATCTATATAAGCATTCTTCGTATAGTTTTCCATCGAAGTAGTGTGTTGTTTTAATCACATTTCCGGCAGAGTTGTATCTCAAAAGTTGTTTCCATCCCAAACTCCCGTCGGAGTTGTATCTTGCCTCCTCAATCATATTTCCCATTGAGTCGTATTTGTAAAGAGTTTTCCAGATAGAATCTCCACTATGGTTGTACTCAGTTGCCTCGATTAAATTTCCGGCTGAATCATAGCTGTTAAATACATTTTTTATGCGTAATCCTGATGAATTATACTCCGATTCTTCTATAAGATTTCCACGAGAACTAAACACGTATCGTTTCTTATGGTTAAGTTCTCCTGTGTGTTCTCCAAAGTTGCTTCGTATTTTCACATACTCACTAATCGTTACGCTCTCAACCTCGCCGATGAAGCTAAAACGACTATCGAGTTTATATTGCCATTTTCTCTTCTGTGTTGCAATAGGATCACTGTCAGATTGCATGTGATTTTCCGCTTTCATATTTTGCTTTAATATTTCACTTTGGTTGCGATCGTATACTATCATCTCTACGCCTTGTGTCCTACAAGTCGGGGAATGAAGTGTTTTAATCGCGATAAATAATCTCGTATTCGGTAAGGTCAGTAGGCTCCATTCTCTCGCCTTCATAGAGTGTTTTCTCTATGATATTACCCCTTGCGTCGTATTTGTAAAGAGTCTTAAAGCTATTTACCTTTCTGTCGAAGCGGTAGAGTGTACTTTCAATTATCTTCCCCGCAGAGTTATATTTGTAAAGTGTCTTATGAACCAGACTTCCGTCGGAGTCGTACCAGGCCTTCTCAATCATATTTCCTGCAGGGTCGTATTTGTAAAGAGTCTTACCACTACTCAACCTTCCGTCGGCGTTGTAATCTGCCTCCTCAATCATATTGCCTGCCGAGTTGTATTTCCCGAGCCACTTACACTCCAGACTTCCATCGGCGTCGTAATCTGCTCGCTCAATCATATTCCCAGCCGAGTCGTATTTCCAAAGGTTCTTGTAATATGGCGCCCCGTCGAATCCGCAACCTACCCATTCAATCATATTTCCCTTCGAGTCGTATTTGTATAGCTCTCTGTAATCCAGACTTCCGTCGGAGAAGTATCGTGCATCCTCAATCATGTTGCCTGCAGAATCATATTTGTAATAGGTCTTATCATCCAGGCTTCCGTTGGAATTATAGTCTGTCATCTCTATCTTATTTCCCTTCGAGTCATATTTGTAAGTGGTCTTATCATTCAGGCTTCTGTCGGCGTTGTAATCTGCTCGCTCAATCATATCTCCTGCGGCGTCGTATTGTTGTATAGTTTTGCCGGTCAATTCTCCATCTGCGTTGTACGTTGTGCGCCTTGTCTCTTGTCGTGCTGCATTGTATTGGTAGTGGATTTTGCGGCTCAAACTGCCATCCTCATCGTAATACTCTGCTGTAACAACATCCCCTTGCGTATTGAATACGAATCTCTCTTTCTGCATTAACATCTTTGTTGCTGTGCCGTCATCCTCATCTCGGAAAGCATAGTCACATAAAACTATACTCTCTACATCTTCCAGCAATGTGGGGTGTTTGTGTATGATTTCGTAGTCCTCCTCCTCTTCTGCGCTATATCCGTGTCTATAATATTCCTCTTCTGCTGTTTGAGCAAAACTTGCTGACGGCAACAGGAACACCCCCAACGCTATAAAGGCCAACGCTAAAATTTGTCGTTTCATGGTATTTAAGTCTGTCTTTGGGTTTCAGCTTTCAGTTTTCAGCTTTCAGTTATAACCGTTTCGCTATATGTGTTGTTCTCCTTTTTCGAAGCGGATGTCGTCAATATACTTCTTGATGCCTTGCTCCTCGCTGCGAGGGCAGATGAGTAGTACGTCGGGAGTATCGACAACGATATAATCCTTCAATCCGCTTACAACAGCTATCTTGTCGCGTGGAATAGATATTACGCAGCGACGTGTGTCGTAAGAGTAGCAGTCGCCACCCGGTTTGGCGTTGGCGTAGCGGTCCTTCTGCGAGAGCTGATATACCGAGCCCCACGTACCGACGTCGCTCCAACCAAAGTCTCCTGCGCGTACATATACATTATCTGCCTTCTCCATCACGCCGAAGTCGATAGAGATGGATTTACACTCCGAATAGATGCGCTCAATAGCCTTAGTCTCTTCTTCTGTGCCGAGTTCCTCCAACGCACCCTCAAACAGGGCGTGATGTTCGGGTAGATGTTTGGCAAAAGCCTCGACAATATCGCTCGCTTTCCAGATGAAAATACCCGAATTCCATAAAAATTCTCCACAGCTTACAAAGGCTTGAGCCAACTCAAGGTTTGGCTTCTCTGTGAAGCACTTAACGCGGCTAATTAAAGCGTTGCTTGACTTCTGGATGTAGCCATATCCTGTGTCGGGACGGCTTGGCTCGATGCCGAGAGTCATAAGGGCTTTGTTATGCTCAACAAACTCCAAACACTCCTTGATAATCTCTATAAAATCTATCTCCTGAAGAATGAAGTGGTCCGCCGGCGTGACAATCATCTTGGCATTGGGGTCGCGCTTCAAAAGAGAGTAGGCTGCGTATGCGATGCAAGGGGCGGTGTTACGTGAGCGTGGTTCGCAGAGAATCTGCTCGTCAGAAATCTCCGGCAGATACTTTTTAACCTGCTCCTTATAACGCTCGTGAGTAACCACTAAGAATCGTTCGCTCGGTACGATATGTGCGAAACGCTCGTATGTAGAACGGATAAAAGTCTTACCTGTTCCCAAGATGTCGAGGAACTGTTTAGGTTTTGCCTTACGGCTGCGTGGCCAAAAACGGGTGCCCTTACCACCCGCCATAATGACGCAATATGTGTTGTTTTCCATAGTTTTGTAATGCCTTTGTATCAAAGAATTTATAATTCTTATACAAATATAAAAAATATTTTGTAATTTTGCAGGCTGTAAAGAACTTTTTATTTGGAAAAGATGAATATACGCCTTTTTACAATACCCAATATGCTTACGCTCGGCAACTTAGTGTGTGGAGCTGCTGCTACCGTAGCGTTGCTTGTTCACGGTGATTACACTTTGGCTTTTTGGTTGGTAGTGGCTGCTGCGGTGTGTGATTTCTTTGATGGATTTACTGCTCGTCTGTTGGGTTGTTCTTCTCCGATAGGTGTGGAGTTGGACTCTTTGGCCGATATGGTTTCGTTTGGTTTGGTGCCATCGGTGGCTATGTTCTCACTTTACGGTGATGCGCTCTCATGTGGCTGGATTCCTGTGGAGTATTTCACAATAGGGCAATATTTGACCTTTATCATCGTTGCTTTTTCAGCCCTGCGCCTTGCGAAGTTTAATATTGATGATACACAGCATACAGAGTTCTGCGGTTTGCCAACACCGGCAAATGGCCTGTTCTGCTTGTCAGTGGCTATGCTGATGAATATGGGCGAATTTACTCTTAGCAAGGAGGTTATATTGATTATCTCAATCGTTATGGCATATTTGCTTATCTCTCCTGTAAGGATGTTTGCTCTGAAGTTTAAGGGCTACGGTTGGAAAGGTAACCAGATTCGTTATGCGTTTATTGTGCTGAGTATTGCATTGATTGCTTTGTGTTCGAAGCTCGCAGTACCTGCTATAATATTGATTTACATTGTAATTTCGGCTATTCGTTGGAGTGTGCAAACGCTCTCTAAACGAGGTTAATGAGGATGAAGAGGACTCTCTACATAGCGTTGGCGTTGGTGGCATTTTTGGTGCTGCCCGATGTTGCCTACTCGCAGATTAGTGCATCGGATATTGCCCGAGCACAGCGTCGTGGAGAGCAGGTGTCTTTGGGTGGAGAGAATACATACGGTAATTTCGCTGAAGGTGAAGAGGGCGAAATGGCTGGAAATATGGAGGATACAACACGTACAGCACGAATCCGTAAGCCTCTGGAGTCGTACTATTTCAATGATTCGGTACGAGCATTGCGCAACTTTATGTGGACAACGGATCGCGATATGAATGAGGTCTATGTTCAGCCACTCGATACAACCTTAACCAATTGGCGAATTGACTACCCATATCAGCTTAAGGGTGTGGGAGATATGACTATGGGTGGCTTGGGACAATCGACGCTTCCGTTTAACTATTTTGAGCGTCCAGATTCCCCCGATTTCCTCTTTGCACAATCTTATGATGCCTACACATATAGGATGGATAATGTGCCGTTCTATAACTCTAAGACGCCATATCTGAATTTTATGTATTTGGAGTCCGGACAGAAGAAATATCGTGAGGAGCATTTTGAGATTACCACAGCACATAATGTATCGCCATCGACAAGCTTCAATGTCAGCTATAAAGCCAGAGGTACTAAGGGCTTGTATGATTGGCAGAAGACGAAAAACCATAATCTCTCGGCGGCTTTTGCCCATACAGGTAAGCGATACTCAGTGCAGGCGGCATATATCCACAACCGTATTGAGCAGCAAGAGAATGGTGGTGCGGTAGGTGTTTGGGCTGTTGCCGATACTACGTTTGAGCATCCATCGGGCGTTCCGATGAAACTCGCTGAGGCTGAGGCGGAAAATTCATATCGTAACAATGCCTTCTTTGTGAAGCAGGCCTATGCTATTCCGTTGGAGCCTGTAACAGATTATGATTATTCGTTAGCGAATCTGGCGACAGTATATGTTGGCCATATTTTTGAATACAATACGTGGAGCAAGCTCTATACCGACAAGTTTGCCAAATATACCAACGAGCGAGGCTCCATAGATGAGGAGGGTGAGTATCAGGCCACCGAGGGCGAGTATTATGAGAATTGGTATATCTCGCCTGTAATGAGCCGTGATTCGATTCGTGAACGTGTGATATCTAACCGTGTATTTGTCGAGGCTCAACCATGGGACCGAAACGGTGCTGTCGGCAGATTGGGTGGTGGTGTAGGTATAGATATGTATGCATATTCGCAACTTCAGTTGCAAGATTATATTTCCGGAGAATACGGCGTCGATAAGAAGAGTGCTTGGTATGCTTACGGTGCTGTTAGCGGAAAGTTGAAGCGTATAGCCGATTGGGGAGCTAACGTTAAGTTCTACCCATCGGGTTATAGAGGAGGGGACTTGTCTATCAATGCTCATTTGGCATTGACGGCTCGTTTCCGTGGTCGTCCGGTTATCCTGTCCGGTAAATTCTCGCAGACGCGACAATCGCCATCATATTGGCAGGAAAACCTATTCTCAAACCACTTTGTGTGGTTTAACTCCTTCGATAAGGAGAATGAGACTCGTTTTGAGGTGTCGTTGAAAGTTCCTGACTGGGCTTTGGAGTTCGGTTTCTGGCAGGGTTTGGTGTCAAATAAAATTTACTATGACGCCAATAGCAATGTCGCACAGGAGTCTTCGTCGATAAGTCTGACGAGTCTGTATGCTCGTAAGGATTTCCGCATTGGCGGACTTCATCTTGATCATAGGGTATTGCTACAATGGAGTGCAAATCAAGAGGTTATTCCTGTTCCGATGTGTAGTGCCTTCCTTTCGTACTACTACGAGTTTTGGGTAGAGCGAAACAAGGTGTTGCGCTTGCAGATTGGTGTCGATGGTCGCTATAATACATCGTATTATGCACCGGCATACAATCCTGCGCTATCGACGTTTTATAATCAACGAGAGTATGAGGTGGGTAACTATCCGTACCTCGATGTTTATATCACGGCGAAATGGAAACGTATGCGTATCTTCTTAAAGTACCAGCATATCAATAATGGCTTGTTTGGTAATGGTCAATATTTTACTATTGCCGGTCAGCCACAAAATCCTGGTATGTTTAAGATGGGTATCTCATGGGGATTCTATGATTAGTGTGCTGTATTGTGCGGTGTGAACTGCCCGCAAAATACTTATTTATGTCACAAAAGACACTTTTATTTTCGATCGTTCTTATTTTATCAGTAACCTTCTGGGACTCACGAGCATTCAATAATGCTCAAAATGTAGAGATTGATGTTGTAGCGGAGCCAGTTCCGGAAGAAGTAGTGGATGACACTGATGCTAAAGAGCAAGCCTTTACAATCTCGGCTTATGATGATCTTATGCGACGCATCAGTGAGGAAGAGGGACAAGATTGGCTGTTGATGAGCTCAATAGCATACCACGAATCACGTTTTGAGGAGGGCTTGGTATCACGTAGTGGAGCTTTGGGCATCATGCAGATTATGCCAATAGTGGGTAAGCAGTTTAATGTAAAGAAGGAGGATATTGCAGATACTGAGACCAATATCCGCTTGGCAACAATGCTTTTGGAAGAGATAGAAAAGATGCTTAAGTTGCCTGCTTCAACCCCACAGAACGACCGAATGAGTTTGATTCTTGCAAGTTATAATGGTGGTATAGGCCATATTGCCGATGCTCGTCGTCTTGCAAGAAACAGTGGAGAAAATCCCAATTCGTGGGAGGTTGTAGCCCGTCATTTACGCACAAAGGCCGACCCCGCAGTTTATGAGAGCGAATTGGTGCGTTACGGAAAGTTTACCGGCAGTAAGCAGACTGAGGCTTATGTAAGAGAGGTAATGAACCGTTACGATTATTATCAGAAGATGGCCGCTAATATCTAATTTTGCCATCGCAGAAAAGAGTTGTCACTACGGGTGTGGTGGCAACTTTTTTTTATCGTGCCGATTCCTATTTTTGCTTTATGGGCAAAAAATATGCTTGGATATTTGGCTTATTTATTTTTTTTGCCTACATTTGCACCACTCAATTGCGGAGGCAAGGTTTGGAAGGATGGGTGAGTGGCTGAAACCACCAGTTTGCTAAACTGACGTACTCGATTTGGGTACCGGGGGTTCGAATCCCCCTCCTTCCGCAAGAAGAACAATAATCAAGAAGGTGTCGAAGATATTCGACACCTTTTGTTATTTAGTGTAGCGTTGGGAGTTTACTCACGATAGGCTATACTAAATAACAAAAAAGTTGATACTCACCTTCTTGATTATTGTTCAGTTTGCAAGGATGCCGTCGGCAGACAGGGGAAAGGCGTTGCGAAGCAGACTTTAGGCTGCGCAGTAGCCAATCCCCAAATGCATCCTTGCAAACCTTGCGGAAGTCGGGGCTAACCCCGATTATATAGATAATCCTACCCCAACCCCTCCCTTTGAAAAGAGGAGGGGCTTGTGTATGCCGTCGGCAGACAGGGGAAAGGCGTTACGAAGCAGACCTCAGTCTGCGTAGTAGCCAATTCCCAAATGCATCCTTGCAAACCTTGCGGAAGTCGGGGCTAACCCCGATTATATTGACAATCCCACCCCAACCCCTCCCTTTGAAAAGAGGAGGGGCTTGTATATGCCGTCGGCAGACAGGGGAAAG
>JAGAOZ010000019.1 GCA_017623505.1 Alistipes sp.
GTGAGTTGCGGACGGAACACATTACTTGCCTAACAAAGATGGAATGGTTAACAAGTAAGTAAATTCGAATTTAACTAACGTATTCAAAAATAAAGTGTATTCAGAAAAATCAATTTGAATACACTTTTTTAAGTTAATATACTCATGGTGTACAATAAAAATCCCTAACTGATTGGCTGGTAAATCATTAGATGAATTTGGAACTTTACAGAAATTTCTCTAAACTTGCATCAATACATGGAACTACAGCAAGTTAAAAAAATAACTAGGAATTGGATGCTTTGGAAATCATGTGGAAATTACCATGAATTTGTTGTACACCTGTGATATATTAATCAAAAAATAACTATCTTTGCCGGTTGGATACACACTCTGTGTGTAAGTAGACTGAAAATTAGAATATAAAACGATATAAGATTATGACACAGGAAGAGTTGTTTAAGAAACTTATCGCGCACTGTAAGGAGTATGGTTTCATATTTCCATCAAGTGAGATTTATGACGGTCTTGGTGCTGTTTATGATTATGGACAGAATGGTGTTGAGCTGAAGAATAACATCAAGCGTTATTGGTGGGATTCTATGGTTAAACTCCACGAGAATATCGTAGGTATCGACGCTGCTATCTTTATGCACCCACGTACTTGGGAGGCTTCGGGCCACGTCGCAGCCTTCAATGACCCACTCATTGACAACAAGGACTCAAAGAAGCGTTATCGTGCCGATGTGCTTATCGAGGATTGGATGGCAAAGCAGGATGAGAAGATTCAGAAGGAGGTAGACAAGGCGAAGAAGCGTTTTGGTGAGGCTTTCGATGAGGCTCAGTATCGTGCTACATCGCCACGTGTTGCGGAGATTGCAGCTAAGCGTGACGCTGTGCATACCCGCTTTGCTGAGGCGTTGAATAATAACGACCTTGCAGAGTTGCGTCAGATAATCGTTGATTGCGAGATTGTATGCCCTATTTCGGGTACTCGTAACTGGACAGATGTTCGTCAGTTCAATTTGATGTTCTCTACTCAGATGGGTTCTGCGGCAGAGGGCGCAAATACAGTATATCTCCGTCCTGAGACTGCTCAGGGTATCTTCGTGAACTACTTGAACGTTCAGAAGACAGGCCGTATGAAGCTGCCTTTCGGTATCGCACAGATTGGTAAGGCGTTCCGTAACGAGATTGTAGCTCGTCAGTTTATCTTCCGTATGCGTGAGTTCGAGCAGATGGAGATGCAGTTCTTCGTGCAGCCGGGTACTGAGATGGAGTGGTGGAATAAGTGGAAGGAGACACGTATGGCTTGGCACCGTGCTTTGGGCTTCGGAGATGACAACTATCGTTTCCACGACCACGATAAGTTGGCTCACTATGCCAATGCAGCTACCGACGTAGAGTATAACTTCCCATTCGGCTTTAAGGAGGTTGAGGGTATTCACTCTCGTACCGACTTTGACCTCGGTCGTCACCAGGAGTTCTCAGGTAAGAAGATTCAATACTTTGACCCTGAGCGTGGTGAGAACTATGTACCTTACGTTGTTGAGACCTCTATCGGCGTGGACCGTATGTTCTTGCAGATTATGTCGGCTGCTTATTGCGAGGAGAAACTTGAAAATGGCGAGGAGCGTGTAGTTTTGCGCATCCCTGCACAGTTGGCTCCAACAAAGGTTGCTGTTATGCCTTTGGTTAAGAAGGATGGTCTGCCAGAGTTGGCACGTCAGATTATCGACTCTTTGAAGTACGACTACAACGTAGCATACGACGAGAAGGACTCTATCGGTAAGCGTTACCGCCGTCAGGATGCTGTGGGTACTCCTTTCTGCGTAACGGTAGACCACCAGAGTTTGGAGGATGGCACAGTGACTGTACGTCATCGTGACTCTATGGCTCAGGAGCGTGTTGCTATCTCGGCTTTGCGTCAGATGGTTGATGAGAAGACCTCGATGCGTGAGCTCTTCAAGAAGATGAATCTCTAATTGATTGAGTGTAACTCTGCATCATCAGATGGGTAGAATCCTTGCCATAGATTACGGCACGAAGCGTACCGGTTTGGCTGTTACCGACCCTTTGCGTCTTATAGCAGGAGCGTTGGATACGGTGGAGACTAAGCAATTAGAGCGTTATTTGGCAGACTATTTTACCAAAAATGACGTTGATATAATTGTGGTTGGTAAGCCCTCGCAGATGAGCGGTAAGCCCTCCGAGACGATGCGTTTTATAGAGCCTTTGGTTGGTAGATTACGTCACGCCTACCCGGAAAAGCAGGTCGTTATGTATGACGAACGTTTTACCTCGGTTATGGCACATCGTACGATGTTGGAGAGCGGAATCGGGAAGAAAGCCCGCCAGGATAAGGCGTTGGTGGACCGCATAGCCGCTACGATTATTCTCCAATCATATATGGAGGCACAAGAGTTACAGAGATAAATTTAAAGTAGAATAAGATGATATACCCAATAGTAATTTACGGTTCGCAGACACTGCGTAATGTATCGCAGGATATCACTCCGGAATATCCCGATTTGAAGAAGCTTATCGATGATATGTTCCTCACATTGGAAGAGGCGAGTGGTGTGGGCCTTGCAGCACCGCAGATAGGAAAGAACATCCGTCTGTTTATTGTGGATTGTACGCCTTGGGCTGATGAGGATGAGAGCTTGGCAGATTTCAAGCGAGTCTTTATCAATGCCGAGATATATGAGCGAAGCGAGGAGACGGACCTCTTCAATGAGGGTTGCTTGTCGTTACCCGGTCTGCACGAGGATGTACGTCGTCCTGTGGCTATACGTATGCGATATATGGACGAGAACTTCGTAGAGCACGACGAGGAGTTTGATGGCTATCCTGCACGTGTTATTCAGCACGAGTACGACCACTTGGAGGGTAAGGTCTTTACCGACCGCTTGTCGGCTCTGCGTCGCAATCTGTTGAAGGGTAAGCTGACGAAGCTCTCTAACGGTAAATATCGTTGCTCTTACAAGACAAAATAGGAGTTGATACAATAGAAAAATGGGTAGTCAGTGATGAAATTGACTACCCATTTTCTTGTCTTCTGGCTTAACTTACATCGTATCACGATACCACGCCGTCTGGTAATACTCGTCACGATAGAACTCCGAAGGGTAGGAGGTAGATAGTCCGTGATATGAATCTTCGCTGATGTGGTATCTTCCTCTTGTGCCCCAAGCCGAATAGTATGAGTTGAGCGTATAACGAGATACGACGCTCTTTTCGAGTTGTGACATAAAGTCTGCTTTAGCCAGCTCGTTGGTCGCTGCAAGGCTTACATACTCGCCTAAATCGACAAATAGAGGCTTGCTCAGTCCATCATATCGTTGGAATACCGTAACCTGTATATCATCCCTCAGACCTGTTGCTCTCACCTGCTTAAAAGCTTGTGCCAAAGCCTCTAACTCCGACATATCTACCAAGGATGCCGAACCGGAGTAGCCATACTGCAACTCGTAATAATCCTTATATGCTTTGCATACGCTATCCAAGTCGAATGACTTACCTCCGGTGCCCAAGAGGTGTGGTATCACCTCCTTATATGGGAATCCCGCACCCATAATCTCACTGACCGAGCCGATGGCGTACTTGGTAGTGTTACGTAGCTCATAGAGCGACTCGACGTTAGCCATAAAGCAGGCATCGTAGATGGTGTATTCAAACTTTACACCCGTAGCCTCCATACCGCGAGCCAAGTCGGCAATCTCGATACAGCTGAAATAGTCGTTTGTAGCCTTTGGTGGGTCGCCGAAGAAACGAGTTATCAAAGCCTCCTTATCCTTTACCCAGAGCTGATGGTCGAGCATTGTTTGGAGAGATTGTAGCTGAGTGTGCTCCTGCGAGATGCTACCACTCATATCAATAGGTGTCCAACCGCGTGAGTGACCACCCAAAATCAGTCCGTATGTACGTGCCGGAGCGTGTGTAATAGCCTCGTTGAGGAAGTATGTTATGGTCTCCGCTTCGGTTCGTTCTGGAAGGTCGTATGTGCGTATCTCCTTGGCTTCACATACGCCATTGCTGAACTCCAACTCAAACAGTGTAGTTTTGTCTTTGTTGGCTTGCTGGAATAGATAGACTACACGTATCTTATTCTGAAGTGCACTATCCTCTAAAGACAGTAGTCGGACTGCCTCGCGAATCATTGCTATATTGTCGTAGTAGAAGAAATTTAAATCAAATCCCGTGAAGTAGCAGACTAATGTGTGCTCTGTGGCTGGTGGATTTGGTGTAGGCTGTGGCTCATCGCTCTTCTCACAGGCAGTGAAAGGTAAAACGAAGGCTACAACCAGGAATAGAATATATTTTTTAAGTATGCTCATTTATAAAGGGTTTTTGTTGTTCAGTGTTATTTGTATTCGCGTGGTCCGAGGTTATTAAACTGCCAAGTACGCTTCTTTTGGAATGTCACCTCGTCGGGTTTGTTGCGGTATATACGGCTGAAGTCGAAGTAGTAGCCTCGCACCTTTTTGCCGTCCGGCATACGTCGTGGCTCGTGAAGTGGTACAAACTCTACGTTGCGGCTCACTATCTCGCCTCGTTTGTAAGCCATGCCCATTGAGGAGAGTACGTTGTAGGCGTGCGAGAACATAATTATATGCATCGGCTCCTTCTCTGTTCGTCCATCTCCTGAGGCTTTGATTGTCTCCATGATGCCGTTGAGATGATAGTAGTATGCCAGCTCCTTCTCGCTCTCACCCATAGCTCCGTAGGCGAAAACCAACATGTTGAGCACCATGGGGCTGAATGGGTCCACCTTCAAAGCATCGTTGCATACCGAAACGATATGCTCCAACTCGGCCCTGTCGGGCGAGGTGGTGTTGATGCTTGGTAGTGTGGCGTATAGCTCCTCGGCTGCGGAGTTTGTCGCCGTAGGCTTGTAGTCATCTTGATAGGCAAAGCCGTAGTATAGGTAGTGATACTCCTCCGGCGAGAGTCGCTCCAGATTGTTGTATCGCATCATCAGCTTAGTGAAGTAATAGGGCGAAGAGCTATCCATGGTCTGTCGCAGAATATCCTCCTCGTTAGGTACTTGAGCCAAGCTAAGTGCTGGAAGTAATGCAAAAAGTAATAAAAAGTAACGTCTCATACTATTGTTTTATCCGTAAAACGAGAGAGCTATCGCAAATCGTATTCACAGATTAACTTTTCCAATTTCTTAATAAGTAACTCTGTCGCAGGTACAAGTGGCAGGCGCAGATTGTTACCTACAATACCCTTGATGCTCAGTGCAGCCTTTACACCGACAGGATTGCCTTGCTCGAAGAGTGCGCATACAGCGTCGTTTAGCGACTCATAGGCCTTATCGGCCTCGTCAAAACGTCCTTCGCGTGCGAGATTTACCACTTCGCAGAACTTCTCAGGAAAAGCATCGACAGCAACCGATATTACACCATCGCCGCCCTTGCGGATAACATCTATGGTGATACCGTCATCTCCCGAAAGTACCACGAAATCCTCGCGCTTACACTTGATAATCTGCTCTATCTGGTCAATCTTGCCCGATGCCTCCTTAACAGCCACAATATTAGGGCAATCGTGTGAAAGGCGGCATGTCGTCTCGGCTGTCATATTTACCCCTGTGCGACCAGGAACGTTGTAGAGTATCACAGGTAGTGGTGATGCCTCGGCAACGGCTTTATAATGCTGATACAAGCCCTCCTGCGATGGTTTGTTGTAATAAGGGGTAACGCTTAGAACAGCTACCAACCCCTCAGTATCCATCTCACGTAGCTGACGGCATAGCTCTGCGGTGTTGTTTCCGCCCATACCCACTACGACAGGCACTCGTCCTGCAACGTGACGACGGGTTAAATCTATTATTTCGTGCTTCTCCTCTGCGGTAAGTGTTGGGGTTTCGGCTGTTGTACCGAGTGCTACGATGTAGTCCGCTCCACCCTCGATAACATAATCCAACATACGGCATAAAGCCTCCTTGTCAAGACTGCCGTCAGCCTTGAAAGGTGTAATCATTGCAGCACCTACGCCACATATTTTGTCATATTTCATAATTCGTAATGTTTTTACATTAAAATAACGAACCCTGTACGGGTGTATTATCTTTTACCTCTGTTTTTATATCTTGTTGCTCGACTGTTTGTTGTGTTGTTTGCTCTCCGATAAGCGAGATGAAATCCTGCTCAGAGATAATCTTTACACCCAACTTAGTCGCCTTTTGCAGCTTTGCAGGACCTATCTTCTCGCCCGCCAAGAGATATGTCGTATTGCTTGCTACGGCCGATTGATTCTTTCCTCCGTGGGCCTCAATCATCGCCTTTAGCTCGTCGCGAGAGTGGTCGCTGAAGGAGCCTGAGATGACGATATTCATCCCTGCCAATATATTCGAGGCTTGCGCTGTCTGCTCCGCTTCAAATTGTAGGCCAGCTTGGCGCAGACGCTCTACGATAGAGCGATTCTGCTCGTCAGCAAAGTAGTCTTCTATTGAGTCTGCAATCTTCTCGCCTACCTCTTCGGTTTGGAGCAACTCTTCGCGTGTGGCTGCCATCAGTGCATCCATAGACTTAAAGTGCGATGCCAGATATTTTGCCGTTGTCTCGCCTACGAAACGTATTCCCAGCGCGAATATCACTCTGTGCAGGGCTACGCTGCGTGATGTGGCAATGCTCTGCATAATGTTCTCTGCCGATTTCTCACCCAATCGTGGCAGTACAGCGAGCTGATAAGCCTTCAAATCGTAAAGGTCTGCAATATTCCTTACAAGGGCGTTGTCAAACAACAGCTCGATAGTCTCTTCGCCCAACCCCTCGATGTTCATAGCCTTGCGACGTATGAAGTGGATGATGCGACCGAGGATTTGTGGTCGGCAATGGCTCTGATTAGGGCAGTAGTGCTTAGCCTCGCCCTGGTAACGTACCAACTCGGCACCACACTCAGGACAGTGAGTGATATACTCTAACGGTGCGCTGTCAGCGTGTCGTTCCGATAGCTCTACCTCGACAATCTTAGGTATGATTTCGCCACCTTTTTCGACGTATACCATATCGCCCTCGCGCAAGCCAAGTGCGGCAATTTGGTCGGCATTATGGAGCGTTGCGCGCTTTACAACCGTACCTGCCAAAAGCACAGGCTCAAGATTTGCTACGGGTGTTATCGCTCCCGTTCTGCCTACCTGATATGTAACCTTCAGCAGTCGGGTAAGTGCCTGCTCTGCCTTGAATTTATAAGCGACAGCCCAACGAGGTGATTTGGCTGTAAAACCAAGCGTGCGTCGTGAGGCGTCATCATTAACTTTGATTACTATGCCGTCGGTCGGAAATGGAAGAACTTTACGCTCTGTGTCCCAATAGTTTATAAACTCAAATATCTCCTCTCGGCTGCGACAGATACGTGCTTTGTCCGAGATTTTGAAGCCCCAGCTACGTGCAGCTTGCAGATTCTGCCAATGGTTGTCGTGTGGGAGGGTCTTGCCTGCTAACTGATATAGCGTGCAGTCCAGACCTCGTTTGGCAACCACTTGCGACTGCTGCTGCTTGAGAGTACCGGCTGCGGCATTTCGTGGATTAGCAAAAGGCTGCTCATCGTTGGCCTCTCTCTCGGCATTTATCCTCTCGAATGATGCGTATGGCATCAATATCTCGCCTCGAATCTCAAAATAGTCGGGATAGCCCTCGCCCGTGAGCACCAAAGGTACCGAACCTATCGTACGTACGTTTGCCGTAACATCATCTCCCTGCTCTCCGTCACCTCTGGTTACAGCACGCAGCAGACGACCATTCTCGTATGTGAGTGAGATAGCCGTACCGTCGAATTTCAGCTCACAGACAAACTCTACACCCTCCACCTCGCGTTCTATGCGGTCTATCCACTCTCCGAGCTCTTCCAGCGAGTAGGTGTTGCTCAGCGATAGCATCGGGAAGGCGTGGCGTACGGTCTTAAATTCTGTTGTAAGGTCGCTGCCGACACGCATCGTAGGGGAGTTGGCGTCGTAATATTCGGGGTGTTCAGCCTCTAAATCCTGCAAACGGCGCAAGAGGGTGTCAAACTCGAAGTCCGATACTTCGGGGTTGTTCTCTACATAATATAAATAGTTGTAGCGATTGAGCCGACTGCGCAACTCCTCTATTTCGTGTTTGACATCCATACAATATTATATATATAATCCCGTGTAAAGTTAATCAATTTGTTCGTAATAGAGTCTATTTTGAAAAAAAATCAAAAAAAAATATGCAAATTTGCTTCAATATGTAAATTTTGCGTATACTTGCAGAAATTTTTGCGACCAATTAACAACTTAACAGAATAATTACTATGAAAAAATTTAGATTACTGCTTGCAGTATTGATGATGTCTGCGATGTTTGTGGGCTGTGATGAGGGCGATAGAGGTATTCCGGATATCCCATATCCTCCACAGGGCGGTCAGACAGGTGGTGGAGATGAGCCAGGTGGCGGCGAGGAACCGGATGATCCAAATCAGGGCGGAGATACTCCTTCAGGTGAGATTGACCCTAACAAGAACTATCCTTTGATTTCGTCTATTCCTACCTTCATTACAGAGAATATGACCGACGATGTTACTATCGTTGTAAATGGTGAGGGTACAACTATCGATGGTTATCGTCAGGACTTGTATGCTCATACAGGCGTTATTACCGCAGCAAGTACAGGCGACGCCGATTGGAAGTATGTGAAGGCCGATTGGGCAGTAAATATCCCTGATTGTAAGCTCGTGAAGCACGAGGTAGGCGAGTTGTGGACTTTGACCATTAAGGGTGGTCCACGTGCTTACTATGGCGTTCCTGCCGGCGAGAAGATTGTTAAACTCGCATTTGTGTTCCGTGGCCCAGCCGGTACTCCAGAGTTGAAGGATAACGGTAAGGATATTTTCGTCGAGCTCTCAGAGGAGGCTCTATCGGTGAAGTTTATCACTCCTGCCAACGGTACAATGTACGAGGTGGGCGAGACTTGCGACGTGCAGGTTGCAGCTCAGGGTGCTGAGGCTCTCTCGTTGTATATGAATGATGCAGAGGTGGCTTCTACTCAGGAGTCTACAATCAATTATTCATACACTCCATCTACGGCTGAGGATATTGTCTTCAAGGCTGTTGCTACAAATGGTGGCGAGCGTGTTGAGGAGGTAGTCAATGTAACCGTTCTGGGAGATACTCAGAATGAGACACGTCCAACAGACTCGGTTGGTGGTGTGACTTTGGAGGGCTCTTCAGCTACATTTGTTCTCTATGCTCCAGGTAAGCAGAGCGTTGTGTTGCTCTCTGAGTTGAATAACTATGCTCCATCTAACGAGTATATGATGAAGCGTGACGGCGACTATTTCTGGATTACCGTCGATGGCCTTCAGGCTAACAAGGAGTACGGTTATCAGTTCTTGGTTGATGGCACTATTAAGGTCGGTGACCCATACGCGACAAAGATTCTCGACCCATGGAACGATAAGTATATCTCTTCATCGACTTATCCTGGCTTGAAGCCTTATCCATCGGAGTATACTACCGACATCGTTTCAGTATTCGATACCTATACAACTGAGTATGATTGGGAGATTGAGGAGTTCGACCGTCCAGCAGAGAACTCTTTGGCTATCTACGAGCTTTTGGTTCGCGACTTCACAACAGAGCGTACAATCAATGCTGTAACAGCTAAGTTGGACTATTTGAAGACTCTTGGTATCAATGCTATTGAGCTGATGCCTATCCAGGAGTTTGACGGTAACGACTCTTGGGGTTATAACCCTTGCTTCTACTTCGCAGCCGACAAGGCATACGGTACTGAGGAGGATTATAAGCGTTTCATCGATGAGTGTCATAAGCGCGATATCGCAGTTATCCTTGACGTAGTATTCAACCACGCAACAGGTCTTCACCCTTGGGCGAAGATGTGGTGGAACTCATCTACAAACAAGACTGCTTCGGACAACCCACTCTTCAATGTGGATGCTCCACACAACTTCAGCGTATTCCACGACTTTAAGCACACCAACGCTAAGGTACAGGAGTACTTCGACGATGTATTGCAGTATTGGTTGGAGGAGTACAACGTAGACGGTTTCCGTTTCGACCTTACAAAGGGTCTTGTACAGAATCCATCAAACTACGATGCAGGTGGTTACAGTGCAGAGCGTATCGGTATCTTGAAGGGTTATGCTGAGGCAATCCGCGAGGTTGAGCCAGATGCATACATTATCTTCGAGCACTTCTGCGATCAGCGTGAGGAGACCGAGCTCTACGAGTCAGTAGGTGCTTTGTGCTGGAATAACAATGCACTGAACGGCTATATGGAGAGTGTTATGGGTTATACCGGCAACAACAAGAGCTCATTTGCTGATTTCAAGCAAGGTCGTGTAAACAACATTGAGACTCACGACGAGGAGCGTGTAGCATACAAGGCTATCACTTACGGTCAGGCGTGGATGAAGAGCGATTGGGCTATCATCTCGAAGCGTCTGCAGGCAGCTTATGCGTTCCACTTCCTGGCTCCATATCCACGTATGATGTGGCAGTTTGGTGAGTTGGGTTACGATGTGTCAATCGAAGCCAACGAGAGTGGTGTTGTGGGCACAAACGGACAGTATCGTACAGACCGCAAGCCTATCCGCTGGAACTACTTCGACGATGCTAACCGTCGTGCCTTGTATGACGCTATGTCGAAGATTATCACATATCGTACATCTCACGAGGAGATTTATGGTCAGAGCAATTTGGTTGTTAAGCAGGCTGTTGGTGATGCTAATATGAGCGGAAAATATTTGGTTATGGATAACGTGATTGTTATCGCAAACTTCTCTAATGCTCAGGCATCAACTACCGTTGATGTTCCACAGAGCGGCGAGTGGACCAACCTTATCTCTGGTGAGAAGGTATCTCTCGGCTCAAGTTACACTGCTACTTTGGCAGCTCACGACTATATAGTTTTGGTTCGATAAATTTTAGTAATAGGGGGCGGGCTACCCGCGTAACCTGCCCCTGTAATAATTTGGTTTAGGTATGGTGCAGAATAGTACTAAAAAACGCTTGGTTACAAGTTTTAATAATCTCTCACAGGAGCAGCAGGAGGAGGTAAAGATGCTCTATCCTCGTGGATTTACCGAGGTGATGACACGCATTGATAAGCCTAACGGCGACTTCTTCTACGTTGTACCATACGAGACAGAGGAGATTTCATATCTGGTGAAGATTGACGTTAAGATTGACGATGTGCCTGATGATGGTGCTGACGACGATTACTTCGGCGATGATGAGCTGAATGGTGCTGATGAGATTCAGGACGACGGCTCAGAGGATGACGATATGGAATAAGAAAAGAAGCTGTCTAGCAAGGCAGATGCAAAATAGCTCTTGTTATACAACTTCAGACAAAATGGGAGTGCCTAAAAACTTATTAGGCACTCCCATTTTTTGTTGCTATTAGATGTGGCTACTTCTTAGGAGTATATGTCGCTACGCTTACACGTGAATCGGCACAGCCGTAGTAAAGATGCCACTTGCCGTTGTGAAGCACCAAACCCTCAATAAACACCGTGCCAGCAGGGTATTGTCCGCTACGCTCGAAGTCTGCCTCAGGGATAAAGAATGGGTAGTCCAAACGGTCGATAACCTCCGCAGGATTATCCTTTGAGAAGAGTACCTGACCTGCGCAATAGCTATTGGCGGTGTAGTTTGTGTCGCCCTTCTCGCCATCCATATTCTTGCCATTATACATCAATAAAATGCCATCCTCGGTTATTACCGCAGGAGGACCACACTCGGTAAGCATACTGTCAAAGTAACCCTCACGTGGCTCGATAACCTTCAGTAGTTCGCCATTCTCGTCGAGCATAGGGGTCCAATCAATGAGGTTGTCACTTGTTGCAACATTTACCCACTGCTCACCCCAATACATATAGTACTTGCCGTTGATTTTAGCCACGGTCTGTACGCCATCTACAACCTTGGTTACGATAGATGCCGACTTTGAAAAATCGTTGGCGAAGCGACCATCGTATGCTTTGCCAAATGCCAAGCCGTGCTTCTCCCACGTGGTTAGGTCTTTCGATGTGGCCACACCCAAACGAGCCTGCTTGCGGTTCCACATAGTGTAGAGCATAACGTAGGTGCCATCTTCCGTCATTACGACGCGTGGGTCCTCACATCCGCCTGGGCACTCTGCTTCGCCTTGTGAGTCATTGGGGTTGGGGTAGAGTACAGGAGCAGGGAGGATGTTGAATGTCACGCCATCCTTTGATGAGGCGTAGCCGATGCGTGAGGTGCGCTGTCCGATACCTGTTGCGGAGTTATCCTCCGAGCGGAACAGGACGACAATCTCTCCATCTTTGATAGTGGCTGCGGGGTTGAATGTATCGCTCTCCATCCACTTCATCGCTTTACCCTGCATAGGGCAGTCAAACTCGATGTCGGTGTTAGGCGAGATTACAGGGTTGGCACCCTCAGGACGCTCAAAGTCGAGCCAAGCCCACTCTTTCTGCTCGTTGGGGACTTTGCCTCCTTCGGTAGGCGCAGGCTGAGTGCAACACGCAATGGCAGCTGCAGCACACATTACTGATAAGAAAAACTTTTTCATTCGCATATCGTTTAATAATTAGTGAATTATCAGCGACTGCGAGTGTGTTGAACGACTCAATGAGTCAAGTATAGCTACCACAAATATACGGACAAATAGTTAAACATTGCCAATTTCTTTAATAAATTGTTGAAAAAATCGCCTTTCGATGTTGTGTCGTTCTATATTAAATAGGTATTTTTGATGCGTTGAATTGTGTAATTATTTAATCGCAATAATATGAAAAAAGTAGATGTAGTTCTTGGTTTGCAGTGGGGCGACGAGGGTAAAGGTAAGGTTGTGGATGTATTGACTCCTAACTATAAGGTCGTTGCTCGTTTTCAGGGTGGTCCCAACGCAGGTCATTCATTGCATTTTGCGGGCAAAAGTTTTGTCTTACGTACCGTTCCATCGGGTATTTTCCGTGATGGCTCTGTGAATATTATCGGTAACGGTGTAGTTGTCGATCCTGTCGCTTTGACCGAGGAGTTGCGCCAGATTGAGGCTCAAGGTATCGACGTAAAGTCTAAACTCTTTATCTCTAAGAAGGCACATATCATCCTTCCTACTCACCGTATGTTGGATGCAGCGAGTGAGTCGGCTAAGGGCAAATCGAAGATTGGCTCGACGTTGAAGGGTATCGGTCCTACATATATGGATAAGACGGGCCGTAACGGTCTTCGCTTTGGAGATGTGCTGGCTGAGGATTTCATTGCCCGTTATGAGCGTTTGAAGCAGAAGCATGTGGATATGCTTGCACAATTTAATTTCGAGTATGATATTACAGAGTACGAGCAGCAGTGGATGGCGGGTATTGACTACCTTCGTGGTTTCCGTTTTATTGATAGTGAGCACGAGGTAAACCGCTACATCAACGAGGATGTAGCCATCTTGGCTGAAGGAGCTCAAGGCTCGATGCTTGATGTGGATTTCGGTACCTATCCTTTTGTAACCTCATCTAATACCGTTTGTGCCGGTGTTTGTGTGGGTTTGGGTGTTGCACCGACGAAGATAGGCGATGTCTACGGTATCTTTAAGGCCTATTGTACCCGTGTGGGTAGCGGTCCGTTCCCTACTGAGCTCTTTGATGAGGTGGGTGAGGAGTTGCGTCGTATCGGTCATGAGTTTGGCGCAGTTACAGGCCGTCCACGTCGTTGTGGCTGGTTGGATTTGGTAGCTTTGAAGTATGCCGTTATGGTTGATGGTGTTACATCGCTTATTATGATGAAGGCGGATGTGATGAATGAGTTTGATACCATTAAAATCGCTACCGGCTATAAGATTAACGGAGAGGTTGTTGATTACTTCCCTTACGAGGTGAATGAGACTTTAGAGCCTGTTTATACCGAGTTTAAGGGCTGGAAGTGTGATATCTGCGGTGTGCGTTGTTATGAGGACTTCCCTGCGGAATTTAAGGCTTACGTAGAGTTTATCGAGGCTCAGACAGGTGTGCCGGTGAAGATTATCTCTGTCGGTCCGGATCATGAGGCAACCATTTTCCGTTAGAGTGTTGTTTTGATTTTTGGCAAAGTATCACTATATTTGCCACATAATAATTGACGTCATTGAGTCGCCAATGTAGTTTAAGAGGGGTAAATCGGTTCGGGAATGACCACTATGTCGCGTAAAGTGGGCCTTCTTGAATCGGGTTTACCTTTGTTTATTTAATAAATATATATCGATGAAGAAAGCATTAAAAATTGTTGTATTGGCCAAGCAGGTGCCCGATACTCGTAATGTAGGTAAGGATGCGATGACAGCCGAAGGTACTGTCAATCGTGCCGCTCTACCTGCTATCTTCAATCCGGAAGATTTGAACGCACTTGAGTTAGCTCTTCGTTTGAAAGATGAATGTGAGGGCTCAACGGTGCATATCCTTACTATGGGCCCATTCCGTGCGGCCGATATTATTCGCGACGCTATGTATCGCGGTGCTGACGGAGGTTATCTTTTGACTGACCGTAAGTTTGCCGGTTCGGATACTTTGGCTACTTCGTATGCCCTCTCTTGCGCGCTACGTCAGATAGGCGCAGATGTTATAGTTGCAGGTCGTCAGGCTATTGATGGTGATACTGCTCAGGTAGGACCTCAGGTAGCAGAGAAACTCGGCTTGCCACAGGTCACTTATGCTGAGGAGGTTTTGCAGATTGAGGAGTCGGCTCTGATTATCCGTCGTCGTTTGGAGCATGGTGTAGAGGTGGTTAAGACTCCTCTGCCAGCGGTTATTACGGTTAATAATTCAGCCGCTGCCATTCGTCCTCAGAATGCGCGCCTTGTGATGAAATATAAGTATGCGATGATACCTTCTGAGATTGCTGCTGCACCTGAGAGTTTGAGTGCTAAGATGTGTGGTGAGCGTGACTATCTGCGTATTGTCGAGATGTCTGTTGCCGATATTGAGTGCGATGAGGCTCAGTTGGGTCTTACAGGCTCTCCTACAAAGGTTAAGAAGATTGAGAACGTTGTATTCCAAGCTAAGGAGGCTAAGCGTCTTAGCTCGGAGGATAGCGATATAAATGATTTGATGGTTGAACTTATTTCGAGCCATACGCTCGGTTAATTCGTTGCTTAAGATGAATAATATATTTGTATACATAGAGTCGGAGCAGGGAGTTGTTGCCGACGTGAGTTTGGAGCTTTTGACCAAAGGTCGAGAGTTGGCCGACAAGCTCGGAGTCAAGTTGGAGGCTGTATTGTTGGGTGAGAACCTTTCGGGTATGGAGAAGGAGTTGGCTCAGTATGGTGCCGACACGGTGTGGGTTGCAGATGATAAGATTTTTGCACCATTCCGCACGCTGCCACATACCTCTGTGCTGTGTGGTCTGATTAAGGCCGAGCAGCCACAGATTGTTTTGTTCGGTGCTACACCTATCGGACGAGATTTTGCACCACGTGTATCATCGGCTCTGCATAGCGGACTTACTGCCGACTGTACACAGCTGGAGATAGGTCCACATAAGGACCCTAAGAGTGGTAAGGAGTATAGTGATTTGCTCTACCAGATTCGTCCTGCTTTTGGTGGTAACATCATCGCTACGATTGTCAATCCGGACCACCGTCCACAGATGGCGACAGTTCGTGAGGGCGTGATGCGTAAGCAGGTTGCGGCCCAGACGGCTGCGGGCGAAATTAAGCCAATTGAGTGGAAGCAGTATATTACCGAGGAGGATTTGGCCGTTGAGATTATCTCTCGTCAGATTGAGGAGCGTAAGATTAATATTAAGGGCGCAGGTATCATCGTAGCAGGTGGTTATGGTATGGGCTCGAAGGAGAATTTCCGTCTTTGTCACGAGCTTGCTGAGGTTTTGGGCGGTGAGGTAGGTGCTTCACGTGCAGCTGTTGATGCGGGCTTTACCGAGCATGAGCGTCAGGTGGGCCAGACAGGTGTTACGGTACGTCCTAAGCTCTATATCGCTTGTGGTATCTCTGGTCAGATTCAGCACACTGCCGGTATGGATGAGTCGGCTATGATTATCTCTATTAATAAGGATGCCAACGCTCCGATTAATAAGATTGCAGACTATGCTATTACGGGTGATGTCTCTGAGGTTATACCTATGATGATTAAGTATTACAAACAAAATTCTAAGTAGTATGGCAAATTTCTTTTCAGATAATAAAGATTTACAGTTCCACCTTGAGCATCCTTTGATGCGTAAGATTGTCGAGCTCAAGGAGCGTCAGTTTGCAGATAAGGAGCAATATGCCGATGCTCCTCAGAATTTTGAGGATGCTATGGACTCTTTCCGCCGTGTTATGTCTATTACCGGCGAGGTATGTGGTGATGTTATTGCACCAAACGCTGAGGGTGTCGATAAGGAGGGCCCACGTGTGGTAAATGACCACGTTGAGTATGCTTCGGGTACCGTTGAGAATATGAAGGCTGTCGTAGATGCAGGCTTGAGCGGTCTTACCCTGCCACGTCGTTTTGGTGGTTTGAATTTCCCACTCATCTGCTTTGTTATGGCTAACGAGATGGTGGCACGTGCTGATGCAGGCTTTGAGAATATCTGGGGCTTGCAGGATTGTGCCGAGACCATCAATGAGTTTGCTACCGAGGAGCAGAAGATGAAGTACCTGAGCCGTGTATGCGAGGGCGATACTTGTGCTATGGCACTTACCGAGCCTGATGCGGGCTCTGATTTGGGTGCCGTGATGTTGAAAGCTACTTGGTCCGAGGAGCGTCAGACTTGGCTTTTGAATGGTGTTAAGCGATTCATTACCAATGGTGATGGCGATATTTCATTGGTTTTGGCTCGTACCGAGGAGGGCACAACCGACGCACGTGGTCTTTCGATGCTTATCTATGACAAGCGTAGCGGAGGTGTTAAGGTACGTCGTATCGAGAATAAGTTGGGTATCAAGGGCTCGCCTACCTGTGAGCTGGTATTTACCGATGCTCCTGCTGAGTTGGTGGGTGACCGTCGCATGGGCCTTATTAAATATGTTATGTCGCTGATGAACGCTGCCCGTTTGGGTATTGGTGCGCAGTCTGTTGGTTTGTGCGAGGCGGCATATCGTGAGGCTTTGAAGTATGCTCATGAGCGCGAGCAGTATGGTAAGGCTATCATTTCGTTCCCTGCCTTGTCGGAGATGCTCTCTGTGATGCGTGCTAAGTTGCACGGTGCGCGCGCACTTCTCTACGAGACAAGCCGTTTCGTTGAGATTTATAAGCAGTACGGCCACATCTCTCACGAGCGTACGTTGGAGGCTGAGGAGCGTCAGGAGATGAAGTTCTATAACCGTCTGGCGGATGCCTTTACTCCGCTTACTAAGCTCTTCTCGTCGGAGTATGCCAACCAGCTGGCTTATGATGCTATCCAAGTACATGGTGGCTCAGGCTTTATGAAGGATTATCCTTGTGAGCGTCTGTATCGTGATGCCCGTATCATGAATATCTATGAGGGTACATCGCAGTTGCAGGTTGTAGCAGCTATCAATGGTGTAACGAAGGGTACCTTTATGGAGCAGATTTTGCGCTATGAGGCTGCCGAGTACTCTGAGGCTATGCAACCTATTGTGGAGCAGATGAAGGCTCTGCGTGAGCGTGTTGAGCGTATGATTGAGCACGTTGAGGCTATCAATAAGGAGTTCCCACAGTTCAAGGATTTCCATGCACGTCGTTTGGTCGAGAGTGTAGGTCATATCATTATCACTCTGTTGCTTGCTCAGCAGGCTTCACAGGCTGAGGAGTATCAGTCGGATGCGAAGATTTTTGCTAAGCTGGCTCATAGTGCTATCACTTCTGCCGAGTGTATGGTGCTTAGCTCTACGGGCGAGGATGTTGCTTTGTGGAGTGAGGTGCAGCAACAATATTAATTCTTGGATATGAATCGTCTTAGATTATCAATAGTGGTGATGGTGGTTACTGCGGTAGCCACCGTTGCCATTTCTTGTGGTAACAACACGCAAAAGCCGAGCGCAAAGAGTGTTGAGACCGGCAAGAAGCAGGGACAGGAGCAGGTGGCGTATCTGCCTAATCTCGCCTTTAAGGTGCGTCAGGCTCATGTGGGTATGAGCGTTGAGCAACAACGAGAGTACTATGCCGCGCATTTTTGGGATGAGTTCGATTTCGCTGATGAGGCTTTTGTTGAGAGCCTGGATAATACTAAGATGAGTGCTACGTTGCTTATGTCGATTGCCTGCTGCTCGACGCCCGATACCGCCGTTGAGTATCTTGAGGGGCTGATGCGTCGTACAGTAGTCTCGAAGCCTGTTATGCAATACTTCCTTACGCTGGGCGAGAGGATGTTTTATGACCCAAACTCGCCATATCGTAACGACGAGTTCTATATTCCCATGTTGCGTGTGGCGTTGGAGTCTGGTCTGCTGGATGAGTATGAGCGTATGCCTTACGAGAGCGATTTGCATATCGTGAGCCAAAATAGGGTAGGGCATAAGGCTAATGATTTCGAGCTGACGCTCGCTTCGGGGCGTACCCTTACGCTTTATGGCATAGAATCCCCCTATACGCTGCTCTTTATCAGCAATCCGGGTTGTCCGATGTGTCGCGATGTGAAGGAGGATATACTCTCGTCGCAGCTGCTTTCGGATATGGTGTTGGATGGCGAACTTACGGTGGTTGTTCTCTATCCCGACGAGGACTTGGAGGCTTGGCGTGCTGTTCTGGAGGAGTATCCTTCGGAGTGGATTAACGGCTACGATGCCCGGCTATCTATCGAGGCAAATGATTTGTACGATTTGAAGGCTATTCCGTCACTCTATCTGTTTGACGATGAGAAGAGGGTCCTTGTCAAGGATGAAGTCTCTGTTGCTCTTATAGAGCAGATTGTGGCTGAATCTCAAGAGCTATAACATTAGCTTATACTCTTATAAGTAAAAATAATGTAATTTTGTTGCACGATTTTCGTTTTGTTTGCTATCTTTGCAATGTGAAAATAATAAAACATAATTCAAACAAATAAAACTATTAAGACTATGGCTAAGAAATTTCGTTGTACAGTATGTGGTTATATCCACGAGGGTGATTCAGCTCCTGAGCAGTGTCCACTTTGCAAGGTAAGTGCAGATAAGTTCGTTGAGGTTGAGGAGAAGAAGGAGGGTTTGGAGTTTGCAACCGTTCACCAGCTGGGTGATGGTAAGGGTGCAAGCGAGGAGCTCTGGAAGGGCTTGCAGGACCACTTTATGGGTGAGTGCACCGAGGTAGGTATGTACTTGGCTATGAGCCGTCAGGCTGACCGTGAGGGCTATCCTGAGATTGCCGAGGCTTTCAAACGTTACGCATGGGAGGAGGCTGAGCACGCATCAAAGTTTGCTGAGCTTATCGGTGAGGTCGTATGGGATACTAAGACCAACCTTTACAAGCGTATGAATGCTGAGGAGGGTGCTTGCGAGGATAAGTTCCGTTTGGCTCGTTTGGCGAAGGAGCAGAACTTGGATGCAGTACACGACACAGTTCACGAGATGGCAAAGGATGAGGCTCGTCATGGTGCAGGCTTCGAGGGACTCTACAAACGCTATTTTAAAGAATAAGAGCTTAAGATAAGATAATAATAGAGGGCAGACTTTTTCGGTCTGCCCTTGTTGTTTGTGTTGATTACCTTTAGAGCTTCTCTAACTCTACGGTAAAGTGACGCAGGATAGGAGCCTCGAAGGTGATGCGATAGCCTGAGGTAATCTTATCTCGACGCTCAAAGATGTTGCGACAAGCCGCTGCAATAACGCGAATATGGTTGTCGGTGTAGACGCGGCGAGGGATAGCCAGACGCAATAGCTCCAATTTTGGATAGCGATTCTCGCGTGTTTCAGGGTCGCGGTCTGCCAGCAGCGTGCCAATCTCAGTGCCACGAATACCGGCCTCTAAGTATAGCTCACAAGAGAGTGTCTGGGCTACATACTGCTCTTTAGGCAGGTTAGGCAGAATCTTCTTTGCATCGAGGAAGATGGCGTGACCACCCGCAGGACGCTGATAAGGTATTCCGTACTCATCCAACAGCTCGCCTAAGAGTTGTACTTGGTGGATACGTGCATGTAGCTGCTCAAACTCGGTGTTCTCGTCCAATCCGACAGCCAATGCGTCCATATCGCGTCCCGACATACCGCCGTAGGTCACAAAGCCCTCGTTCATAATACAGAACGATGTAGCTCGGCGCAACAGGTCAGCATCACGCATAGCAACAAAACCGCCCATATTTACTACGCCGTCTTTCTTGGCTGAGATAGTCATAATATCGGCGTATGAGTAGATTTCGGCAACAATCTCCTTAATGGTTTTGTCGGCATAGCCCTCTTCGCGAGTCTTGATGAAGTAGGCATTCTCGGCAAAGCGTGCAGAGTCAATCAACAGAGGAATCTCATAACGACGACACAACTCGGCTGTCTCGCGGATATTTTTCATTGAAACGGGCTGACCGCCTGCGGTGTTGTTGGTAATGGTCAGTACGGTACAAGGAATCTGCTCCTTGGGGTATGACTGAAAGACCTTCTCCAACTTGTCTAAGTCCATCTCGCCCTTGAAAGGAATCTCAAGCTGCGTGTCTGCTGCTGCGTCGATTGTGCAATCTATTGCGTGGCACTTGCGGAACTCGATATGGCCCTTTGTGGTGTCGAAATGTGAGTTACCGGGGACTATGTCACCTGCCTTCAAAAGAGCCGAGAAGATAACATTCTCCGCCGCACGTCCTTGGTGTGTGGGGAGGAAGTAAGGCATACCGAATATGCGCTGTATGGTCTCCTTTAGGCGGAAATATGAGCTTGCGCCGGCGTAGCTCTCGTCGCCACACATTACGGCTGCCCATTGCTTATCGCTCATGGAGCCTGTGCCAGAGTCGGTCAATAGGTCAATTGTGACCTGCTCGCTGCGTAGGTTGAAAAGGTTGTAGTGTGCCTCTTTGAGCCACTGCTCACGCTCCTTAAGTGTCGAGGTGCGGATAGCTTCAGTCGCCTTGATTTTATAAGGCTCTGCGTATGGAAGTTTCATATAATAAAAGTTTTAAGGTTTATACTTTTTATTCCTAACAAATTTAGTAATTATTATTTATTTCCAAAAAAAATGGGCTGTCTATTTTTTTTCTTAGACAACCCTTGCGATTCATCACCGCCAATTGAAGAGAGATTTTAGAAGATTAACCGCTCGTTCATAGCCACGTCGTGCTGAGTATGCTACCTGATATATAGCGTCCCATCGGGATTTAATCTCCTCGATAGCTCGGTGTGCAGACAGTGTGTATATAGCTATCGCTATGACGATAAAGAGCCCTGCGACAAGCGTTGTTGCTATCAGCTCCGAGCAGAAGAGTGTTGTCAGCCACTCCAACAATAAGACTACCAGCAGGATGAGTGCTGTGGTTGCTGTGAGTAGAAAACTAACTATTGCCGTCAGTGCCCTACGTGTTGAACGATTCTCTTCCATAGCATAGATGATGGTTACTTCTCGTCGCAGTTGCAACGCATCTTCTCTGCCTCCTCGTTGATATAATTGCGTATCTTACTACGCAGCTCAGGACCCGACTGTGGGGTAAAGAGCATAGCGGCTGCCGAACCGACTAAAGCACCTCCAATGAAGGAGATAATTGAGCATAAACCTGTACTTTTCATAAAACTTACAATTAGAAATTCACTCCGTAGAGTTGCAAATCTCAAGCCATAACTGTAAATTTGTGTATGCCTAATAAGAAAAAAAATATCACCGTCGCCTTTACCGGTCATCGCACCTATCGAGGGGAGGCTGCCGAGCCTTTGGCGGAGGCACTTAGGGAGCTCTACTCGGAGGGTTACCGTGTCTTTCTGTGTGGAATGGCGTGGGGCTTTGATTTGGCTGCTGCCGAGGCTGTGATAGCCTTACGCAGTGAGTATGACGATGTGGAGTTGGTGGCTGTGGTACCTCATGCTACCTTTGGGGATATGTTTCGGGGTGAGCAGAAGCATCTCTACGATAATGTGCTGTCTAAAGCGCAGAGAAGCATTGTGTTGATGCAGCAGGAGGGTGATTTGGCGTATATTCGTCGCAATGACTATTTGGTTGATAATGCCTCATACGTCCTGGCGTGGTGGGATGGCAAGCCGACGGGAGGTACAGCCTATACAGTAGCCAAAGCTCGGCGTGAGCATCTGCCTGTCAGGAACCTATACCCTCAGTTACAACTTGACCTATTCAAATAAAAAAAACACCGCCCATCATCTTGACGAGCGGTGTTTGTGTTATCTTGTGGTATATCTACTACCAGTTAAGAATCTTCTTGAAGTCGTAAGCCTCAGGGTTCTCAACGTAAGCCTTAGCAGCCTCGTAGTCCTCCTCGGTGATGTAGTGGAGGATGTTGTTGATAACCTGCTGAATCTTGTCTGACTCGATATTTACCAAACGTGGTGGAATCTTGCCTGTTGTTGGGTCCTGCAAGTCCTTCAAGTAGAGAGGTGACACGAAACCATCCTGTGAGATGTAAACCATACAGCCGGTCTTGCCCTCCGAGAAGAGTTTATAAACACCCATACCCAACTCAGAGCAGTATACCAAGTCGTATGCGATAGGGGTCTGGCAACGTACCTCGTAACCAATCTCCACAGGACGTGACTTAACCTTCAAGCCGAGAGCCTTGAGCTTGTTCTCCAAGAGCTCGTTGAAGATGTTTGCCTTCGATACCTTACCCAACTCTGGGTGACCGTGGTCGTCGTATGTGAAGTGGATACCTGAGTTGCGAATCTCCTCGTCAGAGAGTGCGTGGAATACACCCTCAGAAATCATTGCAACACCATACTCGATACCCATAATCTTACGCTTGATGATAGAAGATACTACCAAGTTTACAATCTTCTCGACAGTAATCTCTGCCTTGTTGAACATCTCAGGGATGACAATCATAGGGTAGTGGCAAGCTGAGCCGATACCGAATGCGAGGTGACCTGCTGAGCGGCCCATAGCTGCTACAACAAACCAGTTAGCCGATGTACGAGCGTCGTTATAAACGGCACGACCGATAACTGTACCACCCTCCTTAGCTGACTGATAACCGAAGGTTGGTGAGCCTGCTGGCAATGGGAGGTCGTTGTCGATAGTCTTAGGAACGTGGATGTTAGCAATAGGGTACTGCTTAGCCTCCAAGAACTTAGCGATGCGGTTAGCTGTTGAAGCTGTGTCGTCACCACCGACTGTTACCAACAACTTGATGTTGTTCTCCTGGAAGAACTTAAGGTTGAAGTTCTCCTCGAAATCCTTGTCTGTTGGCTTGAAACGGCTCATAGTAAGGTAAGAACCACCCATGTTGAAAATCATATCAGACTTCACAAAGTCCATATCCTCATAGCGTGGATTAGGGTTGAACAAGCCAGAATAACCATAGTGCAAACCGATTACACGATAACCCTTAGCAAGGAAAGTCTTGGCAACTGAGCCAACAACTGTATTCATACCTGGTGCTGGACCACCACCGGTAAGAATTGCAATAGCTTCTTTCATAGTGTTTTTTATTTAATGTGATTAGTATTCTCAATTCATCCCGCAAATATATAAAATTATGCCGAAAGCACAAAGCATATAGTCAATTTATCCCTCTCCGAGGTGGCGATATGCAGTCAGCCACACTATACTATAAGGTAGATTCCCTTCGCCTTGCGTTCCACAAGTCGGGGAATGACGTTTTATTATTAGTTTTTACTTTTTAGTTTTCAGTTTTTAGTTTTCACTTTTCAGTTTTATTTCGTATATTTGTGGGTTAAAAAGTGCAGTTATGGGAGATTTAGTGCAGATGTACGATTGGTTTTTGATTGTGATGGCTGTGGTGGCTCTGTTTGTCTTTGTGGCCTTGCAGTTCTTCGAGGCGGGCTATGGCTATCTGTTTGATAGACGTTATGGCCCTCCTGTATCAAATAAAGTGGGTTGGGTGTTGATGGAATCTCCGGTATTTATCGCAATGTGTGTGCTGTGGGCTATCTCCGATAGGATGTGGGATACGGTGCCGCTGGTGCTCTTTTCGATGTTTCAGCTTCACTACTTCCAACGCTCGTTTATCTTCCCGCTGCTGATGCGTGGCAACTCCAAGATGCCTCTGGGTATTGTTGTGATGGGTATGACCTTCAATACGCTGAATGCCTTGATGCAGGGTGGTTGGATATTCTATCTTGCTCCTGAGGGCTACTATGCCGATTGGTTCTCTCAGCCTTGGATATATATCGGTATTGCCCTGTTTTTTGCCGGTATGGCTATCAATTGGCATTCGGACTATATCATCCGTCATCTGCGTAAGGAGGGCGATACGCGCCATTATATCCCTAAAGGCGGTATGTTTCGTTATGTCTCGTCGGCAAACTACTTTGGCGAGCTGTTGGAGTGGACGGGCTTTGCCGTGGCGTCGCTCTCGTGGGCAGGTGCTGTGTTTGTGTTGTGGACCTTTGCAAATTTAGCCCCTCGCTCTCAGTCGCTGTATCGTCGCTATGAGAAGGAGTTTGGCCAGGAGTTCACCTCGCTGAAGCGTAAGCGCATCATCCCTTTTATCTATTAGAAGATTTAAAGAAACTCAATAATGAAAGAATCAAAGCTCTTTACCCCATACCAGATGGGCCCTGTCACTCTTCGCAACCGCGTCATCCGCTCGGCTGCCTTTGAGTCTATGGGTAAGGATTTTGGACCTACCCAGGCCCTGAAAGATTACCACGTCAGCGTAGCGCGTGGCGGTGTGGGTATGACAACACTGGCTTACGCTTCGGTTAATCGCAGCGGCGTGTCGTTTAATAGTCAGCTGTGGCTTAGGGATGAGATAGTCCCCCAGCTGAGAGATATTACCGATGCTGTTCACGCCGAGGGTGCTGCTGTGGGTGTGCAGATAGGTCATTGTGGTAATATGACACATTGGTCTACGGCGGGAAGCTTTCCTGTCTCGGCGTCGAATGGTTTTAACCTCTATTCTCCTACGTTTCATCGCAAGCTACGTCGCTCGGAGATACCCCAGATGGCTAAGGACTTCGGTCAGGCTGTGGTGACGGCTCACGAGGCGGGATTCGACTCTGTGGAGGTACACGCAGGACACGGCTATCTTATCTCGCAGTTCCTCTCGCCCTACACCAACCATCGTCGCGATGAGTTTGGCGGCTCGTTGGAGAACCGTATGCGTTTTATGAATATGTGCCTGGAGGAGGTTATGGAGCAGGCGGCACGATGCAATATGGCTGTGCTTGTCAAGCATAATATGGAGGATGGCTTCAAGCGAGGCATACAGATTCCCGAATCTATCGAGATAGCCAAGCAGATAGAGTCGTTTGGTGTGCACGGTATTGTCCTCTCGTCGGGCTTCGTGTCGAAGGCCCCTATGGCTGTTATGCGCGGACGTATCCCTACAAAGACTATGGGTTACTATATGCCGTGGTCGCAGTGGCCTCAGAAGATTGTTGTGTCACTCTTCGGTAAGTGGATGATTAAGCAGTATGACTTCGAGGAGTGTTTCTTCTTGGAGAACGCCAAAAAGTTCCGTGCTGCGCTGAAGGGTCCGCTGGTCTATGTCGGCGGTTTGGTTTCGCGTGAGGGTATCGAGAAGGTGCTGGATGAGGGCTTTGAGATGGTGCAGATGGCACGTGCTTTGATTAATAACCCTGCCTTTGTCAATCAGCTGCGTGAGGGCGATATGACGACACGTTCGGGCTGTGACCACCGTGATTATTGCATTGCACGTATGTATTCGGTGGATATGAAGTGTTGCCACAACTGCTCGGAGGAGATACCTCAGAAGTTGTGGAAAGAGCTAAATTCGATAAAATAATGGCACGCGGAGAGGTTACACCCGGCTCAAAGACGGCACTCGTTACAGGTGCTTCACGCGGTATTGGTCGCTGCTATGCCTTGCGATTGGCCAGGCTGGGCTACAATGTCGTTATGGTCTCATCGGCACAGGAGGAGCTTGCTGCTACGGCCGAGGAGGTACGTGCGGTGAGCGATAAGGTATGGGTGCGTCATTTGGCAAAGGATTTGGCTACCACTACTGCCGGCGATGAGCTCTTTGCTTGGACCGAGGCGGAGGGTATCAAGGTCGATGTGCTGGTCAATAATGCCGGAATATTCTCGTTTTGCGATATTTTGAACACCCCTGCGGAGCGTATTGAGCGTATTATATATCTCCACGCCTTGACGGCAACCAAGACCTCACGTCTGTATGCTGCCGATATGATTGAGCGTGGCGGGGGCAGAATCCTCAATATGTCCTCTTACTCGATATGGATGCCTTATCCGGGTTTGGCTCTGTATAGCGCAAGTAAAGCCTATCTGAAGAGCTTTACCGTTGCCTTTGCCAAGGAGCTGAAGGGTACAGGCGTGACGGCTACGGCTATCTGCCCTGCGGGTATTGCTACCGACCTGTATGGTCTTTCGCCTAAGTTACAGCGTTTTGGACTGAAGATAGGCGTCTTGATGTCGCCCGAAAGCTGTGCTCGTCGAGGGCTGAATGGTATGTTCCGAGGTCAGCGATGCAAGGTGCCCGATTGGTGGTTCAGGCTCTTTATCCCCTTTGCTAAGTGTCTGGGTGGTTGGCCTATGAAGTGGCTTAGAGATTATACGATGAAATTTCAGAAGTAGAGCGTTATGAAGATAGTGATTCTCGGACCTGCACACCCCTATCGTGGTGGTTTGGCAACGATTATGGAGACTATGGCGCGTGAATATCAGCGTCGTGGTCACCAAGTCACTATCTATACCTTCCGTGTTCAATACCCCTCGCTGCTCTTCCCGGGCAAGACGCAGTATGTCGCAACGCCGCCTCCTCAGGACCTACATATCGAGCGGGTGGTCAATACCGTCAATCCACTGAATTGGATTAGTGTGGGCCGTCGTCTGAAGCGGGAACGCCCCGATATGATACTGATGAAGTATTGGACACCCTTTATGGCTCCCTGCTTTGGTACTATAGCCCGCATAGCGCGTAAAAATGGCATAACGAAGGTCGTCTGCCAGATTGATAATGTCGAGCCACACGAGCACCATTTCGTCGATAAACCTTTCAATCGTTACTACCTGCGTGCCGTGGATGGCTTTGTCTATATGTCCGAGCAGGTGCATAGTGAGCTTAAGGCTTATAGCTCTGCGCCGGCAATCTTCTCGCCCCATCCTATGTTTGAGAACTTTGGCGAGGCTGTCGTGCGCGACGAGGCTGCTGAGCGACTGGGTTTGGATGCTGAGTGCCGTTATACACTCTTCTTTGGTCTTATACGCGACTATAAAGGGTTGGATTTGCTGCTTCGGGCGTGGCAGAGGTGGATGCCCCAGGGCAGAAAGCTGCTTGTTGCAGGCGAGTTCTACGCCTCACGTGAGAAGTATATCTCACTCATTGAGGAGTTGGGGTTGGGGGAGTGTGTTGTCCTGCACGACCATTTTGTCGCCGACGAGGATGTGCGCTACTACTTCTCTTTGGCTGATGCTTTGGTGCTGCCATACCGCAGTGCAACGCAGAGTGGCGTGACGCAGATAGCCTATAACTTCTCCCTGCCGATGATTGTGACGCGTGTGGGAGGTCTGCCGGAGATTGTTGCGGATGATGTTGTGGGGTGCGTCTGTGAGCCTACTGAGGAGTCTATCTGTGAGGCTTTGGAGCGACTCTATTCCGAGGGCACTTTGGAGCGTTTGCGTGCCAATTTCGCCGAGGAGCGTAAACGTTTTTCGTGGGAGCGTATGTGCGATAAATTATTAGAGGTGTGGGATAAAGCACACTAAATTTTGATTGATAGACGGTTTAAATTTGCTAATTAATAAATTTTCATTAATTTTGCACCTGCTTACGAGCAAGTGATTGAGCTATGGTGTAATGGTAACACTGCAGATTTTGGTTCTGTCATTCTGAGTTCGAATCTCGGTAGCTCAACAGAAAAACCCACGGGACGACAAAATCTAGTGGGTTTTTTGTTTAGGCCTACCCAAGCCTATAATCTCTTAATTACTCATTACTAATTACTAATTACTAATTTCTCATTGTTGTTACACCTCCGCGCACCCTGTAACAAGTGTAACAAAATGGGTTAATGTGCAGTATTACAGCGAGTTACATTGTTACACCCTGTAACAAAACTGTAACAAACTGTAACAAGTTGTAACAAACTAAGGGTGAGAACTAAGCTTATCAACCTCGCTATCCTCCCTAATTTCCTTAACCTCCCAAAACTCTCAAGCACTCAACTCTCTCTAAACCCTCAAACCCTCGCGGGTAACTATTTGGTTACCCAAGCTATACTCGCATCCCCCAGGAGTTGCTCGTCCCTCACATATACCGCAGGTAACTATTTGGTTACCCAGGCTACTGTTGGGTTAGTATCGGACTATCTAAAGCGTGCAAGGCTATGCGGGTAGTCTTTTTACTATCCACAAACCATTAACATTGTTATAACATTGTTAATGAATCTATAAGTACAATGTATTGTTAATCAGTATAATACGGATATAAAACTATTAACGCCGTTATAACACTGTTAATATTTACGTCATTCCCCGACTTGTGGAACGCAAGGCGATGGGAATCTACCTTATAGTAAGGTGCGGCTGACTGAGCATCAGCACTACCAAATAGTAAACTGTTGATTGCCACGCTGTTGCATAGGGCTGAGTAGAGTATAAGTAAGCCCCGCAGATGCAACCGCCTGCAATGACGCAATTAACATTGTAATTAGCTGTTAATTAGCACTATACCGACACTAAACTATTAACAGCGTTATAACATTGTTAATATACTCTCTCGCTCCTTACTCCTCGATATATTCATAGCTCTAAGATAAGTAGCTCAGAGTTACGGA
>JAGAOZ010000020.1 GCA_017623505.1 Alistipes sp.
ACTCCGATTTATGCGACATTGAAGGCATTGTATAGTTACTATTTCGATGTGTATACAGCCGATGATAGCAGTACAAACGATGGCTCATTCAGTTTTTTGGTGGTTTCTACGGGAGATTGGAAATAATTTTTCCTCTTCCATAACCCCCAATATTAAAACCTATCTATACTTTAAGAAACAGGAGATATGAAAGTAACAAGTACAATCATTACAAAGGTGGCCGAGGCTACCACAGAGAATGGCTCCTATAATTTGGAGTACAGTATTACAGATGGCGTGTTGGAGCGTGTCCAAACAACCGCTTTCAAGCCGTCTACGAATGAACACCGCATCGCAGTAGGTAGCATTTATTACGACCGTGGCAGCGTAACCATCAATATGCCATTCGGAAAGGATATTGCCAAATATGTTGCCGATGCCGTTGGGCAGATTGAAAATATCCTCTCTGAGGTCGCAACCATTGCAGCAGAAGCTGAGTAATCACATTAAACAAGAACGATATGGAACTTTCAATTAAAGACAGACTTTACCTTCCTACCTTCCTACCAGCGAAGGGAAACTTCAAGGATTTCAATCTCAAAAAGGAGATTCTTCGTAAGATCGCTATCAGTGAAGAGGAGCGCAAAGAGATTAACTTCCGTGAGAACCAGGAGGACAACCGCCTTGAGTGGGATGTCGAGAAGGAGACACCGCTGATTGTAGATTTCTCGAAGGACGAGATGGAATATCTCCGCCGTGCGTGCGAGAAAATCTCCGACGAGGAGTTACCTGACGATATGTGGGCAACAGTAGAGGCGGTTTATAATGCAGAGGCATAATGAGAGAGGTCGCAATTTTGCGACCTCTTGTTTATTTACACCACTTGGATAGTGTGTCTATATCCCTAACATCAACTATGCGTCTGAAATAACCGCACTTCACGCAACTTATCATTGCTTTGGCTACCTCCTCGATAGTATTTGAGAAACCTGGTATCCAAGTGAAGAGCCAATGATACTTACCCCAGCCTTGAAGTCGTTTTTGACCGTTGTATGGTTTCATGCCCGCAGGACGAAAACCGTATGCCGCCTTGAATGGCAAGGCTCTTAAATCTCGTTCTGTCTTAGACTTTGTCTGTGACCAGAACTGACGAGATGTTTCACTTGTTCCAGCACCGCTGACATAGATAAAGACAAACTCGCGTTTCGGACCAATAGCCTTCGCAAAGTGCATTGTTATCTCGTATGATAGGTGGTAGTAATCCTCTTTCGACATGCCGATATTACTCTTTCCTGCACAGAAGAAGCAAGCGTCATAACCCTGCAGTTTCGGATCCTCTACGGGCTGTGTCATAAAGTCCTCCACGATATACTCTTCGAGCTTGGGGTGTACAATCTCGCACGGGCGACGGCTTACGCTCAGCACCTTCTCGACCTCCGGTCTATCAAGGCACGCAAGCAATATACCTTCGCCAACAAATCCAGTTGCTCCTGTAAGTATAATCTTCATATTGATCCTATTCGTAACACAAAAATATACAAAATATCTCAAATGGAATTATGATTTCTCAATAATGTGTAAACCTCCACAACGAAACATCGCTACTCTTACATAAAGAATATAGCAGTGGCAAGACAAGATATAACGATGGATGCCGAGTATGGCGAGGTGGAGACTTCCGGTAATATTGCCGGCAAGACCTTCTACGAGTGTCGTCTGCTCGACAGCGTGGAGGGTGCGGATAACGATAACTATCGCTACTGTGAGATTGTCGTACCCGCAGGCTTTATGCTG
>JAGAOZ010000021.1 GCA_017623505.1 Alistipes sp.
ATTCAAAATTCAAAATTCAAAATTCAAAGTTGCGATTAAGCCATACGCAGAGGGAGCTTGCTCACTATGCTATGGCAGAGCAACTAAGGGAAGACCTTCAGGTCTTGCCAAAATTCTGAATTGGAGTTTTCAGTTTTCAGTTTTCACTTTTCAGTTTATTTGCTTTTCGCGCCGGTGGAGCTTTCGCTAAAATTAAAGTTTTTCTTTTGTCGTTTCTCTCTCTTTGGTTTATAGTTCCATTCGTCGAAGCCGTCCTTATTGAAACGGTAGGCGAAGGTGATATTAAATGTCAAATTATCCAGCGGCGACTTCAGCGGGTTGTAGTAAAATGGGTTCTCCGCTCCGTCGGTGCCGTTGTCGTAGTACTTATTACTATTCTTCAGGATGTCGGCATAGCCGAAGTAGTAGCGGGCGCGGAATCCCAGCTCGTAGCGACCAAACAGCACAGCAAAGCCACCACCACCTGCCAAGCCATAGTTCCAGCGGTTATCACGCTCCACTCTCCAGTCGTAGTCGCCGGCATCGTCCTTAATCTCGTAGGAGTAGTCGCCACCGAAGTTGTAGGAGAAGGTCACAGCCGCCTCTAAATACAATCGCACGTGGTTCTTCGCCAGGTAGACGTGGGGCTGCCAGACGATAGGGACCATGATAGAGTTGAACTTACGCTTATAGAAGTGGTACTCGCGCTGCTCCAAGCCTGTCACATCGTCGTAGGTCGAGGTGTAGGTATGGCCATACTGAAAACCTCGCTGCAAGAACTCCACATCTACTCCCACAGCGCCCACATAGCGTGGCAACGAGTAGTAACGCCACGAGAAGCCGGCACTGAAAGCCGGAAAAATCGACTTCATCTCCTTCTTAGGGTAGGGGCGCATCGACGCTGTACCCACGCCACCAAACACACCTACCGTATGTTGTGCCTCTGCCGTAGATGTAACCCCTACAACGGCCACAAGTGCCGCAACAAGAAATGCTATTTTTCTAATGTATCTCATCGTTCAAAAATTCAAACTACTATCTACCTCCTAAATTTCCGATATTCATTGGGTTGCTGCCGCCGCCACCGCCGCCGAACATACCGCCACCGCCGCCAAACATACCGCCCGACTGGTTATTATGGTTGTGGCTGCCCTTGTTTTGGTTGCCCTGCTCCTTACGTTTCTTCTCCTCTTCCTCCAAACGCTCCATCTCGCGCTTATCCAGACGCTCAATCAAATCCTGCATCGTTATAGGTGCAAAGATTGTCGTCATATCGAGTGTTATATCGAACTCCCAGCCTGTCTTTGCCGTGAAGGTCTCCTCACCATTCTCGTCCTTATAGAACTCCGAGCGTTCACTCTGTCGGTGCTCGACCATATTACCGGCATCCCACTTGCCGTTGCCGTTCATATCCTCGATGATACGTATCTTCAAGTCGGTAGGCTCGATATAGTTTACCGTGTAGGTGCCCGACGTAAGGTCCTTGATAGTCTGCACGCTCTTGTTGCTCTTGGCATCGACAAACTGCACCACGTAGCGGTAAGACTCCTTGCGAGGTATGACCTTGAGGTTTACCACCGCAAACTTCTCCTTATCGGCCACCGTGAGAGTCATCTTCAGCGAGTCGTTACCCTCGCCCGAAATATCTGCCAGGGCGTCGGTAGGGATGAAGAGCTCATACTTACGCAGCGGACTCCACTCCGTACGCAGGCGGTACTTACGTGGCGAGAGCGTGTCGGGGATGAAGTGGAAACGCTCGCGCAGCGTGTCACCCAGCTCGCTCCACGACACCAGACGTATCGACGCCGAGTCGAAACGTGTCAATGGTGTAGCGAACTCCACGTCGAGGTCCTTTTCGGGGTTTACCTCGGCTGTGGTCTTATAGCTTGTCATCTTAAATGTCGAAGGCTTATGTGGCTCTACCCACTCCGTGCCGTTCTCCTCAGCCTTGCGACGCTCCTTCTCCAGACGTTCGCGCTCCTTCTCCTGCTCCTTCGTCTCGATTAGTCGCCAGTGGAGTTTCAGCTCCTCGGTGGTCTCCTGCAGCTGTCGTATCGAGTCGTGCTTGAAGTAGACAATCTCACCCTTGAGCGTGTCGGGCAGCTCTGCCGATGGGGTCTTGAGCCACAGGTAGAGCGTGTCGCCACGTGACGATACAGGCTCATAGATAATATCTTCGGGCTTTACACCCTGGAACTTCAGTGAGCGTATATCGGGGTGCTTAGCTCCGAAATAGAGCTCTACCTTATGCTGGTCGGGACGCATCTTCTCCTTCAGTGTCTGGCGTGAGAAGCTCTCATCGACAAACAGACGGAAGTAGAGCTGTGGGTCTGCCGAAGGGTAGCGACGTATAGAGTCATACCACACATAGAAAGGCTCCATCTTGGCAGGGTTGTAGGTCTGCTCCAAGAAGCCAATCTTATCCTCGCCCGGCTCATAGAGCTGGTTGTCGTTATTGTCGTAGAAGGCGTAGATACGATAATCCACCGGCTTGAGGTTCTGCGCAATGAAGATACCGTTCTTCTGCGAGCGGGCTATCTTGTGGGGCTTGAAGTTGAACATCGTAGAGTCGTAATCCTCGATAGGAGGCAGCGAGTCCTCCTCGAAGAAGTAGATAAATGTGCGTCCCAGCGAATCGACCTTCTCGCTATCCTCCGTGTAGCCCGACATTGCCAACGAGTCAATCTCGGCTCCTGTCGAGAAGACGTAGCGGTAGCCATGCAGCGGGTTGCCCTCGTTGTTGTCCGATATTGTCGCACCGAACTCTATGGCGTAGGTGGTATTTGGCTTGAGCGAGTCATCCTTGATGGTCACGATAAGTGTCTTGCCTCGCATCAGCAGCGTAGGCTTCTTCTTCATCTCAGGTGAAACGTACAGCTCCTTCTGCTGGTCCTTGAGCTGGATATACTCGTCAAAGAGAATCTGCACCTCATCCTTATCGAAGTTGGTGGTGTAGTTACCCGGCATAACACCCAAAACCACAGGTGGCAGGGTATCCTTTGGTCCGCCCTCCGGTGTGCCTATGGTGGCACAGCGAATCAGCACAGGGAGCACTGCCGCCAGCACGATAAGTGAGGCGACAACGCGTTTCAGAATACGTATGTTTTTGTTATCTGTTCTCATCTTCGGTTACTTTTCATAAAACTTATTGACCACTCTCCAGCCGCCCGATGCGTGGTCGGGTTTCCAGCCCGTAAGGTAGAGCTTGGTATCTACCTGTGGCAGGTTTATGGGGAGCTCATATTTGCGGTAGGCATAAATCTGCATCTGAGGGTCCACAACCACCAACATCGACGTCTTGCGGTTGATAATCAGCGACACCTGGTACTCGTCCGAGGCGTTCAGCTCGCCCCACACGTCGGGCATCTCCTTCACCTCGCCGGTGGTCTTGTTGGTGATACGTCCCGCCACAGCATCCTCATACGAGAGGATAGCCCAGTCGGTGGTATCGACGTAGTAGGCGTAGGAGTCTATATCCCGCGCGCGCTGAAACTCCGCCTCCTTCGTTGGCTGGGTGTAGATAGAGATACGGTAGTCGGTATATCCGTACGTATCCTTGAAACAGCCATATAGGGCTGCGGCTACAACCATCAAAAAGAGTATTTTTACAACTTTTCTCATATCTTATTTTCTATATTTTCTCATATCTGCTTACTTGGGTCTCTGCTCACCTGTTCCAACATCTGCTGCACCGTCAGTCCCGTTACGGGATGAGGCCACTCAGGGGCTATCTCTGAGAGTGGACGCAGCGCAAACTCCCGCTCGGCAAGACGTGGATGTGGCAGGGTTAGCGTCGGGGTGTCGAGCACTAAATTATCATACAGCAACACATCAATATCTATCGTGCGTGAGGCATATCGCTCCCCCGTCTGGGCCCTCTCCGCCGCCTCGGCATTGCGGTCTCGCCCCACCTGCTGCTCAGCGCGCAAAATCGTGTGCAGCAGCTGCTCAGGCTTCAACACCGTATGGATAATAAGTGCCTGGTTGGCAAACTTCCGCTCGGCGTGAAATCCCCACGGCTCGGAGTAGTAGAGCTCGGAATGAGCCTCAATCGGTCCCACAAGGCTCTCTATCGTACGACGAGCCTTGTAAAGGTAGTACTCCTTATCAAAGTGGTTGCTCCCCAAGAGCAGTGCTACGCGGTGTGTCATCTCAGGCGTCGTATCATCTTACTTACCGCCAACGCAAAGTGCGTAAAGACAATCTTTGCATTGCCGTTTTGGCTAATCTGTCGGCGCGCCAGCTCTATCTGCTCGATTATCTGCTCGATGTTCTCGTTGCCGATAAAGGGGGCAAACTTCTGACAAAACTGCGCCTCCTCGCCCCACAGATAACTTATCTTGCCGAGGCCCGCATGCAGCATATAGCTCTCACGCAAAAGTCTCGCCGAGTGGTTCAGCAGAGCCTGTTGCACATCGTTAGGCTGCGCCGCCACCTCGTCTGCCCACTCGATAAGCTCCAAGTGCTTGTCGTTGTAGCTCAGGCGCATCAACGCGCAGAAACGCTCGAAGCTCTCCGCACGTCGGCCATCCTCCTCGCCGCTTACCAGACGCCGCATCTCGACAACATCTCCCGCCGCCAGACGTGCCATGTTGGCACCCTGCAAAGGCTCTAACCCCTCAGCCAAAGGCATCAGCTCGGCATCTTGCAGGCGTGGCACCACCACCTCCTGTGTGCGCGAGATTATCGTCGGCAGCAACCTGTCGGGACGCTCACTGACCAAGATAAAGAGGGTGCGCTCCCACGGCTCCTCCAATATCTTGAGAATCTTATTCGCCGCCTCGTCATTCATAGCCTCCGGCAGCCATATAATCATCGTCTTATACTCCGCCTCGAAGCTCTTGAACGAGAGTCGTCGCACAATCTCGTCAGCCTCCTTGGCAGAAATCAGCGGCTTGAGTGTCTTTCCCAAGTCGAGGCTCTCGCCCCACTGCTCCGGCGTGAGGTAACCGCCACTCTGGGCCATCTTCTCGCGGAAGAGCGTCATAAACTGCTCACTGAGCACCACCTCGCCACTCTTTTTCTTCTGCTTGTTTACCGGAAAAATCAGGTGCAGGTCGGGGTGTGCCAACTGCGCAATCTTCACACACGAGGGACACACTCCGCACGAGTCGTGCTCCCCGCGATTCTCGCAATTGATATATTGGGCATACGCAATCGCCAGCGGCAACGCTCCCGTTCCCGCCTTGCCACTGAAGAGTTGAGCGTGACTGATTCTCCCTCTTTTCACGCTGCGTATCAAATGCTCCTTCAGCCCCTGCTGACCTATGATATCGCTAAATTTCATTAATTCAAAATTATGAATTCAAAATTCAAAATTGAATTTTTTCCTTTTCACCTTCCCTGCCTACCCAAAGCGAATTTCGGTGCTGATTATATAAATCACGTCATTCCCCGACTTGTGGAACACAAGGCGAAGGGAATCTACCGCTTATCGAACAACCTTGCAGATGGAGATGTTTTGCTCAGTAACGGTTACTAAAGGTTATTAACGGTTACTAAAGTCTCAATAAAAAAACATACAGCTGTAGACTTTAATATCCTTTAGTTTCCTTTAGTATCCTTTAATTTCACCTTTCACCTTTCACCTTTCAGTTTTCACTTTTACTTTCCTGTCGAGCCAAAGCCGCCCTCGCCGCGGTCTGTTGCCGAGAGCTCCTCGACGCTCTCCCACTCCACCTGCTCGCAGCGTGCCACAACAGCCTGCGCTACGCGTTCGCCGTCGTTTATGGTGACAACATCGGGGCTGAGATTAACCAAGATAACCTTAATCTCTCCGCGGTAGTCGGCGTCGATGGTGCCCGGAGCATTCAGCACCGTAACACCCTGCTTAGCTGCCATGCCGCTACGTGGACGTATCTGCATCTCGTAGCCTGCGGGTAGCTCGACATACAATCCCGTAGGAACCAAAGCTCGTTGCAGAGGCTCCAGTGAGATGCTCTCCTTGATGTTGGCCCTGAGGTCCATACCTGCCGAGAGTGCCGTCTGGTACTCCGGCAGAGCAAAACGCGAATGGTTTACAATCTTTACCTTCATAACTCTTTATCTGTGTAATAATTTCTTCTTCAAATGTGCCATCATTGCCCCCACGTCGATACCCTCACGGCGCACAGCGTAGCAGCCAAAGGCGATAAACAGCAATGCGTTGGCACTCCACATCAGCCATGGCATCTCTCGCAGGTAGTATATCGAGCACTCGCCCACCACATACAACGTCATAGCCACCACGACATACTCTCCGATACGGCGCAGGTTGTACGGCGTAGGGAAGTATTTGCGGTTCAGATAGTAGCTCACCGCCACCATCGCCGCCTCGGCAATAAAGCGTGCCCATGCAGCACCGTAGTAGCCCCACTTAGGCAGCAGCAACAGGTTCATGCCGACGGTAAATGCCAAGCCGATGAATGTCACATATATAGCGTAGCGCGTCTTCTCCTCGCGCTTATACCAAAACGATAGGTTGAGCCACACGCCCGCCAAGATGTTGGCACCCAAGATTACCGGCAGGATATAGACGCCCTCGCGGAACGCCCCACCCACAATCAGCGCAAACAGGTCGCGGAAGAGGGCTATGCCGAGGAAGATAGCCATCGAGGCGATGATATAGTACTTCATTGCCGCAGCATTCGACTCGACAAACTCCTCCTTCGAGAAGTTAGCCAAAAAATATGGCTCTGCCGCCAGGCGATACATCTGCGTAAAGAGCAACATCACCACAGCAATCTTCGTTATCGCACCATAGACACCGAGCTGTGCCATAGAGTCCTCAGGGATGATATACTTAATCATCTGGCGGTCGATGAACTCGTTTGCTGTGCCGGCGATACCACCTATAAGCAGCGGCAACGAGTAGATGAGTATGCGACGCAGCAGCCTCCAGTTTATGCGAGGCAATATGCGGTTTGTCGTCGGCAGGATAAGCACCAGCGTTGCAGCACTCGCTATGAGGTTTGTGGCAAAGACCCAACCCACGCCGAAGCTGTTTTCAAAGAGCCCCATCAGCAGGAAGGCTGTCGCCAAGCCGACATTTATCACCACCGAGCAGGCCTTCAGGAAGACGAACTTACCGGCGCGTCCCTGCTCCCTCAGGCGCGAGAATGGCAACATAGCTATCACATCCAACACGATGATACCCGCCACCATAATCACATATTCGGGGTTGGCAGCATAGACCGCACCCATAGCCTTGGCGATAGGCATCTTCCACAGCATCACCACCACGAAGAAGATTATCGACGCCACGATGGTTGCACCCCACGTGGTAGCAAACACCCTCGCCTTGTTACGCTTCACGTCGCCACCCTCTGCCTCTGCCTTGGCAGCAAAACGGAAGTAGCTTGACTCCATACCCATCGAGAGTAACACCAGCGCAAACGGTATCAGAGCATATATATCCGTCACCACACCATACTCCGCCTGGCTAAATACTCTCGTATATATCGGCGTAAGCAAGTAGCTCAGGAATCGCACCACTATCGTGCTGACTCCATATATCGCTGTTTGCTTTGCTAATGTTCCTAATCCCATAGTTTTCTTCCTTTTTTTCTGTGTTAGCTAGTTCTGCTAATCTTTGTTGAAATTCGTTTGGCTGGCACCTTGCCCATCTTCCTTGCCTTGTGAATGCTCACATACTCCGAGTATGCTCCGCTTCCCAAGACTGCGAGAAGCTGAACAATCTGCCTACCCAAGCCGAATTTCAGCGCTAATGGAGGCTTTGTTTCCCCCCCCCCCCTTCTGCGACTTCTCTTGCTGATGGAGGTGTGGCGTAGCCTTTCTAATCTCTGTAGAAATCCGTTTGGCTGGCACCTGCTGAGCAATTCAAAATTCAAAATTCAAAGTTGCGATTAAGCCATACGCAGAGGGAACTTGTTCACTATGCTATGGCAGAGCAACTAAGGGAAGACCTTCAGGTCTTGCCAAAATTCTGAATTGGAGTTTTCACCTTTCAGTTTTCACTTTTCAGTTTTCAATTTCCCCTCGCGCTCACGCACGCATATAATCGCACAAAGTTATAACATTTATGTTATATCTCCAAATTGTCGGTGGGGCACAATAAAAAAAGACCGCCCGCAGGCAGCCTTTTCAATCTCCGAGATGTGAGGGTTATTCGCCGATAACAATATCATCCAGCGCAAAATATTTCGGTGTGGACATACCATATTCGTCGGTTGGACCGCCCACGATATTGAACTGCACGCGCTCCACAGCCCCCAACGCCGAGAGGTCCCACACCCTCCAGTTGTGGACCACGTCGCCATAGCTCGCAAGGGTAAATTCACTCACCCCCGTAACCTTGCCCTCGGCGTCAAATCCGGTAGCAGAAACTATAATTTTGTCGCCTTCGCCAAGTGCCGGAGAGAAGGCGTTTCCATCATCTGCCACCTGCAAGAAGTAGCACGTCGGAGCTATGCGTGCCGCCAAAATCTCGCGCTCCACGCCATCGGCAAAGAATATCACGGGGCGCAAATCCACAGCCCCCACAGCCTCAGGCTCGTAGTTGCCATAGAGTACCAAGGCGTGGTTTACAACACTCGCCAAAGAGGCACTCTGATAGAAATAGAGGTCTTGGGTGTAGTCGAATGTATCGTTAAAAGTGCTTGACGTATAACCACTTACCGTAGCACCACCGCCATAATAGGTGTAGCCGTACGATGTGGAGAAGATAGGCTCTGATGAGAGTGTCGTTGTCTGGTCGTACCACACATAGTCGGGCGTTACGGCTGCACCCGAATAGGGATTTGTAGCAACGAAAGGCTCAAACCACGCCTCCTCAAAAGTGATGACGTGTCCCTGGGGGAGTTGCTGCTGTGGCTCGTCGCTCTCACTGCAACCAACAGCTGTAAGGAGCGTAGCCGACAAAATCAAAAAATATAATTTTTTCATAACCATAAATATTATTTCAAACCATTATTTATCGCTCTGCATCGAGCCTTCTCGCTCAGCATAAGCTCGCCATTTGGGCTCTGCACCACCCCTTCGAGCAGCGCGAGATGACGCTGCGAGAGGGCTATGCGTGCGGCTGTTGAGGTGTGTAGAGCTTGCGCTCCGCCCTCCGTTGCCCAGCGCACCGCCTCGGCGAGAGGAACATCGTGCAGCAGACGCAGATTGTCCACCATTGAAAGGCTCTCGGCAGAGGCCAAAGAGTCCGTTCCGATAGCTATACGACACCCCTTACGACGCAGAAGTGCCACGGGTGGGCGAACACCCGAAATATAGTCATTCGAGGCAGGACACAGCACAAAGGTAATCTGTCGGAAATGCGCCGTCAGACGCTCTATATCCTCCTCGTCGATGTAGCAGTTATGCACCAGCAGCAGCTCCTGTTCGGGCGGTATCTGAGCTATAAGTCGCTCTGTCGGAGAGCCGTAGCGCGAGAGAAAATCCCACTGCCACCCCATTGCGGAGTACCACTCGGCAAGTCCTCCGTGCCCTCTGTACAGCTCCTTCTCGGCGGCAGATTCCAGAAAATGTATCGAGAGGGGTTCTCCCTCGGAGCTTCGCACCACCTCGCTGAAGACTTCGCTCTGAAGCGAGTAACAGGAGTGTGGCGTGAGTGTGGTGTTGTTGTGGCGAAGCAGACCGCGCGCCTCGGCGAGATTATCTCGGTAGCCAAAGACCTCGGCAAAGGTGTGATACTCCATTTGGCTCTTCTGCTTTGCACAGAAGCTCTCGTCGCCATTGGCTATATCGCCCACAGCGACTATGCCCTCGCTGTGCATCTTGTTGTCGGCGGCAAGTTGTGCCGATAGCCGCTGCTCTGCCGTAAACTGCTCGCGCACACCTCTCAGATGCGAGGCAAAGCCCGCAAAGCCGCATCCACGAGGTATCGCCCCCTGGAGGTATGAGAGCTCCAAGTGGCAGTGGGCATTGACCAAGGCGGGGATGATAGCTCCGGCATAGAACTCCGTATGTGCCATCCCGTCCAAGTGGTCCCACTGGGCAATCTCGGTGATGAAGCCCTCGTCGGAGAGCGTCACCACAGGGCGGAGCATAACCTCGCCCTCGGAGATAAGGTAGTGTGCTGCGATTCTTCTCATCGTGGGCACTCTATTGACGCTTATATGTGTTTAGGAACTCGGCAAGCTTCTCCACGGCGCGACCACGGTGCGAGATAGCATTCTTCTGCTCCTCACTCATCTGCGCAAAGGAGTCGATAGAGCCCTCAGGGATGAATAGCGCATCGTAGCCGAAGCCTCCGTCACCCAGCTCCATGTTGGCGATATGGCCGCGGACAATGCCCTCAAAGAGATACTCCTTGCCCTCCAAAATCAGTGCTATGGCGCAACGGAACTGTGCCGCACGGTTGCCTATGCCCTTCATATTCTCCAGCAGCAGCCGTTTGTTGGCCTTATCGTCGTGTCCCTCCTCTGAGGCGTAACGTGCCGAGCGCACCCCCGGCTCACCACCCAAAGCCACCACCTCCAAGCCTGTATCATCGGCAAAGCAATCTTTACCCGTAAGCTTGTATATATGGCGGGCCTTCTGCAAGGCGTTGCCCTCCAATGTCTGAGCTGTTTCGGGTATATCCCCATCTATGCCCTCCTCTTTCAACGACCTTAACTCTATTCTCTCTCCCAAAATCTCCTTTACCTCCTTGAGTTTGTGGGCGTTGTTGGTTGCGAATATTAGTTTCATACCTTTATTTTTTGTGCTTTATGCTGTGTTACCTTATCTTGCTAATCTTGCTGAAGCCGCATAAGCGGGTTCTATCTGCGTTACGCTCGCTCTCGCAATGCTCACATACGTCTGGTATGCTCCGCTTGCTCGAACTTCGCAAGCCTTGCTATAACCCTCTTCTGCGACTTCTCCCGCTGATTGGGTTGTGTTACCTTATCTTGCTAATCTCGCAAGAAATCCGTTTGGCTGGCACCTTCTGCGCAATTCAAAATTCAAAATTCAAAATTCTGAATTGGAGTTTTCAGTTTTCACCTTTCACCTTTCACCTTCCCTACCTACCCAAAGCGAATTTCCGCGCTGAGGAAATATATCACGTCATTCCCCGACTTGTGGAACACAAGGCGATGGGAATCTACCTTATAGAAGCTAAAAACTGAAAACTCTTCAGCCGTAGACTTTAGTCTCCTTTAGTCTCCCTAAACTCCCTAAACTCCCTAACTTCCCTAAAAATCAATTACTAATTACTCTTTACTAATTACTAATTGCTTCTAATCCAGCGCAGTAGCTCCTTGAATGACGGTTTCTTGCCGTGCATAAAGACGCCGATGCGGTAGATTTTGCCGGCCACCCAGACCATACATACTGTCGAGACATAGAGCACGCACAGTGAGGTGATAATCTCCCACGTAGGTATCTCAAACGGTATACGTGCCATCATCACAACAGGCGAGGTGAACGGTATCATCGAGCCCCAGAACGCCAATGACGAGTTAGGGTCGTTGAAGACTGACATCGCGAGGATGATAGCCAGGATAATAGGCAGCGTGACGGGTGTCTGCAACTGTTGTGAGTCCTGCACGGAGTCCACCGCCGAGCCCACAGCAGCAAAGAGTGAGGCGTAGAAGAGGAATCCGCCGACAAGGAACAGCAGCAGATAGACAAACATCATAAGCAACGAGCCCACATCGGTAGCCACAGCGATTGCCGAGACCATATCGGCATCGACACCCGCCTGGTCTGCGGTCATAGCACCGCTCTGTACCGCCTCGACGCTCTGCATCGTCTGCTCCGGGATAAGCTCCGGAAGCACCGCCGAGCCGATACCCACAACAAGGATGCCCCAGATGATAACCTGTGTCGCTGCCACAGCTGCCACGCCGAGAATCTTACCCAGCAGGAGCTGGAAAGGCTTGACGCTTGAGACCATAACATCCAACACGCGGCTGCCCTTCTCCTCGATAACTGAGGTCATAACCATAGAGCCATAAATCAGGATAAACATATAGAGCAACATGCCGAAGCCAAGGCCCAAGGCGTAAGAGATACCCGACGAGAATGACTCCTCGCCCAAGTCGTTACGTATGGTGGTCATGGCGACATTGGCGTCGATGCGATTGATAATCTCACTCAGCCCCTCGATGCCCTCGCTCTTGATGCGCTCCGCCTCGACAATCTCCTCAAGCTGAGAGGCGATGCTCTCTTCGAGAGTTATCGAGGTTGAGGAGTTGGCGTAGAGCTTGCACAGGGAGTTGTTCTCGATAAAGTTCTCGCCAATCCACAGCACGCCGAAGAGCTCTTCGCGCTTCAGGCTCTCGTCGAGTGAGGCCTCCTGCTCCACGATGTAGTGTATCTCGTCGTTGCTCTGAAGCTGCTCGGCAACGATACCGCTTTGGTCGATGACCAAAATATCCTTCTGCTCGCTGCCACCAAAGAGCATAATAAGCGTCGGCGCAGCCATCAAACCCAGGATAAGTATAGGCATCAGCAGGGTGGTGATGATAAATGACTTCTTACGTACTCTCTCGTTGTATTCTCGCGAGATGATAATTCCTACCTTACTCATAGTTCAATCTTTTAGATGCTATAAAGTGCCTTCGACAGCACGGATGAATATATCGTTCATGCTTGGTATAACCTCGCTCAGCGAGCGTATCTCGACACGCTCATTTATTGCGCTTATCGCCTCGCGCATCGTGTGGCGGGCATTGAGGCGGAAGCGGAGCTCGGATGGTGCGCCTGCCTCGCCCTCGCTCAGCGACAGCACCTCGCCCATGCTCTCCAGCAGCTCCTTGACGCTCTGGCTCTGACCTGCGAAGGTGAGGGCGTAAATATCATCCCCAAAGCGGTGGCGCAGCTCGCTCACCGAGCCCGACAGGATGTTGCGTGAGCGGTTAATCAGCGTTATATGGTCGCAAATCTCCTCCACAGACGACATGTTGTGTGTCGAGAAGATGACGGTTGCACCCTCATCACGCAGACGCAGTATCTCCTGCTTGAGCAGGTTGGCGTTTATAGGGTCGAAGCCCGAAAAAGGCTCGTCGAAAATCAGCAACTTAGGTCTGTGCAGAACGGTGGTGATAAATTGCAGTTTCTGCGCCATACCCTTCGACAAATCCTCGACCTTGCGCTCCCACCAATCCTGAATACCGAAGCGGATAAACCACTCCTTCAGGCGGGCTATCGCCTCCTTGCGTGAGAGTCCCTTTAGGCGGGCAAAGAATATAGCCTGCTCGCCGACCTTCATCTTCTTGTAGAGTCCACGCTCTTCGGGCAGGTAGCCGATGTTGTAAATATCGTTATCGGTGATTGGCCGTCCGTCAAAGAGGATAGAGCCCTGGTCGGGCATTGTGATACGTGTGATGACGCGTATCAGCGTGGTCTTACCTGCGCCATTCGGACCCAGCAGACCATAAACCGAACCTTTTGGAATACTCAGCGACACATCGCTCAGAGCCGTATGTTCGGTGTAGCGTTTGGTGATGTTCTTAACCTGAAGAATACTCATTTTCCTTATCCTAAATATTAGTACTACAAAAATATACATTTTAACTATATGTTGGACGCATAAAAGGGCAAAAAAACTACACCCTTTGTTATTTTTTCGCGATATGCGGCTCTGCGCCCAAGTGGGAATTTACATCTGTAACATCCTGCGGAGGTCAAAAAAAGTTAAAAATTTTTAGTGCGCATAATCCTCTGATGTATAAGCTGTTAATCGCGATAGTCAAGATGTGGCGTTAAAATTTTTGATAATTTTTTTGTTAAAAAACTTGACAAACGCTTTTTAATGTATTATATTTGCACTGTCAAAACGCTTGAATGATGAACTAATAAAACCGCTTTGTATAGCTCTGCAAAGGCTTTTTATATATAAGTATACTATTTTGCGGAGGATGCGGCACCGAAGATAAAAAACTGAATTTTTACACACTCAAAGTTTAATGTTTATGGGTTATCAACATATTAACAGTCGTTACCGAATTTTTGTGAACAGAGCTGAGCTAAAGTAGTTAATCGGCTTAGCCACAGAGCAAAGCACAAATCATCGAAAGCGTTTTTCAACAAGATTCAACATTTTTATAAACAAAGTTATAAATCGGGGTTTGCCACAGCAAATCCGGCCCTTTTACACACCTTATATGAACAGAACACCATTTATCGAAACACTGAAAAATCTCGCCGAGCAGAGTGGCTACGACTTCTACACCGCCACCCCGGAGGAGATGCCTGCGGTGGTGAAAAGCTACCCGGCGATGTGGCTTGAGACGCCCCAATTTCACTCTATCGAGGGGCACAATCACGGCCATATAACCTACAACGTGAAGCTCTCCCTTTTGCGTGAGGGACGCAAACTCTCGCCTGAGGAGCGAGCCTCGGCAGTAGCCTTTATGGAGCAGTCGCTACTCGACATTGTGGAGGCCCTATCCGACACTCCTCTGGTGGCGGCGGTTGAGGAGCTGACAATCTCTGCCTGCTCGCCACGCAGCACCCCGCACGGCGCAATCGGAGCGTGCGCCACAGCACAGATAGTTACCATATTTTAACCCCTCGAAAAAGATCTAAACCATGATTTTTAATTCATTACCCCAAGATTTCTCCTCATTGCAGGAGCCTCTAATCTATACCCTCTCTACCCAAGAGCAGGAGCCACAAGATTTGCTTATCGAGATATGTTCCGCCGAGAGTGGCCAGGTGCTGGCGACAAAACAACTCTATGCTGTAAGTGAGGCAGAGGTCGATATTGCTCCGCTGTTGCGCGAGTGCATTATCCCCACTCTGCCCACGGAGAGCCTCGGCACGGGCTTCCTTGATTGTGGTTGCAATGTGAGCGTCTATCTCAAGGTGGGTGACGTGCAGAGTGCGACGCGTTGTTTTCAGTGGGCGAAGGTTGAGCCCTCGACACCGCTGACGATGCTGAGCGAGCAGACCACCAACCGTGCTATGGCCGCTGACGAGTGCGACTGGATAGGCGTATTCAGCAATGGCAGCAAGGAGTGTAACATTCACATCGAGACCTTCGGCAAAGAGTGCCGCAAGGTGGATTATAGGCTGCCAAAGGCGGGCCAACAGCTCTTTGTGTTGGTGGCATCCGAGATGGGCGACTGCGACCAAATCGAGGTGGAGATAGTAGTCGATGACGCTCTTATCACCAAGCTCTACTACGACATCAAGTCCAACCTCAGAGGGGCGCGACGTGTGGGGTGGCTTAATGGCAATCTTTCGCCTGAGATATACACCTTCCCGATGCGCAAAAGCCTGCTCATAGAGGCTACACGCCGTCATCTCGAACGACAGTGGGGACGCGGAGCAGGTCAGGTGGAGCGCGATGGCGAGCTGAAACTTATCTCGGCGTATGAGCCCTCGACACAGCTGGAGACACTTGCCAAGATTGTCCACTCGTCCAAGGTGTGGCTGATGCGCGGATGTGTCCGTCAGGATGTTGATTTGCTGACCGAACGTGTTATGCTTACCCCTGCCGAGAGGCTTGGTTTCATAGAGATTGATATTCGTGCCGCCAAGGAGGGCGAGGAGCTATGATACGATTGAAAATAGATGGGCGGGTAGTCCCTTTGAGTGGCGATATAACCCTTCCGAAGAGCCTTTTTAACTACGACGCTGCGTCGATGCACGACGTGGAGAGCTCGCGCAATGGCGAGAGTCTGGAGCTGGAGATTCCTCTCTCGGAGGTTGCGGCACAGGTGTTTCAGCCGACAGAGGAGTGCAGCCCCGCACCCCGCTTCAATGCGGAGTATCACGAGGGCGTGGTGGAGGTCGATGGCGTGGAGATTATCCGAGGTGTGGTGCATCTGTTGGCGATACGCTCCGATGAGCAACGCATAGCTTCGTATCACATCGTCATTCGTCGAGGTGGTAGCCATTGGGCAGAGAAGGCTGCCGTGACCGACATCGAGGCGACAAAGATTGACTACGATGTAACCCTTAGCGGCGAGCAGATAGTGCAGAGCTGGGCGTCGGATAGTGCGGTTAAGTTCCTGCCCGTGCACTACGACTCCTACGACCCTGAGGAGCCCCACCTGCCGTTCCGTCCGACGGAGCGTTTCCTCTCGACGGATGACTACTACCCCTTTATCTCTGTCGAGAAGCTGCTCAGGGCGATATTTGCCGATGCAGGATATAGCATCGAGAGCCGTTGGCTGGAGAGCCATGAGGCGCGAGCGTTGCATATCAGCGGAGCCTACTCCGAGCGACGGGCAACCTCGCTGGCACATCTGAATATGATTGCCGGCTTTACGGCGGGACGTAGTGCGTCGGTGAGTGCCGAGGCGTCGGAGATAGGTATCGTCTACGTCACTCCGGCTGTGGCGCACTATTCGGTTGGCAACTTCGTGGATACGTGCGATGGCGAGCTCTATGAGGGGCTTTACGATAACAATTCGACACTTACCATCGACCAAAGCGGTATAACCTTTACTCCACCCGTGGCGATGACTGTCGGCTTTGATTTCTACGTCAAGTACACCACCCCCTACCGCATCATCTCGCGTGATAGGTTGCGTAGCTTCAACCGTGTGTGTATTGAGCCGGGGTGTGAGATGACCCTGCCTTTGGCTAATCCTTTTGAGGATGTGCGTGGGCGGATAACCCCCTCGATAGAGTATATGGTCTGCCTGTTTGATTATGAGGAGGGGCAGAGCTACCGCTTCTGTTGGCAGACAACCGATACGACCTATGCGTGGCAGTCTATTAATGGCAACACCCTGCGTCTGAAGGCCCCCAATACTACCCGAACAATTACGGGGCGTGTTGAGCAGCTTGTCGATGGCCAGTGGCACACATATACCGGCGATTGGGCTCTCTATGAGGGCTTCGTCAAGGAGGTAGGTACAACCGAGGTGGAGGTTACGCTATCAATGGCCCCGGAGGCCCTCTCGCCCGATAAGGCTAAATGCTTCGATAAGATGTATATCTCCGGAGGCGAGCCGGGCTGGGAGCTTACGCTGCACGAAGAGTGTCGTCTGCGACCACGTTTCACGTCAAGCCCCGCCATAGGCTCGAAGCTGAACTTCGCTGCGGTGGCACAACACGACGTCAAGCAGATTGAGCTTGTCAAGGCGGTGGCGCAGATGTATAACCTCTGCATCCTGAGCGACCAGCGACGCAAGCGGGTCTACATCGAGCCTTACGACGATATGTTCTCCGCGAAGGTGATAGATTGGCGTGAGCGCATCGACAGAAGTCGCGGCTTTGAGCGTCAGGATATGGCGCAGCAGGTGGCACAAATCAGAAGATTATCATACCGAAGCGGCGGCGGAGGTGCCGTCGAGCGATATAACAACAGAGAGGATACAACCCTGGGGGTGTGGTCGGCAAAGAGTGACTCATACATAGCCCGCCAGAGAGTGGAGAATAATCAAAACGCACTATTCTGTCCGACACTCACCTCCACGGGTATCATCCTCAGAGCCCCCTCGGCGGGATTTCTTTCGATGGGGGACCGTGATGGCGAAGCTTTGGAGGAGCACTCTATCCGCATCGTGCGATATGAGGGCTTGGTGCCACTGCCTAAGGGCGAGAGTTGGGGATTTCCTGGGGGTGGCGGCAACTATCCTTTTGCAGCCTTTCACTTCCCTTATGCCCGCACAGCGGCCAACGCTGCTATGGAGGGTGATGTGGCTATCTCCGGTACGCGTGAGGGTTTTACCCTCTGTTTCGAGGAGCGCGACAACCAGACGGGGTTGAATAGCCACTACCGCAAGATGTTCCGTCGGCAGAGCCTGTCGGAGAAGATAACCCTTGCCGTGCGGATGACGCCACAGCAGATGGTTGATTTGTTCGATTTGCGGTGCGAGGAGAATATCTGCTCGACTTTTCGTCTGAGTCTGGGTGCTGAGAGTGTGCTATGTCACATCGACGCTATCGAGGCATACGACGCCGAGAGCTACACGGCGACGATACGTTTTGCCCGCTGTCTGAGCGACGAGGCGGAGGTATGAGAAACATTTTATTAGAACACAAAAAACTATTATGCAAACAAAAATCACAATCAGAAATGAGGCACACAGCTGCTACATCGACATCGAGGGAATAATCGGCGTTGCCGAGCAGAGCCAATTTGAGAGTGCCGACAACCGAGTTGCCACCTTTGAGCGTCTGCGCAAGCAGGTACAACGTATCGCCGAGGTTAAGGCGGAGAATGTTGTGGTCAATATCCGCTCGACGGGAGGTGACGTGAACGACGCTCTGCTTATCTATGACGCTCTGCGCTCCCTCGACGCCACAATCACAACACGTTGCTATGGCTATACAGCCTCGGCAGCAACCATTATCGCACAGGCCGCCGACGAGGGCAATCGTCTGCTCTCGGCAAATACGCTCTACCTGATTCATCGTGCTACGTGCGCCATCGACGGCAACGCCACATCTCTCGACTCTCGTGCTGAGCTGTTGCGTAAGACCGACGAGCGTCTTGCCGAACTCTATGCGCTGCATAGTGGCAAGGAGCTGGCTTTCTATGCCGCTTTGATGGCTGAAAATGATGGTGAGGGCCGTTGGCTCTCGGCTGAGGAGGCTATTGAGGCGGGTTTGGCAGATGCCATAATCGACGAGGAGGAGCTGTCGGTTGCCGTGGATGAGCCCGACACCGCTGACGAGCCTGACACTACAACTGTGCCCGACACCGCAGAGCAACCTGTGGAGCAGGAGCCCGATATGCCGCAGAACGCAGCCCAGAAAGAGAAGAGACGACGCCACTCGGAGAGTGTGGCAGGAGGTATAATCCGCTATCTGCTCTCTCGTCTGGCATACCGAATCGAGGAGTGGATTAATAAGTTGCGCGAGAAGCGTAAGGCCAAGAAGGCCGCCGAGGAGCAGTCGCAGGGCGACGAGGGCTCAACCCCCGCAACCCCTGCAACCACCAAGACAAAGCGTTCGAAGCGCACTAAGCGTAATAAGCCCGCAGAGGAGGGTGGAGCAACTGTTCCTGCTGAGCCCACAGAGCCAAATGGCGAGCCCTCGGAGCCAAATGTAGAGCCTTTGGAATCGGCGACGACGCCGACAATCGAGGGTGGCGAGGCAGAGCCTCAGAGTGCAACAGCCGACCAGATGGAGTTACCCAAGGCGTCGGTGAAGCCTCAGGCCTCGATGCTGGCGTTCCGTGAGCGACAGAAGAGCTTTAGCCGTACGGCGGTCAAGCTCACCGAAGACCCTTCGACAGCCTCTGCCGGCAACCTTGCCAACGACAAAGCCTACGAGGAGGATGCCAGAGCATTCAGTATGCGCTAAAAACCATTAAAAAAGAGATAAAACCCTAACTCTCAACAATTTAGTTTAACAATCAAAATCTTTTATTATGTCAAGTATCATTGTAAATCCAAAAACCTACACCCACCACGAGTTGGAAAACATCTTCTTCCGCCCTATGCTGACCGGCAAGTCTGCCGAGGAGTTGGGAATCAGAGTGTTATACAATATGCCGATGCCGACGACCTTGCAGATGCTCGATAAGTCGGGTAACATCCTCTCGCCATTGGGTAACAACCCATCGTGGAGTGGCGGCACAAAGAGTACGTTGTACCAAAAGACAATCCCTATGTCGCGTGTCAAGGCGGAAAATGCCTTCTCGGCAAGCGACTACTTCTCGACAGTATTCGAGCTTATCTCAGCCAACAGTGAGGTCAATATGGAGGATTTGACAGGCACTGAGTTGGAGGCTGCCGAGACTGAAATCTTCCGCAAGGCTATCGCCTCATCAATCGCCATGGGCCTCTGGTTGGGCGATAAGGACAACATTTATCAGAGTGGCTACACCTCTTTCGACGGCGTGTTGAAGCTCATCTACGAGCGTGACAGCAAGGTGTTGAACAGCAAGGCAACAGACCTCACAGCGCAGCTCGATGAGGTGGGCATTGTGGAGCTTTTGGACCAGATTATCGAGGAGTCTGGCCCACGTATGCGTGGCTTGTTTGCCGAGGGCCAGACAGCCTTCTTCGTATCTCCTAAGGTATACCACCTCTACGAGAAGTGGCTTGACGAGAACCACGCCACAGCGGCCTACGCTGACTTGCAGAATGGCCGTCAGGCATTGATGTATCACGGCTTCCCACTCATCGAGGTAAACCTTGAGCCTGCAATCAGCTCTTCGTCTTTGCCACACGACTTTATCATCTTCACCGACAAGCGTAACATTGTCTTGGCAGTGAATACTGCCGACACTCCGGGTGCTGAGGTGCGCATGTGGTACAATCCTGACCAGATGGAGAACCGCCAGCGTGCAGTCTTCTCTATCGGTGTAGAGTTGCTCGACGACGAGTTGGTAACAGCCTATATTGATGCGGTATAAAAACCAGTGATTTATGGCCGAGAAGACTTCATATAAGCCCATAGGAGGCGTTCTGCGTGCAGAGCTCTTCCCCATAGGGCAGCACACCACGACGGCCGAGCTGCTTGAGCAGAGCCCTATCGAGGTGGAGCTATGGGACTATGCCTCGTCTTACGAGGAGAAGTTTTCGGTAGAGTCGGGACAGGTGGGCGTGGAGCACACGCTCACCCTTGTCGCCTCGGCAGAGGTGGCAGACGAGTGGTTGGAGGAGGAGTTTTGCCGCGTGGCGGCTGCAAATGGAGTGGTTGCCCGCCTGCAATTGGCGTGTGGCGAGAGTTTTTTGGTTGGTCAAAGCACGAAGTTTCTGCTGGAGCAACCTCTGCGCCTGCGCGCCGTGACCTACTCCTCAGCTCGAAAACCCGCCGAGACGCCGTTGGTGAAGCTGACGCTGGTGAGCTTCGATACGTGTAGCTCCCGACAAAATCGCAAAACAAACAATTAAGCTATGGAAAAGATAGAATCAAAGAACCACATAAGCGTAGGCAACCGCCATGCCGAGCCTCTGTTTGCCCTCTCCGGCAAGGTTGTGCAGAGTGATAAGTTTTGGCGTTGGGGAGATGATAACCTGCTGCCTAATGCACTCTCGCTCATGTCGCGCCGCTCGACAACACACCGTCGTATCATCAACGACAAAGCCGACTATATCGCCGGCAAGGGCTTCTCGTTTGACGAGCATCAGCCTCTGCTGCGAGCCCTGACCGAGCAGGCAAATGGCGAGGGAGATACGCTTCGCGCGACGCTCTTCCGTCTGGCGTTCGACAAGGCGTTGATGGGTAATGCCTTCTTGGAGGTGGTGACCGACGAGCGACACTCGTTCCTCTCGCTCTATCATCAAGACTCCTCGATGTGTCGTGTGGCACGTGATAAGCAACATATCATTCTGCACCACAATTGGCGAGAGTTTCGTGGCGAGGAGGCCCGACAGCTGCCTCTCTACCCGCTCTTCGAGAAGCAGGAGGATGGCACGTTGCGTTCGATGGTGCACTACAAGGACTACGAGCCGATGTTCAACCACTACGGCGTGCCGAAATATATCGCCGGAATGGGCGTCTCGGCTATCGCATATAAGACCGACTGTTGGAACAATGCCCGCTTGGATAACTCGTTCCAGCTCTCCGGAGTGATGATGATTGATGCTACGGCGTCGGACTTGGAGGCGGAGCAGATAGCCCGCCAGGCACAGAAACACTTTGCCGGCAACCCCGGAGCTGTGATGTTTGTCGTACGTGAGGGTAAAGGCGAGGATAACACTCGATTTATCCCTGTCGAGTCCAACAACGAGGGCGATTGGAGTGCGCTGCACGACCAAGCGATAAGCGATATTGTCATCGCCCACTCTTGGTTCCGTTCGCTCAGCGGTTTGGACTACTCGTCGGGCTTCAACTCCGAGCGTATCCTGCACGAATACGAGGTGGCACTCAACACCGTCATCTTAGCCGAGCAGGAGGAGCTCCTGTCGCCTATCAAGCAGATTATCACCGAGCTTCTGGGCATCAACAGCTCGTCGTTGGAGATTATCAACCGCCCACCAACCCGCTCGAAGCCTGTCTATATGAAGGTGTGGGAGGCGCGTAAGGCCGACGGCTTGGAGTATGACGAGCAGGATGAGCGTCAGCAGGCGTTTCTCTCGGAGATAACCAAATACAACGTGACCAAGATAAACTAATAAGCGAATATGAAATATCAAACTTTAATAACACCGTCGCAGGTGCTCTCGTTGGCCTTCAGCGATGCGGAGTATATCTCGCCCGATACAATCTCACCCTCCGATGTCTGTGCCTCGGTGGAGCGATGGGTTTTGCCTGTCGTGGGTCGCACGTTGCTCGATAAGGTGGAGCAGGGCGACTCCCCAACCCTCGCCGAGGAGTATTTGCTCCCCGCCATAGCAGCGTGTGTGAGGATGGATATTCAGCCACGACTGAATGTGGCAACCTCGCAGTTGGGTCTGTCGGTTGTTGCCGGCTCGAACAACAAAGCCGCCGATGTTGATATGCGAGCCGAGCAGATGCTCTCTCTGCGACAGCGTGCCCGAGCTTTGCTTCGCCGCCTGACCGACCACTTGGAGGAGCATAGCGGGGAGTACCCCGAATATAGCTCTGCGGCCAATGTGATGTTGCGTGTGAGTAGCGATGGAGGCTTTGTGCAAATACTTTAGTGGTGCGGTGGCGAGCCTTGTTGCGCTCTTCTCGCCGCTGCTGCCTCTGATATGGTCGGTCATCAGCTTTATCCTGTTTGACTTCCTGACGGGCGTCTGGGCTTCGGCCGCAGATAGCCGCAGGGAGGGCAAACGGTGGTACTTCGAGAGCCATCTGGCGTGGCGCACAGTCGAGAAACTCGGTTTCACAACCTCGGCGTTGGCTATGACGTTTGTGATTGATGTGGTTATCCTGAGCCACTCGGACCTCCACTTAACACGCCTCTTTACAGGCTTTGTGTGTGGTGTGGAGCTGTGGTCTTTTTTGGAGAATGCCTGTCGCATAAGCCACTCGCCGCTGCTGCGCCATATACGTAATATTGTACGTCAAAATATTAACAAAAAAATCAATAATGAGTAGAGGATTATCAAATTGCAACCCCGGCAATATTCGCCGTTCCAAGGTGAACTATAAAGGAGAGGTTCACCCGTCAAACGATAAAGATTTCAAACAATTTACCTCGATGAAGTGGGGCTATCGCGCAATGTTCATCTTGCTGGATACCTACTATCGTCGCTACGGCTTGGATACCGTGCGCAAGATGATTTCGCGCTATGCTCCGCCGTCGGAGAACCACACCGAGGCCTATGTGAATGCTGTTTGCAGCTTCACGGGCATCCTGCCTAACGAGCCGATAAACAGCCGTGACCGTACGACTATGGTTCCGCTTGTGGCCGCTATGTCGAAGGTCGAAAATGGCGTCGTCGCATCGTTCCGAGAGGTCGAGGCGGGATGGGAGCTCACAGGCTTTGATGAGCAGACAGCAGAATAGCTCATCGCGCGCACAGATTCATTAGGATTTAGGTTTATTCGTCTGTTGTTTCGTGGCGTCGGGCACACTCTGCTCGGCGCCCTTTTGTAGTTGGATGCGGTGGGTGAAAACAGAGAAAAAGAGCCGATGCTATTGTTTTTTGTATAGTTTTTGTTATATTTGCGTGATAAATGTTGCCCGACATGGTTTTCAAACCGTAGGTTTGAACTCGTCGCGGCAGAAAATGTGAAACCTAAAGTAGCACTCTATGGATGATGGTTATTACTCCCCGTATAGCGGCAGTGTCGTATCTGAATACGATACCATTCATCTATGGTATCGAGCACGGAGATAATCTGCGTGCCGAGCTTCTATTGGCACCTCCCGCAACCTGTTACGAGAACTATGTAAGTGGTAAAGCCGACATCGCCCTGATGCCTTCGGCTATGGTCCCTACGCTCCGTTCTACGGAGATTATCACCGACTACTGTATCGGCGCATCGGCCGACGTGCGTACCGTTGTTGTGGTATCGAACTCGCCTATCGAGCAGGTCAAGCGTATCTTTTTGGATGCTCATTCACGGACCTCGCGTCAGCTGGTGGGTTATTTGGCGGCTAATCTGTGGCACATTGCGCCGGAGTGGTACGACTTGAGTGACTACTCGCAGGTGGCCTTTGCCGAGCGTACCGACGCCTTTCTGCTCATTGGCGACAAGGTCTTCGACCACGAGGGGCTGTTTGCATATAGCTACGACTTGGCTTCGGAGTGGCGCCGAGCAACACATCTGCCTTTCGCCTTTGCTGTGTGGGTGGCACGTAAAGGTACCTCGTATGAGGTTATCGACGCCTTGCAGCGCGCCTTCACCTTTGGTGTGGAGTCGGTTTGGGAGGCTATTGTCGAGTATGGCTACGCCGAGAAGCCCTACAATGCATACGAATATCTTACCAAGAATATAGATTTTGTCTTTAACGCCGAGAAACACGCGGCACTGCAAAAGTTTTGGGATGCAGGCATCAAGGTTGAGCCTCGATCCAACCCCGGCTGAAGGTAAGCCCTTCGGCATCCGACGGACGCTCAGCGGCGGGTGTGATAGTCGCCCTCTGCTACCTCAAACCAAGAGTCAAACCGTTAATTTTGCAGAACAATGCTCACAATCTATCTAAAGCAGTACAATAAAATCATTCGCAATGCCGAGCCTGAGTTGTTGGATAACTTGGGCTATGACGATATTCTGTGGCTGGACCTCCTCTCGCCTACAATCAAGGAGCAGAAGGCCGTCGAGGCCTTTATGGAGGAGAGCCTTCAGACCCGCCAGCAGGTCGAGGAGATTGAGTCTACGTCAAAGTACTCCGAGCGCGAAAATTCGATTATCTCGAATACCAACTTCTTCGTGCCACGTGGTGACTCGTTCTCTGTGGAGCCTGTATCGTTCATCATCTCGAATGAGGGTGTGTTGGTGTCGCAACGTAACTCTGAGTCGCGTACGTTCCGCGAGGCGGAGAAGCGTCTTCAGATGAACTACCGTTCTTTCTCGACGGGCTACCACATCTTCATCTCGCTTCTGGAGGTGAGAATCGACTTCGATGCCGACCTTGTGGAGTTTGTAGCTAAGCAGGTTGCTACGCTCAGTAAGGATATCAATACCGAGGACACCATCGACAAGGAGGTAATCCACCGCATCAACTCTTTGCAGGAGAATACGATGGTCCTCAGAGAGAACATCTTTGACCGTCAGCGTATCCTCTCGAATATCCTGCGTTCGGAGCGATTCCCTAACGATATCTATCCTCGCTTGCAGTTGATGATTAAGGACGTTAATTCGCTCATTAACCACGCCGATTTCAGCTTCCAGCGTCTGGACTATATCCAGGATTCGGCGCTGGGTTTGATTAACATCGAGCAGAATGAGATTGTAAAGATTTTCTCTGTGGCAGCGGTTATCTTCCTGCCCGCAACGCTTATAGCGAGTATGTATGGTATGAACTTTGAGGTTATGCCGGAGCTCAGCTGGACGTGGGAGGTCGGCGGCTACACCATTCCTCTGGGCTATCTGTTTGCCATCGGATTGATGATACTCTGTTCGGGCCTTACAATCTGGTTCTTTAAGTATAAGAAGTGGCTGTAAGCCAAGTGTTTAGTATACAAAAATCCCGAAGGCCTTAACGACTTTCGGGATTTTTCTTTAATGGCTATCGTCTATCTTTTATTGTTGTGGCGATGGTGTCAAAAATCTCTTCTGCCTCTTTTTTGTTGAGCCCCACTGCCGCTGCAACAGCAATTAAATCCTCTTTTGTCGGCTCGATGCTGTCGTTTATGGATGTAGTGTGAAAGCCATTCATTCCATCGCTTGGTAGCAGGTCAAAGGCGGGTGAGAGGTGCCACTCTGCGTTGCGATAGATAAAAGCAAAATTCTTGGCGTGGTCATCTTTGTTGCCAATCAGATAGTTGAAGACCATCAGTCGGTAGAGCTTCCAAAGCTCTGCTACGTTGTGAGTAAGTGCGGCGCATACCCTAAATATGTGCAAGTAGTCGATGCTCGGTGTACGATAATCTGCTCCGATAAGTGCAGCAACACTTACCACGTGCAGCTTCCCGCTCGGTGTGCGGTCAAAACGCTTCACGCCGAAATATTTACCCTCGAAAAGTCTTGTTTCTGGCATCTCGACGCCACATCTTTTAGCAAGCAGAGAGTACTCATACTCCTGTTGTCCTATATGTTTGGGGTCTTGTTTGGCGCGAAACTTTACCAGCCATTCTGCGCCTTGGTGGTGGGCGGAAATCTTTGGTCGAGCACCTCCTGGGGAGCCGCCACGATGTTGAAATTCCTCAATGCCCTCTCCTGCGTAGTCGTCGCTACGGAGAATCCTTTCAGCCTCCAGAGCCAACTTTTCAAAGTCGGCATACTCTTGTTGTGACACAACGCTCTTGTCGGGCCGAAACTCCAGCGCACCACGTCCTGTTGAGCCTACTAATGCCAGACGGTCCAGTAGTGTCAGCTTGCGTGGATTTATGCCTTGCTGTTGCAGGTATCTGTCTAAGATGAGCAATCCCCAACCATCGGGCAGAGAGTCGTCAAAGACTCCGAATCCGCCATCGAAAGGTCGAGCTTTAGCTACAAAAACCCCTTCACGCAGAGGTAGCTCAAAGGGTGAAATGGAGAAGCCCTCCGCAAGCCACTTAGCCGAGTACTCAAAAGCGCACAGCCCCTCTTTCGTCAGTGCCAGACGTCCAACCAATGCTCCGCCGTATATAACCTCTATCTGCTTGATGTTATTCATTTTTCTTACCTCTTTTGCGATTGACATTCTGCTGACGGAGTACATCGTCAAGGCTCTGATACTGCTTTCGTGCAAACAACTCGTCGAAATCCGACAGCATATTCAATGCAAAGCCTATCTGGAGAAGTCCTCGCAATGAAATCTCTGCGGTCTGCTCAAAACGACGGTATGTTGCAAACTTTATTCCGGCTCTTGATGCCAGCCCCTCCTGTGTGAGATTCAACTCCAAACGGCGAGCCTTAACCCTGGTTGCAATTTGTATGGCAATTTCTGTTGGACTTTCAACACTAAATGATAATATATTATTCATAGATGACATATTTACCTATTAAAAAATAATATTTTATTCATTACAAAGATACAAATTTCTCTCAAATAGTGCAAAAATCCAACATTTTTTTGCGTGCATTACCTCGTTTGTCAGAAGCATCTAACAAGAAAGGGTGCACCCAAAACTCTTTGGATGCACCCTGATTTTTCTTTCTTAACCTCTTCGGTCGGCCTACTTGAACTCGATGTTGTAAGGACAGTAGGTGTAGACGCCTTGATTGGTAAGTATCGACTTGATACCCTCCAACTCCTGCATTGCGCCGTCAATATGCATTGCCTCATAGAGCTCCTGCTTTGCCTCTACCGACAAAGAGTTCATCAGAGCGGCAAACTCATCCTGAATGTCGTAGAGCTCGACAACCTGATAGTTCTCGCCCATGCCTGCCATATCCTTGGCGTAAGCGATAGCCGAGAGCAGACCGCCACAGCTATCTACCAAGCCTATCTCGCTTGCCTGAGTACCCAACCATACACGTCCCTCAGCAATCTCAAATACCTGCTCTTGTGTAAGGTTACGTCCCTCGGCTACCAGCGATGTGAAGCGGTCGTATACTCTATCTACCGAGCGCATCAAAGCGGCACGCTCCGTCTCGTTCAATGTCTTGAAGCCCTGGCCCATCTCGCTGTTGGCGTTGGTCTTAACGCCATCGATGCTGATGCCCAGATTCTCCTCCAGCGCATCTCCGAAGCATGGTATGATACCGAATACTCCGATTGAGCCGGTGAGTGTCATACGGTTGGCGAAGATAGCGTCGGCAGGTGCTGCGATGTAGTAACCACCGCTGGCTGCATACTCGCCCATAGATACCACCACAGGCTTTGTCTGCTGAAGCAGCGATGCCTCTCGCCAAATCAGGTCGGCAGCCAATGCGCTACCTCCCGGAGAGTTGATACGCAATACTACGGCACTCACCGTCTCGTCCTCGCGGGCCTGCTTCAGCACGCGTGAGAGTGAGTAGCTGTATATAGCGTTGTCGTAGCCGTCGCCATCGACAACATTTCCGTTAGCGTAGATTATAGCTACCTTTGGTGCATCGGCCTTCTCTGGGTCGGGACCCACGGTCATAGCGTATGAACCCAACGAAATCATCGCCTCGTCGCCCACACCAATCTTGTCGATGAAGTACTGCTCCATTTGGTCGGCATACTTCACGCCATCGACCATCTTATGCTCCACAGCCTCCTCAGGCAGTACCACTGAGAGCTCGTCAGCATATTTGTTGAGCTGCTCGACAGGAATCTGACGTGCTGTGCTCACGCCTGTTGTTACGACGTTCCATATATTATCTACCATCGACTGCATCTGCTCGCGGTTCTCTGGCGAGAGCTCCTTGCGGAAGAATGGCTCGACAGCACTCTTGTACTTACACTCGGTAGGGCGCAAAATGTCGATACCTATATCGAGCTTCTCGATAAGGCCTGTGTAGAACATTGTGTTGGCAGCCACACCCGTCCACGCGAATGTTCCCTCAGGGTGCATATATACCTCGTCGGCCACAGAGCAGAGGTAGTAGCTCCATTGGTCGTAGTTCTCGTTGTATGCCACCACAAACTTACCGCTTGCCTTGAAACGTGTGATGCTCTCACGCAACTCCTCCAACGATGTTACTGAGTAGGTACCCATACCTGTCAGGTTGAGGTATATACCCTGTATGCGGTCATCTGTTGCCGCTACGTCAATAGCACGAATAGCCTCAAAAATAGTCAATTCGGGCGTTATCGACATCGTCGCAAAGTTGAACGATGCCATTGGGTCGCGCGATGGTGCGTCTGTGAGGTTCTCGGCGAAGTCAATCTTCAATATAGCCTTTTCGGGTACTACAACCGCAGGCTCAGCAAAGAGAGCTGCGATGACTCCACCCCAGAATATGAGCTTTATCACGCCATACACCACCAGTGCCAGCAACGTCGCCAAAAAGACCTTCCAGAAGCCTATTCCCTTCTTCTTTTTCTTTGCTTTCTTTACCTTTACGGGTGCTACAACCTCCTCAGCTTTCTCCTCGGCGGGCTGTGCTTCTTCGGCGGGCTGTGCTTCTTCGGTTGGTTGTGCTTCCTCAGCAGGCTTTACCTCTTCAGCTGGCTGAGCCTCCTCGGTTGGCTGAGCCTCTACCTGCTCTTCCGCAGGCTGTGGCTCTGTGGCTGTCTGCTCCACCACCTCGGCAGCCTGTATCTCCTCGGCTGGCTGTACCTCTACCTGCTCGGCAGCTTGCTCCTGCAACTGCTGTTCAAGATTCTTTTTCTCCTCCATAATGTATCATTTTTTAATTTTAATCTCAATCTTGGCGATAAACTAACGCCGAAACATCTACTCTATTGTATTAGACGCAGCTATGTAGCAAAAAACTACAATGCGGTGCGAATTTTTCTTTAGCGGTAGACAATATCGCGCTGGGTGATTGTTGTGACGCTCTTTTTCTGCACATCGACCACACTCTGCTTAACCATATTGCCCTTTGAGTCGTATTGATAGACTATCTTTTGCGTAGGCTGGTTCTCTTCGTTGTAATGAACCTTCTCGGTCAGCTGTCCCTGTGCATTGTAGTAGCAATATATCACATACAATACACTGCCCTCCCAGTAATATTTTGTCTTGGTGAGCTCTCCTTTGGTGTTGTACTCATACATCTCGTCGTAGGCATCAACGGTGCTTGAATAGTTGTACTCGATAAGCTTGCCCTGTGAGTTGTAGGTGCGGAATATATCCTCGTCATTATCCCAATCGGTCATATCGTCATAGGTGGTTGCGATGAGTCGGCCATTGTCGTCATATTTGTATGTGCAAACGCCCTCGGTAACCTCCATTGCATCTATGATTGTGGTCTTTACGAGCTTGCCGGCGGCGTTGTATTCGAATGTTGTGCGATTGCCAAACTCTCCATCGAACGAGAGTGTGCGCTCCAGCGTTCTGCGGTTAGCGTCGTAGGTGTAGCGGCCATGTGCCGTGCTAAACTCTGACTTTGATGTGTACTCTGCTACGTCGCCCTTGTCGTTGAAGCGATATGTTATGTCGTTGGTTATCGTGCCTGCTGCGGCATAGTCTGTTGCCGTAGCTAAGTATGTGAATATGCGGATGCTCTCCACGTTGCCGTACAGAGGCTCGTCGTCGCTCCAGTTGCGGCGTTTGCTATCATTTACCACCTCTTGTGCCTCAGATACGAAAGGAAGCAGGGTGCAAAGCGACAATATCGAAAAAATCAATCTTTTCATACTAAGTAATATTTTTTTGTTTAGACAACCTATTCTCGCCGAGGCTATTCATTAATGTTGGCAACCGTTACGGTTATCGATGTTCCTTCGAGTTTATATGTGAAGCTATTGCCATTTCTTATCATACAATCGGCCTCCAGCGGGATGTATCCCGTATATCCCTCGTTGGTGGTACAGATTACGATAGCCTGCTCCATCTGCTCTATGGTCTCGAAGTGATAAACTCCGTTGCTGGTCTTTGCTGTGACCATACCGCCACCTGTTGCGAAGAGCTGAACCCAGTGTTTTACATCCCTGTTTACGGCAACACCACAGCCAAAGTATGTGAATGCTTCCTTGAGTATATTTGCGCGGTGTCCCGGAGAGTTCATCCAAGCTGTGACCACCTGTTCGGGGGTTTTCGCCATTTTAGCTATATTCTCACCCGTTATTTTATTCAAAATGAACACATGGTCAATAGCGACATAAAATGGTGATCCATTAGGTCGAGTGTGGCTATATTCCTGAGTTATCTCTTTGGCACGAAGGTCGGCAGTGGTAATCAACTCCGGAGCCATTATCAGAGGACCGACACCCTTCTTATGACGTTCGATGTTGGTCAGGCGAAGCACCTCCCACTCGTCGTAATTGACACTCCAACCGTCGGGGAAATTCTCCAACCGCCTCTCTTCTTTTGGCAGCGATGCTGCGAAGCGAGGGATACGGGTCTTGCCATTGAGCTCCAGCTCCATATTCAGAACAACCTTACCCTCCCTGTCATAGTCTGGCAGCGATACCGAGAAGCCGGTGCAGGTGAGCTTCGAGTCATTCTTTATGGCGGCATTGGCTATGGCCATCAACTCTTGCTCTGTGGTGTTCTTAGTCACTTTATGTGCCTTCAAAGCTCTGAGTATAGCGCTGAAGTCGGCATCCACAGCCGCATCGTCAGGCGTTCCGTCTATTGGCAGCACCTTGTGCGCACTGATAATAGCTCTCTTGTCGCCCAGAGAGATGATAATATCGCCCACAATGCTTCCTCTGCTGTTTGACGACGGTGCGTCGTAAGCAAATTTATCACCCCACGCAGCCTGTGTGCCGTGGGTAGCTGCTGCATTCAAAGCTGCCAGTATCTCCTCCGGTGTGGTCTTTGCCGTGGTGTCGAAATCTCGTAGTGCCGCCTCCATTAAAACTCTGTCGGCATCCAGATTTGTGGCATCCTCCGATTTGTTGAGAGCAGGAATCACCGCCAGAAAGCCATATCGTTCGATGGTTATGCCATCCATTGTGATTCCGATTGTCATAGAGAAGTTGCCATCCTTGGTCTCAGAAGGCATTTTGCGTGTGTATTTATACGTTCCACCGGCACACCAAATCTCTGCCTGTGGGAGTTTCTTCCTCAGATACTCAAGCACCTCTTTGTCGTCGGTAGCGTTGGTTGCGGTGTATGCCTTAGCGAGCTCAGCGAGCTGAGACTTGATTTTATATTGAGGGGTGTTGGGGTTCTCGCCACCAAGCGTTTTCCAAGTGTACTTGACCGTGATGTTTTTTGCTCCGACGTAGCTCGCTCGTGCCTTTTTGCCATTGACGGTGGCGTTGATGGTAGATGTAGGGGAGAAGGTGTTAGCAGAACTATCCTTCACCTTTATCTTTATAGTGACGGAGTAGTTGTTTCCCTGGATAAACTTCTCGCCATCAAACTCGCCCGACCACGAGACCGCCGTGATTTCGGTGCTGGCCGTTTCAGGAACCGATGCGTTCTGCGGAGGGAGTCCGCCTACTGTGGGCTCATCTATCGATATTGTTACCTTTGTAATTGTCTTGGCAAATGTTGCGCAAGGTAAAACTATTGCCAGCAGACAAACAATTATCATCAACCTGGTTTTCATACTCAAACCCTCCTTTTAAGTTCAACACTTTGTTCAAAGAACAAATTTAGGTAAAATATCCTATATCACACACTTCTAAGGTATAAAAAATGGAAAACCTGCCTCGAAAGACAGGTTTTCACTTACACTAAACAACTAACCCTACTAATCGCAGTTGCGGAAAATATCTTGTAAGTAGGAGTCCAAGAATAGCAATTCAGCCTCTCCGCATACTACTTCACTTAAAAACAAATCCTCTTCGTCAGGATGAGGCACCCCCATTTTTTCGTCAATATCTCCCATAGGCAACTCTGTTTACCCCAATAACGCATCGGCGAAAAAAAATATTGTGGTGACAGAGCTCTTTTTTTCGAAAAATTTTTCGATGCCTTTACGAGAGGATTATGCCCTTCTGCTGAATCATCTTTCTGAGGTTTATCAGTGCGTAGCGCATACGTCCCAATGCCGTGTTGATGCTCACCTCGGTTTGGTCGGCTATCTCTTGGAAGCTCAGACCAGAGTAGTAGCGTAACATAACCACCTCGCGCTGCTCGTCAGGCAGCTCATCGACCAGACGACGTACGTCGGCCTCAATCTGTGAAGCTACCATGCGGTCCTCGACATTGTTCTCGGCGAAGCGCAGTGTACCCAGAATACCATATCCTGCCTCACTCTCTGTAATGTTCTTTGCCGACTTCTTCTGGCGGAAGAAATCTATTACTTGGTTGTGTGCTATGCGCAGCAACCACGAGAGGAACTTACCGCTATCTGCGTAGCGGCCCTGGTCGATGTGGCGCACGGCTTTGATGAATGTCTCCTGCATCAAATCATCCGCTACATCCTGGTCTTTAACCATCATACGGATATAGTCCCTCACCCTACGTGAGTGTCTCTCGATAAGTGTAGAAATGGCTTGACTATTGCCCGAAAGATAGCTATTAAGCAATACTTGGTCGCTCAATACTTGTGCGTTCATACTCTCCTCCTTTCTCTAAAATAAGTGGTTTTTAAGAGTAGAATTTTTCGATAGGCAATAGTGTTTAAAGAGTTATACGTTTTGTTTTCTGGTTGCAAGATAAGCACTTTTTTCATAATACGCAAATTTGTGTCGTTCAGAAGACCTTTTTAGTGGGTGAAATGACCTATTGGCAGGGTGAAATAACGTATCATTAGAGCAAAAAGCCTGCCGTAAGTAAAACCCGAAGGCGTTAGCTCGTGCTGTGCCCGGACGGTCGAGCGACGAGCATAATCATACGCTGTGATAGGATTAGATGTTTTATAGTTGTAAGATATTCTAATTTGTTATTCAGTCACTTGTGAAATTTTCAGCTCAGGCAGACGAAACTGTGTTGCCTCTATCTCGGCCTTCAGACTGTCGATATTGGGTGCTACGGGAGGTGTTATCTTGGGCATCTCCAACTTCGGCATCTCCAACTTCGGCAACTCCAACTCAGGCAGAATCTTAGCGGCAGATGTTACGGGGATAGCCTTTTGGGGTATATTATATATTGTAGGGGTGCGATATGTCTGAGGCACTAAGCCATCGCCACCACTACTATCCGGTTTGCCAAAATAGCCTTTGATAATGACTACTACGATAATGATTGCTGCGTATTTGATAAATCGCTCCATAATAGAAATCTTTTGTAAGTTTCTGTTTTGTTTCGTTCTACCTCTTTATCGTAACCTTCCCCGAAAGGTAACCCGGAAAATGAAAGGTTAAAAGTGAAAACTAAAAACTGAAAGCTAATAAAAACGTCATTCCCCGACTTGTGGAACACAAGGCGATGGGAATCTACCGTTTACAAACTAAAAAGTGAAAGTTGCGATTAAGCCATACGCAGAGGGGGCTTGCTCACTATGATATGGCGGAGCAAATAAGGGAAGACGCAGTCTTGCCAAAACTAAAAGCTAAAAGCCGAGTGTTCCGCCGTAGACTTTAGCATCCTTTAGCATCCCTTAGTACCCTTTAGTACCCCTCAACATCCCTAATAATCTCCTAAGTAGCGCGGGTAACTATTTGGTTACCCGAGCTGTCTGTGGCTCTTGTTTAGAGATGACACTCCTCCAAGTCTCGCGGGTAACTATTTGGTTACTCAGGCTACACGCCCTCAATGACGTGTTTTTTTATTAACACTGTTATAACACTGTTAATAAATTTATTATTGTAACTGATTGTGAACTAACAAGATACGCAGGCAACTCCATTAACACTGTTATAACGCCGTTAATATTTACGTCATTCCCCGACTTGTGGTTGGTTGGTGGAGCGAAGAAATAAATAAAACGTCATTCCCCGACTTGTGGAACACAAGGCGATGGGAATCTACCGCTTACAAACTGAAAAGTTAAAGCTGAAAAGTAAAAACTAAAAACAGAAAACAGAAAACAGAAAACTCTTCCGCCGTAGACTTTAGCATCCTTTAGCATCCTTTAGTACCCTTTAGTACCCCTTAGCATCCCTAATAATCTCCCAAGTAGCGCGGGTAACTATTTGGTTACCCAGGCTACACGCCCTCAATGACGTGATTTTCATTAACATTGTTATAACACTGTTAATAAATTTATTATTGTAACTGATTGTGAACTAACAAGATACGCAGGCAACTCCATTAACACTGTTATAACGCCGTTAATATTTACGTCATTCCCCGACTTGTGGTTGGTTGGTGGAGCGTGGAAATAAATAAACCGTCATTCCCCGACTTGTGGAACACAAGGCGAAGGGAATCTACCGTTTACAAACTGAAAAGTTAAAGCTGAAAAGTAAAAACTAAAAACAGAAAACTCTTCCGCCGTAGACTTTATTATCCTTTAGTTCCCCTTATTATCCCTCAACATCCCTAATAATCTCCCAAGTCCCGCGGGTAACTATTTGGTTACCCAGACTACACGCTCGCAATGACGTGATTTTCATTAACATTGTTATAACAATGTAAGTAAAACCGTAATCCCCAAAATCCTTGTTGCTCTATGTTCTTCAGAGCAGTCTCTGCCTCCCCTCGGTAACGCGGGTAACCAATTGGTTATCCAGAGTATTTATCCATTCTCCTCGGTGTTTTGGGTAGTCTTTTTGCTGCTCGCAAAACATTAACATTGTTATAACACTGTAAGTAAAAGGTGAAAACTGAAACCTTAATTACTAATTACTCTTTACTCATTACTAATTGCTCATTGTTGCTCATAGCTCTTCTGGCAGGGTGCTTTTCGGGAGGTCTGTTATAAGTAAGCACCCTGCGCGGAAAGAGCACTACAGCGTGGCGAGGCTCGGATGGGGATAAAGCAGTTCATAGTACGTGTTTATTATAAAAGGTCTCTGTTACGAGGTTTGTACTTTGCAGTAATGGTCAGACGGAAGCTATCCTTGATAGGTGTATCATCCTGTGTGGCGGGGCTCCACTTGGGGGCTTGGCGGAGGATTGAGATAATCTCCTTCTCTAAGGGTGTTGAAGGCTTTGAGGCATACTTTGTCTCTCCGGAAGGCGACTTGTGAATAAAGCGAACCCTGTGGACCGCCACCGCTCCGCTCTCATCGATGACAACCTCTACCAATACTCGCTCGGATGTTGTCGAGGTGCAGATTAGACGCTCCTTAAGCCACGTATAAAAATTAGTGATACCGCCACCCTGAAATGTTGCCCGCTGAAGAGTATAAGGATTTGAGTCGGGTTTTTCCAGAAGTGTCATAACCTCTCGTTTGGCGGTGAAGCGGTAGTTGTTGTGGCGTACATTGCCCTCCGCGTCGGTATCTACAAAGCGGTAGAAGCTCTTGTCTGATGCGAGATACATATTTGTACTCTTGTCTACATAAAACTGTGAGTGATAACGCTGTAGTTGGTTTGTGGTTTTACCTTTGCGTATTGCGTATATATCATCCTTGTAGGGTGTCCCGTCGGCTCGGGTGCGGTACATATAGCCCTGACTTTCGACAAAATATATCTTCTGCTGACTAAGGTCCGCACGTGAGGAGGTGTGCATAACAGCTGTCTCATCCTCGTTGTAGTGTTGCGACTCATAATAGGTGAACTCGTAGAGGGTATAAGCGTACAACCGCGGTTTCAGCTCCGCGATGGTGCGTGTGGCAGTGAGGATGTAGTTGTTATGGCGGAGTTTGCCCTGGCTGTCGCCATCCGTAAAATAGTATTTGCTGAATTTGGCTGTAATCCACTTGTCGGCAGGCTCCCACCAATATGGCCAATCGTATATACCAAGCGAATAGTTGCCATTTTCTTGCTTCGTGGAATACTCCTTCAAGATACGACCGTCCCAGGTCGTCTCATAAATCGTATAATCTTTCTTCACAAAATAGACTTTCCTGCCTTTCAGGTCGGAGCGAACGTGGTAGTTGTCAGGGGTGTTGGTCCCCTTCAAGGTAAGGTTTGAGTCTTTGTATGTGTATTCGTAGAGCGTTAGCCCCTGCTGTGCCCGGGTTGCCGTCGAGATACCGATGACAAGGAGCAGTGATAGGATAAGACGTTTCATAGCGGTAGCGTTTTTAAGGTGTGTTATATATCTTTGATGCTGCTTAGGTAGTAGTTATGACTTATGTCGTAGTCCTCGTCGTCGGTGGTTAGGAACTGTAACGAGCGGCGGTCCGATGAGATGCTGTAAGCCTCAAACTGCTCGCTCCACATAATATACCACGCATCGAGTCCGTAATATTGTCGCTTCTGTGGGTCCCACTTGAGCATATTTTCGTACTCAACCTTGCCACTGCTGTCGGCAGGCGAGAATGTGTCTTGTGCGCCGTTATAGACGAAGTAGAGCTTCTTCCCCTTCAGCTGCGACTGCGTGTGGTAGTTTATAGGGCCGCGGTCGGAGTAGTGGTTTGAATTTTTGTAGGTGAACTCATAAAGTTGCTGTGCCTGGGCTGCTGTGCAGATGCCGATAATAATGAGCAATGATAAAATTAGACGTTTCATAGTTGTAAAGTTTTTGTTGTTAGTTATTTGCGATAAAAAATTTCATATTCGATTCTTGTAGTTGGTGTCTGTTGCCCCATGCGATAAAACTCCTTTCGGATGATGTTACCCTGCTCGTCGTAGCTCAGCACCATCTTGGTCGATAACTCTCCCTCTGCTGTGTAGCTTGCCTGTTCGCAGAGCCGATTTTGGCTGTCGTAGTGGCGGTGGGTGCGTAGCCAGAGCGAGTTGTCGTAGTCGTATGTGAGGAGCTCTGTCAGGTTGCCCTGCTCGTCGTATTTGTAGTGCTCACGACTTATTGGCGAGGGGCTATTTAGGTATATCGCCTTTCGGACTATTCTGCCCTGCGTGTCGTATTCTATCTCGATGCGCTCCCCACGTTCGCCCCACTTGTCGAAGGTTCGCTCCTCAACCTTATCTCCGTGGTCGTTGTAGCGGAATGTGCGTCGGGAGTCGAACTCCCCTGCGGCGAGATATTTCTGCTCTTCGACCACTCGTCCCTGCTCATCGTATGTGTAAAGCAATCTGCTCAGTAGCAGTGTGTCGTTGAGGTAGGATAGGCTCTCGCTCTGTTGCCCCTTATCGTTGTAGGTGTATCGTGTGCTGTGTAGGCGTCGCTGTTCTATGTTGTAGTAATCTATACTCTCTGTTCTACCCTCGGCGTTGTATGTGTATATAGCCTGTGTTGTAAGCTCCGCTTTGCTGTTGCCCGAGGCGTGGAGGGCCACATCTCCCCGCTCATTGAAACGCCAATCATCCCACGAGCTGAGGCTGTCCAAGGAGAGTTTGTGTGCTACACTTTGGCGGTATACCTTCGTCGTTACACGTGCCACGTCGCCATATAGGGCGTGCAGGCTCCAGTTTTGTCGCTGTGGAGCATCTTGCGATGCCTGCTGTGCCGACAAGGTCGTGGGAAGCGAGGCTGCAATAGCTGCGATTATTATAAATAGGTGTTTCATATTCTTTGGTCTTTATTGGTTTATGTTGTTATCTCTTTGCGCAGAGTATCTGATAGCTGTAACCCGCCTCGTGGCAGTTTATTACCAGCTTGTTGTCTGCAAATTGTGCTACGGTGTTCTCTCCTGAGCGGAACTTGTTGCTGCCGTTGCGAGTGAAGTGTCCGCCGCTCTGCTTCGAGAAACCTATCCACAGCTGTCGTCCGGTAGGTTGTACGCTTACTGTCGTGCCGACAAAACGGTCGTGACAATCTTTACACTCCTGCTTCACGCGTGCCGAACCCAGATATTCGCTTGATACCACCACGTCGGTACATACATATTCCCCTGCAAAATCCTCGATAGCGGAGAATGTCGCCTCGCAACTCATTAGGAGCGAGCCTGCCAAGATTATCAAAAGCTTTTTCATAGTCGTAAAGTGTTTTTGTTGTTTGTTTCTACCTCTTTATCGTAACCGCCCCAAAAAGGTAACCCGGAAAGTGAAACTAAAAACTGAAAGTTGAAAACTAATAAAAACGTCATTCCCCGACTTGTGGAACACAAGGCGAAGGGAATCTACCTTATAGTTCAGAGTAACTGTCTGCGAATCAGCGAGGCTGAATAGTAAGAGGTAGATTGCCACGCAGTTGCATAGAGCCGAGTTGCGTATCATCAATCCCTGCAGATGCAACCGCTCGCAATGACGTGATTTTTTATTAACACTGTTATAACGCCGTTAATATTTACGTCATTCCCCGACTTGTGGTTGGTTGGTGGCGCGAGGAAATAAATAAAACGTCATTCCCCAACTCGCTTTGCGAGGCGAAGGGAATCTCCCGCTTACAAACTGAAAACTGAAAGTTGAAAAGTGAAAGGTGAAAGGTGAAATCTCCGCCTCGCCCTCCCAAGTCCCGCGGGTAACTATTTGGTTACCCGAGTTGTCCCTGCTCCAAGGTTTAGTGTTGTCGCCCATCCAAGTCCCGCGGGTAACTATTTGGTTACCCGAGCTTATAAAGGTTAAAAGTGAAAACTAAAAACTAAAAACTGAAAGCTAATAAATCCGTCATTCCCCGACTCGCTCTGCGAGGCGAAGGGAATCTACCGCTTACAAACTGAAAACTGAAAGTTGAAAAGTGAAAGTTGAAAGGTGAAATCTCCAATTCAGAATTTTGACTTTTGAATTTTGAATTTGTTTTGTTATATTTGATGTTGTATAATGACTAAATACCTGCGACAATGAGTAACGACAGACCAAAAATCGGTGAGATTGAGCGCGTTGAGGTGCGTTTTGTGCGCAATATAGAGCATCTTCACGAGCAGCAGATTTTCCTTGTTATGCGCGATAAGTTGGAGCCACACAGCTTGGAGGAGAGCCATCTGGCGACGAGTCCCTTCTCGAAGCTGCGATTTCGTGTGGCGCACTCCGACTCTGCGTTGGCCCTTATGGTCGATGCCGAGCCACAGGAGGGTATGTCGGGGGCGTTGGATGTGGTGTTGCAGCTACGCTCCCTGGAGCGCGATTGCCAACTAAGCTACGACAGCCGTCAAGGCGTGTCGGAGGGTAGTGAGGCGTGCCACGAGTCGCTCTTGCCTTGCAGTTTCTCCTCGCAGCAGCATCCCGACTTGGCTGGCAGTCGTCTGTGGCGTATTGTCTTGTTGCCTTTGGGCGAGTGTGCTCTCGTGTCGGGCAAACGGGCGGAGTTTAGCTTAGCGGTGAGTGGCGAGTACGAGGGGCTGCTCCGAGGCGAGTTTTATTTTGTTTAGACCAAAACCATATTTTACCATATTATGAATAACGAGAAACTTTTTGCTATTGCCCATCTCTTTGATTTGGAGGGCGTGGTAGCCGAAATTAAGCCCCTGGGTGAGGGCTTTATCAATGACACCTTTATTGTTCGCACCGAGGGCGATGCCCCTAACTATATTCTTCAGCGCAAGAATCATCTTATCTTCCCTGATGTTCCTGCTATGATGGAGAATATCTTGGCTGTGACCGAGCATATCAAGCGTAAGGTCGAGGACCCTATGCGCGAGACGCTGACCGTCATCCGTGCCAAGGATGGTAAGCTCTACGCCGAGGTGGAGGGTAACTTCTGGGCTGTCTGCCTCTTTATCGAAGGTACGTCGAGCTACGATAGAGCCGACTCGCCTAAGTTGGCATACCAGGGAGGTGTCGGTATAGGTCGTTTCCAGGCTCTGCTTGCCGACTTCACCAAGCCGCTGAGTGAGACTATCAAGGGTTTTCATAATATCCGCCACCGCTTTGCGCAGTGGGATGCAACCATCGCTGCCGACCCTGTGGGCCGTGTCAAGGAGCTTGAGGAGGAGATTTCGTGGATTGAGAGCCGACGTGAGCAGATGCTCGCCTTTTGGTCGAAGGTTGAGGATGGCACTATCCCTACCCACGTGACACACAACGATACGAAGATTAGCAATATCCTCTTCGACGCTGCTTCGGGCGAGGTGCTGTGCGCTATCGACCTCGATACGGTTATGAGCTCTACGTCGCTCAATGACTTTGGCGACGCCATCCGCTCCTACACCAACACCGGTGCTGAGGATGATAAGAATCTGGATAATGTCGAGATGGATTTGGAGATGTTCCGCGCCTATACTGCGGGCTACCTCTCACAGCAGCGCGCTACAATGGTCGAGAGCGAGTTTGAGTATCTGGCCTTTTCGGGCCTGTATATCACCTTCGAGCAGGTGTTGCGCTTCTTGATGGACTATATCGACGGCGATAAATATTATAAGACCGCCTACGAGGGCCACAACCTCGTCCGCACCCACGCACAGTATAAGCTCTTGCAGAGTATGGAGCGTCAGTATGAGGATATGAAGGCAATCGTTGCCGAGCAGAGAAACAAATAAAACAATTGAGATATGAGAAGAGTTATTTTTAGCATTTTTGCTGTTTTGGCTATGGTTGTGGGCCTCTCGTTTGATGCTCACGCCGGCAAGAAGGATGTCAAAGTTATATCTTTCAATATCACCGTTAGTAACTCTAACGGCGAGAATATGTGGGAGCAGCGTCGCCACGCCGTAGTGAATATGATTCACGAGGAGAAGCCCGATGTTGTGGGTATGCAGGAGGCTACAATCTTTCAGCTCAAGCAGTTGGAGCTTCTGCTCGACCGCTTTGAGCTCTACTATGTAGCTCGTGGTGGTAACAACAGCCCTAACGAGTGTACCGCTATTGCAGTGAATACCCGCACTATGGAGATTGTCGATAAGGGTACTTTCTGGCTCTCGCCAACCCCTGATACCCCATCCCGCAGCTGGAGTGACGAGAAGACCACTCAGCTGGAGTTGTATCTGGGCGGTAAGGACTCGCAAAAGTATAACCGCACCTGCTCATGGGTTAAGCTGCGTCGCAAGGCCGATGGCAAGGAGTTCTTGGTCTTCAACACACACCTTGAGTTCGGCTATCATGCTATGCACGGCCAGTATCCTGAGGAGTTGGGCTTGATGGGCCAGACCGCACGCGAGAAGGGTGTAGCTCTCATAGCTCAGAAGATGCAGGCTATGATGAGCAAGAAGCAAGCGGTGATATTCTGTGGCGATATGAACCAAGTCATCGGCGATAAGTGTTTCCAGCCATTGTGGGATATGGGTATGATTGACGGCCGTGCTGCCGCTAAGGCGTGCCCAAGCGAGGCGAACCGCAATAGCGTGACGTGGAATGGCTTTAAGTTCTCCGCTCCCGATAAGGCTCCTACCCAGGAGTCAGAGGAGAAGGCTCAGGGCTATGGTAACTTCTTTATGATTGACCACTTCTTCATCAAGAACTGCAAGGCTATGGAGTACCGCACCTTACGCGAGAAACGCTATAAGGACGAGCCTATGCCTGCCGACCAAGCCTATATGTCAGACCACTTCCCTGTGCTGCTGACTATTAGATTCTAAGAGAAATTCTTAGGTAGCATAGAGGGGCTGTCGCAACTTACCTGTTGGGCAGCCTCTCTATATTTTTTTCTTCAGTCTTGCTGATAAGCCCTCAATACAATACGTCGTTCCCCGACTTGTGGCGGGTTGGCAGGGCGAGGAATAAATAATACGTCATTCCCCGACTGCGCAGCAGGCGATGGGAATCTACCGCTTACAAACTAAAAACTGAAAGGTGAAAACTAAAATCTAATTTTGAACTTCATCCGCCGTAGACTTTAGTAACCTTTAGTCTCCCTTAGTCACCTTTAATCTCCCTAATCTCCCTAAACTCCCTAACTTCCTTAAAAATCAATTACTCATTAAAACAAAAAAATCCCACCTCCTTGCGGAAAGTGGGATATGCAAAATGTTTATTCGATTAGAACAAAGCTGCATCTGCTGCGCCGAAGATAACGCTCATAACGAGCCAAGGCAACAAAAGTGCAATACCGTTGCAGATAACACCAGCCAATGCCTTAGGCTTCTTCTGTACCAATGCGATGATACCGAGGATGAGACCAACAACTGCCAAAATCCAACCGATGATGTTCAAAACTGGAATAAAACCAAAAACAAGGGCAATGATACCCAATACCATACTAGCTGTTCCCATAGTAGTAAAAGTTAATAGTTAAAAAATGTGTTAATAAAGTTATAATAGACCTTTTAGTCTTCCCCTTAAACGCCATTTACCCCTCCCCTCCTATGCTGCTGACTTTTAACGCGTTACATAGGGAGGGCAAATGTTCTCTCATCATTCGTGCCTCTTAGGTCCATAACCTGCTTATGGCCTTTTGGCGTATTTCATTAACACAAATATAGGAATAAAAACTCTTATCTACAAAATATTTGAGCAAAAATGACAATTTGTAGACTTTTGTGAGCCTCTCGCGCCGCAAAACCCTCTTACAAAGTTGAGTGATAGTTGTTTATATAGCTTACAATTTGTAATAAAGACAATTAAAAGTCCTTATGCTGTATAGCTTTTTTGCAGATATTGTCTTGAAATTGCAATCTAAGACAACTTTGTGACAAACGCTCTGCGCACCGAGGCTATGCTCTACAAGAACCACAAGATAGCCACATAGTGGCAGGCTGCTGCTGCGTCGATAAGCAGGTGCCACACCATGTGATGATACTTAAATCCCTTCATGGCATAGAATACTGCACCTATGGTATAGCAGACACCTCCCGAAGCAATCAGTATAATAAAGGGCCACGAGGCGTTACTTAGAAACAAGGGGAAGAAGATGATGATGGTCCAGCCCATCACCAAGTATATCGTCAGGCTGACGGCGGGTATCGAGCGCGAGGTGAGCGACTTATAGAGTATGCCGAAGAGCACCATTGCCCATTGCAGGGCGACGATGACTATACCTTGCCAGCCTCCGATTATCGTCAGAGCCACGGGGGTATATGTGCCTGCGATAGCGACATATATAAATATATGGTCTAAGATATGGAACACCGCCTTATGGCGCGATGTGGGCGACATAGAGTGGTAGAGTGTCGATGCCAGGAACATCAAAAAGATGCTCACAGCAAATATACTCGCTCCGACAGCCACTACCACATCATTGCCCGTACGGGCATAGCAGTATACTGCCGTCACAGGTATCGAGAGCAGAGTCACCGCACTCATCACACCGTGTGATATTGCATTTCCGACCTCTTCTCCGAAGGTTTGTATATAGTTTTTTGCCATTTTTTCTCTCTTTGTTACCTAGTTCTGCTAATCTTAGTGAAGCCGCATAAGCGGGTTCTATCTGCGTTACGCTCGCTCTCGCAATGCTCACATACGTCTGGTATGCTCCGCTTGCTCGAACTTCGCAAGCCTTGCTATAACCCTCTTCTGCGACTTCTCCCTCTAATGGAGGTTTTTAGTGTTCAGTTTTCACTTTTCACTTTTCACTTTTCCTTGCCTACCCAAGCCGAATTTCCGTGCTGATTATATAAATCACGTCATTCCCCGACTAACCACAGGTTAGGCGATGGGAATCTACCGCTTACAAACTAAAAACTGAAAGGTGAAAACTGAAATCTAATTTTGAACTTCATCAGCCGTAGACTTTAATATCCTTTAGTCTCCTTTAGTGTCCCTAAACTCCCTAAACTCCCTAACTTCCCTAAAAATCAATTACTAATTACTCTTTACTAATTACTAATTGCATTAAGCCAGCGACTGCATCTCAATCAGATGCGCATATATTCCGCCCTTAGCCAGCAACTCGGCGTGTGTGCCCTGCTCGGCTATGCGACCTTGGTCGATGACGATGATATGGTCGGCATTATGGATTGTCGAGAGTCGGTGTGCGATGACAACCGATGTACGACCCTCCAGAAGCGATGTGAGAGCATCCTGCACCAGCTTCTCGCTCTCGGTGTCAAGTGCCGAGGTTGCCTCGTCGAGGATAAGTATCTCTGGGTTCTTAAGCACGGCACGAGCGATGCTCAGTCGCTGACGCTGACCGCCTGAGAGTTTCATACCTCTGTCGCCGATATTTGTGTCGTAGCCATTCTCCGTCTCAAGGATAAAGTCGTGGGCGTTGGCCACCTTTGCTGCCGCTATAATCTGCTCCTCGGTAGCGTTCTCGCGGCCCATCGCTATATTGTTGCGTATGGTGTCGTTGAAGAGGATAGTATCCTGCGAGACGATACCCATGTGTGCGCGTACGCTCTCCTGCGAGTAGTCTGCCAGCGGCTTGCCGTCAATATAGACGCAACCCTCCGCAGGGTCGTAGAAGCGTGGTATAAGCTCGCTGAGCGTAGATTTACCACCTCCCGAAGGTCCTACCAAAGCCACCGTCTGACCCTTCTTCACCTCGAACGATACCTTATGCAGCACCTCGCGCTGACCGTCATACGAGAATGCCACGTCGCGGAACTCAATCTTGTCGCGGAACTCCTTAAGCTCCTCGGCGCCCTGCTTATCCTCCACCTCGCTCTGGGCGTCTACGATAGAGAAGATACGCTCACCGGCAGCGATACCCTGGTTGATGTTGGCAAATTGGTCTATAAATGAGCGCAGAGGGCGTGTAAGCTGTGAGAAGGCAGCGATATAGGCCACGAAGCCGGCTGCCGAGAGCGAACCGCTCTGCACCAAAGAGCCACCAAAGACCAGCACGATAGATATGGCTGTGATACCCAAAAACTCACTCATTGGCGAGGCGAGCTGCTGCTTGCGTGCCATTGAGAGTAGGATATTCGACATATCGGCATTTATCGCGTGGAACTTTGTCTTGATATAATCCAGAGCATTGTAGCTCTTTATAGCCTTCACACCCGATAGCGACTCCTCCATCACGCTGACCATCTCGCCCATACGCTCCTGGCCCTTCTGTGCCGGGTGGCGCAGACGCTTGACAATCTGACCTATGAGCAGTCCCACCACGGGCAGGTAGAGTATCGAGAATACTGTCAGCTCCCACGAGATATTTACCATCATCACCACGTAGCCGATGATAAGGAATGGCTCACGGAATGCCACTTGCAGGGTGTTTGTGATACAGAACTGCACCACCATCACGTCGGATGTAATCTTCGACATAATATCGCCCTTACGCTGGTCGCTGAAGTAACCCACGTGCATACCCATCGTGCGGTTGAACATATCGTCACGCATCTTCTGCAGGGTGCGTGTACGCAGCGTCTCGACAGTCATCGAGCCCAAGTAGCGGAACAGGTTCGAGAGCATATTCGATGCTATAAGCACCGCCGAGAGCAATCCCAGCAAGTATGTTATCTTGTACTCTGTGCCGAACAGATGGGTATATACGAAGTTTATCGCCTCGTTCAAACAATCTGTCGATAGCGACAACGCCGGAAATTCATACGTCGGCACAAACTCATACCCCTCGGAGAAGAGTGTGCTGACGATAGGTATAATCATCGTGTAGGTGAAGGTGTTGAACAGCGCGTGCAACAGCGAGTAAAAGAAGTAAGGCACGGTGTAGCGGCTCAGAGGCTTAGCAAAGCCCAGCAGTCGCATATATGTCTTCATCATCGATGGCTTTTTCATTATCAGTAAAATGGTTTAGTTGTTTACAAAAGTCCTTCTGCGGCAAACTCCTCTACCGCCTTTTCGAAATGCTTAATGGTCTCCGCCATCGAAACGAATGACTTACCTCCGGCGGCGTTTTTGTGACCTCCGCCGTTAAAGTAACGCTGTGCGAAGAGGTTTACATCGACTCTGCCACGTGAGCGGAGCGATACGCGGATGAAGTCGTGGTGCTCGGTGAAGATAGCCGACAGACGCATCTTCTTTATCGTGAGCGGGTAGTTCACAAAGCCCTCGTTGTCACCCTGCTGGAACCAGAAACGACGCATCTCCTCCTCGGTGAGCGAGAGGTGGGCTACGGTGCCCTTGCGCAGCAGCTTCATCTTGCGGTTTATCACGTAGCCGAACAGACGTGCGCGTCCCTCGGTGAAGGAGTTGTAGACGTTGTTGTATAGCTGTGGAATATCTATTCCCGTCTCGGCTAAGTTTGCCACGGCGCGGAACAGATGAGGGGTGAGTGTCGAGAATGAGAAGTTGCCCGTGTCGGTCATCATGCCGGCATAGAGGGCCTCGGCCTGCTCGCGTGTTATGCTCTTTGCGCCCCACAGCTGCTCGATAAGGCAATATATCAGATACGATGTGCTCGACGCTTCGGGGTAGGAGAACATTATATCGAACTCCTCCGCGGGGTTGAGGTGGTGGTCTATCAGCACACGCGTTGCTCTCTGGTTGCGGTCGATAATATCTCCCAACGCATCTAAGCGTGAGAGTGTATGGAAGTCTAACGAGAAGATTATATCAGCCTCGGCCACAGCTCGCTCGGCTACCCCTGCCTCATCGTTGCGATATATGATTACATCCTTGATTGTGGGTATCCACTCCAAGTAGTATGGGTAGGCGTTAGGCACTATCGCCTCGACTTGGTGGCCCAAGCGTTGCAGAGCCATCTTCCATGCTATTGACGAGCCCAAAGCGTCGCCGTCGGGGTTGGTGTGCGAGAGTATTACCACCCGCTTCTTCCCCTCAAGCAGCTCTTTGAGAGCCTCTATGTTTTTCTCCGATAAATTCATCCTCGCTATATATCTCTTTTAGACCTGTTTATCCTACAAAAAGGTTACTACCCCTCTTTTTTACGCCAAAATCCGCAGGAGGGTTGCTCCTGCGGACAAGGTTTATTGTTTCGAATTAGTTGTTGTGCTTCTCGCGGTTAGCCTCTACCGACTCCTTTGTCACATACATACCGCGCATCTCCTTATGCATATCAACGATAGGCTCCAAGAACTCTATCTGACCTGCCGAGCCACCACGTGTCGAGCTTATAGCACCGCCGTTGTTGTTACCCATCGAGTTCAGACCGAAGATGTCGTCAGTCTTGGCACTCTTACCAATCATATCAGCCAATGCTGCGTGGAGGGCAGGGTTGTAGTAGAAGTTATCCCACTCATCCATTGGTATTGGGAAGTAGTAGAATGTGATATCCTTCAACTTGTTTGCCTGAACATTTGCTTCGGTGTAGAATGTCTTGATATTCAAATCCGATGGGATACCGTCAGCATAGTCGTTCCAATTCTTAGCGTTGAAGATACGGAATGTGATAGGAGCGAAGTAGTACCAGCCGTTACCAATCTTGAGTGTCTCGGTATCCATACCGCAGTTCTTACCACGTGTGAACTCCTCGCCGACAACCACTACGTCGATATCCAAGCCGTCAAGACCTGCGATAGTAGCCTCCGAAGCCGATGCTGTGTTGAACTGTGTTGTAAGGAAATAGACCTTCTGCAAACCTAAGTGTGGCAACTGAATTGACGGAGTGTCGTCTGTTTCATTCTCGATATACATATCCACATCGCCATTAACGGTGTTATTCTCGTGGTGACGCATATCGCCGTAGAATGTACCTACGAATGACTCGTCGATAATCATCGAAGCCAAATATACCGATGTGTAAACCTCACCACCGCCATTTGCTGTAAGGTCGATAACCAAGTCGGTCACACCTGCCTGCTTAAACATCTTAAACGCATCCACCAACTCCTGACGATACTCGTACTCGAAGCTTAGGTAAGCCAAGTAACCTACCTTCCTGCCCTCAAACTCAGGGTATGCCGAAAGGTCGAGTATGCAGGCCTCAGCCACAGGGTTTGGCTTATAGCTACCCGGAGCGATAGTTGCTGTTACCGACTTGTTAGAGAAGGCTGTTTCCCACTTGAACGATGTGCTGTGAGGGTTGCCATACATAATCTCAATCCATACGTCAGCATAGTTGCTTGCTGTAATCTCGGCATTGTTGAAGTGTGTAAGCCATGCACCACGCTTCATACCCGCCTTGTCGGCTGGTGAACCTGGATAGACATGGGTTACAGGCAGAGCCACAGAGTTGCCACCTGTGCCGATAACGTTTGACGAGAGCTCGATACCCCAACCATTCTCCGATGCTCCGGCACGTGTCGAAGCGTAAGGCGACTGTGTGCCCAGATACTGAATGGTAGAGAAGATGTAACGCGAACCATCCGAATTATAACCGCCATCCTCGATGTTGGTCTTCAGCGAGAGCAGCGACTTCTCCAGGAAGGCGTCATACTTGAGCGAGTAGTTGAATGTCTCACGCTTCTCGTTGTACTCGTCCATCCAGAGGTACTCCTTCATAAGACGCTCGTCCATATAATTAATCACAGGGTCCTTAGAGCCAACGGCTGTCTGACGAATTGTGACCAACTTAGTTGTGTAGAAACCATCAACAGTAATAAATACGTTAGCCTCGCGTACTGCGCCTGTATCGTTCTTCGCAACCAACATCTTGATAGAGTAGCTGCCGGCCTTATTTGCAGAGCCATTCTGCGTAAAGGTAATCCAATCCACATCAACAGATGTAGTATATCCTGCGTCGGTCATTACACCCTTTGTTACGGGGTTCTCCGAAGCATTTACCTCCTTAAGAGTCTCGCCGATAATCTTTACACCGTTGGTGTATTGTGATGTTGGCCCATCTGAACTATCTGATGAGCAACCCACCATCGACAAAACTGCTGTTGTTGCCATTGCCATTACAGCCACAGCAAACATTCCGGCAGTCAATCTTGCTATGCAAGCGTTCAAAAATCTTCTCATAAGCCTAAATATTATCCTTTGTAAAAATTCTTCCAGATTACAAATGTAAAATAAAAATCCTAATAATTATCATTATTAGCCAAAAAATAGCGACAAATGCGCGATATTCCGCACTTTTCGCACGTGGGCGCACGTGCCGTGCAGACGTAACGACCATGCAGAATCAACCAATGATGGGCTATGGGAAGTAGGTGTGAGGGAAAGTTTTTCTCCAATTGTAATTCGGTTTGCAGGGGTGTTTTTGCTCCGCGCGTGAGGCCTATGCGCGCCGCCACACGAAAGACGTGCGTATCGACAGGCATCACCTCATTCTGCCACAGCACCGCCGTAACGACATTTGCTGTCTTACGTCCTACGCCCGGCAGACGTTGCAGCTCCTCGACCGTCTGTGGCACCTCGCCGCCAAACTCGTCGCATAGCTGACGAGCCATTGCCGCCAGATGTTTCGCCTTGTTGTTGGGGTAGGAAATCGAGCGTATGTAGTGAAAAATATCCTCGGCTGAAGCCTTAGCCATTGCCTCTGCTGTGGGGTATGCCTCGAAGAGGGCAGGTGTGGTCATATTCACTCGTTTATCGGTACATTGTGCCGAGAGTATTACCGCCACCAGCAGCTCAAAGGGCGAGCCGAATTTCAGCTCACTCTCGGCCACAGGCATCGCCTTCGAGAAATACTCTATAACTCCGTCATATCGCTCTTTTAATCTCATAATTAGTCAGTTTTACGTTTCTTGCGTTGTAGTCCCAGCAGCCGCTTCACGAGTAGTCCGTAACCCGCCACGTTGAGTATCTGTCGTGGGCTCTGTCGTAGCTCTCGCCACCAGCGCGAGCAATATTCGCCTATCGTGCCATATATCGAGAGTACCCACAACGCCGTATTCATCCGCTGTCGCTTCAAGCGGGCTATATGCTTCGGCTCGCCAAAGTGGCGTGCCATAAATATCGCTATCGCGGCTGTCGAGTCGCAGAAAGCTATACGGCGGTGGTAGTCAGTGCTTTGGGATTGACTCTCGCTGAGCAGTCTGTGTGTTGCTGTGGGGTGGTCCAATGCGATTATCTTACTGCGCTTGGCAAACCAAATCCACATCGGCGCATCGTCGGTCAGCCACTCAGTGTGTCGCTCCGGCTCAATCTCGGCATAATACTGCTCGATAAGCTCTCGACGCGCTACGGCTGTTATATTCTCCACGGTATTGTTGAGGAGCAGATGTTCAAAGTCGGTATATAACCTCTCGGTAGGGTAGAGCCAACGTTCTGCCTCCTTGCCCTCATAAAAGCGGTAGGAGCGTGTGCAACACATCCCCGCATCGGGATTGGCTCTGAGGGCCTCAAGCTGCCGCGCAAGCTTCTCGTCGTCGGACCAAAAATCATCTCCATCGCATAGTGCCACCCACTCTCCACGTGCCGCCAGCAACGTGCGACGATAGTTATGGTGCATACCCCGATTCTGCTCCGAGCGAAGCACCCTGATACGACTATCCTCGGCTGCATAACGCTCTATAATAGAGAGCGTTTCATCCTGGCTGTAATCATCGCCAATGATTATCTCTATCGTCCCCGCCACCCTCTGTCGTTGCACACTCTCTATGGCACGCCCGATATATGAGGCGTGGTTGTATGTTGTTATGCAGACCGAAACCAAAGGGCGTTCCATCGCTTTTTTATAGTTTTGTCAGTTTTGCAAACTTCGCCAGCAGGGTCTTCTCGCCGAAGTCGCTGAAGGCTATCACCACCTTATAATCTGTCGCCATAGCCTCTATGCGTTGCACCTGCCCGCGCCCAAACTTAGGATGCTCCACCCACTCGCCTACGGCATATTGACAAGGTGGCAGCTGTGATGGTGCTCCTGCCGCACCTGTTGCCACCCTTCGCAGACCCTCTGTTGAGCGTTGAGGTGTTGCTGCGGGGCGCACTATTGCAGGGTTGGGTGCTCCCCCGCCCTGCTCTCGTTTCTGCTGGAAACGTATATCGAAACGCTTGCGCAGCTCCTCTATCGAGGATTTACCGTTGGCTTTAGGCTGCGCAGATGTGCCGTATGAACGTTGAGGTGTGGAGAATGTACGACGAGCCACCTGTGGTCGGGTGAATGTAGAGCGAGGCTCATCCTCCTCAATTAAGGCATGTGGCGACGGACGATGCAAATCCTCATCCACATCGACATAACGACTATCTATCTCCTTGAGGAAACGACTCGGTGCCGAGAACTCCATCTCGCCCCACTTGAAGCGCATCTCGCAATACGAGAGCATCACCTCGCACTTGGCGCGTGTCAGAGCCACATAAAACAGCCTTCGCTCCTCCTCCAAGCCATCTACCTCCTCCACGGAGCGTTGCGACGGAAAGAGGTTCTCTTCGCAGCCGACGATATAAACATAGTCATACTCCAAACCTTTGGCCGAGTGTACCGTCATCAGCGTCAGCTTCTCTTCGCTCTCCTCCTCTTTTTGGTCCATATCGGTCAGCAGCATCAGGCTCTGCAACCACTCTTCGAGTGTCGCCGCCTCATCCTCTCCTCGCTCGCCATTACGTATCTCCGCTTCGCGCTGCTCGGTGAAGAGCTGCATCGAGTTCAACAGCTCCTCGATATTATCTATCGCCGACTGATTTTCGGGTGTATCCTCCTGTCGATACTCGGCAAGTATGCGGGTACGTGTCGCCACCTCCAAACCGAAGTCATAGAGCGTCATCTCTATTCTCTTCTCAGCCAGCGAGCGGACCAAATTGACAAATTCTGCGACTTTTCGTGCTACTACCTTCTGCACCTTATCCTCCAGCTGCTCCACCTCGCTGACCAGCGCATCGACAGCCTCCCACATCGAGCATTGACGCTCGCGAGCTATCATTCCGATACGCTCTACCGTTGTCTGGCCGATACCTCGTGCAGGGTAGTTTACTACGCGCTTGAATGCCTCGTCGTCGCGAGGGTTTATCACCAGTCGGATATATGCCAACATATCCTTTACCTCCTTGTGGTCGTAGAACGACGAACCCTTGTATATGCGGTAAGGTATACCCCTTACGCGCAGTGCCGACTCCAAAGCCTGCGATTGGTTGTTTGTGCGGTAGAGTATCACAGCGTCGTTCCAGCTTGCGCCGTGGCGACGTATCTTGTCGCGCACAGCATTTGCCACCTCGTCAGCCTCCTCTCTATCGTTGAAGAAGCGACGTATGGCTATCTTCTCGCCCTCGGCCCCCTCCGAGAAACACCTCTTCTCTAAGCGACGAGCGTTACGTGCTATGACCGAGTTGGCGGCATCGACGATGGTCTGTGTCGAGCGGTAGTTCTGCTCCAACTTAAAGACCTTTGCCGTAGGGTAGTCATTACGGAACGAAAGGATATTCTCGATTTTTGCACCTCGGAACGAGTAGATACTCTGCGAGTCATCGCCCACCACGCACACCCTTGAGTGCAGCAGTCCCAGACGACGTATTATGATATACTGTGCGTAGTTTGTATCCTGATACTCATCCACCAAGATATAGTCGAATAGCTCTTGATAGCGACGCAACACATCGGGGCAGTCGCGCAGCAGTATGTTTGTCTGTAAGAGCAAATCGTCGAAGTCCATTGCGCCATTGAGCTTGCAGCGACGCATATAGGCGTCGTACACATCTACGAAGTGAGGTATCTGCGCCTGTCTATCTTCGACTATGAATGTTGTGTTTGCGGCGTATGTTGCCGGCGTGATAAGCGAGTTCTTGGCAAACGATATACGCGAGAGCAGACGCGTCGGCTTATACTTCTCGTCCGGCAGATTCATCTCCTTACATATCGTCTTAAGCAGGTTTTTGCAATCCGACGGCTCATATATAGTAAAAGCCTGGGTGTAACCTATGCGCTCGGCATTCTCTCTGAGTATTCTCGAAAATACCGAGTGGAAGGTGCCCATGCGTATATACTTGCTCCGAGGGCCCACCATCTGCTCTATGCGGCTACGCATCTGCTCGGCAGCCTTGTTGGTAAATGTCAGGGCGAGTATACGATATGGCTCCACCCCCTGCTCCAACATGTAAGCTATGCGCGAAGTGAGTACTCTGGTCTTTCCTGAGCCCGCTCCGGCGATGATAAGTGACGGATGCTCATAGCTCAGCACCGCCTCTCGCTGCGAGGGATTCAGCCCCTCCAAAATTTTACTCTCCATAGCTCCCGACTACTCCTGAGATGTTGTTTGCTCGTTATTTAGGCTCTCCTCCGCCGGAGTTTCTGCCGGAGCTTCAGCCTTCTGCTTAGCTGTTTCTTCAGCCGTCTGCTCTGCTTCTTGCTCTACCCCCTGCGCACTATCTTGCTCTGCTTGTTGCTCCTCTGTTGAGGTTATTGTAGTTGCTGTTGTGGCTGTTGTAGTCGTTGCTGTGGCTGTTGTTGTCTGTGCACTCTGACCCTGTGGCAGCATCGAGCTATAACCCTTATGCTCCAACACCACCATCACAATCGCCCCCACTACCACCAGCGAGGTTATTACTCCTAATATCTTCTTTATCATTTTTTTGTTGCTTTGTTACCTTATCCTGCTAATCTCTGTTGAAATCCGTTTGGCTGGCACCTTGCCCATCTTCCTTGCCTTGTGAATGCTCACATACTCCGAGTATGCTGCGCTTCCCAAGACTGCGAGAAGCTGAACAATCTGCCTACCCAAAGCGAATTTCCTTGCTAATGGAGGTGTTGTTTCTCCTTCTGCGACTTCTCCCTCTAATTAAGGTGTTTCACTTTTCAGTTTTCACCTTTCAGTTTTCACCTTTCCTTGCTGAGGAAATAAATCACGTCATTCCCCGACTCACGCAGTGAGGCGATGGGAATCTACCTTATAGGAGCTGAAAACTGAAAACTCTTCAGCCGTAGACTTTAGTCTCCTTTAGTTTCCCTAAACTCCCTAAACTCCCTAAACTCCCTAAAAATCAACTGCTCATTATTTAAGCAGTCCTTCGATATTCTCGATATACTCCAGCGAGTCGTCGAGGAAGAATTGCAATTCGGGTACTATCTTCAGCTGGTTACGTATTCTCTTGCCGAGCTCTTTGCGCAGCAGCCAATTATTCTTCTCCAGAGCCTCCATCACCTCTTGATTCTTCTCAAAAGGGAAGATGCTGAAGTAGACTTTGGCATAGGCAAAGTCGGGCGACACGCGTACCGTTGTCACCGTGACAAGTTTACCATTGACAATCTCGCGACCCTGTTTTTGCAATATCTCGGCTATGTCGCGCTGTATCTGTCGTGCAATTTTTTGCTGTCTTGTTGTCTGCTGTTGTTCCATATCTTAGTTGTCGTTAAAATCCTTGTTATCTCCTCGCATCATACCTATCGAAGCTCCCTCAGTGCCGCCTGCAACGTGTCGTCGATAGGTGCTATGAAGTAGTAGAAGGCGTCATCTTCGAGCTGTGTGTTACGAGCTATGTAAGCCTTTATCTGTGCCTCGATTACCGCCTTTGACTTAGCTATATCGCTCGTCTTGGGGGCTACACCCTTACGTGCGGCGTAGGTGTAGAAGTTGCTTATGAGCTGTTTGTCCGCCTTGAAGAACTGCTCCATTTCGGAGAGAGTTGTTATCTGGTCGAGCTCTTGGCGATGACGGTCCGTGTAGTCGAGCGTATACTGATAGAGGATATTGCGCACCGACACCTCTGTAAAGTAGTCACTTACGTATGTAGTATCCAGAGGCACAAACTTATCGGGCACGATACCACCGCCGCCATAGACCACGCGTCCCTTTGGTGTGGTGTAGCGGAGAGAGTCTGCGAAGTGCAGGCTGTCGAGCGTGAAGAACTCGTTATTCTCGTAGCGATGCAGAATATCGAGGTGGTATTCTAAGTTGTTACCTCGCTCAAAAGGTCGTTGTATGCAACGTCCTGTCGGTGTGTGGTACTTTGCCACCGTCAGACGCAGTGCCGAGCCGTCGTTATACATCACCTGCTCCTGCACCAAGCCCTTACCGAATGAGCGGCGACCGATGATTGTTCCTTGGTCGTTATCTTGCAATGCTCCTGCGACAATCTCACTTGCCGAGGCACTCTGCTCGTCGAGCAGTATCACCACCTGCATATCTGTTGCCGAGCCTCTGCCGTCGGAGTATTGTCGCAGCTGCTCCTCTTCATCACGTCCTGTGGTGTATACTATCAGCTTATCTTTTGGCAGGAACTCGTTTGCTATGAGTATCGCTTGGTCGAGGAATCCGCCACTGTTGGAGCGCAGGTCGATAATCAGCTTCTTGGCACCCTGACCACGCAGCTCGTCTATCGCGCGTTTCACCTCGCGGTACGAGCTCATCGAGAACTGCGAGAGGTGGATGAAACCTATCTGCGCCTTGCTATCTATCATAAACGCCGAGCCCACACTCTCCAATGGTATGGCGTCGCGTATCACGTCGAAGAACATCGGCTCCTCGACCTGCTGACGTTTCACCTTGAGACGAGCCACCGTGCCGCGTTTGCCTCTGAGGTTCTTCATTATCCTCTCTTGCGGCATCTTCACGCCAGAGATTACCGTGTCATTGACCTCCAAGATTCTGTCGCCCGCCTTTATTCCCGCCTTTTCGCTTGGACCTTTGCGTACGACGTTTAGCACTGTGACTGTGTCGGTGCTGGCATTGAATACCACACCTATACCGTCAAACTCCGCCTCCAGCGGCTCGTTGTACGCCTCTACCTCCTGCTTAGGGATATACGTTGAATGAGGGTCCAGCTCCTGAATCAGCAGCGGTATGACGCGCTCCGAGAGCGAGTCGAGCGAGATAGGCTCTATATAGTTGCGCTCTAACATCAGGCACGTCTGCAACAGCTTGTTACCCAGGACCATATTTTGCATCATACCGTTGCTCAGTCCGAGAGTCTCTTCGAGCGAGTGAATCTTCTCGGTCTGTTGCGATAGCTCCTGCTTGAATATCGCCTTTCCCTTGTTCACTCCGCCGATATATCCGACCAGAGCTGCTACAAGGGCTATAAGAGCGACTGCTATGGTTGTTATGTATCTCTTCTTTGTCACCTGCATATCTGCCTATGCCACGTTGTTACTTATTTTTGAATGTGTATGTGAGGCCCAGTGTGAGCATCGAATACATCTGCACCGACGAATTTTGTGCCTTATCGTAGTTTAGCTGGAAATAAATCTGTGTAGAGAAGAATTTTGACGCCTTGAAGGTCAAGGTGTTTCTCCACTCCACGGTAGGGTGCAGGCTCAACACCTTCTCCGGAGCCACAGGTGCTGTGCCTACCTCGCCGCCCTGCTGCCACTTGTCGAGAGCTGTTTCATAGTCGCGCCAAGCATCAATCTTCGAGCTGCGTGCCACGTTGGTAATCCAACCGTAGTAGCAGTAGAGGTTCGTATCGTATGCAAACCACTCGTTCTTACCCCACTTACGCGCAAACTCCACCTTGACAGAAGAACCGCCTGTGAAGAGGAAGTTTTTGTCTATATCGACACCAAACCACGATGTGTTACCCGCCTCCTTGTAGTTATTGCGTATATCGTCGTTTATAGCCACCACGCCATTACCAGAGAGCGGGTTGAGCGAAATCTTTATCGGGAACTTGGCCTTTGTCGAAGAGTAGGTCATACCGACAGAGAGGTCCATTGTTCCTGGCGACATAAAGCCCGTTACGGCGTCAGCGTGCTCCTGCTCTGAGCGCGATTTGTATGTTGTCGAGAATTGGCTCTTGAGCTTAAACATCGCACTGTATGCCCAGTTGTCGTTGAGTTTGTGCTGAGGCTGTGTCTGCAACCAGAACTCGTCAATGTTCTTAAACCAGACACCCTCGCGTGAGCCATCCTCCTGGTCAATCTTGATACGGTTGTAACCATATTTCGCATCGACCTGTGTGTTTATCGAGAAACGATCCTTGGTGTATGTGTGCTTGAGGTTGAATTTGGCAAGCACGGTGATTGTGTTATCACCACCTCGGCTTTCGGTCCACGCCTCGTTGTATGAGGTGAGCGAACCCTGCAATGCGCCGGTTATCTCCAACGTGTTGCGCTCATTGCGTATGCGGGCACGCTCGGCGCGAGCCTTTGCTGCGCTGTAATATTGTGTGCTGGCGTCAATGTTCACAAGCTCATTTTTGAACTGTATATCCTTCTTATCCTGCTTAGGTGTCTCTTCGATAGTGAACTGACCGAAGGCTGGTGCCGAGAGGGCCAGCGTAAAGAGTGTAAATGCTATGAGTCTGAGTTTTTTCATATCTAAAAGTTTTACTTATACCTCTATAAAAATAATATCACCCTACAAAGGTAAGACATTTCGTAAAAATAATTACATTTGTGGTGAACAAATAAACCTAAAAATCGAACTTATTATGAAATATATAGGAGCACACGTCAGCGCAAGTGGAGGAGTAGAGAATGCTCCACGCAATGCACACGCCATCGGAGCAACCGCTTTTGCTCTCTTTACCAAGAATCAACGACAGTGGGTAGCCCCCGCCTTGACCGCCGCACAGATTGACGCTTTTCGTCAAGCTATGGCGCAATATGGCTTCCGTGCCGAGCAGGTTTTGCCGCACGACAGCTACCTTATCAACCTGGGCCACCCCGAAGCCGACGGCCTGGCTAAGTCACGCGAGTCGTTCTTTGAGGAGATGGCACGCTGTGAGGCTCTGGGCTTGGATAGACTCAACTTCCACCCCGGCAGTCACCTGCGTAAGATAAGCGAGCAGGAGAGCCTACGCCTTATCGCCGACTCGATAAATATGGCTCTGGAGCGCACTTCGGGCGTTACTGCCGTTATAGAAAACACCGCAGGCCAAGGCTCTAACCTGGGCTTTGATTTTGACCATTTAGCCTATATTATCGACCGCGTTGAGGATAAGTCGCGCGTGGGAGTCTGCATCGACACCTGTCACGCCTTTGCTGCGGGCTACGACCTCTCAACCGAGCAGGGTTGCGACGAGGTCTTTACAGCCTTTGAGCAGATTGTCGGCTTTGAGTACTTGAAGGGTATGCACCTGAACGACGCTATGAAACCTCTGGGTAGCCGTGTGGACCGCCATAGCCCTCTGGGCGAAGGTCAGCTGGGTATCACCCCATTCAAGTATATTATGCAGGATAGCCGCTTCGACAATATCCCTCTTATCCTTGAGACTCCCGACGAGGCTCGTTGGCCGGAGGAGATTGCTTTACTTAAGAGCTTTGTTTAGGGTGTGCTTTGTTACCATATCTTGCTAATCTCTGTTGAAATTCGTTTGGCTGGCAACTGCTGCGCAATTCAAAATTCAAAATTCAAAATTCTGAATTGGAGTTTTCACCTTTCAGTTTTCACCTTTCACCTTCCCTGCCTACCCAAGCCGAATTTCCTTGCTAATTGGGCTTTGTTACCTAGTTCTGCTAATCTCTGTGAAGCCGCATAAGCGGGTTTTATCTGCGTTGTTCTTGCCTTGCGAGTTCCTCATTTACGCTGAGTAAACTGCGGACTCGCAAGACTTCGAGAGCCTTGCTATAACCCCCTTCTGCGACTTCTCCCTCTAATTAAGGTGTTTCAGTTTTCACCTTTGGCAAAGCTTCGCTTTCCCTTAGTTGCTCCCGCTCGGCATAGCTCAAGTAAACTTGACTCTGCCCTCGCTTAATCGCAACTTTCAGTTTTCACCTTTCACCTTTCACCTTTCAGTTTTCACCTTTCAGTTTTCACTTTTCCGCGCTGAGGAAATATATCACGTCATTCCCCGACTGCGTAGCAGGCGATGGGAATCTACCTTATAGAAGCTTAAAACTGAAAACTCTTCAGCCGTAGACTTTAGTATCCCTTAGTCCCCTTTAGTAACCTTTAATTTCCCTAATTTCTCTAACCTCCCTAAAATCAATTACTCATTGCCTGGCAGGCGCAGTTTCCACTCACTTATGGTAACAGCCCCTGTTCGGCTCTCTGTCCAATCGGCATCGTCCTTAACATGGATTGTGAGGGTCTCTGCATCAAACGTAAAGCCTACGTTGTTGTTTGCTGTGTCTGTTCCGCAGACATACAAGAAGTAACATGGTCGCTCAGCCTGATCAATGATTTCCCCGTTTTCGTCATAGATAAAATACTCCTCTTTGCCGGGCTGAAATTCGGGCTCAACGGGTAGGAACTCAGGGTGATATGTTATCACACCATCTTTAATTGACACGACAGAGATATAGTAGCTCCAGCCCACAGCATAACCCCGAAAATATTGCTCAACTAAGTAGTATGTGGTATTGTTGTAGCGAAATTCGTGGAAGTCAAAACGGTACGGATAACGCAAGTCATTTAAGAACGGAACATATCCGACCTCGCCTTTTTCGTTGCAGTATTGTATGTAGGTATAATATTTTAGCCCCTGAGTACCGCCCTCGTCCAATCCAAAGCGGTATAATTTATTTCCTGAGAGCGACAATTTCGATATACCCATTCGCTTTTTAAGCAGTGGCATATCATTGTGGTATGTCTGCGGGTCGCTAAGGTATAGCTCCAGCTTTTTCGTGAAGGCGGTCACCAGGCCATTCTTAACATCCCAATCATCGCACTCATCAATTGCTTGCGCCATCTGCGCCAACTCCCTATCAATCTGCTCGATAGCGGTCTGTGTTGTGTTGCCTTGAGGGTTCTGCTGTGCCTGCGCTTCTGCGCTCTGTATGCCACCCATAAACAATAGTGTAGCCACCAAACTAAGTAACGTCCGTTTCATAATGTAAAAGATGATTTATTCTGTTTTTGTTACCACAAAGTTTTCCTAAAAATATTTTCAATGCAAGCCTTTTGCATTGCATTGTACCACTGTGCAACTCTACTGTACGAAACCCCACTCCACCCGCCAATTCATACCCTCCGCAATCTACCGCTTATAAACTGAAAACTGAAAACTGAAATCCTTTAATTTCCCTAATTTCCCTAACCTCCCTAAACCCTCAATCTCGAATTACCTCTTGACACAAAAAAAGAGCAGTCCAATGAACTGCCCTTTTTGACGTACCTTACCCGACCGTATTGTCGAATAGGCAACATCTGCTTGTCGCCTAACGCAAAATCTTAATCATCAAAGAGTCCTCCAATTAAGCCGCCAAGGAACGCTGCACCTATTGTCGCTCCGGCAGAGGCAGAGCTGCCTCCTCCCTGGTTGTTATTATTGTTGTTGTTTATGATGACTTGTTTTTGAGGTTCTGGTTTTGGTAACAGACTCTCGCAGTAGTCGCAAGTGATTTGATTGCCTACGGGAGCTCCACAGTTGGGACAGTTTGTTATACCTCTTGCTACCGATTGCTGTTTATTGGGTGCGCCACACTCCGGGCAAGCTCTAAGTGTTTCGTTATACGGACACCCACATTCGTAACATTTAATCATAATATTTATCGTTGGCAAAGTTTTGCACATGCTAAAATAATCACCTCAAATATGATAAGTAGTACTATTCCCACTACATAATAGTTGGATACAATCTCTTGAGGAGATAATATGGCCAATACAATCTCGATGATACCCAGCAATGAGAATATAAATGAGAGAGAAATTTTAAAAGCATCATTCAATATGTTGCAAGCAACCAATATCAGCGCCGAGTTCAATATGATGACAATTGAAGTCGCTGCTATATTGAATAGCTCATATTGTGGAATAATCAGACCACACACCAAATTAAACAGGAGCAACAGCCCTGCTATTACGATATTTAATGTTTTCATAACGCAGGTGGAATAGGTGGTGGACAACTAAATATTCCTGCGAACTCTGGAAGAGTACTCAGTTTGGCCCAATTTGGCATTCCCTGCTTCCATATCAGCGTGTCGGGAGTGATTTTACCGCTACGCACATACTCTACCACACTATTTGTGTCGTAAGGTCCCGCTTGCGCACCATTTACTATTAGATAGTACATGGTTGTCTGAGGGATTGGTGGTGGGGCCACTTGTGGGTTAGTGTTCATCGCATTACCCAGTTGGTTGCCCACGCCGACGCCTGCGCCAAGTCCAATACCGGCACCCATTATGCCACCCATCGCGCCTGAGTCGTTTGATGCAGCATTATCCAGCACATCGAAGCTGCGCTCCATCTGGTAAATATCGCGTCCGGCAATCTTTACCCTTGCAGCCAAATCCTTTGCCTCCTTAAGTTTTTGGAAACTTGGGTCGTCCTCTTTGACACTTATCGCCATTACGTCAAACTCGTTTAATGTAAGGCCATATTTAGCAAAGAATGGGGTTATACGCTCCAAACAGAAATCCGATATATCTGACAAATAGGAATTTATGTTTAGAATAGAGAGGTTATCCCTAACGAGTTTGTCCGAAATGATATTGGTCAATTGTGACATTATACGACCTTTGAAGTACTTGTGAAGACTATCCACCGAGAATGAGGCCATATTTCCAACAACTGTTTCAAGGAATAGACGAGGGTCTTTCATCTTAAAACCATATTGACCATAGGCTCTTACAGGGACAATAACCTCATATTTAGGGTCTTCAATCTGCAAAGGAGTCGCCGTTCCCCACTTTGTGTCCATTACAACAACCATATTGACAAACCACACTTCGGCCTTGAAAGGGGAATTTCCTCCAAATGGGAGGTTTATCAATTTGTTAAGCAGAGGAATGTTCGATGAGGACAACGTGTAAGTTCCACTCTCAAAAGTATCTAACACCTGACCGCCCTTGACAAAGAATGCAACCTGTCCTGGGTACACAACCAGCTGTGTACCCATTCTTAGGTCTTCACTTGGGAATTTCGAAACCAGCTGTTTCGACCCCATAGTGCATTTTACGACATCTATAATTGCCATATTAGTAATAGAATTCGTCGAAATAAATTACCTCTTCGTAAGCAAAGAGCTCACCGATGACATACATAAGAACCCAGAATCCGAGGTTTATACCAAGGCAGATAAGAGACTGCTTAGCCTTTAATGAAGACTTGTTCTTCTGTACCAAATAGAAGATTAAACTAACAATCCAACCTGTGCACAAGAGGATAATCCACCAGTACCATTCCAAACCCTGGCCCGAAGATTTTGTGATGGCTGCTCCACATTTTGGACACGCTTCAGCCAAGTCAGAGATGCTGCTTCCGCAATTAGGACATTGAATAATAGCCATAATAATAGAGTATTAAATACCGTATCATCTCCTATGCGGTGGGTTAGTGTAAAAAGAAAGTGTGGAGATGAATTCCGTTTATCTCTAAGAAGGTTGTGGAAAGACCCAAGCAAGAATAAACGATACAATGCCCCACACCTGTATAGCGTGAGACGCAACCGCGGAACGGGTTGCTACTCTCAGACATATACAAGAAATGAGTGCTGTTCGTCGCCCTCTTGCCATGAAAACTTCCACATTTTCTTAGAAGGACTGCGAAAACACTTTCGTATGTAAAAACCAAACTATCTGCTTGGTGATACAAAGATAAAAAACTTTTCGCAAACGAACAACACTCACGTGAGACATTGCATAAAAAGATATATCCAATAGAATATATCTTCGCCAAATCTGTGTCGAAATTGACACCTCATCCTATCATCAATTTACAAAAAAAATAATCTTCTCTCGGCTTCACACTATTAGTATTCGAACGGCTGTAGAAGTTGAGAGCAGACCGAAAGGTTAAAGAGGTGGCACACAACATAGTTGGATGCTTTGTGGCGATAGACAACTGGGAATTTATTCACAATATGCCTATTGACACAAGGCATAAATTGCGTAGCAAAGTGACACCGCAAATAACCTGCAGACAAGTCTGCCGAGGTGAAGTGGGAATACCTTTGAAAATAAATATCTTATATTCCCACAACATTCCTCTCCCTTTGTAGTAAAGATTTATATTACACTCGGCTTCACACTATTTGTATTCGAACGGTTGTAGAAGTTGAGAGCAGACCGAAAGGTTAAAGAGGTGGCACACAACATAGTTGGATGCATTGTGGCGATAGACAACTGGGAATTTATTCACAATATGCCTATTGACACAAGGCATAAATTGCGTAGCAAAGTGACACCGAAAATAACCTGCAGACAAGTCTGCCGAAACGCCACCAGCCGTCGAGTCCCTTTAGACGCACAAAAAAAGAGCAGACAAAAATCTGCTCTTTCCCGTGCGGATAAAGGGACTCGAACGCCGAGCTTTAGCGAGGTGAAGCGGGAATACCATTGAGAATAAATATCTTTTATTCCCGCAACCCCTATACATCACTCCTTATCAGCACACAAGGCGAGCGAGCCGAGAGGCTTCGATTTTTTGTGTGGCAGGGAGGGTGCTTGCACACTCACAGACACAAAAAAAACGAACAACGGTAAAACCGTTGCTCGCCTCAAAATTTCGTGCGGATAAAGGGACTCGAACCCCCACGCCTCTCGGCATCAGATCCTAAGTCTGACGTGGCTACCAATTACACCATATCCGCATAGAATCCTCAAAGCTCGCTGCTTTGATGCGACAAAGATAGTAATTTTTTAGTTAATATATCACATTTGTACCAAAAATCTCTTTCCCGTCGGCTAACAATGGCTATCAAGACGCTATCTGAGTACTATCTTGCCGCCCGAAAGACTCTCGACGATGGCAAGACTCTCGACGTGGAGTCCCTTCTCACGCAGTATGTTTCCGCCCGTCTGAAAACCCTTCTCAATGAGAAATCCCATACCGACACACTCTGCTCCTGCTTTGCGTATGAGCTCCAGCACCCCCATAGCCGCATTGCCATTGGCTAAGAAGTCGTCGATAAAGAGCACCCGTTCGCCGGCACGTAGGTAGTCGCCCGATACGCAGATGTCGTAGTCGCGGTTCTTGGTGAATGAGAATACTTTTGTCGTGAGCATACCCTCCATCGTTGAGGGCTTATTTTTCTTGGCGAAGACCACCGGCAGCTGCATACGGCAGCCCACCATTATCGCTGGGGCTATGCCACTTGCCTCGACGGTGAGTATCTTTGTTGGCTGCTCTGCTTCGAAGCGGCGTGCCAACTCCTCTGCCATAGCCTCCATCAGCTGAGGGTCCATCTGGTGGTTGATGAAATTATCCACTTTGAGTATACCCTCACCCACGCAGCGACCATCGCTCAAAATCCTATCTTTTAATCTCTGCATACTATTTTTTATAAGAAGAGCACAGACATTCGAGATAGTGTCTGTGCTCACTGTTTGTTCATCTATCGACGTGGCTTGATATCGAGCTTCACGGGACGAATCATATTCTCTGGCGAGAGTATTGTGTCCAGCTCCTCCTTTGTCAGTACGCCGTGCTGGAGTACCAAGTCGTATACGCTACCGCCCGTTTCAAGAGCCTCCTTAGCTATCTTTGTCGAGTTCTTGTAGCCGATTATTGGGTTGAGGGCTGTGACAATACCGATACTGTTACGCACATAACCCTGGCATACATCCTCGTTAGCCTTGATGCCCTCGATGCAGTTTATACGCAGCGTGTCAAAGCCATTCATCATAATCTCTGCCGACTCGAAGCAGCACTGTGCCATCACAGGCTCCATAGCGTTGAGCTCCATCTGTGCAGCCTCTGCCGACATTGCTACACACATATCGTTACCGATAACCTTATAAGCCACCTGGTTCATCACCTCCGGAATTACAGGGTTCACCTTACCCGGCATAATCGACGAGCCTGGCTGACGTGCTGGCAGGTCAAACTCGTTCAGACCGCAACGAGGACCCGACGCCAACAGACGCAGGTCGTTACATATCTTATTCATCTTCACGGCGATACGACGCAACGCCTGTGAGTATCCGAGCATTGATGTAGTGTCCGACGTAGCTGCCACGAGATCGTGTGCGAGCTTCACATCCCAGCCTGTCACCTCACGTAGCGCAGCGATGCACTTCTCGGCATACTCTGGTTCCGAGCAGATACCCGTACCGATCGCCGTAGCACCCATATTCACCGTCAGCAGCTCCTCTGCTGCAAACTCTATGTTGCGACATTCGTCCTTTAGGATGTTGGCATACGCACCGAAGGTCTGACCGAGGGTCATAGGTACAGCATCCTCGAGCTGTGTACGTCCCATCTTCAGTATGTGGGCAAACTCCTTTGCCTTAGCCTCGAACGCAGCTATGAGGGCCTTGAAGTGCTCCATGAAGCGGAGGTGTGTAGCGTAAAGACCGAGGTGGATAGCCGTAGGGTATGCGTCGTTTGTCGATTGTGAGCAGTTCACGTGGTCGTTAGGTGAGAGATATTGATACTCGCCCGGCTCGTGGCCCATAATCTGCAAGCCGCGGTTCGCTATAACCTCGTTGGCGTTCATATTTGTTGTGGTACCTGCGCCACCCTGAATCATATCGACAGGGAATTGGTCATGGTGCTGACCGTGCAGAATCTCCAAGCAAGCCTGTGAGATACCCTTGAACTGCTCGTCTGTCAAAAGGCCGAGCTGGTGGTTAGCCTCAGCTGCCGCCAACTTTGTCATCGCCAAGCCGTTGATAAACAGAGGATAGTGGCTCAGACGGAAGTGGCTGATTGGGAAATTCTCGATACCTCGCAGGGTCTGTACGCCGTACAACTTGTCGGCAGGAATCTCAAGCTGACCGATAAGGTCGCTCTCGATACGTGTTTTCTTGTCGCTCATAGTATATTTTGGTTTATATATTTAATTGGTCAGATAGAATTTTTCTCTATGCTATAAAGTCTTTTCTTCAAAAGAGCACCCATAAAGGTATAGCTTTTTTTGCGAAATGCAAAATTTGTTATATCTTTGCACCACTCAAGCCCCACAAAGGGGTTGCGGTAAGGACCCATAGCTCAGTTGGTCAGAGCAGCGGACTCATAATCCGAAGGTCGTGGGATCATGCCCCTCTGGGTCCACCACAGCGACTGTCAGTGATGACGGTCGCTTTTTTGTGTGGGATGGTAGTGGAGGTAGTTGTCGCCAACTCTTGATAGCAAAAGGGCTGCCTCGCTCAGTTGTCAGGCAGCCCTTCATTATTTTTATGTGTCAATTACCTTACAGACTATTCTCGTTTGTAAGCTTCTTGCCCTCAAACTCTCCGGTCAGCGTGCGCAAGAAAGCCACTACGTCGTTAATCTCTTGTGCCGACATATCGACATCCGATTGGTAGCGACCCATATCGCGTACTGCATCCTCCAGCGTCGCGCGTGTTCCGTCGTGGTAATATGGCCAAGTAAGCTCTACGTTACGCAGTCCTGGCACCTTGAAGCGGTGGCGGTCGCGCTCCTGCTGAGTCTGCTTGAAGCGACCGTTATCCTCCTCGGTAAGCTCTGTGCCTCTGTCGGCGAAGTAGTGACGGCGCAATCCCATCAACTCGTATGACTCGCCACCCAGGTTTACACCCACGTGACATGTTGCGCAGTTGTACTCCTTGAAGAGCTTATAACCATTGAGCTCCTGTGCCGTCAGGGCCTTGTCATCGCCACGCAACCACTTGTCGAACGCCGAGTTAGGTGTTACGAGTGTGCGCTCGAACTGCTCTATGGCATCTGTTATTGTCGCCTCGTTTATACCCTCTGGATAGACTGCTACGAAAGCCTTTGCAAACTCCTCATCGGCCTTCAATTTGGCTACTATCTCGTCGAATGACTCTGAAGCCATCTCCACAGGGTTGAGCGGTGGTCCTGCCGCCTGCTCGGCAAGTGTTGTAGCACGACCATCCCAGAACTGTACGAAGTTGAATACGGCGTTGTATACCGTTGGGGCATTTACTCCTCCGAGTTTACCCTCTACACCCTCCGAGAACTGTTTGTTGTCTACGCCGGCGGTATTCAGACCGTGACATGTTGCGCACGATACGGTGTTATCTACCGAAAGACGTGTGTCGTGATAAAGCGCAAAGCCGAGTGCCGCCTTCTGCTCGTCGATATTCTCCGGCATCGGTATAGGACGTATAGGCTCTCCGGCGCGCTCTCCGGCAAGGCCATCGTTGTAGTAAGCCTCACGATACTTTGCGGCCCACTCCAAGATGATATCGCGCTTAGCGTCTGTCATCTGCGTACCCCAATGTATCAGATAATACTTAGCCTCCGGCATGCGCTGCTGACGAGCCACGCTCTCCACCTTTGCTACATCGACAGGATTTGGCTGCTCTCCCGCCTCCATAGCCTTCAGCATAGGTTCAATATCGAATGCGCGGTAGCCCTCCGCCACATCCTCAGCAATCATACCGCCCACGATTGGCAGGTCGGCATAAAATGGCAGGTCTGGGTTTGCCGAGTGGCAATGCAGACAACCTCCCTCAGCCAGAACCGTTGTTGCACGCTTCTGTAGTGGTAAATCCTCCGATGGTGCCATATTGACTATCCAGTAGACAACAAAAAGCACTACGGCTACAGACAATAGCAGAAGCAGGGCAATCTTCAGTTTTTTCTTTCTACTCTCCTTCATAGCGATTCGTTTTTAGGTGTTTTTATATTAGTTCATTTCGTTCCATTTCCCTTGCCAAGTGTAAAGATAAATATTTTTTTGTAAAATACTATCATTGTGAGCAAAAAAAATTATTATTTTTGTAAAGTTCTCCTTTGGAGAGTTTTTGTAACGTCAATTTTTTGTATATTTGGGTAGTCAAAACCGTGTTGTTAAGATTAAATATTTCAGCCATGAGAAGCTATATTGTATTCTTGTTATCCCTTTTGGTGGTGGGTTGCTGCAACCAGCCGCCACAGAGCGCCACGTCGCAAGAGGCACTTCCGCCGGCACCTAAGCGTGGGGCGTGGGATAACGAGCGTCACCCGCTGTATGGCGATGTGGAGAGCATCGTGACGTGTCTGCGTACGCCTCAGGCGGGTCCCGACGGAGAGCTAACCTATCATATCGACACCGTGCAGCAAGCTTGGTTTAATGAGGCGGGCGATATGGACCATCGCTACCTATTTGATGAGCACGAGCACGCTTCGTATAACGAGCAGGGCAGACTCTCTGCGCTCTCGGTTTTCTCGCTTGATGGGCAACTGCGTACGATTCGTTACTATGTCTACAATGATGCAGGTTTGATGGTTGAGGAGCGCGGTTTGGATGGCGAGGGCGAGCTGACGCACAAGTGGCTCTATGAGTATAACTCGTCGGAGCAGATGCTCTCGTCGTCATACGTTCCTGTGGATGGGAGAAACAATGTGAAAAACATCTTTAACTATGCCGACGGACGTCTTATCGAGGAGCAATATTATAGTTCTGGCCTCTTCTCCGGCTCAGTGCTCTTTGAGTACGACTCTGCGGGTAATGTTGCCCGACGCACCTTCTTTGCCGAGAAAGATACTCCGATAAACAGTGTCACCTTCAGCTACGATTCTGCGGGCAATAAGGTCGAGGAGCTTATCAGTGTGTATGAGGCGGATAATGTGTGCCGAGCGCAGCAACGCTACCATTACACATACGATAGGCAGGGCAAGCGCGTGAGAATGGAGGAGTACTACTACGACAAGCAGGGTGTCGAGCAGGCTGGCCCTCGCTACGAGTATAGCTACGATGAGCGTAACAACGTCATCCTGACCGAGTTCTACCGTCTGCCCGATGCAGATACCCCCGATAATTATTTTGAGGTGCATATCACCTACCGTGAATAAATTTTTCAATAAAAACGGCTCTTTGACAAGAGTTGTCACGGCGTGGCTGTTCCTTTGTGCAGTTGAATTTTTAACCTAATAAATTATATAAGATTTCTTATGTGGATTGCAATTATTGTTGTTGGCGTTTTGGTTGTTGTGCTTGTAGCGATGTATTTCTCGTATAACAACCGCGAGATAGCCTTGCGTAAGGAGGCTGAGGCTCAGGAGGGTAAGATTGAGTCGGTACACGATACCATGTGGAAGACTCTCAAGCAGGAGGCAGGTGTTACCGACCAGTATCGCAAGACCTTCGAGGAGCTCTATCCCAAACTCATTGCCGGTCGTTACTCCAACGAGGGTGGCGAGTTGATGAAGATGATTACCGAGTCGAATCCCGACTTCGATACTCGTCTTTACGATAAGTTGATGCAGTCTATCGAGGCGCAGCGTGCCTATTTTGCCTCGGCTCAGCAGCGTATGTTGGATATCCTGCGTGAGCGCGAGACTCTTATCGAGTCTTATCCGTCACGATGGTTTGTATCGAATAAGCAGAAGATAGAGTATGAGGTTATCTCTTCTACCACTTCTAAAGAGACGATGCAGAGCCGTATCGACGATGATATTGAGCTGTTCGGCAAGTAGTTTTATTAAATTACATAACCTACCTTATATTAAATAGTGCATCGTTTTGCCTATATACTGCCCATCGCGACAGCTGTCGGGATTGTTGTGTGGCGTGAGCAATGGGAGCAGGCTTGGATATATCTTTTTGGGGTTGCTTTGTGCGAGCTGATACTCTATCTGGTTATCCACCGAGCCTCTCGTCAGAGGGAGTTTCTGAGTGCCTTTTCTCTCAATGTCCAGCACCATGAGCCGTGGGTTGAGCGTGTTGTCACTACCGAGACCTATACCGATAGCCGAGGTAAGACTCACACTCGAACCAGGGTGCACTATATCTCCCATCCCGACCGCTGGCTTATGGAGTTCAATACCGGCTACGTGGTGGATATTACCCCTAAGACCTATACCAAGTGTATCTTGAAGTGGCAGACACAAGAGGAGTGGATTAATCCGCCGCATATAAATTGCGTGTCGGGTGGCGGTGGTCAGCTCTATAAGTGGAACAAGAAGTATAAAGATGCCTTTACCGCAACATATAGCGGACTGTATATCAACTACATCAAGAACTCCCGTTCGATATTCCGTTTCCGCGATATTTCCGACGAGGAGGCAGCCACGTTGGGGCTTGTGAAGTACCCTTCGTTGGAGGGCACCAATCTCGACATCCCCGTTGTCCTCTGCTCGTCTAAGGTGGCTAAGCGTTACGCTGTGCCGAAGGGTTTTCAGCGCGCTTTGCAGCTGGTCAATGCCTTCAATGGGGAGCGTCGCCAGATTCACATCTTCGTCATCCTGTTCGATGCCTCGCAGCAGCCGCTCTCTGTGGCTATGGAGCAGCGCGCCTATTGGGAGGGAGGCAATAAGAACGAGTTTACCCTATGCTTGGGCTTGGACCTCTCGCAGGAGGGGCAGGCTCCGCGCGTGAGCTGGAGCAAAGCCTTTTCGTGGTGCGATGTCCCTCGTTTGGAGAGTGCCTCGGAGAGTTGGTTTATTTCCCATCCGGAGTTGGATTTGGAGGCGTATGCCGAGTGGCTCAGAGAGAATATCTCGCTGTGGAAACGTAAGCAGTTCAAGGATTTTAAGTATCTGGGTATCCGCCTCTCGCCTGCGCGTACCGCCATTGTCTACGTCGTTGCCCTTATCCTCTCGGCTGCGATGTTTGCCATCGCCTTGTGGGTTGATGAGTCGCACAAGAGCAACGAGTCCGTCGCGCGTGAGTATTATGAACGCTCATCCTATTACAACGATTTTTATTAGTCAGCCAATAACTATAAGTTGCGCTTATAACGTTATTTGAAATAACAATCAAAAACTCTTCTTTTCGCTCTTCTATGGTCCTATCTTTGCAGTAGCAAAACAGATAGAAAACATAAAAACAACAAAGATATGACAGCGATACATTTAACAAAAGGTGGTTTTGAGCGTCGTGTAGCGAGTTTGAACCAGAGCGAATGGAAGTTTGTGGGCGAGCGTCCGGCACTTTTGGATTTCTACGCTTCATGGTGTGGCCCTTGCAAGATGCTCTCGCCTGTTATCGACGAGCTTGCCGACGAGTATCAGGGCAAGGTCGATATCTATAAGGTTAATGTCGATGAGGAGCAGGAGCTGGCAGAGCTTTTCTCTATTCGCACCATCCCGACCCTTATCTTCATTCCGCTGACGGGTGAGCCTCAGAGGGTTATGGGAGCCAGACCAAAGGCGGAGCTTCGCCAGATGCTCGACGCTATGATTAAATAGTAGCTTTAAACAAACAAAATATTAGAAAACCTTAAAAATTCAGAAACTATGTTAAGTCCTAAATTACATGCAGCTCTCAATGAGCAAATCAACGCCGAGTTGTGGTCGGCATATCTCTACCTCTCAATGTCTATGGACGCTGAGGCAAAGGGCCTTAAGGGTGTAGCCAATTGGTTCTATGTTCAGTGGTTGGAGGAGCAGGACCATGCTCGTATTCTGATGAACTACATCAATTCACGTGACGGTAAGGTCTGCTTGAAGCCTATCGAGCCTGTTCAGACCGAGTGGAGTTCTGTTTTGGAGATGTTCCAGGAGACTCTCAAGCACGAGAAGGTTGTCACAGGTCTGATTAATAATCTGGCTGCCATTGCTGCCGAGGACCGTGATTTCGCATCATCTAATATGCTCGTCTGGTTTGTTGATGAGCAGGTTGAGGAGGAGGCATCTGCACGTGATATGATTTTTGCGGCAGAGTCTGTCGAGGGTGACAAGTATGGTATGTATCAGCTCGACAAGGAGCTTGCATCACGCACCTATACCCAGGCTTCGCCTTTAGCTTCAGAGGCAGAGTAGACAGCTCATAATAAATAGATATTTAGGTTGATTGATTTTCGACGGGGCTCGTCAGTCGTAGTTGGCGGGCCTTTTTATGAACTAAAAAGGTAATTATTGATTAAATAATACGTCATTCCCCGATTGGCGTAGCCAAGCGATGGGAATCTACCTTGTAAAAAGTAAAAACTTAAAACTAAAAGCTAAAGATATGAAAACACGATTTTATAAATGTGCAACTTGTGGCAATGTAGCCATCAAAGTTGTCGATTCAGGGGTGCCGCTCGTATGTTGCGGCGAGAAGATGCAGGAGCTCATACCTAACACTGTCGATGCGAGTGGCGAGAAGCACGTTCCCGTTGTAACAAAGCTCGACGGCGGAATGATAAAGGTCGAGGTTGGCTCTGTTGCTCACCCTATGGAGGAGGCGCACCACATTGCCTTTGTCTATGTTGAGACAGAGCGTGGCGGCATCCGTGTCGATTTGAGCGATAAGCCTGAGGCTTTGGTCTATGTAGGCGAGGAGAAGGTCTTGGCGGTATACGAATACTGCAACCTGCACGGTCTGTGGAAGACAGAGTTGTAATAAGATGAAAGGTGAAAACAAATGAGTTTTCACCTTTCTTTTTTTCTCTATACATTTATTATACAAATATCCTCCATTATCTTGTACAATCTGTAATTCACCGCCTCGGTCATCTGTCTGTACAGCTTCGCCTGTTTTGCATCCAACTCGTCGGCGATATTATATCTATGCTGATACCAGCACCAATAGGAGTGTTTACATAGCAGAGCCATCTCTTCTATTGCCTCCACATCGAAGACATCTTCTCCACTAAACGAGTTCTGGTACGACTCCTCGGCCCACTCTCTGTTGCCATTGAGCTTCTTTGTCATTCGCTCGATTATCTCCTCTTTTGTGAGTCCGACAAACGAATCTATAAGGTTCAGGAATCGCTCCGGCGAGATGTGCTTTCCGGGCAAGCTGTTCACCCTCTCTTTGGTCTCTTGCTCGTCAATACCCACTACAATATAACGCTCCATAGCCACCTCCTCGGCACGCGCCCTCGACCACTCGGCAAAGGTGCCTGTTATATCGCTACTTTTCATCACATAGTGTAGCGGAGCATACTTGTAATACTCCAGCAGTGCGTTACATGCGTTGTTAAAATCGAACCACATGTAGTAGTCGCTATATAGGCGGTCTGCCATCACCTCATCGTCGTCATATCGGCTTATCATCTGATAATAGGCGTCGAGCACCCTGTAATGTGCCGTTATGGAGCGTATGTAGCTTGTAATATTCTCCATATATGAGCTGGCGCTGCTTGTCTGTATGGGTAGCAGTTCGACGGCATGTATAGCCATTTCGCGGTACTTTTCGTCCTCGACATATCGACCTAAGCGGCAGTTGTACTCGTCAATGCAGTCGTACATCGCTAGTAGCCACGCCATACCGTCATCTGCCGTCTCAATCATACGCATCATATCCATCATACGTTGCATCAGCCAATATGCGTGTGGGTCTATCTCTTGCAGTTCCTCATCCTCGAAGCTCCAGTAGTTGAGTTCGTCGCACGTCGATAGCATCTCCTCTTTTCTGAGGTTGAGCATCCCCTCGTCAAAGTCGTGTATGGCTATCTTCTCGCATTTAAGCTTTTTAGCCTCTGCTCCCATTGCCGACAGGAGCAACATCATCATAATAGTCAAAATACTTTTTTTCATCATTATATATGCTTTGTTACCTAGTTCTGCTAATCCCTGTGAAGCCGCATAAGCGGGTTCTATCTGCGTTGTTCTTGCCTTGCGAGTTCCTCATTTACGCCGAGTAAACTGCGGACTCGCAAGACTTCGAGAGCCTTGCTATAACCCTCTTCTGCGACTTCTCCCGCTGATGGAGGGGGGCGTAGCCTTTCTAATCTTTGTTGAAATCCGTTTGGCTGGTTGCTACTGCGTTACTCTTGCCTGCCGAGCTCCTCATTTACGCCGAGTAAACTGCGGGCTCGTCAGACTGCGAAAGCCTTGTATCAACCTACCCAAGCCGAATTTCCGTGCTGATTGAGGTGTTGCAACTTTCACCTTTCAGTTTTCACTTTTTAGTTTTGGCAAGACATAAAGGTCTTCCCTTAGTTGCTCCCGCTCGGCATAGCTCAAGCAAGCTTGGCTCTGCCCTCGCTTACTCGCAACTTTCACTTTTCAGTTTTCAGTTTTCAGTTTTCACTTCCCCGCCTCGTCCAATTTCCACAATGCAAATCTCCGAAAAAAAACTCATACAACTGCAAACATATCTTGCAATTGTATGAGTTATATTCTCTGCTGTATGAAATTGCGTTGCAGCGGGTGTTTTAACCCTGCTACTCCATCGATTCGACGGTGTAACCCAGCTTTTTGAGCTGATTCAATATTCCCGACTCGGTAACCAAGTGACCTGCTCCCATAATAAAGAATGTAGACTTCTCGCTCATAATCTGTGGTATCTTCTCCATCCAGCGCAAGTTGCGGTTTACAAATAGCTCGTTGTAATCCACCGGTCCGCTCATCACTCTTGAGTCCTCTACGCTCTCGATGATTCTTGTCAGCCCATCTATATCGTGTGCGTAGTAGGCTTCCACCAAGGCGTTAGTCTCCGTGGTAAACGTCTCCCAATTCTCCACGAGCATCATCAGCTCTGCCACCTGCTCCTCGTATGGCATCTGCGAGAAGTCCATTATACTCAGCTGGTCCTCCACGCTCTCTAAGCCGACAATATCCAACTCCTTTGCCTTAGCCTTGAGCATCAGCTGCACATCCATACTTTGGTTAGGCTTGTAGCCTGGGAGGTTGTTTGTTATATACAATATCTGTACGGAGTTAAAGAGACCTATCGGCGAGAGGTTTTCCATTCCGAATAGAGGTATTGTTGCCTCGTCATCCTCCTCTTCTCCCACGACCTTTTTGATTAGTCTATCCACCTGCCACGCCTGCTCCTCGGTGAGCAAATCCCTTATGCTTACACCCTCTGGCAGGAAGTTCATCTTCTGTGGCAGCTGTTGTATCTCGGACATTTTGCTTATCATCTCCGAGAGTGAAACCTCCCAGCAGCACTGCTCGACACTCTCCATTGCCTGGTTCACTCCCTCAATCTTCTCCACGTAGTCGTTTGGTGCTAAGTGCAACGTTCCCAAGATGTAAGATGGCTTCTGCAAGCCGTTACCCGACACCTTGTAAAATATCTGTGCCTGACTGCCGCCTATCGTGGCAATCAACACAACAACGAGTGTTAATAGTCGTTTCATAGTAAATTTTGGTTAGTGGTTTGTATTATTTGGCTTGCGCCTTATATTTTTTCATCAGTTTCTTGAACTTCGCCCTATTTCGTATAGGGTCCATATCGTCATCATTCTCGATATGAGCAAAAGCTCTAAAACCCCTCTCTAAGGCCATCTCCAAAGCCTCCAACGCCTCATCCGTGCGTCCCATACGACCATACAGACAGGCCTTGTCGTAGTATACGCTGCCCCATTGGAGGTTGTTGGCCACCACCTTCTCCATCCACTCTATGGACCCCTGCTCGTCGCCCAAGAAGTAGAGTGCATAGTGGCGACAGCTGTATTTAGGATGGTTGTCTATTTGCAGGATATGCTCAAAATCTGCCATTGCCAGCTCCCTCTTGCCCTGCTTGAGGTACTGCTCTGCGCGCATCAGATATATCTGCGGGTAGCTTTCATCGACGGCGATACCTGCATTGTAGTTTTCCATCGCTTTCGTGTCGTTGCCCATAAGCTCGTAGACAAAACCTCTCTGATAGTATGCTTGCACCATTTCGGGTTTTAGTGCCAGCACCTTGTCGTAATACTCCAACGCTTTGTTGTACTTACCCATATCCGCGTAGATTAGCCCCAGCTGAATGTAGTATGACGATTTATCCTGCTCCGAGCTTAGGCTCTCCGCCTTCAGCATCTGGCTCAACGCCTTCTCCAGCTCGCCCAAGCTGTGATATGCCAAGCCGCGCAACAGACAAATATCTGCCGACTCGCCCATATCCTTCTCCAGCACATCCAAAGCCTCTATCTCTTCGCGTGAGTAGCCCGCCACGCGGCAGAAGTCGCCCTTTATAGCTGTCAGCATCATAGCCTTATAACCTCTTTGGTCTGCTTGTAGTGCTATTCTCTTGTCCAGTTGCTGGATTGTGTACTCCGGCATAAGCTTCATTATCTCAAGTGCCGGCTCTAAGTCGGCATCTTCCCGTCCGAAATACTCGAACATGTAATCTAACGCATCATCTATCGCCTCCTCGCTCTGACCTGCGCTCTGACGGAGCTTCATACGCATCAAGTATGCCTCAGGGTTCACTGCACCCTCCGCAATATATATATCCAGCTGATGCTTGGCCTCCTCGGCTGCCCCCTTTGCGATTAGGTTCTCTGCCCACAGCAGTCGCGCCTCACCCATTGTGGGGTCCTCTTCGAGCAGCTGTTGCACTATCTGGTCCGACTTCTCAATATCAAACTGAGCATATATCTTTGCCAAATCGAGCATTATCATCTGTCGCTCCCACTCATTTTCCTCCTCGACGCAGAGCTCTTTGGCTTTTGTATAATCCTCTATTGCCGCTTCGCGCATCCCCATCTGCTTATGTATATCGGCACGCCACCAGTAGAGTAGTGACCGATATATAGCGTCCTCTGCCTTCCATACGCTCAGAGCCTTGTTTACATCCTCCAAAGCTTTGTCGTTCTGCCCCAGGCTGACATATATCGTAGCACGCGTAGCTAATGCCTCACATTGGTCCGGGTTGCTCTCAAGGTGTGCATTTACCAGCTCCAGAGCCTCCTCCATTTGTCCCAATCCATGCTTCTGTTGAGCATAGTAGAGCAAATCTGTTGTATCCTCCTGTGCGAAGAGCGATGTCGAACACGCTATCGCTGCAATCAATAATAAAAATCTCTTCATAGTCATCTCGATATTTGGTTACTTTCTGCCTATTTATCGTAATAGGCCCCAAAAGGTAACCACACTATTTTTCTTCGAGGTAAAACAGCTTCTAAAGCTCGTCGAGTGCCTGTTGAGCCTCTTCGCGGTATTCGCTCTCAGAGGCGGCTATCTCTTTCAGCAGTTTGCGAGCCTGCCACCACTCTCCCTGTCGCATCAAGGTAAGTGTCTTTAGCCATAGCAGATGGTCACGCTCTATCTCATACTCTATGCGGGCCTGCGCCTGTTGCTCTGGGTGCGGGTCGTCGCAGACAAAAGCTCTCTGCTCCGCCTTTTCGATAAGCTCCAAAGTCTTTTCATACTCTCCACTCTCAAATGCCGAAGTAATCTGCGAGTCTACAATCTCTCCACCACGTGCCGTCGTGTAGTCATACGATACCCCCATCGCATAGCTTCTGTAAGCATCCACCTTCGCATCGTGGTATATGAAGCCACCGATAACCAAGCATCCTGCAACGGCGCAGGTCAGCCAGCCCCATACCCAACCTCTGCGGCTACGTTGCTTTGCTGCTGCCTTCTGCTCTGCGGCTATCTCCTCTTCGAGGGCTTGCAGATGCGCCTTTGCCCCTTTTAGCTTGAGTGAGGTGACAATGTCGCGGTGCAGAGCCACCTGCTCCCTAAGCGCAACATCCTCTTCGAGCTGTTTGTCGAAGAGCTCTCGCTCCTGTTGGCTCATCTGGCCTGTCAAATATCTATCTATACTCTCCTGATTCATCTCTTTGTAGTTGTTTTGTTATGTAAACCTTCAGTTTTGTCATACACTTACTTTTCTGTGTCTTTGCCGAGTCGGGGTTGTTGTAACCGCACTCCTGAGCTATCTCCTGCATGCTCTTCTGCTCCCAATAAAACTTTAGCAGAATGGTGTTACACGGCTCGGTCATCTTTGCCACGGCTTGTCGGATTACCACCTCCCGTTCACTTGGCTCCTCCTCTTGCCATGGCAGCTTATCGTGTATGTAGTCAATGTTTTCGATGAAATCTCTGCGTCGCTTAAACTCGCGGCTGCGATACATATCTACGAGTTTGTTGCGTCCGATGCAGAACAGATAGGTCTTTAGCGAGGCGTGCGTCAGTTGCTCTACGGTCAGCCTACCTTTTATTATATTCTCGTATAGAGCCACACACGCATCCTGATATAGGTCGATTATTGTATCATCCCCTCCCCGAAAACTCTTCCGCACATAGCCGATGAACTCCGCGCGGTACATATTGTACAGCTCGGTAAAGGCTCTCTGGTTGCCCTCGGCTATTTCTCGTATTATCTGCGGGTCTGTCATAACTTAAAATATAGGTTTGTCCTTTAGGCGGAGGTTGTAATCGACGTTTGGTGTTTGGCGATAACGTTTTCCGGGTAGCGGCATCATGTTGTATAGCTGGCGTATACGTTGCTCCAACTCGCTGATATTCATCTTTGTCGCCAAGACGCTTGAGAGCGCATAGCTCAGTCGTCCGTAACGTGTACCATCCTGCATCTTGTACTCAAAGTTTTGCTCATGCTCAAGGCATGCGCTTATACATACCCATCTTACGTCCACAGGCTCAAACTGCTCTTTATTTTCGGGATGCAGTATATCGAAACGGTTTGCCGTACCACGCACAAACAGCTCTTCTTCGACCTCTTCGTCAGCCTCTCCGCGTGTTCCGCCTCCGCTGTGACACGCATCTAATACAACGAGTATCGAGCCCCTCTCGCCGATACAATCTTTGAGCTGCGAGAGTATGTTGTTCAACTCGTCATCTACGATGTGATTCTCGCCATCGTAACCTCCGGCATTATCTATCCGTGCATCGTAAGGCACAATCGACTCGTCCCAGAAATCCAACGAATCGAGCAACCTCTCGTCGCCATTTATATCTGTTATCTGCTGTCCGTGACCTGAGAAATGGAAATATATCATATCCCCCTCCGATGCACGCTCCGTAAGCGATAGTAGGGCGTTGCGGATATTCTGTTTTGTTGCCTGGGCATCACTCAGCGTTGTTATGTTCTGCTCGCTTATGCCTACACGATGTAGCACCGGCACAATCAACTCTATATCGTTTGTACCTGAGAGTTTACTCCATCCCGACTCCTGAGCATAATCCGATATACCGACCACCACAGCCCACTTTTGTTGAGCTTGAGCCGATAACACACCGAGTGTGCAACAGATTATCGTCAGTAGTTTTCGCATGCTTGAGTTCTGTTTAATAGACAAATATACAAAAAATTAACGTAGTTCTTTACCACATTATTGCAAAAACCACATTTTTCCTCCAAAAAGCTTTTACAAACTAAAATGTGAAAACTGAAAACTGAGAACTGAAAACTAAATTTTGAATTGTAAACCCCGTCATTGCGAGAAATAGCATCTGCTGTCCGCTCTGATACGCCACCACGCCCTATGCTATTTCGTGGCAATCTACCTTTTATCAAACACCCTCACTGATACCCAACAAAAAAACCTCTACAGGGGTAGAGGTTTGTTGGATTTTATTCATATCAGAGGTCTGAAGCGGATTCGAACCGCTGTAGACGGTTTTGCAGACCGTTGGTTAAGCCACTCGCCCATCAGACCATTACCCTGCTTGCGACAAATTCGCAACCATTCGGAGTGCAAATATACAAAAAAAACTAAAACCTCCAAAACTTATCTTCAACTTTGCCACTTTTTCCAAAAAATTTGTAACTTTACAACGTTATACCGACCTATTGGGCATATATTTTTCGTTGTCGGTGTATCTGTTTTTTATTTTTAAGGTATGGCTATGGGTTTACCTTTTGAGGATATAGCTCTTACGTTTGTCCCCTCGTTGGGGGTGCGAGGTGCGGTGCATCTGCTGGAGGTTTTCGGCTCGGCGGAGGCTATCTATGCCGCATCGGAGCAGGAGCTTATGGAGCGTGCGGAGTTGCGTGAAGATTTGGCGCGTGCTATTGTGCGTCGTGCAGGCTTTGCCGAGGCTGAGCGCGAGTTGGCGCATTGTCGTAAGCACGATATTACCCCTTTAGCCTCTACCGATAGCCGTTATCCACCCTTGTTGCGTGAGCTCCCCGATTACCCTCCTGTGTTGTATGTTTTGGGTAATGTTGATGCGCTGATGCAGCGTACCGTTGCCTTTGTCGGCACCCGTAAGATGTCGCCCTACGGCGAGCGTGTCGCCACGGAGTTGGTCGAGGGGTTGAAGCTTTTGGTTCCCGATGTGGCTATCGTGAGCGGTTTGGCGTATGGCATTGATGGTGCCTCGCACCGTGCCGCTATTGCTTGTAATGCCACTACCGTTGGCGTCTTGGCCAATGCCTTACCTGCCATCCAACCTGTCGTTCATCGCAAGGTCGCTGCCGAGATGGTTAGTCAGGGTGGTGCTATTGTTACCGAGCTGAGCTCACAGACTAAGCAGAATGGCCGCTTTTTCATCCCTCGTAACCGTATCATTGCCGGCTTGTCGGCAGGTGTTGTCGTTGTCGAGAGTCCCGATTCGGGCGGTTCTCTTTCTACGGCGGCTTTTGCCGATGACTACTCGCGTAGTGTTATGGCTGTTCCGGGACGTATCACCGACGCTACCTCGCGTGGCTGTAACGTGCTGATTCGCAATCGCAAGGCTCAAGCCGTCTTGTCGGCTATGGATATTGTTCATGAGTTGGTATGGGAGTTGGGCCGAGCCGATGCCGAGGCGACGCCGGCTGTCGATGACTCGACGCTTTGCACTGAGGAGCGAGCCTTTTTAGAATATTTTTCCACTGAGCCTATATCGTTTGACGAGCTTATGGCGCGTAGCGGACTGAGTTCCGGTGCGTTGGCTCTTATGTTGATGAACCTTGAGTTGTCGGGTGTTGTTCGGCAGCTCCCGGGTAAGATTTACGAGAAACTGTTATGATGCTTATAGATACCCATTCACACCTCTACGCCGAGGAGTTTGATTTGGACCGTGCGGATGCGCTTGAGCGTACCCGTGAGGCGGGTCTGCGACATATTTTACTCCCTGCGATAGACTCCGAGAGCCATCAGCGGATGTTCGATTTGGCCAATGCGGAGCCTACGTTGTGCCGTGCGATGATGGGCCTGCACCCTACCTCTGTGAATGATAATCCCCGTTGGCGGGAGGAGCTTGAGCTGGTGCGCCAATATCTTCATGCACCCCCTTCGGGCATCAGTTTTTGTGCCGTTGGTGAGATAGGTCTGGACTACTATTGGAGTCGGGATTTCGTGGTCGAGCAGCGAGAGGCTTTTGTCGAGCAGTGTCGTTTGGCTGTGTCGTTGGATTTGCCTGTCGTTGTGCATACGCGCGACGCTTGGGCGGATATGTGTGACATATTATGTAGTGAGGCGGAGGCTGCGCGTCGTGGCGGAGGTCGTTTGCGAGGTGTCTTGCACGCCTTCAGCGAGGATGTTGCGACCTATGAGCGGTTGCGTTCGTGTGGCGATTTCTTGTTTGGTATCGGCGGTGTTGTGACCTATAAGAAGAGCCAAATATCCCAGAGTGTCGCCTCCATGTCGCTTGACGATATTGTTTTGGAGACAGACTGCCCCTATTTGACGCCTGTCCCCTATCGTGGCAAGCGTAACGAGTCCTCCTATGTTCGCTATGTGTGTGAGCGTGTAGCCGGTATTTTGGGTGTTGAGGCGGCAGAGGTTGCCGAGCGCACCACAGCCAATGCTTGTCGAATGTTTGATTTATAATGTTTTACTAATAGAAATTACTTGAGAAGCGGGCTTATCCGTAAGGAGTTTTAACAATCAAAATCAACAATAAATGCAGAGTATTAAGTCAGAAAACAACACTTCGCGCCCCTCTATCCTGCTCATCTATACCGGTGGCACAATCGGTATGAAACGTGATGAGGAGAGTGGTGCCTTGGTCCCTTTCGATTTCAGTGGCATCTACGAGGAGTTCCCATCGATTAAACGCCTTCACGTTGATATTGATGTTCACACGATGCCAAAACTTATAGACTCTTCGAATGTTCAGCCCTCGGATTGGTGCGCTATTGCCGAGGTGTTACAGCAGAACTATGAGCGTTACGATGGTTTTGTCATCCTGCATGGCACCGATACGATGTCCTATACCGCCTCTGCGCTGAGTTTTATGCTTGAGAACCTCGCTAAGCCAGTGGTCTTTACCGGTAGCCAGATACCTATCGGCGTGATGCGTACCGACGGACGCGAAAACCTCATTACAGCCATAGAGGTCGCCTCGGCGCGTGATGGCGAGCGTCCTATGGTCCCTGAGGTGTCGCTCCTGTTTCATAGCCGTCTGCTGCGAGGCAATCGTACCCATAAGGGCAGTGCCGAGGAGCTTGATGCCTTCTGCTCGCCGAACTACCCCTCTTTGGCGGAGGTGGGTGTCAAAATCGCCTACAACCGCTCTGCGATAGCTACTCCGAGCGATAGCTCTACCCCTCTGCGCATAGCAACCATGTTGAGCGAGGGTGTTGCCATCATTAAGCTCTTCCCTGGCATTGGCGAGTATACCCTGCGCGCCATTTTGTCTGTCGAGGGGCTGCGAGGTGTGGTTTTGGAGACCTACGGTGCGGGTAATGCTCCGACGAGTGATTGGTTTTTGAAGCTGATGCGAGAGACTGTCGAGCGAGGTGTTATTGTCATGAATGTCACCCAGTGTCAGAATGGCTCTGTTGAGATGGCTCTCTATGAGACAGGCCAGCGTCTTCAGGCTGCGGGTGTCTTGTCGGCGTATGATATGACCACCGAGGCCGCTATTACCAAGCTGATGTATGTCTTGGGCAAGAATCTCTCTGGGGAGGAGACCCTCTCGTTGTTGCGCACTCCTTTGCGTGGAGAGTTTACTATGTAAATTTTGCGAATAAAAAAATTATTCGTATATTTCGGCTCGTAAAGTGTGCCAAAAGGCTTTGTTTAGTTTTTTTGGCGACGCTTTTTGCCGTAACCATTTGTCTGTCAAGTTTTTGACTAAATAGGCGTAATTGGGTGGATGTTTTTACTGAGGAGGACAAAATTTTAGACGAAATAATTTTAACAATAAAAATTTACAAACACTAATCAAAAAACATTTAAAAAGTTATGAAAAAAATTTTTATGTCTTTGGCAGTTGCCGTTATGGGTACTGTACAAGCTTTCGCAGCTGAGGCTGAAGAGGCAGCTGCTCCAGTAGCTGATACACTTCAGGCAGCAGCAGAGCCAGTTGCTCAGGCTGCTGAGACCGTTGCTCCAGTAGAGCAGGGTTTGCACCAGGTATTGTTGCAGAAGTTCCTCGAGGGAGGTTGGGAATGGATGTTGCCAGTGTTGGTATGTTTGGTTCTCGGTTTGGCTATCGCTATCGAGCGTATGTTGTTCCTCTCATTCTCTAACATCAACACTAAGAAGTTCATCAAGAAGGTTGAGGCTGCTTTGAACTACGAGGGTATCGAGTCTGCAAAGGATATCTGCCGCAAGACACGTGGTCCTATCGCTTCTATCTACTATCAGGGTTTGATGCGTTACGAGCAGGGTATGGACGCTGTTGAGAAGGCAGTAGTATCATACGGTTCAGTACAGACCGGTAAGATGGAGTCAGGTCTTTCATGGATGGGTCTTTTCATCGCTCTTTCTCCTATGTTGGGATTCATGGGTACCGTAGTAGGTATGATCCAGGCGTTCGATGATATCCAGGCTATGGGTGATATCTCTCCAACCGCAGTAGCAGGTGGTATTAAGGTTGCGTTGCTTACAACTTTGATGGGTCTTATCTCTGCTGTTATTATCCAGTTGTTCTACAACTACATCGTATCAAAGATTGACACCATGGTTAATAAGATGGAGGATGCGTCAATCATTTTGGTTGATATGTTGAGCGCATATAACAAGAAATAATCGTCTATCCTAAAAAGAGACAAACGTTATGATGAGTAAAATTTTTAAATATTTACTTGTAGCTATCATGGCAGCAATTGTAGCTCTTGCAGCATGGGCAGCCTTCTCTACCCCAGAGATTGATAAGGGTAATTTGGCTGAGTTGCACCTTGACAAGAGCTCTAAGGCATTCCCAACGGCTGTTAATGCCAACCTGTATTTGGGCTATGTTCTCTTTGCTGTTGCCGTTGTAGCTGCACTCTTCTCGGCTCTTTGGGATATGATTAAGAGACCGGAAGGAATTTTGGGTACAGTGATTTCGTTGGTCATTGTAGTAGGTGTTGTTGTTGCTGCATGGTTCATCGCAAGTAGTAATGTTGCTACCAATCCAAACTTTGTGATTGAGGATTTGCAGAACCACTCAGTGTTTGGTTCGTTTGAGACTACCATCAGCTGGGCATCAATCATTGTTACAGGAGTAGTATTTGCTGGTGCCGTTTTGTCAGCAATTTATTCAGCAATTAGCGACGCAGTTAAATAATAATTAAAGTAAAAGAAGAATTAACATGGCAGGAAATAAGAGAAAAATTCAGGAGATTAATGCTGGTTCTATGGCAGATATCGCCTTCCTGTTGCTTATCTTCTTCCTTGTTGCTACCACAATGAGTAACGACAAGGGTATTATGCGTCAGCTTCCCCCTATGCCACCTGAGGATATGGAGCTCGAGGACAACAAAGTTAAGCAGCGTAACTTGATGCTTGTCTTTGTAAATGACCGAGGCGAAGTTATGGCTCAGGACGGTCGCGACCAGGGACGCGGTCAGAATTTCAATATTTGGAATCCGGCCGAGTCACAGCGTCTGACCGAAAAGGTTAAGGAGTTCGTGCTCAATCCATCTAACTCTGAGGCATTGCCTGAGATGAAGGAGATTGAGTTGGACCTGCCGGATAATAAAGGTAAGATTAAGTACTTAGAGAGTTCAGGTGTAGTATCATTGCAGACTACACGTAATACCAACTACGATACTTATATTGCAGTACAGGATGCTTTGACTCGTGCATTTAACGATGTACGTAATCAGGCTTCGATATCAATCTTCAATGGTCGTGAGATGAAGGATTTGAACGACGAGGAGAAGGCTGTTATCACTAAGGCTGTAAAGATTAAGATTTCGGAGGCTGAACCACGTCAAAAAAATAAGAAATAGTTATGGCAGTAATGAAGAAAAAGGGTAGCAAAGAGCTACCTCCAATTTCGACAGCATCGCTTCCTGACGTTATCTTCATGATTCTGTTCTTCTTCATGGTTACAACCACCATGCGAGAGCAGGAGTTGTTGGTAACTACCAAGCTTCCAAATGCAACACAGGTACAGAAGCTTGAGAAGAAGAGTCTTGTTAGCCATATCTACATTGGCGAGCCTGTAAAGCACATGCAGGACAAGTACGGTAAGGCGACACAGATTCAGTTGAACGATGCTTTCAAGACCCCACAGGATATTGGTAACTTTATCGCTGCTGAGCGTGCAGCTGTCGAGGAGGCAGACCGCGCTTATATGACTACAAGTATCAAGGCGGATAAGGGTACTACTATGGGTATCATCACCGACGTTAAGCAGAACTTACGTCGTGCAGAGGCACTAAAGATTTCTTATGCAGCTCTTGAGCCAGCAAAGTAATCTTTCTATACCTTATATATTAAATAGGTGTTCCACAGCGGAGCACCTATTTTTTTACCACCTATTGAAACTGAAATCTAAAAACTGAAAGTTGCGAGTAAGCGAGGGCAGAGCCAAGCTTGCTTGAGCTATGCCGAGCGGGAGCAACTAAGGGAAGACCTTTAGGTCTTGCCAAAACTGAAAACTAATAAATAAAACCCCGTCATTGCGAGCGGTTGCATCTGCGGGGCTTGCTGATACCCCACTTGGCTCTATGCAACGGCGTGGCAATCTACCTTTTACTAAAACCCTCACCGATACCCACCCACAGTCCCGCCGTCCCCTTTAGTATCCCTTAATAACCCTTAGTTCCCCTTACCCTGTGCTCTTTCAATAAACCCCGTCATTGCGAGAAATAGCATCTGCTGTCCTGCCTGATACGCAACCACGCTCTATGCTATTTCGTGGCAATCTACCTTTTATTAAACACCCTCACCGATACCCACCCACAATCCCGCCGTCCCCTTTAGTATCCCTTAATAACCCTTAGTCTCCTAACCTCCATCGTACTTCCTCTAACCACCCCCAAGTCCCGCGGGTAACCAATTGGCTACCCACATTACCGTTGCACTCCATTAAATCTTTTTCACTCGTCCCTCCAAGTAGCGCGGGTAACCATTTGGTTACCCAGAGTATCTCGCCTCTCCTCAGTAGCGTGGGTAACTATTCGGTTACCCAGGCTTTCTTTGCACTCCATTTAAATCTTTTTCGCTCGTCCCTCCAAGTCCCGCGGGTAACCAATTAGTTACCCATACCTCAAACGCGAAACCCCAATGCCCAACCCCTCCTTCCTCTTTGTTTTTCCCTTTTTCCCACCTCATTTAACCCCTTTCTCCGCATAAAAATCCTCTAATTGGGTTGTTTTATATAAAAAATACAATAAAATATTGTAAAAACCGTATAAAATCTTGTATTTTCATAAGGTTTTATCTAATTTTGAATATCCGAGCAACGGATAAAAAATATTCTATACATTTAAAAACACACTAAAAATGAAAAATGAGTCGGGTAGTCAGCCTACAATAGTAAAGTATGTTGAGGCTACCAATGCAGGTATTCAACTATTAACCCTTTCCAGATGTGCTATCGGTTATGTTTTGCGCGGCAGACGACGCATTTATTATGGAGATACCCACTACGACATCTCGCGAGGCGAGATTTTCTATCTTGGAATAGGCAACCACTATGTTGAGAACCTCCCCGACAAGGAGTCACCCTTCGAGCAGATTGTCGTCTATTACTCGTCGGAGCTGTTGCAGCGCATTTTGTTGTATCTGAATATGAACTATTCGATTAACATTTCCAACACTCACCACTGCGAGCTGTGCCGTCGTCTGAATCACACCTCGACTGTTGCCAGCCGTTCTATGCGCAGTTTCTTTTCGCACATAGCCACCTATTTTCAGGATGACAACTTCATCCACGACCAGACAGCTGAGAATATCAAGCTCACCGAGCTCATCTACCTTGTTGTGTCGCATAGCGAGGGTTGTTTGAAGTCTAAGGTTTTGAGCAATGCCGATGTTGCGCACGACAATTTCGAGCAGATTATCTACTCCAACATCTTCAATGACCTCTCCATTGAGCAGCTCTCCTCGATGACCAACCGCTCTCTAACCTCTTTTAAAAAGGAGTTCAAGCGACACTTCTTCTCGCCACCCCATCGTTGGTTTATCCAGCAGCGACTGCTTCAGTCGCGTCTGCTGCTTATCTCCACCTCCAAATCTATCTCCGAGATAGGCAACGAATGTGCCTTTCCGAACACTTCACACTTTATTAAACTTTTTAAGAAAGAGTATTCACTCACTCCGGCCTCTTATCGCAGTCAATATTCTGCCGAAAGTGGTGCAACTGCCCCTGACGAGGTCTTGGTCCTTGCTGCGGAACCATCCACAGCCGATGCGGTAAGCTCTATTGCCTAATCTGTTATTTAATTTTTTAAAATATGTTAGGTTAAAAGTCTAAAAAATAATCAAAATAGTTGCAAAAAATTTTGCAAACGTAAAAAATAGGCTTATCTTTGTATACGCAATGTGGGTACAACCCACAATTCTCATTAACCTAACTAACCTAACAATGGTGGTAATATGTCGTGAGACTAATTACCACCGATCTTTTTTATACCCGTCGTAAAACTAAAAGCTGAAAGGTGAACGCTGAAATCTAAAAGGTGAAAGCTGAAAACTAATAAATAAAACCCCGTCATTGCGAGAAATAGCATCTGTCTTCCGTGCTGATACGCAACTACGCCCTATGCTATTTCGTGGCAATCTACCTTTTATTAAACATCCTCCCTGATACCCACCCACAGTCCCACAGTCCCACAGTCCCACAATCCCGCCGTCCCCTTTATTATCCCTTAATACCCCTTAATATCCTTTAACAACCCCCAAGTAACGCGGGTAACCAATTAGTTACCCCGGCTACTGAAACTGAAATCTAAAAGGTCAAATCTGAAAACTAAAAACTGAAAGGCAAAACCCAAAGCCGAATGTTCCGCCCCCCCCTTTTATTGTATCAATTTATGCCATAGTAGTCTACTGTGGTTTTTTGTTGGTGGATAAATAGTTTTGTTGTATTAACTTTGTAATGATGTCGAGTCAATAACATAAAAACTAAATAGATGAAAAGCAGATTTTTCACCCTTTTACTCTCTCTCTTTGTAGCTGCAACATCTTTTGCCGCTACTGAGCCTATCGACTATGTTCGCCCTACGTTGGGTTCTATTCATAGCCGTTGGTTCTTCTTCACTCCTGCCGCCGAGCCTTTTGGTATGGCTAAGTTGGGAGCTTCGACTAATGGTACCTATGGTAATGAGCAGGGCTGGGAGGCTGTCGGCTATGAGGACGGCCATAGCTCTATTGACGGATTCCCTTGTCTGCACGAGTTCCAGATTGGTGGTGTAGCTTTGATGCCTACCGTAGGCGAGCTGAAGACTATGCCGGGTAAGTTAGAGAATCCCGATGAGGGTTGGCGTTCTCGTTTCGATAAGGCTGACGAGTATGCCACTGCGGGTTACTATTCTGTCCTGTTGAAGGACTATGACGTACGCACGGAGCTCACTGCCACTGCACGTGTAGGTTTCCAGCGTTACACCTTCCCTCAGAGCGAGGCGTCGCATATCTTGTTCAATATCGGTAATCGCCAGGGCGAGAGTGGAGCTGTTAAGGATGCTTATGTAAAGATGGTCGATGAGCATACTATCGAGGGTTGGGTTATCACCGAGCCTGAGTACGTGAAGAAATATCAGGCGGGAGCCTCTGTTGCTATGTATTTCTACGCCGTTGTAGATAAAGCCCCTGCCTCTACCTCTGTCTTCTTCGAGGGCGAGATGTTAGCGAGGGCAGTGAGCTGCGTGGTGCAGGAGCTATCCTTGCCCTTAACTATGCAACCGCCGAGGCTGAGCAGATTAATGTCAAGGTCGGCTTGTCGTATACCTCTGTTGAGAATGCTCGAAAGAATCTTGAGTGTGAGGCTCAAAAGCTCTCGTTCGATAAGGCACGTAAGGCTACCCAGCGTAAGTGGCGCGAGCAGTTGGGCCGTATCCGTGTCGAGGGAGGCTCGGAGCAGAGCAAGATTAAGTTCTATACAGGTTTGTATCACGCCTTGTTGGGTCGTGGTTTGGCGAGCGATGTCAGCGGTGCTTACCCTCGCAATGATGGCTCTGTGGGCCAGATTCCATTGGGCAAGGATGGCAAGCCACAGCATAATCACTACAATACCGATGCTGTGTGGGGTGCATATTGGAACCTCACTACCTTGTGGGCTATCGCCTATCCCGAGTATTACAGCGATTTTATCAGCAGCCAGCTTTTGGTCTATCAGGATGCAGGTTGGCTGGGCGACGGTATCGCTGCGAGCCGTTATGTGTCGGGCGTAGGTACCAATATGGTCAGTATCACTATGGCGGGAGCCTATAATAGCGGCATCCGCAACTACGACGTCGAGAAAGCCTATGAGGCTGCGCTGAAGAACGAGATAGGCTGGGAGGGCCGTATCGAGGGCGCAGGTAAGACCGATGTAGGCCAGTTTGTTAAGTTGGGCTATGTCCCTTATGAGGATAGCATCTTCTTCGGCACACACCCTGGCGGCTCGCAGTTCTCTGCGTCGCATACTCTGGAGTATAGCTTCAGTGCCTATGCTGTTGCTCAGTGGGCTAAGTCGTTGGGCAAGATGGATGACTATGCTAAGCTTATGGATTTGTCCAAGGGCTGGGAGCGTCTGTTCGATGAGGAGCTCAAGCTCATCCGCCCACGCGTTGTCGGAGGCGAGTTTATTGATAAGTTCAATCCTTTGGAGTCGTGGCGAGGCTTCCAGGAGGGTAACTCTATGCAGTACACCTTCTTTGTCCCTCACGCACCTTCACGCTTGGCTGAGAAGATGGGCAAGGAGGCCTTCAACACTCGTCTGGACTCAGTCTTTACCGAGGCACGCAAGACCATCTTCGGTGGCGGTAAGGTTGTCAATGCCTTTTCGGGTTTGCAGAGCCCTTATAACCACGGTAACCAACCATCATTGCATATCTCGTGGCTGTTTAACTTCTCGGGTAAGCCTTACTTGACACAGAAGTGGACACGTCTTATCTGTGACGAGTTCTACGGCACCGATGGCGAGCATGGCTACGGCTACGGTCAGGATGAGGACCAGGGCCAGCTGGGTGCATGGTATGTCTTGGCAGCTATGGGCTTGTTTGATGTTCAGGGTGGCTCGTGCTCTGAGCCTACCTACCAGATTGGCTCGCCACAGTTCGATAAGGTTGTGATTCGCACCTCGGAGCGCGGTCCAAAGTTCACTATTGAGGTCGAGGGCAATGGCTCTGATAACTATTATGTGCAGTCGGCAGAGCTCAATGGTAAGAGGTTAGATAATTGTTGGTTCTATCGCGAAGCTCTCTCCGAGGGCGGTCACTTGAAGCTTACTATGAGCTCAGAGCCTAACAAGCAGTGGGGTGCTGATGTACCACCGGCCATCAGCGAGTAACGATAAAAAAGCTGTCCAACTCTCGAGTTGCAACAGCTTTTTTTATAAACTAAAAACTGAAAACTAAAAGGTAAAAACTCAATTACTCATTACTCATTACTAATTACTCATTGAATAAAACCCCGTCATTGCGAGCGGTTGCATCTGCGGGGCTTGCTGATACCCCACTCGGCTCTATGCAACTGCGTGGCAATCTACCTTTTATTAAACACCCTCACTGATACCAAACACATTTTCTGCCGTCCCCTTTAGTATCCCTTAATAGCCTTTAGTACCCTTTACTCCCTCCAAGTCCCGCGGGTAACTAATTAGTTACCCCAGCTACTGAAACTGAAATCTAAAATGTGAAATCTAAAAACTAATAAACCCCGTCATTGCGAGCGGTTGCATCTGCGAAGGTTGCTGATACTCCACTCGGCTCTATGCAACTGCGTGGCAATCTACCGCTTACTAAACACCCTCACTGATACCAAACACATTTTCTGCCGTCCCCTTTAGTATCCCTTAATAGCCTTTAGTACCCTTTACTCCCTCCAAGTCCCGCGGGTAACCAATTAGTTACCCGGAGTGTTTCGCCGCTCCCCTTAATACCCCTTAATATCCTTTAACAACCACCAAGTAGCGCGGGTAACTAATTAGTTACCCATACAGCCATAGGCTTTAATCTAAAGCCCACCGAAACCCGCAAATATCAGTGATAAAGAAATTTAGAACGGATAACCTACACCAAACTCTCCTAAATACAAACCCTTTAGATTCTTCAGCGTTTTTTGGAGCAGGCTATGTCTGCGACCAAGCCCCGCCCTTTTTCAAAGGGAGGGGTTGGGGAGGGAATGTCAATATTATTCTTTATATAATAGATAGAATATTTGTATGATACATTCGGTTTTCGTTTGCCTCCGTTAGGAGGTGCTGTCTGCTGTCTACTCTGCAACAAATATGTTTGTTAAGCAGAGTAGGCAGCATACAGCCATAGGCTTTACCAAAAGCCCACCGAAAACCGCAAAATAGCCGATAAAAAAATTAGAACGGATAACCCACACCAAAATTCAGCGATGTATTCTTCCACTTGAAATTACTTATCCACCTCTCTCCCTCTGGGCGGTTAGGGTTATGAAGCTGTATACCCCAGTCCAGACGCAATATCGCAAAGTCGATATCCAGTCTGATGCCGATACCTGTGTTGAATCCCAGCTGCTTGTAGAACTTATTGAAGTGGAATACACCATCGGCTGGCACCTGTGCCTCCGAGCCACCCAGATACCATACGTTACCCAAGTCGAGGAACGTAGCACCGTGGAACATCCACCATATAGGGAATCTGAACTCTAAGTTAGCCTCCAGTCGCATATCACCCATCTGTACAGGATAGGCAGTATCTTGTGCCGGAGTATTTCCCGGGCCAAGTGTTCGAGGGGCCCATCCACGCATACTGTTGCTACCACCGACGTAGAACATACGGTCGAAAGGCAGTGCTGACGAGTTGCCGTAGGGGACACCCACTCCCGCAAATATTCTACCTGCCAGAGCTGTCTTCTCGCCCAAAACTATCTTACGGCTGATGCTCACATCGCCACGTACATATTGCGAGTAAGGTGTGCCGAAGAGGTTGTATTTCCCCTCGTCGCTCTTATTCAGGAACGCGACACCTATCAAGTTCAGCAGGTTACCCGCCGACTCGAAGTTTGCGCGCAGGAGTGTTGCGCTGCCGCCGACATTCTTGTTTTGGTTGTTGTAGACGTACGATGCCGAGAGTCCGAGGATAGCCTGTGTCTTGTAACTCTGACGCAGATATTCATTTTGTAGCGAGTTGAAGAAATCCTCATTGATGTAACCCACCGAAATCCAGTTGAAGTCCAACGGACGCAGCTGATAGAAGTAACGGCCATTCATGCTCTGCCATGAGTAGGTCCACGTCACACGCGAGAGGTCTCGGCGGTAGTACGGTCTATCTTGATAGTTGAACGACGCCTCCACCTTTGTTCGTGGGGCATTGATGTTTCGTGTCGATATATCGAATGGCGTGATAAAACGAGGGAATGACATTCCGACAGTAAATCCCAACTCGTTGGCACGTCGTTTCACCGCATTAGGAGCCTTCATATACTCGTAACCGAAGGTCACCGAGGCGTTGAGCGTCTCCATGCCCTTGAATATGTTACGGTTTTGGTAGCCGGCTGTTGCCGATATGCCGAAGAAGCTCGACGTCGTGCTTCCCTCCAGCTCGACATTGAATCCCTGTTTTAGTGTCGGTGAGCAGAGGATATAACACCTGAGCAACCCCTCCTCGATGTTGCTAAACTCTTTTGGGGAGTACGCCTGTGCGCCCTCGCCTGCATAGTTTAGCAGCTTCACATCTTCTCCCTGAGGCAGCTCCTCGAATATTATTCTTGCGCTCTTGAAGTATCCGAGCGACATAATATCCGAATATGTACGCTCCACCAGTGATGCGTTGTATAGGGTATTTGGCGTCATCGGTATTGCTCCGTGTAGCACCTTAGGTCTTACATTTGGCTTTCCCTGGCTCACGATGTTCAAACCGTTGTAGTATGTTGTATCGAGCAGTGTCAGGTTCTGCTCCAGGCGTGTCACTGTTGGGTTGTATGCCGGCAGGACGTTTATCTCAGCTATGCGGAACACCTTGTTGTTATCCATCTGTGCCACTCCGCGCTCGTCGTAACCTGTTATGTTACGTCGCACAACCATCTTAACCTTCGCTGTGCGGTTGCCGTCGAGTGTATCGACTCGATATGTGATGTTGTTTACCGTGAAGTTGAAGTAACCTCTATCGTTCAGGTAGTGTGCGATGCGTGCTCGCTCTGCATCCAGCTCCGTAATATCGAATCTATCGCCCACCTTTATCAGCGAGTTGGCTGTGTCGGCAGCAATTATAGGCTCCAGCTCTTCATCTCGAAACTCATACGACAGCTCTGTAATAGAGTAAGGCTCTCCCTGTCGTATATCGTAGGTTATGTAGGCTCTGTTTCTCTTACGTGTAGTATCTACCGTATACCTTACCTCCGAGTCGTAGTAACCTCTGGAGTTCATGTAGGTCTTCAAGTTCTGTGCGCTCTTCTCCGTCAGGGCCATATCGAGCAATACAGGCTTTTCGCCGATTTTACGCTTCAGGTTGTTCCACCAGTTATCCTTCTCAGGCTTTGCTTGGTTGTAAGTCCAGACGTAGAAGTTGGTGCCGAGGAAGTGTTTGTTAGGAGTCTGTCGCACATATACCTCGAAGGTCTCTACTGTGAAGCGGTCGTGTTTAGGCGTCTGCTTGTCGGTGTTTATTGTCACCTCCTGCACCAGATACTCCCCCTGGGATAGGTGGCGCGTCACATTACATGCCGAGCATAATATACCCAGCAGAGCCGCCATTACTATTTGCCTAAGGTTTTTCATCCTCTGTTCATCCTCTACAAAATCCACTCCAACTCTTCTTAAGAGTTGCCCGTGCGCAATAATCTTTCAAAAATACGAATATTTTGTTCTTAAAACAACACGCGAGGCGATATTTTTGATATCTGCCATAGTTTTGCACCCTCTTTGTCGTTTTTTTCGTATTTTTGTCTGCGAAACAAAACGCTAAATCATATGAAAGAGAGTTTTTTGATGGCGGGTTCTACCGCTCTGCATATAGCCGACAGTGGTGTCGGCGATAAGGTTTTGGTCTTGTTGCACGGCTATTTGGAGTCGATGTATGTGTGGGATGATTTCACCCCGCTTCTCACTCCTTCGATGCGTGTCATCACGCTCGATATCCCCGGCCACGGCATCTCCGAGGTCAAGGGCGAGGTGCATACTATGGAGCAGATGGCTGATGTTGTGAAGGATATGTTGGATGCTTTAGGCTTGGAGCGTGTCACCCTGTGTGGTCACTCCATGGGCGGCTATATCTCGTTGGCTTTCTGTGAGAAGTACCCTGAGCGATTGGATGGTGTTGTGCTGCTGAGCTCATCTCCTATGGCTGATACGGAGCTCAAGCGCGAGAATCGTCGTCGCGAGATAGCCCTTGTCAAGGCGGGCAAGAAGGATTTGTTGGCTGCCGTAGCCCCTGAGGCGGGCTTTGCCGAGCAGAACCGTAAACGCCTCAAGGACTATATCGAGGATTTGGTTGAGCAGGTACATATCACCGAGGAGGAGGGTATCGTCGCCCTGCTGGGAGGTATGATTGAACGCAAGGACCAAAACGAGATGCTCAGCACATCTGCTGTGCGACAGCTCTTTATTTTGGGTAGGTGGGATGGCTATATTCCTGTTGAGGCTGCCGAGGAGTTTATAGCTTTGAATCCTCAGGCGCAGGTTGTCTGGCTTGAGCAGTCTGGCCACATGGGCTTTATCGAGGAGCCCGAAGCGTGTGCCGAAGCATTGAAAACTTTTGTCCTTAACTAAAAACTGAAAAAGCCAATTACTCTTCACTAATTCTTCATTGCACATTGAATAAAACGTCATTCCCCGACTTGCGCAGCAAGGCGATGGGAATCTACCTTTTATTATACACCCTCACTGATACCAAACACAATCCCGCCGTAGACTTTAGTATCCCTTAATAACCCTTAGTTTCCTAACCTCCATCAAACATCCTCTACCACCAACGGTAACGCGGGTAACCAAATAGTTACCCAAGCTACTAAGCGTAAAAGTGAAAGGTAAAAACTGAAAACTAAGTCAATGACGCCAAATATAAAAAAACCGCAAACCCCATTTCGGAGCTTGCGGTTTTTCTCTTTGGGCACGGCTAAAAAGCCTGTCGCTACGTAATGCTTACTGAGCAGGTGTAGCTGCTGGTGCTGCGCCCTCTGCTGGGAGTGTCACGCCCAATTTAGCGCATACCTCAGGAGCAATATCCACCACTGCTGCCTCGTCGATGTAAGCCAACGAGCCGGCTGTCTCATCAAATATAGCTATGTAACCACCTGCCTTAGCCACCTCGTTGATAGCTGCTACGGCCTTCTCTGTTACAGGCTGCATCAACTCCATCTGCTTCTTCTGTACCTCCTGCTGAGCTATCTGCTGGAACTCCTGGTAACGCTTAGCCAAGTCGTCCAACTCCTTCTCCTTAAGCTGCTTTGCCGAGTCGCTCAAAGTCTGATATGATGCCTGATACTCCTGGTAACGAGTGTTATATTCCACCTGAATAGTCTCCAGCTGTGCACCCCACTCCTTTGAGAACTCCTCCAACTGTGTCTGTGCATCCTTGAACTCCTGCATATTTACGATGATGAGCTGAGAGTTGATGCGTCCGAACTTCTGTGCAAAAACAGCTGTTGAGCACAGTGCAAATACTACCACTAAGGTAAGCTTCAATACTTTCTTCATAATTTATTAGTTGTATAGTTTAAAATTTATTTCACAAGTTTAATAATCTCCTCTGTCTTGTCTGCCTTCGAAGAGTAGTAGAGCATTGTTGCGTTCTGTGCTATGTCGATAATCATATCGTAGCCCTTCTGCTGAGCATACTGCTCTATTGTCTCAAATACCTTCTTCTGTATAGGCTGAATCATCTCCAGACGCTTCTTCATCAGCTCTCCCTCCGAGCCAAACAGAGACTCTTGGAACTCTGATGCCTCCTTCTCTTTTTTGAGGATATTCTCCTCGTTAGCCTTCTGTGAAGCCTCTGATAGCGAAGCCTTACGCTCCATGTAAGTATTATAGAGAGTCTCTACCGCCTCAAACTTCTCGTCCACCTGTTTTTGGTATTGCTCTGCCAGGTTGTCGAGCTCTGTTATTGCTGTGTTGTACGCCTCGATAGACTTAAAAATCTTCTCGCTATCTACTACGGCATAGTTTTGTGCCGATGCTACTGTTGCCAGACCTATTGTCATAGCCAACATCAAAATCATCTTTTTCATAACTCTATCTGTTTTAGGTTATATAATTATCAAAAATCCTACCACGTACCTACGGCATCTTTCCTATACAGCCTCGCTGCCCCTTAGAATGATTGGCCGAGGGTGAAGTGGAAGTGTCCGCCGCTGCGTCGTACGTCGCCTGCCGGAGCATCGAATCCCCAACCCCAGTCAAGACCGAGCTGACCTACGATAGGCAGATAAACTCTCACGCCGAGACCTGCCGAACGCTTGATGTTGAATGGTGAGAACTCTTTCCACGACTTGAAGCCGTTACCACCCTCCAGGAATCCCAATACGAAGATTTGTGATGAAGGCTTCAGTATAATAGGATAACGTACTTCGAGGGTGTATTTATTGTATGCAAGTGAATAATTACTATCCACAGGGTCCAATGCTCCGTCGTCGTAACCGCGCAGACCGATGATGTCCACACCATAAATCGTGTATCCGCTCATGCCGTCACCACCGACCTCGAATCGCTGGAAAGGAGATGACTTATGACGGTTGTAGTGTCCCAGGAATCCCATCTCTGCTGCTGCCATGATTACCAAGTCGCCATTGTTTGACAAAGCCTGGAACCACTTACCTTTCAGCTGCCAGCGGTGGTACTCAATCCACTTGTAACGCACGTTGTCGGCCATGTTCTCGTCGCTGTAATCCTTACCATCCCATGCTGAGTATGGAGGAGTGAGTGTCGCTGTTATCGAGAACTCCGAACCCTTACGAGGATATATAGGCTGGTCGATTGTCGAACGTCCGAAAGCAATCTTTAACGAGAGCTCGTTTGCCACACCATTCTTCATGATGAAGTAATCCCAGTTGTGGAGTGCGTAGCGACGATATTGTCCCTCGACGTAGAGTGTAAAGTTAGGGTCTGGCCACTTGAGTCGCTTACCCAATCCGACGCCGATACCGAGTGTACGGAAGTGCATTGTCGATGACTGCCAGATGTAATATGCGTTGTTCTGCTCCGACCAGTGTGCCGATACTGTCAGCGAGTTAGGCTTACGGCCACCTACCCAAGGGTCTGTGAAGCTTGCTGCAATAGCCTTGTAGTACGTACCGTTTGTCTGACCTGAGATAGAGAACTTCTGATTCTGTCCCATAGGATATGGACGCCATGTTCCCTTCTTGAACATGTTACGTGTCGAGAGGTTGTTGAGCGTGATACCTACCGAGCCTACAAATGAGCCTGAGCCCCAACCTCCGGCGATGTTGAATTGGTCGCTGGCGGTCTCTGTAAGTGGGAAGTTCACATTTACCAAGTCATCCGTTACAGGCTGAATATCCGGCTGCAAAGACTCTGCGTCGAAGTGTCCCATACCCATCAGCTGACGCAACGTATACATAAGCAACGAACGGTCGTAGAGCATACCCGGATATATAGCCAACTCACGACGTATCACCTCGTCATCGACGCGGATGTTACCCGATATACCTACCTCGTTAATCGTGAAAGGCTTACCCTCGAATACGCGCACCTCTATATCAATGCTATCCTTGCCTACAACAATCTCCGTAGGGTCAATCTGCGACATCAGATAACCACTATTTTGATATATGCTGGCCACAGATTGCTGCTCTGGGTCCATCTCACGACCCACACCCAGTCGCTTGTGCATCGACTTCTTGTCGTATGTGTCGCCCTTCTTCACACCAAACATACGCTGCAAGTAGTCGGTGTCGTATACCGAGTTACCCACCCAGCGCACGTCGCGGATGTAGAACTTCTCACCTTCGGTAATATCGAGGTGAATACCTATACGGTTGTCGCTTATCTGGTAAATTGAATCCGAGAGAATCGTAGCATTTCTGTAACCGCGTGAGTTGTAGAAATCCAACAACAGATTCTTATCCTCCTTGTATTCGTCAGCCTTGAACTTCGAGCTCTTGAAGATGTTGATGCTCTTCTGACGTGTCTTCTTGAAGGTCTTACGCAGACGTTTGTCATCAAACTGCTCGTTACCTGAGAATGTAATCTTACCGACCTTCACCTTCTCGTTCTTTGTGATGCGGAAGGTTACGTTCACAGCATTTTGGATTAGCGAATCATTCTCCACTATGGTCTTTACCTCGACGTTGCGGAAGCCCTTGTCTGCAAAATCCTTCTTTATGAGTCGTTCGCTGCGGTCAATCACATAATCCGAGAGCTCTGTACCGCGCTTCAGCTTCAGCTTCTCCAACAAATCCTTCTGCTTGCTGCGACCAATACCCTCGCCTTCGAAGTACCACTGATAGACACGTGGACGCTCTTGTAAGTAGAGCTCCAAGTCGAGTGTGTCGCCCTCGATAGTCGCTCCGACCTTAATATCCGAGAAGTAACGCTGACTCCACAGACGCGAGAGCGAGTTCGAGATATAAGCACTTGGCAGATATATCGAGTCGCCCGGAATAAGTCCCGAAGCGGCACGCAGCTGGTTGTGGTCCAGATGCTCTACGCCGTGAATGTTTACGTTACGTATGTGGTATAGCTTAGGCTCTCCGGTGAACTCCATCATCGGAGCATTCTTATCGAATACAACCTCAGTTTTCGCATTGTCCAGCGAGTCGGTTTTTGTTTCGGTTGTCTGCGCAAAAGCGGCTCCCGCCGAGATACCCAGCAGTGCCACCAAAGCCACAAATCCTTTAGAAATGTAATTCATCTATATCTCAAAAAGTTTCTTATCTCTATTTCACTAAACCGTAGCGACGCTCTCTTAGGGCGTATGCCTCCAGCGCCTTTTGCAACTCGGCCTTGTCAAAGTCGGGCCACAACACCTCCGAGAAGTATAGCTCGGCGTATGAGGCCTGCCAGAGCAGGAAGTTACTGAGTCGATACTCTCCGCTTGTGCGAATTACAAGGTCGGGGTCCGGCACTCCTGCTGTGAGCAACGAGTCCGATATGAGCTGTTGGTCAATCTGCTCCAGTGTAAGCTCTCCGCTCTGCACCTTGCGGGCAATCTGACGTACCGCCTCGGTTATCTCACTACGTGAGGAGTAGTCCAGCGCAAGTATCAATGTCATCTGCTCTCCCTCGCGCGTCTTCTCCTCGATGCTCTCTATCGCCTTGAGTACCTTTGGCGAGAAGAGCTGCTTGCGTCCCATCACACAAACTCTGATGCCGCCCTCGCGCAGGTTGTCACTCTCCATCTCGACACCCTTGCATATCAGCTCCATCAAAGCATCTACCTCCTCCTGTGGTCGTCCCCAGTTCTCTGTCGAGAAGGCATATACGGTAAGATACTTCACCCCTGCCTCTGCGGCGTTACGGATGGTTGCTCTGAGAGCCTCCATACCGGCCGCGTGGCCCTCGCTGCGTTGCTTTCCGCGCATCTTGGCCCACCGTCCGTTGCCATCCATAATGATAGCAATATGCCGAGGAGTATCTTGATTTAGGTTCATATAACTCGCAAATGTAGTTATTTTAACTCGTAAATTAAAGCTTTTTCAGGTTTTTATGTAATAAAAACGCCAAAACGACTATTTGGGCCACCTTTTTTGCGTTAGTTGCGTATGTCGGTGTCCCACATCATCTTGTTACGTAACGTTTCGTAAAACGAAATATTGTGCGATACAACCAATAAAATCTGTCGTTGTGAGCGACGTATTTTTAACTTGTCGGTTGGGTGTACGGAGTAGGTCTTATTATCCACCGATAGCTCTGCATTCAAAGAGTATTGAGGGTCTATTTCGAGCTCTATTTCTGCCGATGCGGGAACCACCAGAGGGCGTACTCCGAAGTTGTGCGGTGCCAGAGGTGTGAGCAATATGGTGTCGCAGTCGGGCGATATGATTGGACCTCCTGCGCTGAGCGAGTAGGCTGTTGAACCCGTTGGTGTTGAGATGATTACACCGTCGCCATTGTAGCGCGCTACCACCTGCCCATTGACCTTTGCTTTGGCTCTGAGCATCGAGGCCTCAGCGCGATGTATTACCACCTCGTTCAGTGCCGTCAGCGTTAAGTTCTCTATGCCCTGCACTTCGAGTGTCATTCGTCGCTGAATATGGAACGAGCGTTCTACTACGCTCTTCAAAAACTCTTCCAGCTCGTGAACTTGTACCGAGGTGAGAAAACCCAGATGTCCCAGATTTACTCCGGCAACCGGTATCTGGTTATCTCCCAGGCGGCGTATTCCCTCCAACAATGTGCCGTCGCCCCCGAAGCACAACATTATGGCCTCAGCCTCCTGTGGCTTAACGTTGTTGGTGTATATTTTGTCCGACGGAATCTCTATATTTGTGAGCTCCTGCACTACGTTTGCAAACTCCAAATTTATCTCGTAGACGAAGCTGTATTGCTCAAGCAGGCGGAACAAATTTTGCAATTGTTCTGCGGTGTGAGCGATTCCATATCTCGAAAAAAGTATTATTTTCATCCTCCTCTAAAAAAAAATAAGTAACTTTACCACGTTAAACCCCAAAAAACATAACCAATCGAAGATTTTTTGTAACGATTCTTGCAATAATCTTAACCATTGGAGGTGTTTTCTGATGCAAATATAACGAAATTATGACAAAACTGAGTGTAAATGTAAATAAGATTGCCGTTCTGCGCAATTCGCGTGGTGGAAATTTACCAAATGTCGTGGATGTATCACTTGATATCGAACGCTTTGGTGCTGAGGGTATTACCGTGCATCCTCGCCCCGATGCTCGTCATATTCGTTATAGTGATGTGCGTGATTTAAAGCGAGTTATCTCCACCGAGCTGAATGTTGAGGGTAATCCTATCCCAAGTTTTATTGATTTGGTTTTGGAGGTTTGCCCTGCTCAGGTGACCTTAGTGCCTGATGCTGAGGACGCTATCACCTCGTCGGCGGGTTGGGACACCATTGCAAATCGTCAATTTTTGACCGATGTGTGTGCTCGTTTCAAGGCGGCAGGCATCCGTACCTCAATCTTCGTAGCCCCTGATGCTGAGATGGTTGCGGGCGCGAAGGCGTGTGGCGCGGACCGTGTGGAGCTCTACACCGAAGCCTATGCCGCTGGTTATAAGGCAGATAGAGAGGCAGCTATCGCCCCTTATGTGGTTGCTGCCGAGAAGGCTCGCGAGGTTGGTTTGGGACTGAATGCCGGTCACGACCTGAGCCTTGTGAACTTGGCATATTTTGTTGAGCGCATACCTTGGTGTGATGAGGTCTCGATTGGCCACGCCCTGATTGCCGATGCCCTGTATTTGGGCTTGGAGAAGTGCGTTGCCGACTATCTGAAATGTTTAGGTAAATAATTGAAAACTAAGAATTTAGTGTAATATGACTATACCGACACCCCTTTCACAACCCCTCTTTAAGCATATCTCTCGCATAGTGGATAAACTTGGCGTGGAGGCATACGTTGTGGGCGGCTATGTACGTGATTATTATCTGCGTCGCCCCTCGACCGATGTCGATGTTGTGGTTGTGGGTAGCGGTATCGAGGTGGCTGAGGCTTTGGGTCGTGAGGTGCACTCCAAAGTGTCGGTGTTTAAGCGTTTCGGTACGGCTATGGTGCGCGCCTATGGTGTTGAGGTTGAGTTTGTTGGAGCGCGTAAGGAGTCTTACAGCGAGGACTCTCGCAAGCCCTTCGTTGAGGCTGGCACGCTGCACGATGACCAGCTCCGCCGCGACTTTACAATCAATGCTATGGCGTGGTCGCTCAATGGCGAGCGGTATGGCGAGTTGGTAGACCCTTTTGAGGGTATGTTCGACTTGGAGGATTGTATAATCCGTACCCCCTGCGACGCCGATATAACCTTCTCGGATGACCCTCTGCGTATGATGCGTGCCGTGAGGTTTGCTACGCAGTTGGGCTTCGATATTGACGATGAGACGTTCGAGGCTATCAAGCGAAACAAGGAGCGCATAGCGATTGTGTCAAAAGAGCGTATCATCGTGGAACTCAATAAGATACTCCTTTCGCCTGTCCCTTCGATGGGCTTTGATTTGTTGGAGGTGTCGGGCTTGTTGAAGCTTATCTTTCCGGAGGTGCACAACCTTTGCGGTGTGGAACGCGTTGGCAATCACGCCCACAAAGATAACTTCCGCCATACGCTGAAGGTGTTGGATAATGTGGCACGTCGCAGTGATGATTTATGGCTTCGCTGGGCTGCCCTGTTGCACGATATTGCCAAGCCTTTGACCAAGGCGTATGATACCCGCATAGGTTGGACCTTCCACCAGCACGAAGTCGTTGGTTCTAAGATGGTTCGCGATATATTCCGTCGTATGAAGTTGCCGATGAACGAGCCGATGAAGTTTGTGCAGAAGATGGTCTATCTGCATCTTCGTCCTATCATCCTATCGGAGGATATGGTGACAGATTCGGCGGTGCGTCGTCTGCTCTTTGAGGCGGGGGATGATGTGGAGTCGCTCATGACGTTGTGCGAGGCCGATATTACATCGGGCATTGACGCTAAGGTGAAGCGTTATATGGCTAATTTTGAGCTTGTTCGCCGCAAGATGAAGGATTTGGAGGAGCGTGACCGTGTGCGTAACTTCCAACCTCCGATTACGGGCGATGTGATTATGCGTTGCTACGATTTGGCACCTTGTAACATCATAGGTGAGATTAAGGAGGTGATAAAGAATGCCATCCTCGACGGCGAGATTTCCAACTCATACGCAGAGGCTTATGCCCTTATGGAGCGGGAGGCTGAGCGGCGTGGTTTGAAAAAAGTCCGAGACGTAATAGAGGGAGAGTAAGCCTACTCTCCCTCTCATATTATATTGTATCTGTTATACCAAGCGGCGAATAATCTCCTCGCGTTCGCCTGCCAAGAAATCTATCACAGGAATCTCTATCATTGTGTAGCAACCCGGCTTCTGGCGCAATACGGCGCGTGCTCCTGCCACCAAAATCTGACTTGTCAAACCCGGATTGTCGATGCTCATATTGAACTCAAAACGCTGATTCTGCGTCTTGCCCGACACACCCTTGCGGACCATATTTACTCCGTGGCCCATATCCTTCAGAGCCTCGACGCTATCGACTTGGATGACGTGTGTCTCATCGTGTATGAAATAGGCGTCAGTCTTGATTGCCTCAGCCACCTTTGCAAAGTCGTAACCCTCCTCCAGCTCGATGTAGACCATACGTCGGTGGATACCTGTGCCCACAGGAATAGTCATCGAAAGGGCCGCCTTGACACCTGCGATAGCCTTTACCGCGACGGTGTGGCCCATACTCATTCCCGGACCGAAGTTAGTGTAGGTGATGCCTTGTGGGGCGCAGACCTCCAACAGGGCTCTTACCACAGAGTCACTACCCGGGTCCCAGCCGGCAGAGATAAGCGATGCGGCGTTGTGCTCACGGGCAATGACATCCAGACGGGCGCGCATATCGGCAATGCCTGTGTGAATATCGAAGCTATCGACAGTCGAGATACCCAACTTGAGTGCCGCCTCAGCACTCTGCTCAACCAGACGTGATGGCGTACAGAGGATAGCGACATCGACGCCCTCCAACTGCTCCAATGAGCTGACAACCTTATATTTAGACTCTTCGCCCTGGGCCAATGATGATGCGCGACGAACGATACCTGCAATCTCAAAATCGGTTGCTGCCTCAAGGGCTTCAACCACATACTTACCTATATTGCCGTAACCAACAACGGCAGCTCTAATCTTTTTCATATCTACAAGATTTTTGTAATTCACTTGCAAATATAATTCATTTTTTGGCAGAGTTGTCGAAAAAAAATAAAAAAAAAGACTCCCGAAAGAGCCTTTTTATATCAGCGAACCTATGACGGTTGTGCGTTATGCAAAAATCAGAATGAGCAGCTGTGCCGCTAAAACTCTGAGGAACATAGACAGCGGATAAACCGTAGCGTAACCTACTGAAGGAGCGTCGGTTGCCGTCTGCTCGGATGAGAAAGCCAACGCCGGTGGGTTGGTCGAAGCTCCCGACAAAACACCTATGAGGGTGTAGTAGTTGATGCCGAAGAGTCGCTTGCCGATAACACCTGCTATGAGTAGCGGAATGACGGTGATGGCTGCACCATAGAGAATCCAGATGTAACCGCCCTCGGTTACCGTCCTTACGAAATTCTCGCCCGCACCCAATCCGACACCGGCCAAGAAGAGCGATATGCCGACCTCACGCAACATCAGATTGGCACTCATGGTGGTATAGGTAACCATCTTATAATTAGGACCGTAGCGACCTATCAAAAGTGCTATGATAAGTGGACCTCCCGCCAAACCCAACTTGACGGGCTGAGGTATTCCCGGCAGTGAGAATGAGATGCTACCCAAGATAACTCCCAAAGCGATACCGATAAAGATAGGGATAAGGTTTGGATGGCGCAGACGCTTCAGCGAGTTACCGAAACGTTGCTCTGCCTGCAAGACAGAGAGTTCAGGACCTACGACAGTAACCCTATCGCCAAGTTGTAGCTGAAGGTTTCCTGCGGCAACCAAGTCGATGCCGGCACGGTTTACGCGTGTGATAGTAACGCCACACGATGAGCGTATCTGCAAGTCAGAGAGTCGCTTACCGTTGAGCTCGGGTTTGGTGATAAGGATGCGGCGCGAAATCATATCCTTCGACAAGTCGTGCCAATTCATCGTAATCTCCTCACCGACCATAGTCACGATAGCCTCAGTGTCAGCAGGTGACGAGACAACCAAAATCTTATCCTCAAGATGTAGTATTGTCGCAGCGTTGGCAAGCTCAGGCTCCGCCTCGCCATGTGAGATACGTGAGACGACAAACTCGCGGTTGAGCAGTGTGTGGAGCTCGGCAACACTCTTACCGTCGATAGCGCGGTTGGTTATCTTGATAGAGGTGCGTATCGTTGTAGGGTTGCGATGTGCATCGGCTCCTGCACCAGCCTCCTGCTCCTCGGCTTTGGTGTTGATGCGTAGCAGGTGACGCAGTAACAAGATAGTGAGAATAGCACCGATGACACCCAAAGGGTAGGCTACGGCATAACCTGTGGCCATATCTGCCGCCTGCGCTCCGTTGTTCATATCGCTATATGCCTGCTGGGCAGCACCCAGTCCCGGGGTGTTTGTCACAGCTCCCGACATCACGCCGACCATAGTTGTAATATCCAAGTCGGTGATGTAGTAGAGTGCAATGGTAGTGGCTACACCCAACAGTACTACGATGATTGCCAGCTGATTAAGGCGCACTCCTCCCTCGCGGAACGAGGAGAAGAAACCCGGACCAACCTGCAAGCCGATAGAGTAGACGAACAGAATCAGACCAAACTCCTTGAGGAAATGCATCAACTCGGCGTCGATACTCATCCCGAAGTGTGAGAAGGCAATACCCGCAAAGAGAATACCCGTAACACCCAACGAGATACCCGCAATCTTAATCTTGCCCAGCATAACTCCCAGCGAAATAACCACAGCCAATATCAGTATTGAATGGGCTATACCACCGCTCCAAGCATCGCTGCCGCAAAATAACTCTCTGAAGAAATCCATAACTCAAAATTTTAGTCGGAGAGGTGGCTGAGCCCATTGCAGAATGGACAAACTCTCCGCTTAAACCTACTAACCGACGGCAAAGGTAGTTATTTATTTGATAGGGTGACATCTTTTAGGTAAAATATTTTAAAATTTTTTAGAAAATAAGGCTGTTGTCCTGTTTTGTCTTGATTTTTTGGCTGTTTGGTCGTGTACAAAAAAGCTTGGACGAGGAGAAAATATCGCATAAATTGGAATTTTACGGGAATAAATAGTACATTTGTCGCCTGAAACCTCGCCCAAAATACACGTTGGGTAGATAACAAAATGTTTTTGACAGCAAAAAAGAAACGATGAAACACCCATACATAGGTCTTTGGTCGCTGCTTGCAGTGAGTTTTATACTCTTCTTTTCACTTTCGGCATTCGGTACGATAACCATCGGCGGGGTAGAGTTGCACTCCTCGCAGATGTACGATGAGCTGACACGTGAGCCGGAGCCGCAGAATCCATTTGAGGAGCTCTATGTAGAGCGGGATAGTTGCGCAGTGGAGCAGAAGCCCCAGATTGATACTCTGCCTCAGAGAATCTTGCTTGTGGGTGACTCGATGCTCGAAGGTCTGTCGCCCCGTATGGCGGCGTATGCTGAGCATAACGGCCACACGCTCTACACGGTGATATGGTACGGCTCGACCTCAAAGACATGGGGCTCGACAACACGACTCAAGGATTATATAGCCGAGTATGAGCCGACCTACGTATTTGTTGCGCTAGGAGCTAACGAACTCTTTGTGCGCGACATTAAGAAGAGCCGCGACAAGTATGTGAAAAACATAATCGAGCAGTTGGGAGATGTAGATTATCTGTGGATTGGTCCTCCAAACTGGAAGGAGGATACAGGTATCAACGACTTGATTCGCAGCAACACGCCGCGAGGAAAATTCTTCCTAAGTAAAGATATGCATTTCGATAGAGCTAAGGACCGTATGCACCCGACTCGCAACGCTGCGGCTAAGTGGTTTGACAGCATAGCGCGCTGGATGCCCGAATATTCGACACACCCTATTAAGTTGGAGGTGCCGGAGGTAGCCAAGGCACAGCCTGAGAAGATCATAATCCATCAACCACAAAATTAGTTATGGATTTATCGTTGCTGTGGCATAACATCACCTCGTTACTCTCATATTCTCCTGAGAGCCCGATGATATTCTCGTCGGGAACATTCTGGGCGTTGTTCCTGCTCTTTATGCCACTGTATGCCCTGCTGAAGAACTCGCGCTACAAGATGATGCTCTTTGTGGTGGCCTTCAGCCTATACTTCTACTATAAATCAAGCGGTTGGTTCTTCCTGCTGCTCGTCGGCACGTCGCTTTTCGACTGGACACTATCGCGAGTGCTCGTGAAACGGGCGAAGGAGTGGCAGCGCAAGCTATGTGTGGCAATATCTATTGTTGCATCACTCGGCGTGCTCTGCTATTTCAAGTATGCAAACTTCTTCCTGGAGAATTGGGCGCAGATTGTGGGCGACAACTTCCAGCCACTCGATATTATCTTGCCGGTGGGAATTTCGTTCTATACCTTCCAGTCGATAAGTTATATCGTCGATGTCTATCGCGGCAGGGTTGCGCCGACGGATAGTTGGCTCGAATATGCTTTCTTCCTGTCGTTCTTCCCGGCGTTGGTTGCAGGACCTATTGTTCGTGCCGACTATTTCCTGCCACAGGTCAAGCAGAACAGACGAGCGTTGCCTAACGAGATATGGCTCGGTATGTGGCTGATTCTGCTGGGCGTGCTGAAAAAAGCATTGATAGCCGACTATATCTCGCAATACAATGACTTGGTGTTCGTGCAGCCTGAGGTATATCAGGGTGTGGAGAGCCTGATGGGTGTTGTGGGCTATACAATGCAGATTTATTGCGATTTTTCGGGTTACTCGGATATGGCGATAGGTATAGCCTTGATAATGGGCTTCCGCCTCAGCCCCAACTTCAATTTCCCATATAAATCGACCAACCTCACGGAGTTTTGGCATAGGTGGCACATCTCGCTTTCGTCGTGGCTGCGCGACTATGTATATATTCCGCTGGGCGGCAATCGCAAGGGTGCGATACGTACCTACGTGAATAACTTTTTGACGATGCTTATAGGCGGTCTGTGGCACGGCGCATCGTGGAAATTTGTCTTTTGGGGAGCGATGCACGGCGTAGGACTTGCTGTGCATAAGCTGTTTAAGCCGCTGCTGAAGGGTATACCCGACAATTGGGCGGTCAAGACGCTATCGTGGCTATTGACAATTAGCTGTGTGGCCTTCTTGTGGATATTCTTCCGCGCCGACAGCTGGAGCGATGCGTGGTTTATCACGACGAATATCTTTACAAACTTCCACGCCGACTATCTGCCAGTTTTTCTTCAGGTGCGCTATGTGTGGTGTATCTTTATGGCGTTGTTAATCGCGGCTCACGCTATGCCGGAGGGGTGGTGGAGTCGTATGGGCGAGAGATTTGTTCGTGCGCCGTGGATAGTCAAGCTATTGGTTTTTGTGGTTGTGGTGCAACTGGTGTTGCAATTTAAGAGCGAGGAGGTTACTCCGTTTATATATTTTCAGTTCTAAACGTGTTGCGTGACTTATACAATAGGAGGCTGTCCAACAAGTAGTGTTGCGACAGCCTCCTGTGCCTTAAAGTCAAAGATTTAAGGGAGTTTTAATCCCTTAATTACATATATTCAAGCCTAAACTCTGCCTCGGCATCCTCTAATTGCTTGTTATAGTATTCGAGCTCCTCCTCGTTGAGCTTGGCACGAAAATCACGGTCTTCTTTTGTAATCTGGTCCAAAAGAATCCAGTCACGACTCAATTCAGCATAGGTCGATTGTTCGGCTATGTAGCGTGCTTTGTTGGCAATCTCCTCCTTAGAGGGGGCGCAAGCCACAAACGCAACGGTTATAGCAACAGCCACGATAGTGAACAATCGTTTCATAATAGTAAAGTTTTAGAAATAGTAATCATAAGCAAAGTTAAACAAATATTTGTTAAAAATCTTAGTCTAATGTTTTTTTTGTTCGTCAGACACTCTTTTTATACACTTTTGATTACTTTTGTCTATTATTCTAATATCATCTACAATGAACAATACTCTTACGGCGAAGCCGCGGTATGAATTGCTTGACGGATTGCGTGGTGTGGCGGCTTTGGTGGTTATATGGTATCATATCTTTGAGGGTTTTGCCACATCGCCCTACGACCAAATGCTCAATCACGGCTATTTGGCTGTCGATTTCTTCTTTGTCTTGTCGGGCTTTGTGGTGAGTTACGCCTACGACGACCGCTGGGGCAAGATGTCGATAGGAGGGTTCTTTAAGCGTCGTCTGATACGTCTGCACCCTATGGTGATAATGGGTGCGATACTCGGCGTTGTGGCGTTTATCATACAGGGCTGTACCACGTGGAGTGGAGAGCAATCGCCAATGTCGATGGTTATGCTCTCGATGTTGATGGCAATGTTCCTCATCCCCGCTTTTCCGGGACAGGGTGCTGAGGTGCGTGGCAATGGCGAGATGTTCCCGCTCAATGGTCCGTCGTGGTCGCTATTTTTTGAATATATAGGTAATATCCTCTACGCCTTGGCTCTGCGACGTCTCTCAACGAAGGCTCTATGGTTTGTTGTTGTGGCTTTAGGCTGTGGTGTGGTTACGTTCGTTATGGCGGATGGTTCGGGCTTCGGTCATTTAGGCGTGGGGTGGTCGATGGCGGAGTATAACTTTGTGGGAGGTATGTTGCGTATGGGCTTCGCCTTCTCGATGGGTTTGCTTCTGCAACGCACGTTTCGACCTCGTCGGGTGCGAGGTGCTTTCTGGCTCTGCTCGGCGGTGCTGGTGGCTGTGCTCGCTATGCCATACGCGGGAGATGAGAGCGTGAAGTGGATAAATGGTCTGTACGACTCACTATGCGTTGTGGTGCTCTTCCCGCTGTTGGTGTGTGTGGGTGCTTCGGGCGTGACAACCGACAAGGGCTCAACCAAATTGTGTAACTTCTTGGGCGAAATATCCTATCCGCTCTATATCATCCACTACCCCTCGATGTATCTGTTCTATTATCACTACGCATCGTGGAGTGCCACACCTCATACGTTCTCCGAGGTATGGTACATCGCATTGGCTGTCGTTGCAGGAAATATCCTCTTGGCGTGGTTGCTGCTGCGTTTCTACGACAAGCCTCTCAGGGCGTGGCTGACGCAGCGCGTGATTAAAAATTCAAAATTCAAAATTCAAAGTTGCGATTAAGCCATACGCAGAGGGAGCTTGCTCACTATGCTATGGCGGAGCAACTAAGGGAAGACCTTCAGGTCTTGCCAAAATTCAAAATTCAAAGTTGCGATTAAGCCATACGCAGAGGGAACTTGTTCACTATGCTATGGCAGAGCAACTAAGGGAAGACCTTCAGGTCTTGCCAAAATTCAAAATTAAGGGATAAGGGTTGCTAAACGTGATTAATGCAAACAACTTCTAAATAGAAGGGGCTGTCGCAACGCACTTGTTGGACAGCCCCTTCTGTTATTGTGTTGATGTGTTATTTATGGCAACCTACACACCACGGTTTGAGTTGCTGGAAGAAGTCGTTGCCCTTATCATCGACCAAGATGAATGCAGGGAAGTTCTCGACGCGAATCTTCCATACAGCCTCCATACCCAACTCAGGGAACTCGACACACTCGATAGCCTTGATATTCTCTTGGGCGAGCAGTGCGGCAGGACCACCGATAGAGCCCAAATAGAAGCCGCCGTGTTTGCGACAAGCGTCGGTAACCTGCTGTGAGCGGTTACCCTTGGCAATCATTACAAGTGAGCCACCCTCTGCCTGGAAAGCATCGACGTATGGGTCCATACGCTGTGCTGTGGTAGGGCCCATAGAGCCACAAGGCATACCCGCAGGAGTCTTGGCAGGACCGGCATAGTAGACAGGGTGATTCTTGAAGTAGTCGGGCAGTCCCTCGCCGGCATCCAAACGGGCCTTCAGCTTGGCGTGGGCTATGTCGCGCGCAACGATGATTGTGCCATTGAGGCTGACGCGTGTGGCTACGGGGTATTTCGCCAACTCGGAGCATACCTCGCGGATAGGCTTATCAAGGTCTATCTGCACAGCATCTCCCTCGCCTGCCTCGCGCAGCTGCTCAGGGATAAGTTCGTATGGTGCGAAGTCCATCTTCTCAATCCACAGTCCCTCCTTGTTAATTTTAGCCTTGATGTTGCGGTCTGCCGAGCAACTGACACCCATACCGACAGGGCAAGAGCCACCGTGACGTGGCAGACGGATAACACGTACATCATGGCAGATGTATTTACCACCAAACTGAGCGCCCAGACCTATACGGTGAGCCTCCTCGGTTAAGGTCTTCTCAAGCTCTACGTCGCGGAATGCACGACCTGTCTCGTCGCCAGTGGTTGGGAGCGAGTCGTAGAAGTGTGTCGATGCCAACTTAACGGTCAGCAGGTTGCGCTCAACGCTCGTACCGCCGATAACAAAGGCGATATGGTAAGGCGGGCAGGCTGCTGTGCCGAGTGAGCGAATCTTCTCGACGCAGAATGGGATGAGTCGTTCGGGGTTGAGCAGAGCCTTAGTCTCCTGATAGAGGTAGGTCTTATTGGCCGAACCACCGCCTTTGGCTATGAAGAGGAACTTGTACTCCATACCCTCTGTAGCCTCGATATCAATCTGCGCAGGTAGGTTGCAACGGGTGTTTACCTCGTCATACATCGTCAGTGGTGCATTCTGCGAGTAGCGCAGATTCTCTTGAGTATAGACCTCATAAACTCCGCGCGATAGTGCCTCCTCATCGCAGAAATCGGTCCAAACGCGCTGTCCCTTCTCGCCGTGGATGATAGCCGTACCGGTATCCTGGCAGATAGGTAGCAGTCCCTTACTTGCTACCTCGGCATTGCGGAGCATAGCGAGTGCAACATATTTATCGTTATCCGAGGCTTCGGGGTCGTGAAGAATCTTAGCCACCTGCTCGTTGTGCGCGCGACGCATGTGAAACGAGACGTCGTAGAAGGCCTGACGTGTAAGTGTTGTAAGCGCTTCGGGGCTTACTATAAGCATCTGCTTACCATTAAATTCACCTACCGATACACCTTCGCTGGTCAGGTGGTAGTATTCGGTGGTATCCTCGCCCGTCTGGAACATTGGGGCGTACTTAAATTCAGGAATCTGTGCCATAGTATCTTTTTTAATAAATTTTAAACAGCATCTAATGCAAATATACAATGTTTTTTATTACCTTGCACTCAATAAACTAAATAAATGGTAGTTATGCGTCGAATATTAGCGGTTTTGATGGCTTTCTTAATCTGTGCGCTTTATGTTGGTGGAGCATGCACGGGAAAGTCGGCTTTTGGTGGGGAGGAGTTACAACCCGAACAGAAACCGGGTGGTGGTAGTGGCGGGCAAGACAACCCTTCGGAGGAGCTGCCTGAGGCCAAAGATGGAGAGTTTGTCATACTTTTTACCAACGATTTTCACAGCCAGATAGAGCCGTTGGGAAAGGATGAGACGTATAATGCTGACCGTGGTGGCATAAAGCGTATCAAGGCGTTGGTGGATAGCGTGCGTATGGCAGAGCCGGCGGTGTTGCTGGCCGATGCGGGCGACTTTGTGCAGGGAACATACTACTTCAGCCTGATGAATGGCGTGGTAGAGATGTTGATAATGAATGAGTTGGGGTATGATATTCGTACGATAGGTAACCACGAATTCGACAAGAAGATGTCGGGCTTGCAGGATATGCTCTCGTGGTGTGAGGTGCCTGTGGTGGCGACAAACTACGACTTTACCACAACGAAGCTCGCTAAACGTGTGGAGCGTTCGATGATTCTCGATGCGGGAGAGGTGAAGGTCGGTTTTGTGGGCTTGAATGTGCGACTGGAGTCGTTGGTGGACCCTATGGCGTGTGAAGGCGTAGGGTGGCAGAATGCTATCAACGTGGCAGATGCCGAGGCGGAGCGTCTGCGTCAGCAAGGGGCAGATATTGTCATCGCTCTCTCGCACTTGGGTTATCAGAAAGATAGCGATGCATACTATTACGACAGAGGAATAGCGATGCGTACACGCCATATAGATATGATTATCGGCGGTCATACCCACACGTTCCTAAATTCGGCAGACTACGTGACCAATCTCGATGGCGATAAGGTGCCTATCGTGCAGACGGGAAGCAAGGGTATCTGCTTGGGATATGCCAAAATCAAGCTTGACGAGCAGGGTAAGCCGTCGTTTACATATAAACTGTTGCCCGTAAAGAACTATCTTGACAAGAAGGTGGACCCGGAGTTTTCGGCTGTGATAGATGCCTATACGGCGGATGTGGAGCAGGAGATGAGCAGAGTGCTGGGTTATTGCCCTCAGGCGATACGCAAGGGGCTGCCGGAGAGTCCGCTGGGCAACATCTCGGCAGATGGCTTGGTGTGGCTGGCAAAGGAGCTTTTCGATGTGGAGGCAGATGTGGCTATATATAACAGCGGAGGCTTAAGAGCCGAGATTTCGAAGGGAGATTTGACTGTGGGAGATGTCTATGCGGTCTATCCGTTTGATAATAAATTGTCTGTTTTGACACTCAAGGGTAGCGACCTTTTGAAGTTCTTTGACGGAGTTGCATCGGCGGGAGGTGTGCCGATAAATAAGGGTGTGAGGTTGGTTATCAGTGGCGGAAAAGTGAAGTCGGTGACGGTCGGCGGTAAGGCTGTTGATAAGGACAAAACCTATACCGTAGCGACGATAGACTACGTCGTGAACACGAAAGACTACGGCTTGGATAACGCCACATCGCGTCGCGACCATAGCGAGATGATACGTGATTGTATGGTCGAATATTTCGAGTATCTGGCTGCGCAAAACAGCAGAGGAGAGATTACGGCTGCGACGGATGGACGTATAATAATTGAGTAAAATGATTGTAATCAGCAGGGCTGATAAAAAGCATCGGGAGAGAGTCTATCTTCCGATGTTTTTCTTTTTTAGGGGAGCAGATTGCATCCAAAATAAAAAAATCTTTATCCGAAATGTAAAAAGAGTGGGGCGAAATGATACAACTTTGAAAAATAAAGCGTAGCTTTGTGTTACGTTATCACATAATTTCGAATATGGAAAAAACAACAGTTGTAATTGGAGTTATCGGCGCAGATGCACACGCTGTCGGTAACAAAATTATCGATTTGACACTGCGCAACAGCGGTTTTGATGTGGTGAACCTCGGTGTGATGGTCTCACAGGAGGAGTTTATCGAGGCGGCAATAGAGACCTCGGCTAAGGCTATTTTGGTATCATCGCTCTATGGTCATGGCGAGATAGACTGTATGGGTCTGCGCGAGAAGTGCGAGGAGGCCGGCTTGAAGGATATGCCTCTGTTTGTGGGCGGTAACCTGGTTGTAGGTAAGCAGAATTTTGAGGATGTGAAGGAGCGTTTCTTGGCGATGGGCTTTGACTTCGTATATCCGCCAAGCACACCAATTGAGGATACTATCGTAGATTTGAAGAAACGTCTGGGTATCGAGTAAAAAGAGTGTCGGCTATGAAGTTTTTGACCGTAGATGTAGGCAGCACCTATACCAAACTGACGGCTATCGACGCTCAAAAGTGCGCTATTCTGGGAACGGCTCAGGCATTTACAACCATCGAGAGCGATGTGATGCAGGGCTACGAGAAGGCTTTGGCGGAGTTGCGCGCTCAAGAGGGCTGTCGTGACTTTTGTTGGGACGAGATGTTGGTATGCTCGTCGGCAGCAGGCGGTTTGAAGATGGTGGCGTTGGGTTTGGTGCCCGACCTGACGGCCAAGGCGGCCCGTACGGCGGCATCGAATGCCGGAGCAAAGGTTGTCAAGACCTATGCCTATGAAATATCGGGCGGCGAACAGGAGGAGATAGCCCAAATTAAGCCCGACTTGGTGTTGCTGTGTGGCGGAACGGATGGCGGTAATCGAGAGGTTATTACGGCCAATGCCCGTCGCTTGGCAAGCATCGAGGGGGAGTTTACAACTATCGTTGCGGGAAATAAAAGTGCGGCAGATGAGATAAGCGAGATTTTTACTCAGGCGGGCAAGAGCTTTGTCATTACCGAGAATGTGATGCCTCAGTTCAACCAACTCAATATCGAGCCGGCGCGTGACGCAATACGCCAACTATTCATAGCACGAATCATCGAAGCAAAGGGGTTGAATCGTCTTCAGGCGATGGCCTCACGCAAGATAATCCCGACGCCACTTGCTGTGTTGCAGGCCTGTGAGCTGCTGAGTCGTGGTACGCAGACCAAGGCAGGACGAGGCGACTTGCTGGCCGTAGATGTGGGTGGTGCAACCACCGATGTATACTCTATGGCGGCAGGAACACCGACGGTGGAGAATACGATGCTCAAGGGTCTTCCAGAGCCATGGGCGAAGAGAACCGTAGAGGGCGATTTGGGTATGCGATACAGCCTTTTGCACGTCTTTGAGCAGCTGCCTCCGGTAACACCTTCAGAGCAGGAGCAGAGAGCGAAGGTGGAGCAGTGGGTTAGGCTATGTACGGAGCAACCCGATACGCTGGCTCAGCCCGATACGGAGCAGGAGCAGATAGAGGAGTGGCTGGGACAGCAAGCGGTGGCAATGGCGGTTGAGCGTCACGCAGGACGCATAGCCGATGTCTATACACCTTTGGGACTGATGCACACCTTGGAGGGTAAGGATTTGATGGATTTGAAAGCGGTGGTGGGTATCGGCGGCGTGATACGCAACTCGCGTCATCCGAGCCGAATTTTGCGTGGTGCGCTCTACGATGTGATGCATCCCGAATCGACCAAGCCTCGCAATCCAAAGTTTTATCTGGATAAGGAGTATATCTTTGCGGCGATGGGACTTTTGAGGGATGTCGATGCCGAGCTTGCCTTTGAGTTGCTCAATAAACATACTGTCGAGGTGGAGTAGCCCCGACAAGAGTCATAAATAGTGGAATAATATCAATTTAAACAGAATATGGACCGAGAACTTAAGAATCAAAGAATCCCTGATGACGTGTTCATGAAGGAACGCGCAGAGGTGCTTCAACAGTGGCCTACCGGTAAGGATATTGACTTCCAGGAGGCTGTCGATTATCAACTTGCTATCGACAGGAGTAAACGTTTCGGCGAGAAGCTGGCTAAGGCCGAAAAGGAGGGTGTGACACTTGTTCAGCCCCGTGCCGGTGTGGCTCTCTACCAAGAGCAGATTGAGCTTTTGCAGTATCTGGAGAATGAGGGCAAAGCAGATTTGTTGCCTACAACAATCGACAGCTACACGCGTCTGAATCGTTACAACGAGTGCCAGGTAGGTATCGAGAAGAGTCAGGCGTCGGGTCGCTCGATGCTTAACGGCTTCCCTGCGGTAAACTATGGTGCGAAGGTGTGCCGTATGGTCACCTCGTCGTTGAAGAATCCCGTTCAGGTGCGTCACGGTACGCCTGATGCTCGTCTTTTGACGGAGATTGCTATCGCAGGTGGTTTCACATCGTTTGAGGGTGGCGGTATTTCGTATAACATCCCTTATTCGAAGAATCACACCATCGAGCAGACTATCAAGCATTGGCAGTACACCGACCGTCTGGTAGGTATGTACGAGGAGGCGGGTGTGAGCATCAACCGTGAGCCTTTTGGTCCGCTGACAGGTACTCTTATCCCACCTTGTATCTCTAACTCGGTAGCCGTTATCGAGACGTTGCTGGCGGCAGAGCAGGGTGTGAAGGATGTAACGGTAGGTTATGGCCAGTGCGGTAACTTGATTCAGGATGTGGCGGCTATGCGTTCGTTGGCGAAGCTGACTCGCGAGTATCTACATAAGTACGGCTACGACGATGTACGTGTGACAACAGTATTCCACCAGTGGATGGGTGGTTTCCCACAGGATGAGTCGAAGGCCTTTGGTGTTATCTCTTGGGGCTCGGCAGCAGCAGCGTTGTCAAAGGCTACGAAAGTTATCGTGAAGACTCCTCACGAGGCTTATGGTGTGCCTACAAAGGAGGCTAACGCGTGCGGTCTGCGTGCTACAAAGCAGGTTATCTCGATGTTGCGTGACCAGGATTTGCGCGAGATACCTTTGGTGGTGATGGAGAGCCAGATTATCGAGTCGGAGGTACGTTGTATCTTGGATAGAGTAGAGGTTTTGGGTAAGGGTGACTTGGCTAAGGGTACTGTGGCTGCTTTCGAGGCAGGAGTGCTTGACGTGCCATTTGCTCCAAACCGATACAATGCAGGTAAGGTGTTGCCAGCGCGTGACGATGACGGTGCGATACGTATCTTGGAGATGGGTAACCTGCCATTTACGCAGGAGCTTATCGACTTCCACCGCGAGAAGTTCGAGGAGCGTGCGCGTCGGGAGAAGCGACAGGTGTCGTTGCAGATGGTTATCGACGACGTGAGTGCTATCGAGAAGGGCGTGTTGGTTGGCCGTCCTAAAAACAACTAATTAAGGTGTTGAATAAGTAACTATTATAGAGCAATGAAGATTAAAAAAGTAGTTTGTTCTGCCGGTAAGACAGGATTTTTCTTCGACGACCAGAAGGCTATTAAGGCGGGTGCGAAGAATGATGGTAATTTCTATGTAGGTGAGCCTATGACCGAGGGCTTCACATCGGTACGTCAGATGGGTGAGTCTATCTCGGTGATGTTCGTTTTGGAGGATGGTCAGGTGGCTTTTGGTGACTGTGCTGCGGTGCAGTATTCGGGTGCCGGAGGTCGTGACCCTCTGTTCTTGGCAGAGAATTTTATCCCTGTAATCCAGAAGGAGATTGCTCCGCTGTATGAGGGCCGCGAGATTAGCTCATTCCGCGAGATGGCGGATGTGGTTGATAAGATGGTCTCTCCTTCGACAGGTAAGGTTTACCACACTGCTATCCGCTACGGTGTGACACAGGCTTGTCTGGACGCTGTGGCTAAGAGCAAGCATTGCCTTATGGCTGAGGTTATCGCCGAGGAGTATGGCACAGAGGTTAGCGCAGAGATGATTCCTATCTTCACTCAGTCGGGTGATGACCGCTATATGAACGCCGATAAGATGATTATGAAGGGTGCGGCGGTGTTGCCACACGCCCTGTTCAACCACGTCGAGGAGAAGGTGGGCTTGAAGGGCGAGAAGATAGAGGCTTATGTAGAGTGGTTGCGTAACCGCGTTTTGGAGAAGAAGCCTTTTGCAGATTACAACCCTATATTCCACATCGACGTATATGGTACTTTGGGTTTGGTATTCAACAATGACTTCGAGGCTATTGCCGACTATATCGCCGGTCTGGAGAAGATTGCAGCTCCATTCCACCTCCGCGTAGAGGGTCCTGTGGATATGGGCGAGAAGCAGGCACAGATTGAGGCTTTGGCGGCTATCCGTCGTGCTTTGGAGGCTCGTGGTGCGAAGGCTGAGATTGTTGCTGACGAGTGGTGTAACACATTTGAGGATGTGGTGGACTTCACTAAGGCGAAGGCGGGTCACATGGCACAGATTAAGACTCCGGACTTGGGCGGTATCAACAACTCTATCGAGGCGGTGCTCTACTGCCGTGAGAATGGTATGGGCGCTTACCTGGGTGGTACTTGTAATGAGACAAACCGCTCGGCAGAGGTGTGCGCTCACGTAGCTATGGCTACACATCCTAAGCAGTATCTGGCGAAGCCAGGTATGGGTGTCGATGAGGGTTATATGATTGTCTTTAACGAGATGTCACGTATCCTCGCATTGCGTAAATAATTGAAACATACAATATTATGAATACCGAAAATAAAAAGCAGATTCGCGTACTCTCGCCAACGGCTATCCTTGGCTATGGCTTCCCTATGGAGTCTTTTGTGGAGGGTATGCGTCGTAAGCCTGACGTGATAGCAGTGGATGCCGGCTCGACAGACCCTGGACCATACTACTTGGGTGCTGGCTACTCGTTTACGGACCGTAATGCCGTGAAACGCGACCTCTCGATAATGATTCCTGCCGCTTTGGAGGCGGGTATCCCTGTGATGATTGGTACAGCAGGAGGTTCGGGTGCGCGTCCTCACGTTGAGGAGACCGTAGGTATCATTCGCGAGATTGTCGAGGAGCAGAAACTCCACTTCAAGATGGCTGTTATTCAGTCGGAGTTCGAGAAGGAGTTCGTTAAGGAGAAGATACGTCGTGGCGACATATTCCCTCTGGGTCCTGTTGCAGAGCTGACAGAGGAGAATGTTGAGGAGTCAATACATATCGTAGCACAGATGGGCGAGGAGCCTTTCATCAAGGCTTTGGAGAGTGGCGCAGATGTAATTCTGGCAGGTCGTAGCTACGACCCTTGCGAGTTCTCGGCGTTGGCTATAAGCCGCGGCTTCGATAAGGCGTTGGCTATACATATGGGTAAGATTTTGGAGTGTGCAGCCATCACCGCCCTGCCGGGTAGTGGTAGCGACTGTATGATGGGTACGCTGAGCGAGGATAGCTTCGTGGTGGAGCCATTGAACCCTATCCGTAAGTGTACTGCGCTGTCGGTTGCAGCTCACTCTTTGTATGAGAAGTCTAATCCTTACGTGTTGCCGGGTCCCGGTGGTGCGTTGGATTTGCACGAGACCAAGTTTGAGCAGCTGAGCGACACGCAGGTTAAGGTTAGCGGCACGAAGTTTATCCCTACCGAGGAGTATTTCGTTAAGCTGGAGGGTGTACGTCGTGTTGGTTATCGTACAATGTCGCCTGCGGCAACACACGACCCTGTGATGATTAGTCAGATTGACACTATCGTCGAGAAGGTACGTGAGCGTGTGGAGGATAACTTCCGTAATACGGGTATGAAGAATTTCTACCTCGACTTTAAGATTTACGGCAAGAAGGGTGTGATGAATATGTTCCCTTCGACACCAGACTCATCGTCTGACGAGCTGCTTATCATCATCGAGGCTGTTGCTCCAACACAGGAGGAGGCCAACACGATATGTGGCTTTGCACGCTCTACGATGTTGCATTATGGCTACGAAGGACGTATCTCTACGGCAGGAAACCTGGCGTTCCCATTCTCGCCAAGCGACTGTAAGATGGGTGCCGTCTACGAGTTCAACGTATATCACTTGATGCGTATCGAGGACCAGTGCGAGCCATTCCCAACGACAATAATTGAGTTCTAATCTTTTAAGAGAGTGTTATGGCAAAATATAAGTTAATAGATATAGCTTCGGTAATTCGTAGCAAGAACTCAGGTCCTTATGAGCTGACGTTTGATGTGATATTTAAGGACTTTGATATATATGGTAAGGTGAAGGCTGCAAATGCTATCAACCACGAGAATTTCTGCGCGTTGTATGGTATTGCGCGTGAGGAGATTCTTCATCTGGTGTATTTCGACCCTGCAAAGGCTGTCAAGGTGACTATCCGCCGCCCTATCCCAAGCGGTGCATTAGGCGAGACGGATGTCTATGGCGCACAGCAACATGCTCCGCTGATGGGCTTGGAGGTAGAGTTGTAGTAGGGCAGAAGATGCCTAATTTGACTGTTATATGGAAAATGCTCCGATTTCACATCGGGGCATTTTTTTGTTTTTTTGAGGGGGGGGGTAAGAGGAAGATGGGGTTGACTTCACTATGCTCCGCTCCTGCGTCGCACCGTTCGTCTTTCCCATCTGCTTGCCGCAGGGGCACTTCCAAAGAGTAGAATGAAACAAGAAGTTGCTTTGCAACTTTTTTGTTTCTGTGTACTATTGTTTACAAACAAGTTTGTACGATAGTCCACAAAAACAAAAGGTGTCGAATTTCGACACCTTCTTGTTTCATTCTACTCTTTGGGTGGAAGATGGGGCTCGAACCCACGACCTTAGGAACCACAATCCTCTACTCTAACCAACTGAGCTACATCCACCATTTACGACTCAACTTACGCGAATCGGTGTGCAAATATAGTGGGTTTTCGACTTTCCTCCAAATAAAATCGGGAAAATCTTACAAAAAACCTCTCCAACGTGTTATTTTTCAACACTCAACTTATTCTTTAACTTCTTCAGCAGGTTGTTACGAGCCGAAGAGAGGGTGACCTCAATCTCAACATCATCACCAGCCTTAAGCTCAATGCTGAAGCCGACACGACGAACCGCCGAGTCATCTGCCTCGTAGCTCTTGAAGGGGTAATCGTTCCAGACGTGTGCCGTTGCCTTAGCCTTGGTGCGAAGCTTGACGTAAAGCGTCTCATCGCCCTGGCGCAACTCAATAAGGTTGGGACCCATAACCTCGGCCTCGGCGTAGGTCGCCATCTTCCACTCGATGTGCAGTGGAGAGTCCCCCGCCTCGACGTAGTCGCATATCTTGACCATACCTCGCTGGCTGAGGTCGGCCTCACGTGTAACCTTCGTGGCGTGCTCGGCATAGAGGGCACTCATATCGAATGTGACGTGGCGGTTATCCGACGAGATAATCTCCGCACGGGCATTGACCGCAGGGCGCGAGCCATTGATAGTGAGTATATTGTGTGAGTCAGCACCTGTGCGGAACAAATCCCAACGGGTGCTATGCTGCTCCATATTCCATAAATCAACACCTGCCTGCTCCAGCGTATCGTATGGCTGAACACCCAAATCCACAGCCCAGCGGATGCCCTTATCCTCGTAGATGAACGAGCCGGCGTCGATATGTCCGTGGCTGTCGGCGGCGCGACCTCCCTTAATAGCGAAATAGGTGTCGGTAGGCTTCTGCCAGCCACTGCGATAGATGTAGAGCGGAGTGTCACCCTTGCTCACCCATACGTTCTGTGATAGCGTGACGCCCTCGTTGAGCGATATACCACTTGCCCACAGCATATACAGAGGTAGCAGGCGGTCACTCTTGACGCCGTGCTTTTCGAGTAGCTGCTCGTCAAGAGCAATCAACTCCGGAGCGTTCAATGTGCGGGCAAACCAATACTTGGCAGGGGTGCAACTTGCCTGAAGGTGCGAATCGTAGAAGTTGTAGCAGTCAAGGGATGGCGCAACCATAAAATTCATCCACAATGCCGACTGCATAAAACTTTGCGATGTAGAGATACCTCTATCCTCGCCAAGAGCCGATTCGAGTGCAGCGGCCATTATCGCTTGGTAGCTTGTGCCGTATTCCCAATAACCGAAACCTTCGGGGTAGGCTCCGTTGGGGTTGTATTTGTCAAGGGCCTTGCGGTTGCTCTCGACAGCCTTGTCGATGAGTGCGTCGCATAGCTCTGTGTCGCGCTCATATATGGCTAAAGCACCTGCCACAATAGCGGCGTTGCAGACCTGATTCCAATTGTTTGCAGAACTTTGATACCAAGCATCGGTGTTTGACTCTGCCTGCTTGAGTCCCTTTTCGTAGATAGCCATTCCGATTCGGCTCTTAGAGTGTGTGGGCAGGTAGTTATATAGCCAATCATAGCCTATCGCCATGGCGAGAGTCATCTCCGCCACATCGAGAAAATGGGCGGGATTCCAATCTTTAAACTCGCTCACGGCAAGCATCTCAGCCTCAGCACGTTGGGCATAACGTATATCCTCTGTTGTGACGTAGGCATAGCTAAGGTAGAATACGCGTTTTAGCACCTCGCGAGATGTGCCCAGCATACGTTCGCCCTCCATTGTGCGCTCCGTAGGCGACTGGGGCAGTATGGCGTCGGCTGCCGCGATGATATGGCGGTGGACAGCCTGGGCGTTGGGGTGTGTCTGAGCAAAATGCTTGATATTTGTCACGTCGCCCTTATGCAGTAAAAGGCGAGGGTGTGATGCGATATTCTGCTGCGCCGCGGTTGCGCTAAAGACAAAAGTGAATATTAAAAGTATGGTTGTAAACAGATTCTTCATAAAAAACGCTTTATCGGAGGCTAAAATTAGAAATAATTTCGCAAACTTAGCACCGTTGGTGACAGAATATTCCGCAGAACAGATATTTTTCCTATCTTTGTATGCCAAATTGGCATAGCAAGGTGTGCTTGGTGGCAGAGCAGTGTGACAAAAGCTGTTTGGCACACCTATTGTTATAACAATATAACGTGTAAGCAAACGAAAAATTTTAAACTTAAAAATATTAGACTTATGACAATTAAACCACTTTCAGACCGTGTTTTGGTGTTGCCAAATCCGGCAGAGGAGAAGACTGCGGGCGGTCTTTTTATTCCTGACACAGCCAAGGAGAAGCCATTGATGGGTAAGGTAGTAGCCGTAGGCCCAGGTACAGCCGATGTTAAGATGGAGGTTAAGGAGGGCGACCAGGTTCTCTATGGTAAGTATGCCGGCACTGAGATTTCATTCGAGGGTGTGGATTACCTGATTATGAAGCAGAGCGATATTATGGCTATCATCTAATTTTACTAATTTATTGACAATCTTTATAGAACATTCCTAATATGGCAAAGGAGATTAAATATAATGTAGAGGCTCGCGAGCTCCTCAAGGAGGGTGTTGATGCGTTGAGCAATGCAGTGAAGGTTACACTCGGTCCTAAAGGCCGTAACGTGATTATCGATAAGAAGTTTGGTGCTCCACAGATTACCAAGGACGGTGTTACCGTAGCTAAGGAGATTGAGTTGGAGGACCAGTTTGCAAATATGGGTGCTCAGATGGTTAAGGAGGTAGCTTCGAAGACCAACGACGATGCAGGTGACGGTACAACTACTGCTACCGTATTGGCTCAGGCACTTATCGGCGTAGGTATCAAGAACGTAACAGCAGGTGCTAATCCTATGGATTTGAAGCGCGGTATGGATAAGGCTGTTGGTGTTGTTGTTGAGGAGTTGCGTAAGCTCTCGCAGGAGGTTGGTAACGACATCTCGAAGATTGAGCAGGTAGCAACCATCTCGGCTAATAACGACAACGCTATCGGTAAGCTTATCGCCGAGGCTATGGCGAAGGTTAATAACGAGGGTGTAATCACCGTTGAGGAGGCTAAGGGTACTGAGACTCACGTAGATGTAGTCGAGGGTATGCAGTTCGACCGTGGTTATATCTCGGCTTACTTTATGACCGATACAGAGAAGATGGAGGCTGAGTTGGAGAAGCCTCTCATCCTTATCACCGATAAGAAGATTTCGACTATGAAGGAGATTATGGGCGTTTTGGAGCCTGTGGCACAGAATGGTCGTTCACTGCTTATCATCGCTGAGGATGTTGATGGTGAGGCTTTGTCGGCATTGGTAGTAAATAAGTTGCGCGGCACATTGAAGATTGCAGCTTGTAAGGCTCCTGGCTTCGGTGACCGTCGTAAGGATATGTTGGAGGATATTGCTATCCTGACAGGTGGTACCGTAATCTCTACCGATAAGGGTATGAAGATTGAGGAGGCTACACTTGAGATGTTGGGCTCTGCCGATAAGGTGTCGATGAATAAGGAGACAACAACTATCGTTGATGGTGCAGGCGAGAAGGCGGCAATCGCTGCTCGTATCGGCCAGATTCGTGCAGGTATCGAGGTGGCTAAGTCGGACTACGACCGTGAGAAGCTCCAGGAGCGTTTGGCTAAGCTCTCAGGCGGTGTTGCAGTGTTGTATGTAGGTGCTGCTACCGAGGTTGAGATGAAGGAGAAGAAGGACCGTGTAGACGATGCTTTGGCCGCTACTCGTGCAGCTGTTGAGGAGGGTATCGTTCCAGGAGGTGGTGTGGCATATATCCGTGCCGTAGCTGCTTTGGAGAACCTTAAGGGTGAGAACGAGGACCAGACAACAGGTATTCAGATTGTAAAGCGCGCTATCGAAGAGCCTCTGCGTCAGATTGTTGCAAATGCCGGTGGCGAGGGCTCGGTTGTAGTGAACAAGGTTAAGGAGTCTGAGGGTGCAATGGGTTACAACGCACGTGATGACCGTTACGAGGATATGCTCGTTGCAGGTATTATCGACCCAACGAAGGTGTCACGTGTAGCGTTGGAGAATGCTGCATCTATCGCTTCGATGTTCCTCACAACAGAGTGCGTGTTGGCAGATAAGAAGGAGCCTGCTCCAGCAATGCCTGCTATGCCACAGGGTGGTATGGGTGGTATGATGTAGTAGACACCGACCAGATATGCTTAGGGGCTGCTTGACGAGGGTTGAGCAGCCCTTTTTTTGTTGAAATATAAGCCTCTATAAAATTTATTTATGTGGCAATAAAAATTTAGAATCGAAATGACGTGTGGCAGATAAAAATATGCACTTTCTTTGCAGTAAAGATAAAAGAATAACCATAAATGATAATTAAAGCTATGAAAAGATATTTCGATTTGAGTGGACAGGTGGCTGTGGTAACAGGCGCTTCTGCAGGTTTGGGTTTACAGATGGCCAAAGCTTTGGCAAATCAGGGGGCTAACTTGGTGTTGTTGGCTCGCCGAGGAAATCTGTTGGAGGAGAATGCCCGAAAGATAAGCGAGGAGTTTGGAGTAGAGGTGTTGCCTGTGGTGTGCGATATTACCCGTACCGAGATGGTTCAGCAGGCCGTCAAGGTGACTATGGAGCGTTTTGGCAGGGTGGATATTCTGATTAACAATGCAGGAACGGGCGCTGTGGCTCCGGCTGAGGAGATTACCGACGAGCAGTTTAAGCACGAGATGGATATAGACCTTTTCGGCACGTTTGTCTGCGCCAGAGAGTTTGGTCGCGAGATGATTAAGGCTAAATATGGCAGAATCATCAATATCGCATCAATGTATGGTTTGGTAGGTAATATGATAGCGGGTTGTTCGCCTTACCACGCAGCCAAAGGTGGTGTGGTAAACCTGACACGAGCGTTGGCTGCTGAGTGGGGTAAGTATGGCATTACGGTCAATAGTATCTGTCCCGGTTACTTCTACACCGATTTAACCACCGCAACCCTCGATAGTGAATATTTCCAATCCATAGCCAAGCGTAGTATTCCGCTGGAGCGTTACGGACGGGAGGGAGAGCTGGATACGTGTGCTATATTTCTCGCTTCGCCTGCCAGCACATACGTCAATGGGCAGAATATAGCAGTTGATGGAGGATATACAAGTATATAAGTAATAATAAGGCGTGTCGCAAAGACACGCCTTTTTTTACTTATTGAGTCGATATGCCTTCTGCACGCCTTTGATGCGTTGCAGTGCCGAGATGAGCGAATCGACCTGTGAGGCCGACATCACCTCGACAGCTACCGTTCCTGCTACCGTGCCGTCGCCACGTGATGAGAAGTTGAGCATACGGATATTGAGCTTCATATCGCGTGTGATAACTTCGGTAATCTGTGCCGCCAAGCCCGATGTGTCGTGTGCCATAACGGCGATAGTTGCGCGGAATGCTCCGTCGGTATTTTGTCGCCATTGAGCCTCCATGACGCGATAAGGGTAGTTCTCCTTCAGTCGCTGAGCATTAGGGCAGTCCGAACGGTGGATTGTAATACCCGAAGCAACAGTTACGAAACCGAAAATATCATCACCCTTGATAGGGTTACAGCATCGTGCCAGCTTATACTCTATATTATTAATACGCTCGTCGATAATCAGTGCATCGGTTGAACGTGGAGCGACCGGCTCGCGCTCCGCCTTCATAGCCTCCTTGAGCTGTTCGGCTTCGGCTGCCGCAGCACGACGCTCATCCTCGGCTTTACCCGAGAGCCAATGCAGCAGCATCTCTTTAATATCCAAGAAATCCAACTTCTCGGTAGCTATGGCAGAGTAGACCTCACGTCCGGTGCGTATCTTCAGTTGGCGACCTATATATGCCACCGCCTCGTCAATAGGGATGGTAATCTTCCAATTTTTCAGTTTACGCTCCAACTCCTCACGACCTATGCGGGCAAATTTCTGCTCCTCGGCACGCAGAACAGACTTGATGCGGCTGCGGGCCTTGTTGGTGACACAGAAAGAGAGCCAGTCCGCCTTGGGCTGCTGGTTCTTCTGCGTCATAACCTCGACAATATCGCCATTGTGTAGCACCTCACGGATAGGTACAGCACGGTTATTAACCTTAGCACCCGTACAGGTTGAGCCCAATGAGGTGTGTATGTCGAAGGCGAAGTCCAAAACCGTAGCACCCTCCGGAAGCTTACGAATATCGCCATTTGGCGTGAAGACAAATATCTCGCCCGACGAAGGCTTAGCCTCGAAGCGTTGCGATAGCTGGTGCGTGGTCTCCTCCAACGCCTCGCGTAGGCGTGAGAGCCACTGCTCGCTGGTCTGCGCACCCTGCTGAACACCCTTATAACGCCAATGTGCCGCAATACCTCGCTCGGCTACGGCATCCATACGCTCCGAACGAATCTGAATCTCTACCCAGCGGCCCTCGCCCGCCGAAACGGTGGTGTGCAACGACTCATAGCCATTCTTCTTAGGGATGGTAATCCAGTCACGCATACGGTCCGGATTGGGGGTATAGCAGTCGCTGACTATCGAGTAGGTGGTCCAACAGAGTCGTTTCTCGTCAGAGAGCTCACAGTCGATGATAATACGCAGAGCGAAGATGTCGTAGACACCCTCAAAAGGTACACCCTGCTTACGCATCTTGCTCCAAATCGAGTAGACCGACTTGGTGCGGCTCTTGATGTGGTATTGTATCTGCTGAGCATCCAACCTGGCGATGATAGGCTCCAAGAAGCGGCTGATGAAGGTCTGTCGCTCGCTCTCGGTCTCCTCCAACTTATGCAGGATATGGTCGTAAGCCTTAGGCTCCAACCAACGCAAAGCCAAATCCTCCAACTCGCTCTTCAAGGCATACAATCCGAGCTTATGGGCTATCTGGGCGTAGAGGTTCAGGCTCTCCCAGCTCTTCTTGCGCCGTTTCTCGACGGGAAACATCTCCAACGAGCGCATAACCTCCACACGGTCGGCAATCTTCAGCAGAATGACACGTGGGTCCTCGGAGTAGCTGACAATCATATCGCGGAAATCCTCTGCCTGCTCCTTCGAGACCTTCAGTCGGATGTTCGATATCTTGCACAGACCGACGATAATACCCAGCACCTCCTCGCCAAACTCCTGTCGAATCTCAGCCGACAGCTGCTCGACTTGTTCGGGATGCTCGACGTTGCAGATGCGCATCACATCGTGTAAAATGGCGGCAATCAGAGAGTTGCGACCTAAGCCTATCTCGCGCACAACAATCTCTCCCACAGCTACATCGTGGTCCAAAAGAGGGGTGCCGTCATAACGCATATAACCCTGCATGCGCTCCGAGGCGTAGCTCAGAGCTTTATCGACAAGGGCCTGCGTTGTAGGCGAGAAATTCTCGCTGACAAAGTTGCGTAATCGTCCGTATCGTGTAAGTGTCATAATATTATCGCTTTCTAACAATGTATAAATGTTCTTTGCTCAGGGCATAAAGGTTTACAGCTCCTTCGGATAGCTGCTCCGAGAAATCAATATCCTCAACCTCGAAGCCTGCGGCGGCAAGACGCTCCACGTAGTCACGACCATAGACGCGGCGGTGGTCATACTGCCCAAACAGACGAGTGCGCTCCGCAGGGTCGCTAACGCTGTCATCCTCAAAGGTGTGTTCACGCTCTATATCCACAGGCGAGAGGATGATACCCCACCCTCCGGGGCGCATGATGCGGTATAGTTCTGCCAACGCTACGCCATCGTCCTCGACGTGTTCAAGGATATGGTTGCAGAAGATAACCTCGCAAGATTCGCTCTGAAGCGGGATGTGCTGAATATCGAAGTGCATATCTGCAAGCGGCGACTCTAAGTCGGCGGTCTGGTAACGCTCCGGAACCTCGGTGTAGATGCGGCGCAGAGGCTTCATTAGGGCGACCTCAGGTGCTATATGCAGCAGTTGAGGACGGAGGTCAAAAAGGTCGGTGTGCTCCTTAAGGTAGAGCCATATCATTCGATGACGCTCCAATGATAGGCACTTGGGGCATAGGGCATTTTCGCGTTGGGTGACGTAGCCGTAAGGGAGAAACTTGCGACGACGACAACCACAAATCGGACACTCCTTGCCACGACCGACGTAGAACAGTCCCAGAAGCGGTACACCCCAGCCCGCCACACGTTGCAAAAAGCTACGTGGGAAAATCTTGAGTAATATTTTAACCAGCCACTTCACCTTACTGCTCCTGCTTTAGTAACTTCTCAACACCCTGCTCCACATGGTAAAGTCGTTGGCGGCACTGCTCCAAAAGAGCCGATGCACGCTTTACTTTCTGTTCTAACTCATCGACAGAAACCTGCTCGGAACGCATCTGAGAGAGAATCTGCTCAACCTCGGCAATAGCTTCGGCGTAGGTTATTTGTTTCTTGCTCTGTGTCATTGTATCTTATTTTTTAATCTTCTCTATGCTTTGAACGACTGCCTCGACAACGCCATCGTGCAGCCTTATCAGTAATGGCTCCGAGGGGGTTAGCTCATCAATAGAACGAATAACTTTGTCGCCTTGGTGTACAACAGCGTAACCTTTCGATAGGACATTCGTCGGATTGTGTAGCGTGACAGCCTCCGTAGCCGCTATCAGACGTAGGCGTTCCCTCTCCAAGGTTAGTGTGGTAAGCGAGCGTAGCTGCTCGTGCCGAAGTGAGAGGTGGGTGAGGTGCGTGGCAAGAAGCGACGTTGCACCCTGACGCAACTCATTTGATAGCTCGACAAGGCGCAGATTAGCCCTATTTAGGGCTATGGTCACACTATCGGCAAGCGTTGTGGCCTGCTCCTCCAACTTCGCCTCCAATGTTGCCATACCCTGCCAGAGGAAAGTTGCCACAGCAGTAGGTGTTTTCAGTGGAGTATGTGCCACCATATCGACTACCGAGGTGTCTTTATCGTGACCGATACCCGTCAGCACAGGTAGCGGAAATTGTGCCACGACAGAGCTGAGCAGGTAGCTGTCAAAACAGCGTAAATCACTCACCGAGCCACCTCCACGTATGATGACAACGGCGTCAAACTCCTCCTCTCGCTCCATAATGCGACTCAAAGCCTCCGTTGCAGCCATCTCGGCCTCTGCCCCCTGCACAACGCTCTCGAAGAGCTCGATGTGGAAGGCGTAGCCGCTGCTGCGCAGCTCATTGATAAAGTCACGATAGCCTGCCGACTCTCCACTTCCGACAACAGCGATGCGTTGTAGTAGTGTTGGGAGCGTCAAGCTACGATTCATATCCCACACTCCGTCAGCCTTGAGCTGAGCGATAGTCTCTTGTCGTGCCCGCTCCGTCTCGCCTACGGTGTATGCCGAATCTATATCGGTGATGCGTAGCGAAAGGGAGTAGAGAGGGTGGTAGGTTACCATAACACGGCAGAGAATCTTCATTCCCGCTTGTAGTCGCTGCCCCGTTTGGCGGAGAAATATTGTGGAGAGCACTTGATAGTCCTGTCGCCAAATAACGGCGCGAGCCGAGGCGACAGCGGTGGTACGTTGTTGTTCCCCCTTCTCGATAAGCTCGATGTAGCAGTGGCCCGACGAATTGACCTTCAACTCCGAAATCTCTGCTACAATCCATACAGGCAGCGGAAGCGACTGCTCCACAGCCGAACGGATGCGTTGCTGCAACTCGGAAAGGGTTATATACTCTCTGCTCATCTCCACCTTGTCACTAATCTAAAAATCCTCTTCGTCGAAATAAAAACCATCCATCAGAGCATCTATCTCACGACGCTCCTTCTTCGTTGGGCGGCCTGTGCCTCGCTCGCGAAAGACGAAGATGGTCTCGCGAGGAACTTGTAGCTTATCTAACTCCTCCTGAGGTGTTATGTTGAGGCAATACGTAGGGACATTCTTCGCTCCCTGGCGTGAGCTGACCAACTCCAAGATCTTATACTGATAGGTGATGGGTTGCTTCTTGACGCTGATAACGTCGCCCTGCTTAACCTCTCGGGAGGGCTTACAGTAGCCGCCATTGACTAGGACACGGTTGTTGCGTATAGCGTCGGCAGCATCGCTGCGCGTCTTGAAGACACGCACAGCCCAGAGATATTTATCTAATCTTACATCTTCCATCGTAGACTAATTTCCTGTATGTGAGCCCTCGTCATTCTGTCGGCTGACACTCAAAATCATACCCAGACCAATGCACGTGAACAGAAGCGAGGAGCCTCCACGTGAGATAAGCGGCAGGGTTTGTCCCGTCTCGGGGATGATGTTCAGCGTCACCATAATATGCAGCAGAGCCTGCCCCGTGATAAGCAGGGCTATACCCAGTGCAAGCATAGCAGGGTACTTCTTCGGGCAGTGGTTGAAGATAGCAAAGGCACGGAAGAAGACCCAGACGTAAAGAGCCAACAAAAATATCGCTAAAATAATACCATACTCCTCGACAAAGAAGGCGAAGGCGTAGTCACTTTCGGGGTGTGTCATCTCGACGCGGATAGCACTCTGCCCTGCACCTTGCCCCATAACGCTGCCATCGTGGATAGCAACCATAGCTCGCTCGGTATCGCTAAGCTTCAAAGCAGGGACCTCCGTGCGGTCGGCAAACCACACATCCCACCACGTTGTAAGACGTCCACTTGCCGTAGAGCTGCGTCCCAACCCCAATATCGAGACAAACATCATAGCCACCAAAGCCCACTTCACCAAACGGAAAATATCGCTCCAGCTCACTCTGCCTATATAGAGCATAGCCAGCGAGAGCATAAAGACAATGAGTGCCGACGAGGTGTGTGACGGCAAAATAACGGCACATGATAGGCCAATAGGGACAAATATCGGCCAGCCACCATAAGCCCACACTTCAAGATTCTCTTTGCGATTCCACTGCCAGAATTTCAGTGTCGGGATGATGCTGCGACGACGGATGGTATCTTGACGGCGTGATAGCTGGTAAGCCAGATACATAATGACGGCAATCTTCAGTAGCTCCGACGGCTGAAACCTGAAACCTCCGATAGAGAACCAGCGGGCGGCACCGTTGATGGTTGTACCTGTGAAATAGACCGCTAAGGTCATCACAAGGGCAGCACCCCACACCCACGGAGAGATAGCTTGATAGAAACGGCTATTGAAACGGTGTGCAACAAAGAGAGCACCACCACTAAGCATGATGAGTGCCAGCTGAGCCTTCAAAAAGCCACCCGAAGAGAGCGACGAGTTGGCACTATAAGCCATCTTCGCCGTCGAGGAGTAGACAACAAGCACCGAGATAGTAAGAAGCGCGATAATAATGACCCACAGCACCCTGTCACCACCAAAGAAACGTTTGATGGTGTGGTCAAGGAGTGAGGGGCGTGGCTCGGCGGGCTCGGTGGCCGGCTTAGCCGGTTCGGCCTCCTCGCTGAGTTGTTCATCCTGCTCATCCTCCTTGTCGGACTCTTCCGACAACTCGACAGGCTCCTCAGCGGCGGTCTGCGCAGAAGCCTTATGTGCAGACTCCTCAGCAGGTAGCTCCTCCTCGATGCGTTGTACGTACTTCGATATATCCTTCTTAGGCTCTGTCATACTTGAAAACTCTTGCTTACTTCAAAACATTCTCCGCAACCCACTGCTTGAAGAGTCGGCCACGCTGCTCGTAGTTTTTGAACAAGTCAAAGCTTGCGCAGGCCGGTGAGAGCAACACCGCATCACCACTCTGGGCCAGACGGCGTGCCGCCGCAAGTGCCTCGTCGAGCGAAGCATAGCTCTCTACAACGGGAACAACGCCTGCAAACTCACGCTCCAACTTAGCGTTATCCAATCCCATGCAGACCAAAGCCTTGACTTTCTGGCGGGCAAACTCCTTGAGCGGGGTGTAGTCGTTTCCCTTATCTGTACCTCCGGCAATCCAAACCGTAGGGCGTTTCATACTCTGCAAGGCGTACCATACCGAATCGACGTTAGTAGCCTTCGAGTCATTAATCCATAACACGCCATCGCGCTCTCCGGCAGGCTCCAAGCGGTGCTCAACAGGTGAGAACGAGTAGAGCGACTGCTCGATAGAGGAGCGCTCAACACCCGCAGCCAGAGCAGCCAACGAAGCCGCCATAGCGTTATAGCAGTTGTGTAGCCCCTGAATCTTCAGCTTTGAGGTGTCAATAGTAAGCGAGCGTTTAGCGACGCGTGCCGTGAACTCCTCGCCTATAAGACAAGCATCGCCAGCTCCGCTTGCAACAGAACACTTCGCCATAAAAGGCATCAGACGTTGGTTTGATGACAGGCGTTCCACCTGAGCGGCAACAACCTCATCATCAGCCGAGTAGATGAACACCGAACGAGAGCTTTGGTTGCGTGTGATACGCATCTTCGAAGCCACGTAGTTGTCGAAGCAATAGTCGTAGCGGTCCAAGTGGTCGGGGGTGATGTTCATCAACAGCGCAATATCGGCGCGGAAGTCAAACATGCCGTCGAGCTGGAAAGAGCTGAGCTCCAAGACATACCAATCGTGCGGCTCAACAGCCACTTGGTAGGCGAAGCTCTCGCCTATATTACCTCCCAAACCGACATCGTAGCCGGCATCGGAGAGAATCTTATAGATAAGCGAGGTGGTTGTGGTCTTACCATTTGAGCCGGTGATGCAGATTGTGCGAGAGCGACCTTTATAGCGGAAGGCAAACTCCATCTCCGAGATAATCGGGATGTTACGCTCGCGCAGAGCCTGCACGACGGGGGCCTTGTCGGGAATACCCGGCGACTTGATAACCTCATCGGCAGAGAGGATTCGCTCCATGGTGTGAGAGCCCTGCTCGTAGGGAATATCCCACTCTTGCAGAATACGGCAATAACGTTCGGCAATAGTGCCAGCATCACTCAAAAAGACATCGAAACCCTGCTTTCGCGCAAGTACGGCAGAGCCATAACCGCTGATGCCGCCACCTAAAACTACTATCTTTTTCATCGTAAAAATCTCCTAATAATAAACCTTTATCGCATCTTGAGTGTCATCAGCGTAATGGCACACAGCAAAATCGAGACGATGAAGAAACGTTGTACAATCTTTGTCTCAAATATGCCACCCTTTTGGTAGTGGTGGTGTAGTGGTGCCATGCGGAATATACGGCGTCCCTCGCCATAGCGACGTTTGGTGTATTGGAACCAACCAACCTGCAAGATAACCGAGATAGACTCTGCGAAATAGAGTCCGCAGAGCAGTGGCAGGAGTAGCTCCTTACGTATACACATAGCGAACAGCGCAATGATACCTCCGATGGCCAAAGAGCCTGTGTCGCCCATAAAAATCTGAGCCGGGTATGAGTTATACCACAAGAAGCCCAGCAGCGCACCTGCCATAGCGGCGGCAAAGATAACCAGCTCCGCCGAGCCCGGAATATACATGATATTGAGGTAGTCGGCGTATATTATATGGCCCGAAAGATATGCTAACGCTCCCAAAACGACAACTATCGGGACAGAGACCGAAGTCAGCAGACCATCCAATCCGTCGGTGAGGTTTGCTCCATTTGAGACGCAGAGCAACAGTGCCGTAGCAACCAGAACATAGAGCAGCCAAGTGTTATCAACAGCACCACCTACGAGCTGACCGTAGTCAAATTCGTTGTCTTTGACAAATGGGATGGTTGTCTTGGTTGAGGTTTTGGGCTGAGGCTCAATGGATACGTGCTGCACCTCGTCAATGTAGTGATTACCTTGAGCATCGACGATAAGATGCTCGGTGGTCTCGGTGCGTGTCTCGTGTACTACAACATCGCTCGAATACCACATCATAGTACCTACGATAAAGCCCAGCGCAACCTGTCCTACAACCTTGAAACGAGGCTTCAGGCCGGCTTTGTTGTGGCGGAAGGTCTTGATGTAGTCGTCCAAAAAGCCGACACCGCCCAACCATACAGCCGAGATAATCATAATCTGAACATAGATATTGTCGAGGCGACCGACAAGCAGCGTAGGGATAAGGACTGCCACCAAGATAAGCAAACCTCCCATCGTCGGGGTGCCCTTCTTTGAAAGCTCGCCATCCAGTCCCAGGTTACGAATCTCCTCGCCAATCTGGTGACGGCGGAGGTAGTTGATAATGGGACGGCCCAGCAAAATGGTAATAAGCAACGCCAAAATAACGGCTACTGCCGCTCGGAACGAGATGTATTGAAACATACCCGAACCAGGAACATCGTGTTCGTCCAAGAAACGGAACAAAGAGTAAAGCATTGTTGTTTAGTTGTTTATCTGTTTTGTAATTCAAATTTCTTACTTCATCTGCTCAAAAGCAGCACGTATCTCTTCGCGGTCGTCGAAATGAATCTTCTCCGAGCCGATAATCTGATAATCCTCGTGGCCCTTTCCGGCAATCAGGATAATATCGCCCGCTTGTGCCAACATAGCGGCAGTGGCGATAGCTTGACGACGGTCCGTGATGCGCAACATACGGCAGCCGGCAACAGCTCCTGCGACAATGTCGTCCAAAATCTTTTCGGGATTCTCGGTGCGGGGGTTGTCCGAAGTGAAGATAACCGTGTCGGCGCGCTCAGAGGCTATACGTCCCATCTCAGGGCGTTTGGTTGCATCGCGGTCACCGCCACAACCACAAACTACAATCATGCGGTTGCCCTCACGGCGAATCTCGTCGATAGTGTCGATAACATTCTCCAGCGCATCGGGCGTATGGGCATAATCGACGATAGCCGTCACCCCGTTGGCTGAGCGGATAGGCTCAAAGCGACCGGCTACCGAATGGAGCATACTCATCACACGCAGCACCTCGCCCTTCTCGCAGCCGAGAAGACGTGCCGCCGAGTATACTGCCAAAAGGTTGGCGGCATTGAAGCGGCCTAAGAAATTTACCCAAAGCTCCTCGCCGTCGATTTGCAACAGCATGCCGTCAAAGTGCATCTCCAAAAGCTTGCACTTAAAGTCGGCAGCCGAACGCAGTGAGTAACGATAGGTGCGGGCTTTGGTATTTTGTAACATAACCTCGCCGTTGCGGTCATCGACATTGACCACAGCAAACGCCTGCTTCGAGAGGGAGTCAAACAGTCCCTTCTTCGCCTTGATGTACTCGGCAAAGGTGCCGTGGTAGTCCAGATGGTCGTGTGTGAGGTTGGTGAAGATAGCTCCGCGGAACTTCAAACCACGGATACGTTGCTGCACGACCGAGTGAGAAGAGACCTCCATAAAGCAGTGCGTGCAGCCGCTATCGACCATCTCGCGAAGCATTTGGTTGAGGCGGATAACGTCGGGTGTGGTGTGTGTCGAAGGTATGGTGCGCTCGCCGATGCGGTAGACAACCGTCGAAATCAAACCCGATGGGTGGCCCATGGCGTTAAACATATCATATAGCAACGTTGCAATGGTGGTCTTGCCATTAGTGCCGGTCACTCCGACAAGGGCGAGCTCGTGCGACGGATTGCCGTAGAATGCTGCGGCCATATCAGCCATAGCTGTTGTTGAGTTCTCGACAACAACATAGCTCACGCCGTGGTTGCATATCTTAGGCAGTTGCTCACACACCACAACGCTTGCACCGGCAGCAACAGCGCCGTCAATGAAGCGGTGACCATCGACCTGAGTGCCTCGCAGTGCAAAGAAGCAGTCGCCACCTCCCACAGCGCGTGAGTCGTAGGTTAGATGATTGACTGCAACATCCTCTGCCCCCACAATCGACTTTACATCGACGCCTTGCAACAGACTTTTCAAATCTTTCATATACTTTCTCAAATTAATTTTTCTACTTCAAACTAATCTCTATGCTCCTCACATCGGTCAATACCGTGCCAGGCTCTATGCTCTGCTCGGCGACAGCACCCTTGCCTGTAAAGCTGACCTCCAAACCACGCGACTCCAGAGCGTAGAGCGCATCTTTGAGGCCCATTCCGCGAACATCAGGCATAATACTGTCTGCCACGGGTTGCGCCACGCCGGCGTAGTTGCTCTTAACCACCTCCGGACGTTTCGAACCATCTCCCTCAAAAGAGAAGCTCTCGCGCCAACCGCCGTCACGATACATCAGGTAATCGACAATCTCGCGACATACAGGGCCTGCCAACGTCGCACCGTGGTACCTTGGTGTGCGGGCCTTCTCGGCGTAGATGACCGTGATGATGGAGTATTTCGGCTTATCAAATGGGTAGAACAGAGCTACACTACCCAGATAGTGATTGTCATCATAGACGACGCCCGACTGGCTGACTCTGGCTGTACCCGTCTTTGCTCCGAGGTTGTAGCGGAGAGTGTCGCCAAAGATTTTCTTTCCCGTACCGCTGACGACAACCTCACGCAGACACTCACGAACAATCTTGAGCGTGCTGTCCGAACAGACCTTATCGACCAAAACCCTCACAGGAAACTCCTCAACAACCTTGTCGCCTTGGCGAATCTGTGTCACAAGGCGTGGGGCAACCATGCAACCTCCGTTTGCTATGGCGTTGTAGAGCGTCAGCGTGTGGATTGGGGCGAGCTCGACCACGTAGCCGTAACCCATATTAGGGAGTGTGTGGGCATTCCACGTCTTGGCTAATCGGGGTGCTGCCTCGCCTAAACGGTCTAATCCCATTTTTTGGTCAAGGTGCAAACCTTGCAGGAATGTATTATACTCCTTAGGGCGATTCTTGTAATGTTCGTAGATAGCCGTCGTAAAATAGACGTTCGATGACTCGGCAAAGGCCTTTTTTAAATCGACGTAATTTCCGATTGGGTGGTCATCGGTAATATTCGGACCTCTATCTCCTCCCACCTGTACGGTCTGACCGTTGTGGGTGTCGTATTGCTGCGCAGGAGACATCTTACAATCATCCAGCAAAGCCAGCATCGCCGCGAGCTTAAAGGTTGAGCCCGGCTCCATAGGGCGACGTATGCCGTTGTCGTATCCTTCGTAATACTTGCCACTGCTTCTGGCAGTCTCGGAGAGATTGACCATAGCCAAAATATCGCCTGTGGCCACCTCCATAACTATCGTCGTACCCCAAACAGCGTCGTTTGCGACCAGCTGCTCACGCAGTGCTGCGTCGGCGATATGTTGTAACTCAGGGTCCAAAGTGGTCACAATATCCTTTCCATTGACGGCATCGACATTCTTATCGCTGTGAACAACACGTGAGTAGCCTCGTGCGATACGTTGGCGTGTGACAACGCTGTGTGTAGCCTTCAGCTCCTCTTGATAGGCGTGCTCAATACCATACGCACCGCGGTCTCCGATATTTCCCAATGTTCGACGGCCCAGCTCATCGTATGGATAGGCTCTATTATCGTCGGGCTTCAAGCTGTACGTAACGCCCATATTCATATTCAGGATAGGGTAGGTCTTCAATACCTGCCACTCGCTGTAATCTATGCTGCGAGGTAGGACATTGACAGGGTGGTGGTCACGTATCGTATCGTAGACGCGTACGCTTATCTTGTTGCCCCAGATACGGTCCCAAATCATCTGCAAGAAGCCCGTTTCGCGGTAGACAAGCTCATTACGCTTGGTGTCGATGACCTTGAAACGCTCTTTGCGGTAGTCATAAAAGACCTTGGCGTATTGCTCAGGGGTGCGGTCGCCAAAGTATGCCGAGAGGAGTTTAGATAGAGAATCGACCTGCTCCTCGAAGAGCTCCTCGGAGTCGAAACCCTCACTCGCCATATCAAACTGCACCTTGTAACGAAGCACAGAGATTGCCAAAGGGTCGCCGTGGCGGCTCAGAATAGTGCCGCGTCGTGCATATATCGAGTCGGGGAAGAAGATGCGGCTGCGGACCTTGATGGAGTTTAAATCAACCTCCTCACTGAAGGCAGAAACCCAAATCAGACGTCCGACGATAAAAAGAGCAATGAGCACAAAAACTAAATATAGTTTCTGCACTCGACGCGCCATTTCGCCACGAACATCGCCCTTATCCCTATTTGTTTTGGTCGTCTTTGCCATTAATAATAAACTTTTGCTGCTCTCGCCGCATGGTTAATGTGCTGAGCGCGGGTCCTGCATAATAATTCCTCTCTGCTCCAAGTCGTCGTGAACAGCATCATACGAGGTGCGTTGATATAGCTCCTCCTGCAAACGGATAGAGCGTTCCTGTACCAAGCGCAGCTCCTTCTCGGCCTTAGCATAGCGCATATCGGCATAAAGCACCATGAACATAACCACGATGCTCACAAAACACATCGCCGCCATCGCAGCAAAGTAGCGATAGTTGCTCTTCAGTGAGTGTGTTAGCAATATATCGCCCGAAAAAATCTGCCTAAAGAGTCGCCCTGCCCACTTCGATATGGAGCCTTTGGTGCGGGTGGCCTCATTACGAGGCCCGGCAGCGGGGGTTGTCTGCTCTGTGCTATCTACCTTCTTTGCCATCGCATCATAGTTTTATTGCTACACGCATCTTTGCCGAGCGAGAACGAGGATTGCGTGTAACCTCCTCCGCTGTGGGGACTATTGCCTTGCGGCTTACCACCTCAAATGGGGTGAGAGCTCGACCATAGAAGTCTTGCTCCACACGGCCCTCGAAGTTGCCGCTCTTAAAGAAGTTCTTTACCAATCTGTCCTCCAACGAGTGGTAGGAGATAACTACCAAGCGTCCTCCGGGACGTAACACCTTCAGCGACTGCTCCAAAGCCATCTTCAAAGCCTCCATCTCGCCATTGACCTCGATACGCAGAGCTTGGAAGAGTTTGGTCAGGAACTTCGATTCATCCTTGCGAGGGGTGCAGGGCTTGACAGCCTCGACTAACTCGCGGGTGGTCCGAATGGGTTGCTGCTCACGCGCGCGTACGATACAAGAGGCAATCTTCCATGTAGTCTCCAGCTCGCCATACTCCTTCAGCACTCGGGCCAGAGAGTCTGCGTCGTAGAGATTGACAATGTCTGCTGCCGTACGTCCGCCACGCTGATTCATGCGCATATCGAGTGGAGCCTCTCCACGGAACGAGAATCCGCGCTCCACAGCGTCAAAATGGTGTGACGAGACACCCAAATCGGCCAAGATGCCATCCACCTGCTCTACACCACGCAAACGCAACGCTCCACGCAAGAAACGGAAGTTGCTCTCGACGTAATGAAAACGTTTATCGTCGGGGGCATTGGCAAGCGTGTCGCGGTCTTGGTCGAACGAATAGAGTGAACCATCAGAACCCAAACGCTCAAGTATAGCTCGCGAGTGACCACCGCCTCCGAAGGTCAAATCGCAGTATGTTCCTGCGGGCTCGATAGCCAAGGCTTCAAGAGCCTCGTCAAGCAGTACAGGGGTGTGATATGTCGTAGAAACAGTAGGCATTTTTGTAGTCAAAAAGTGTATTTGGGTGTAAAGTTACATTTTTTAGTAGAATTGTTGCCTATTTTTTGCAATATATTTTTCGTTTATGTAATAAATACCCTCCTGCGAGGGCTTTGATTTTTGGTCAAAAAGTACACAATGAAACCCTTGATAGCCCCCATTTCACCCTCCCGATTAGCCGCCGAAATAGCCTGCCTGAGGCCTTTGACCAAGCACGTTCGTTCGGGTCTTGAACTATACTGTTTCAGAGCTGCCCAGGCCCCTGCGTTGATGCGCGAGGTGGGACGTCTGCGGGAGGAGGCTTTTCGTCGGGCGGGAGGTGGTACGGGCGAGGCTTTGGATGTGGATAGGGACGATGTTGCACGGAGCGGCTATCGCCAACTTATAGCGTGGGATGCTGTGCGGAAAAGAGTTGTTGGAGGGTATCGTTATATCGTTGGTAATGAGTGTGATGTCGGGAGTCTGTCGTCGGCACATTACTTCGATTTTGCGCCTCGTTTCTGCCGAGAGTTTTTGCCCTATGCCGTAGAGCTGGGGCGCTCGTTTGTTGCCCGCGAGAGAGCCGAGGCTGCGAGTTCCTGTTCGCTCTTTGCTATGGATGCCCTCTGGCAGGGTTTGGGTAGAATAGTGAGCCAAGCCGGTGGGGTGAAATATCTCTTTGGAAAGGTCACCGTATATCCCGATTTTGGCAGAGAAGCGACAGCTCTGTTGCACGCTTTTCTGAGGAGTTATTTTTCGCCGAAAGAGCCACATTTGATAAGGGCAAAAAATAGTGTGGCGATAGTGCAACTCCACCCCTCGCCATTTTGCGGAGAGGATTTTGCCGGCGATTATCGGCTGTTGGTTGCGCTGTTGCGGGCTCAGCGACGTCGTATTCCTCCGATGATTAATGCTTATATGAAGCTCTCGCCTGCGTTGGAGGTCTTCGATACGGCATTGAATACCGATTTTGGAGGTGTGAGCGAGACGGCAATTTTGTTACGTGTGAAAACTATTATTCGCCAAAAACGTGAGCGATATATAAAAACATAAAAAAAAGTTCTCGAAAATGGCTTTCAAAGTTTGTGTATGTCTATTTTTATCGCTAACTTTGTGGGCAACAAAAACCCTAATGCGTATGTCTTTTATCGATGAGAGGGTAGAGTCGACAGGTTTGACGTTCGACGATGTGTTGCTCATACCCGCCTATTCAGAAGTGCATCCTCGCACAGTCTCTACTGAGACACGTTTTTCACGCAATATCAAGCTCAACATCCCGATTGTGTCGGCAGCAATGGATACCGTTACCGAGGCACCATTGGCTATTGCTTTGGCCCGTGAGGGAGGTATTGGTGTGATTCATAAAAATATGACGATTGCCGAGCAGGCTGCCCACGTACGCCGTGTGAAGCGTGCCGAGAACGGTATGATTTACGACCCGATAACCATCGGTAAGGATCAGACCGTGGGTGATGCGTTGCAACTCATGCACGATAATAAGATTGGCGGTATTCCTGTCATTGATAGCAGCCAGATGCTTATCGGTATCGTCACTAATCGTGATTTGCGTTTCCAGCGCGATATGAGTCGTCGCATCGAGGAGGTTATGACCAAGGAGAATATCATCACTACCCACTCGACAGAGTTGGAGAAGGCGATGGATATTCTTCAGAGTAACAAAATCGAGAAGCTGCCGGTGGTAGATGACCATGGTCGTCTGATAGGATTGATTACCTATAAAGATATTACTAAACTCAAGGACCACCCAAACGCTTGTAAGGACTCAAAGGGTCGTCTGCGTGTAGCAGCTGGTATCGGTATCACGGCCGATGCTATCACACGTGTTGAGGCTATTATTGCCGAGAGTGTCGATGCTGTGGTGTTGGATTCGGCACACGGACATACGAAGAATGTTATTGATACCCTGAAGCGCATCAAGAGCACCTTCCCTGAGTTGGATGTTGTGGTAGGTAATGTCGCCACAGCCGAGGCGGCAAAGGCTTTGGTGGCTGCCGGTGCTGACGGCGTGAAGGTTGGTATAGGTCCGGGCTCGATATGTACTACACGAATCATTGCCGGAGTGGGCGTGCCTCAGCTCTCGGCTATATATAATGCTGCCAATGCTATTAAGGGTAGCGGTATTCCTGTTATTGCTGACGGCGGATTGCGTTATTCGGGTGACTGCGTGAAGGCGTTGGCTGCGGGTGGCGACTGCGTGATGGTCGGCTCGATGTTTGCAGGTACTGAGGAGTCTCCGGGTGAGACTATTATATATAATGGTCGTAAGTTTAAGACCTATCGCGGTATGGGCTCGATAGATGCTATGAAGGCGGGCTCGAAGGACCGTTACTTCCAAGGCGAGGAGAAGGAGGAGAACAAACTCGTGCCGGAGGGTATCGTTGGTCGCGTACCGTTCAAGGGTTCACTCAGCGAAACGGTCTATCAGCTTGTCGGTGGTATTAAGGCAGGTATGGGTTACTGCGGTGCAGCAAACATCCCAGCATTACAGAAGGCTAAGTTTGTGAGAATCACGTCGAACGGAGTGGTCGAGAATCATCCACACGACATCACGATAACCCGCGAAACACCAAACTATACACGTGGAGAATAAGACTACGGCTCGTCTACGCCCTATGGCTGACGAGCCGATTTTGTAAAATCAAAATTCAAAATTTAAGAATAATATGATAGTAATTTTAGATTTGGGCTCTCATCACAATACGGTGGTGGCTCGTGCAGTCAGAGAGTTGGGCGTATATAGCGAGATATATCCCCACGATATTACCAAGGCGGAGTTATTGGCTCTGCCAAAGGTTGAGGGTATAATCATTAATGGAGGCGAGAACAACATCATCGACGGCGTGGAGATAGATGTGTTGCCTGAGATTTATGAGGTAGGAGTGCCTGTGATGGCAGCGGGTCACCCAAAGGCGAAGTGCGCAAAGAGTATCGAGGCTTTCACAGATGATGACGTAGCAATCAAGGCGGCTGTTGAGGGCTTCGTTTTGGAGGAGTGCAAGGCGGCAAAGGAGTGGAATATGAAAAACTTTGTTGCAGAGCAGATTGAGTTGGTGCGCAAGCAGGTGGGCGATGGCAAGGTGCTGTTGGCTCTCTCGGGCGGTGTCGATTCATCTGTTGTGGCTGCGCTGTTGCTTAAGGCGATAGGCGAGCGTTTGGTATGTGTACACGTAAACCACGGCTTGATGCGTAAGGGCGAGTCGGAGAATGTTATTGAGGTATTCCGTAACCAGCTCAATGCCAACCTTGTCTATGTTGATGCTACGGAGCGTTTCCTAACGAAGTTGGAGGGTGTTGAGGACCCTGAGGCAAAGCGTAAGATTATCGGCAGCGAGTTTATCCGTGTTTTCGAGGAGGAGGCGCGTAAGGCTGACGGCATAGATTTTTTGGCGCAGGGTACAATCTATCCTGATATTGTCGAGAGCGGTACTAAGACGGCTAAGATGGTTAAGTCGCACCACAACGTAGGCGGTCTGCCTGAGGATTTGCAGTTTGAGTTGGTGGAGCCACTTAAGCAGCTCTTCAAGGATGAGGTGCGTGAGTGCGGTTTGGAGCTCGGCTTGCCATACGATATGGTCTATCGTCAGCCATTCCCAGGTCCGGGTCTTGGTGTGCGTTGCTTGGGTGCTATCGAGCGCGAGCGACTGGAGGCAGTACGTGAGTCGGATGCTATCTTGCGTGAGGAGTTTAAGGCGGCAGGCTTGGATAAGAGCGTATGGCAGTATTTTACCGTTGTGCCTGATTTTAAGTCTGTTGGCGTAAGAGATAATGCTCGTTCGTTCGAGTGGCCTGTAATTATCCGTGCGGTGAATACCGTCGATGCTATGACGGCAACCATCGAGCATATAGATTGGGCTATCTTGGATAAGATTACCCGCCGCATATTGGCTGAGGTGAAGGGTGTAAACCGAGTTTGCTATGACCTCTCGCCAAAACCAAATGCAACTATCGAGTGGGAGTAGGGTACGTTTATAATAAATATATGTAAGGAGGTTGTCTTAGGAGAGTGTAAGACAGCCTCCTTTTTTGTATTATGCAGCTATTGTGCGACTTTGATTTTGATACTTGAGCGAAAGATTGTATTTTTGTGAAAAAGATTGCGTACGATGTCTAAGACCATTACACTTACCCTTTCGCCTAAGCAGGCTGCCGATGTGAGTTACTACACATCCGAGGCGGCACGTTGTGTTGGTGTCAGGGAGGATAATATCGCTTTGGTACGGGTTGTGAAGCGTTCGATAGATGCTCGCCGCTCACCCGTTAAGGTCAATCTCTCGTTGGAGCTGTTTATAGACAATGAGCCGCAGCCGGAGCCTATACATTTCGACTATGGCGATGTGAGCCACGCGACACAGGTGGTTGTGGTGGGTAGTGGTCCTGCTGGTCTGTTTGCTGCGTTGCGTCTTATAGAGTTGGGTTATAAGCCTATCATATTGGAGCGAGGTCGAGAGGTGCTGCCACGTAAGCAGGATATAGCGCAGATAAATCGCAATAACGCCATTAATCCCGATTCGAACTACGCCTTTGGTGCCGGCGGTGCGGGTACATTCTCCGACGGTAAGCTCTTTACACGCAGCAAGAAACGTGGCGACTATAACAAAGCATTGCAGACACTTGTCTTTCATGGTGCTTCACCTGAAATACTCTATGAGGCGCATCCGCATATCGGTACGGACCGTCTGCCCCGCATCATAACAAACATCTGTGAGCAGATAGTGCGTGCCGGAGGTGAGATTCATTTCGAGAGCCGTGTTACGGGCTTTGAAATCAAGCAAGGCAGGATTCGCGGTGTTCGTGTGGGCGATACTCTTGTGGAGGGTGCGGCTGTGGTGTTGGCTACGGGCCATTCGGCAAAAGATATATACTATACGCTGCATCGTGACGGCGTGCGTCTTGAGGCCAAGGCTTTTGCTATGGGTGTGCGTATCGAGCATCCGCAGCGTCTGATTGACTCGATTCAGTATCACGCACCACATCGTGGCGACTATCTCCCTGCGGCAAGCTATTCGCTTGTGAATCAGGTGCAAGGACGCGGTGTCTACTCGTTCTGTATGTGTCCGGGAGGTTTTATCGTTCCGGCGATGACCTCGGCAAGTGAGTCGGTGGTAAATGGTATGTCGCCCAGCCAACGCTCTTCTCATTGGGCGAATTCGGGCCTGGTGACAGAGATTCGTGTGGAGGATTTTGCGCATCTGGAGGCGGAGTATGGTCCGCTGGCGGGACTAAAGTATCAGCAGCAGCTCGAGCAGTTGGCGCGCGAGAATGGTGGCGAGGGACAGATAGCGCCGGCACAGCGTATTGGCGATTTTGTGCGTGGTAAGAGTTCCACCTCACTACCCCCTACCTCCTATTTGCCCGGATTGGTATGCTCACGTTTGGATGAGTGGATGCCTCGGTTGATTAGTGATGCACTGAGGGAGGGTATAGCGACCTTTGACAGACGTATGCGAGGATATATGACCAATGAGGGTATTGTCGTGGGTGTGGAGTCGCGTACCTCGACACCTGTACGTATCCCGCGTGATAAGGATACGCTGCAACATCCTCAGGTCGAGGGACTCTATCCGACGGGCGAGGGTGCAGGTTATGCCGGAGGTATCATCTCGGCGGCACTCGATGGCGAGCGTATTGCCGATGCGATAGCGCAGCGTAAGCCGTGATGCGATATGTGAGAAGTCATGGAGCAAAAAAATAGCCCCCAAAGTACTACTTTGAGGGCTATTTTGTCTTCGGCTTGCGCCTCTGACAAAAATCTGAGGTTTCTCGGAGGTATTCGACACAAGGCGAGCACCGCCCCCTGTCTTAGTAATCCAACCTGCTTTTTAGCTCTCTTTCGGATTACAACCTTCCGATTTCCTCTACCAACCTAAAACTACTAACCTAAATGAACCTTAAAACTTCGTTGCAAAGATAAGGGTAAAAATCTATCTGTGCAAGAGTTTTTCAAAAAAATTACTATCTTTTTAATAAAATTTAATATTTACTTAACATTGGAGCCCTCAAAAGCCGATTTTTGATTGGTGTGCATACAAAAAAAGAGCTGCCTTTTTAGTGGCAACTCTATAATTGTTGATTACAAATCAATTAGAGTGACATCTCAAGACCCTTGCTGAAGCATACCTCCAAGTAAGCCTTTGTGAACTCTTCTTTATCCGCATCAGAGAGACCATCAGCGTACTCCGCAATCTCCTTCTCAAGTTCCTCAACCTTCTCCATATCCTCAGCCTCGAGAGCCTCTAACATATCCTCAGCGTAAGCCTTACCCTTATCAGCTGGAGAACCACAAGAAATCATAAGCGCTGCTGCTGCAACTGCTACGAACATAAAAATCTTTTTCATAGTTAAATAGGTTTAGTGTTAATACATTGTTTCACCCTCAGCAGCTCGATGATAGGTTGCATCAGAGTTTGTTGTGATGGGTTTGTCTCTACAAACTTAGTGATTAATCTCTAAAAATGCAAATTATTGGCGTATAATCTTGACTTCGCCCCTCTCGCCAAAGGCGATGATTGAGCTTGGCTTGCAGGTCGGTTTGCCCTGGAATCGAGGATTGACAACATAGTCCACCCCGTCGATAATCTCACGGCTCACCTCGCCCAAACCCTTCAGAGGTGTCGCCTCGCCTGAGATGTTTGCCGATGTTGAGACTATCGGCTTGCCAAACTTGCGCAACAGCTGATGACAAAACTCGTGGCGGGGAACTCTGACACCCAACGTGCCCTCTTCGGGAATAAGGTTTGCAGCTACGCCGACAGCACCCTCCAAAATAAGCGTCAGCGGCTTCTCGGAAAACTCCATAACCTCGAAAGCTATGCCCGGAGCTTTATTGACATAGCGCACAATCATATCGGCATCGCGACAAAGTACCAACATTGAATGTTTATGCTCGCTGCGCTTCAGTGCGTATATACGCTCTACAGCCTCAGCATTTGTTGCATCGCAACCAATGCCCCACACCGTATCGGTTGGGTAGAGGATTATGCCGCCATTGCGTAGCACCTCGACAGCTCTGAGTATCTCTTTTTCCATAGTATAGGGATGTTCTGTAATTGTTTACGGCTGCAAAATTAGCGATTTTTTGTTTTGTTTACTGTTTGTGAGGATAAAAATTATAAGATATGGGTTGCTCACTAAGGATAAATTTTGTAATTTTGCCTCGCCGTCGTGTATGGCTAAAAGACTGATAAACAAATAACATAAAAATATAACTCACTATGGGAAGAGCGTTTGAGTATCGCAAAGCAAGAAAGATGAAGCGTTGGGGCCACATGGCTCGCGTATTCACTAAGATTGGTAAGGAGATTGAGATTGCCGTTAAGTCGGGCGGCTCGGATCCTTCATCTAATACCCGTCTGCGTATCCTTATTCAGAATGCAAAGGCTGAGAATATGCCTAAGGAGAATATCGAGCGTGCTATTAAGCGTGCCACAGATAAGGATGCTGCCGACTATAAGGAGATGATTTACGAGGGTTACGGACCTCACGGCGTAGCGTTCTTGGTTGAGACAGCAACCGACAACACCAACCGTACAGTAGCCAGCGTACGTATGTACTTCAACAAGTGTGGTGGTACACTCGGTAACTCTGGTAGCGTGGCATTTATGTTCGAGCACAAGTGTATCTTCAAGTTTAAGCCAGCTGAGGGTGCCGACTTGGAGGAGATGGAGCTTGAGATGATTGACTTGGGTGTAGACGAGTTCTACGCCGAGGAGGGCGAGGTAACAGTAAGTGCCCCTTACGAGTCATTCGGTGCTATCCAGAAGTGGATTGAGGACCAGGGCTTCGAGCTTGTTTCGGGAGAGGGTGTTCGTATCCCTACCGACACTAAGGAGCTCACGGCTGAGGAGCGCGAGGCTGTGGAGAAGCTTCAGGAGAAGTTGGAGGAGGACGACGACGTGGTGAATGTTTATACTACCATGGCGGAGTCTGACGAGGAGTAAGTTCAGCACGTCAAAAAATAAAATAGGGTACCGAGCAGGTACCCTATTTTTGTTTAACTATGTATCGGTATTTTACAACGTCGTCAAGAACTCACTCACATTGCGCTCGATGCGTGCTGCAACGTCGTCAGTCTCAGCCTTGACGAAAGGCTCACCGACGATATTCTCGTAAAGCTCGATATAACGCTCGGTGATGCTGGCAACGATTTCGGGTGTCATCTCCGGTACCTGCTCTCCCTCGCGGCCCTGGAAGCCGTTGGCCATAAGCCACTCGCGTACAAACTCCTTAGAGAGCTGCTTCTGCTTCTCGCCTGCTGCTAAACGCTCCTCGTAACCCTCCTTGTAGAAGTAACGTGATGAGTCGGGGGTGTGAATCTCATCCATAAGGTATATCACGCCATTCTTCTTGCCAAACTCATACTTCGTATCGACCAAGATAAGTCCCATCTTCTCGGCAATCTCTGTACCGCGCTGGAAGATAGCACGTGTGTAGGCCTCCAACTGCTCGTAGTCCTCCTTCGACACGATGCCGCGTGCGATAATCTCCTCCTTTGAGATATCTTCGTCGTGACCCTCGTCAGCCTTAGTCGTAGGGGTGATGATAGGCTCTGGGAAACGCTGATTCTCAACCATACCATCCGGCATCGCAACACCGCAAATAGTGCGCTTGCCCGCCTTGTACTCACGCCAAGCGTGCCCCGAAAGGTAGCCACGGATAACCATCTCCACCTTGAAAGGCTCGCACTTATGTCCGACAGTCACCATTGGGTCGGGAGTGGCAATCTTCCAGTTAGGGAGGATGTCAGTCGTTGCGTCGAGGAACTTAGCGGCAATCTGATTGAGTACCTGTCCCTTGAAAGGGATGCCCTTAGGCAGGACGACGTCGAATGCTGAGATGCGGTCCGATACGACCATCACCAAGTAGTCGCCCTCGATGCTGTATACGTCGCGCACCTTACCGACGTAGTGGTTGCACTGACCTTTGAAATTGAAGTTTGTCTTAACAATAGCCTCCATAATTCGATTTATTTTTAGTTCTCATTAACTTTGCTGAGACAAAGTTATCTTGCCAAATCAATTTTTGTTCACCCTTTCGCATAAAAACTTTCGACACCTTATTGACAAAATGCGCTCGATTGGTTGTCGGGACGAGGTGGGCGAGGCTGTTATAGGTGAATTTGGTGTTGAGGGTGTGAATTATTATTAATTATTTTGGTTATAAAATAATTTTGTGTACTTTTGCGATGTGTGCATAATATATGATTTAAGAGTAGTAATAGATGAAAAAGATATTGATTTTATTGGCGGTGATGATCTTGGCGGCTTGCTCCGATAGGGAGGAGTTGATACCCCCTGCTCAGCCAGAGCCAAAGCCCGAACAACCCGTTGAGCCAGAGCCAGAAGAGCCGACGCCTGACCCAGACGAGCCAGACGAGCCGACGCCCGACCCAGATGAGCCGAGTGAGCCTGACGAGCCGAGTGAGCCCGCTCCAGACCCAGAGCCAGACCCAGAACCTGA
>JAGAOZ010000022.1 GCA_017623505.1 Alistipes sp.
ACACATGTCATCAAATGCCTTAGTGTGACATCGGCCATATTGCGGTAAATGTTCCGCGGTAGAAATACGGTAGAAAAATATGGTGAAAAACGGGTGTTTACCCGACTTATCTGGAATATGGGTAACAAAAAAGCCGCTGAATTTCAGCGACTTCCTTATAGTTGACTCTAAATAGTTACAGTTGTTTATAACAAATCATTTGCCGATGCAAAAGCAAAAGCTTCCCACCCAAAGGAACCGTAAGATATAGTATTTGGTGGGGTCATAGATTTACTATAAACAGTTGACAATTTTCTACACGCAAATGCTCTCCAATTAATAGTAACATCTCCAAGCGTTACGCTCCTTACATTGTCACATTCACAGAACACCTCTTTCCCGATTATGCCCATCTCTACTGCAATATCTGTTAATCCATCGCAATTATAAAAAGCTTGATCACCTATCACCTCAATCTGATTACCGAATGTTACACTTCTAATATTACTACAATCATAAAATGCATATGCCGGAATAGATTTAACTTCATTTGGAATTATCAAATCTGTGACTAACTCATCATTTATATATAATTCACCTCCGCCTAACAATGGATTACTATGCCAACTGCTAAATTGAACATTGCACCAGGCTACAATATCACTTATATTAACTCTTCTTGATATGCTTGGGTTATTATAAAAGGCACTAAGACCTATTGAAGTAATTGACTTAGGTATCTTTATTGAGTATAATGATTGGCAATTTTCAAATGCACTATCCTCTATTTGTGTAACTCCATCTGGCAAACTAATTATACAAAGCGAAGTACATTCCATAAATGCTTCTGAAGGAATTTTTGTAATACTTGTAAAATATTTAAGCTCATCAAAATACACTATTTCCTTGTTTTTGCTAAATACTGTGCCAATATCCGTGACAGCTGCAGCCTCTAAATACGACAACTGATAATCATTATTCGTATCCCAGTTTTTACAACATATTACCTTAACATTAATATCCTCAAATTGGATATAGTCGCTATTTTGTTTCCTTAACACAAGAGATTGACCGTCACTTAAGTGAAAATACACGAATTCTTCATCCTGTGTGACATTTGAAAAAATACTATCACCATCTATTCCATCACTTCCATCTTCACCTGTTGCCTTACCAAGTTCCGTCCAGGTTGCACCCTCATCATACGACACATACCAATAGTCATTTTCAATCTTTATTCTTGGAGTTATCGCATTTATACCATCATTGCCATCTTGACCATCTTGACCAACTGCCTTGATTTTATTACCCTTTGCATCGAGTAGCCATTCGCCATCGACAGTCCAATAGTAAATTCCGTCGGTATCTTTCATCACTCCAATTTGTGGGGTGTATCCATCAGCTCCATCCTTGCCATCAGCACCGTTGTAGATGGTAATTGTATCGCTGTGGGCAAAAGTGATGGTATAGCCAATAATTTCTCCATCTTTGTGTATTGGCGATACATTGGTTATATAGTCATTCTTCTCCAACGCATTTACAATAGTCTGCAAGGCATTGATGTTGGTGTTAAGTTGTTTGCACAACTCCTCCAAAGCACTAATACGGTTTTCGTGATTTTCGAGTTTTTTCCAAATCTCGCTATCGTCAAACTTATCGCACGACGATACAAAAGCGGTTGCAATGATTGCGACCAAGAATAAAAGTTTTTTCATAGTAGTAAATTTTATTTGTTGAACATTAGTTTCAAATACAATTTACCGTAGCAACTCCTATGCGGTGGATTAATATAAAAAGAAAGTGTGGAGTTGATTTTCGAATGCCTACTTGAGGGTTGTGGAATACCCGAACTAAAACAAACGATACAATGCCCCACACTTGGATAGTATGGGGTGTATGCACAAAACGTGCACAGCCGCATAGCTATACAAGAAATGAGTGCCATTCGTTTCTCCCTTAGTTCAGAAAACTTCCACATTTTCAAGTAAGGAGTGCGAAAAACACCTTCGTAAAATATGTCTGCCGAAGTGCCTACTTCAGCGTTACAAATATACTAAATTTTGTGCAAATCAACAAATCTGCACCACGGCATAATAAAAAAAGTGTTGCAAAATTTTTGCAACACTCTGTATAAATTATGAGGGTGTGTATAAAAAGCGGGATTTCAAGGATGAGCACAACGCAGAAATCACCTTTTTAGGCATATCCTACTACAACTTCTCACCAAAAGCCAAATCTCCCGCATCACCAATGCCCGGCACGATATACGAGCGTGAGGTTAGCTCCGCATCCAAAGCTGCGGTCCAGATTGTAGTGGTCTTCGCTGGTAGGTGCTTCACGGCATAATCCATACCCTGCTCGCTGGCGATGACCGCTGCCACGTGGGTATGTGCAGGCATACCGCACTTCTCAACCAATGCCTCATAGACCAAGACGAGCGACGTACCCGTAGCCAACATAGGGTCCACCAACAGAAGTGTCTTACCCTCTAAGTTGCACGATGATATATACTCCACCTTAACGGTGAACTTACCACCCTTGCTCGACTTACGATATGCCGACACAAAAGCATTCGACGCATCGTCAAAGTAGTTGAGGAAGCCCTGATGGAATGGCAATCCTGCGCGCAGAACGGTTGCGATAACCACATCGTCAGCTATCTCCTCCACCACAGCCTCGCCGAGCGGAGTCTCAACAACACGACTCTTATAGTTGAGCGTCTTTGAAATCTCGTAGCTCATAATCTCGCCTATACGCTCGATGTTACGGCGAAAACGCATAGAATCCTTCTGCACCTCCTTGTCGCGAATCTGCGAGAGGAACTTGTTGAGAATGGTGTTCTCCTTGTTAAGAATGTGAATCATAGTCCTATTTAGTATTGGTTTAATACAAGAAATTGTTAAACGGATAGCGACCCGAATGTATCTCACGAACCATACCATACAAATCGGAACGCAGCTTCTCGATATTGAGTCGCTCCGCCGCCGAGATGAAGATACAAGGTGTGTTAGCCTTAGCTATCCAGCTCTGCTTCAAATCCTCCAACGAGAGGTTTTTCTTCGTTGCCGGGGTCAGGTCATCCTCATCCTTCTTTTCGTAGGTGTAGGCGTCTATTTTATTAAATATAAGGTATACAGGCTTATCTCCCGCACCTATATCCTGCAACGTCTGCTTAACGACAGCTATCTGGTCCTCAAAACCCGGATGTGAAATATCGACAACGTGCAGCAACAAGTCAGCCTCACGCACCTCGTCGAGTGTCGATTTGAACGACTCGATAAGCTGTGTAGGAAGCTTACGGATGAAACCGACGGTATCCGACATCAGAAATGGCAGATTATCAAACACCACCTTACGCACCGTAGTATCCAACGTCGCAAAGAGCTTATTCTCGGCAAAGACCTCACTCTTCGAGATAAGATTCATCAGCGTAGATTTACCCACATTGGTATATCCCACCAACGCCACACGCACCATAGAGCCGCGGTTGGAACGCTGCACAGCCATCTGCTTGTCGATTTTCGAGAGGTCCTCCTTAAGTTTGGTTATACGGTTACGCACGATACGTCTATCGGTCTCAATCTCACGCTCTCCGGCACCACCACGCGTTCCCGTGCCTCCTCGCTGACGCTCAAGGTGGGTCCACATACCTGCCAGACGAGGCAACATATACTCATACTGAGCCAGCTGCACCTGCGTTTTAGCATACGCAGTACGTGCACGCGAGAGGAAGATATCCAAAATAAGACGTGTACGGTCCAGCAGTCGGCAAGGCATCTCCTTCTCGATATTACGCGTCTGTGCGGGCGAGAGCTCGTCATCGAATATCACAACATCTATCTCGTTCTGCTCGCAATATTGAGCTATCTCCTCCAACTTACCCGGTCCAACGTATATTCGCGACGAGGGTTGTGGCAGTCGCTGCGTAAAACGTTTGACGGTCACAATATCTGCCGTCTCGGCCAAAAACTCCAACTCGGCCAGATACTCCTCCGCCTGCTCAATAGGCTGACCATCGCGTATCACAGCCACCAAGACCGCTCTTTCGCGCAAATCCTCCTGCTCCTCAGGCTTATTTACAATCTCTTTCTTCAAGACACTAAAGGGTAAAAAAAAAGCATCCCGCCACATAAATATAGCGGGACACTTATATCAAAATTAGTTACGCAACTGGAACATAACCGGCAATGTGAACGATACACGTACCGGCTGGTTACGCTGCTTACCTGGAGTCCACTTTGGAGAAGACTGTACTACACGAATAGCCTCCTCAGAGAGTGATGAATCAGGTGACTGAATAACCTTAATACCTGTCAAACGACCATCCTTCTCGATGACAAACTGCAAGGTTACACGACCGGTGATGTTGTTCTCCAATGCAATCTGAGGGTAACGCAACTGCTTCTGTACCCAAGCACGGAAGTCATTCAAATCACCGCCCTGGAATGTTGGCATGACCTCAGCCTTAATCAGCGGAGCATCATCCACGATCTCCTCCTCGTCCTCAACGATAGCGTACTCGTAATTTACATCCGAGCCATCGCCGAAATCGTCAAATGACATCTCTGTCTCAACCTTTGTGTCGTTTGTTACGACATCCAAGATATCGTTGAAGACCTTAATCTCCACCTTCTGCTGTTGCTGTACCGGTGGCTTAATCTCCTCACGTGTAATAGGAATCTCCTCCTGCTCAACAATAGGAGCAGCCTCTCTGTTATCCTCGTAAACAACCTCCTTCTGAGTCCAAAGGAAAGCGCCCACGGTCAAACCCAGAGCAATAATCAAACCTATCAACAAAAATACGCCTCTCCATTCTCCGAGGTCCGCCTTTGGTGATTTTTTAATTTCCATAGTTTAATCTTATTATTTTAACTTTGTTTCTTCACTTCGTATGATTCGCCAAACATACAACAATCTATCAATCAAACAATTGTCCTACCGAAAGCTAAGGAGTGAAATCTCTCCACCCTCACCCTCTCACTACGTTTGGCGACTTCTCAGGTAACATATACCCGCAGTTATCTTTGCAAATATAGGTATAAAAAATCAAAAAAGAGCCCTTTCGCAAGAAAATTATACAAAAAATTTTTACTTTTGTTGGCCGAGAGCAAAAGATATGACAACGACAACAAAAAAAATGACACTCTACGGAATGACTCTCTCACAACTTAAACAGTTGTGCGAAAGGGAGGGTCTGCCCCGTTTTGCGGCATCACAGATTGCCCGCTGGCTCTACACTAATCGCATCAGTGACATTGATGCGATGACCAATCTTTCGCTCAAAGCACGCTCTATACTCAAGCAAAAATACGATTTAGGTCTTTCGGCTCCACTTCGCGAGAGTGTATCGCAGGACGGCACCAAGAAGTATCTATTCAAGACGAGTCAAGGCGAATACATCGAGTCGGCATATATTCCTGACGCAGAGAGAGCAACACTCTGCGTATCATCACAGGCGGGGTGTCGTATGGGATGTAAGTTTTGCGCTACGGGTCGCCAAGGGCTGCAACACTCTCTTTCAAGCGCAGAGATACTGAACCAGATAATCTCTATCCCCGAAAGCTCCAAGCTGACAAATATCGTCTTTATGGGTATGGGCGAGCCATTGGATAATACCGATGAGGTGCTACAAACGCTTGAGATTATAACCGCCGACTGGGGCTTTGGTTGGTCGCCGACACGCATAACACTCTCAACAGCCGGCGTAGCCAAAGAGTTGGAACGTTTCCTGAACTCATCGAAAGTCCACCTTGCTATCAGCCTCCACAACCCTTTCCACGATCAGAGAGCCGAGATTATGCCAATCGAGAAGGCGTACCCTATTCACTCTGTGATAGATATACTGCGTCGCTATGACTTCACCTCACAACGTCGTGTATCGTTTGAGTATATTTTGATGGAGGGGCTGAACGACTCTCCACGACACATAAAAGAGTTGTGTCGTTTGCTCGATGGAGTAAAGTGTAGAATCAACATCATCCGCTTCCACAAAATACCCGAGTCGCCATATTTCTCACCACCCGAAGCTCAGATGATAGAGTTCCGCAACGCACTCACAGCCAAAGGTATACAGACGACTATACGAACCTCACGTGGCGAGGATATTCAGGCAGCCTGCGGACTGCTTTCAACCATGGAGAAACAATAATATATTACACAAAATGATTGCCCTGATAACAAAATATTTCCCAACTCTCAGCGAGCGTCAGCAAGAGCAGTTCGCGGCTCTTTACGACCTCTATGCCGAGTGGAATGCCAAGATAAACGTCGTATCACGCAAAGACTTCGACCAATTATATCTGCGCCATATTCTCCACTCGCTTGCCATAGCGAAAGTATGTCATTTCGAGGATGGGGCTAAAGTGTTGGATGTCGGTTGCGGAGGAGGTTTTCCGAGTGTTCCGCTGGCGATACTCTTCCCTAATGTGGAGTTCGTTTCGGCAGACTCTATCGGGAAGAAGATTACCGTCGTCAAGGGCGTCTGCGAGGGTGCAGGCATCACCAATATCGATGCACGTAACACCCGTGTCGAGCAGATTAATGAGCAATTCGACTATGTGGTGTCGCGCGCTGTGACCGAGATGGCAACCTTCGTCGGTTGGATATGGAATAAGATTCGTCGCGGGCAGAAAGGCTCTCTCCCAAACGGCATACTCTATTTGAAGGGTGGCGATTTGGAGGCTGAACTTGCCGCAACAAAACTCAAGTGGCAGCAGACCAACATTTCGGACTTCTTCGAGGAGGAGTTCTTCCAGACAAAGAAAGTGGTCTACACCGCCCGATAAAACAAAGAGGTCTTAGCCAAGCTAAAGACCTCTTTGTTTTACTCTCCACGCCAAAGCACAATATATTCGATGCACCGTCGGACGCATCCAACGTGGCAAAAAATTCAAGAACTTCAGTCTACGCATCAACTTGCGTGACAATTTATTATAGGAGAAGAACTTAGCCGCCTGCTTAGCTCGCTGCGTACCACCGCTGACGCTCTCCACAATAGCCTTACCCAACGCAACACGCGCTATATATTCATTGCTCAAATCCTCTGCCTCAGCATCATACAGTTGCTCAAAGGAGTATATCGTCTGCTCAGGGCGGTATGTCGCTGCCGAGCGATTAGATGCTGCACGGGAATATACAACCAAAGGCGCCGGCAGGAATGCCACCTTAGCTTTTCGCGCCACCTTTGTCCATAGGAATTGGTCCTCGCCCATACGCATACCATTCGGGAAGCCCCCCACATCAAGCAACACCTCACGCCGAATAGTCGCCGCCGAGGGTATCAGCACATATCTCTGCATCGACTCGGCAAAGAAATCCACCTCGCCCTCCACCTGTGGCGTGTCGGCCAGCACCATACTATCACCACTATCTACATAGAATGCTACTCCATACGCCCCACAGTCGGGATAACGAGTCATAAAATCTGCAAGGCACTTCAAATAGTCGGGATGCCACCTGTCATCGCCATCCAAGAAGGCTACATACTCGCCACGCGAGAGCTCTATACCTCTGTTACGTGCCGCACTCACTCCGCGGTTCTGCTGTCGCACCAAACGCACACGCTCACCACCCACACGCTCCACTATGGCTGCACTACCATCTGTCGAGCCATCATCGACAACAATTATCTCCAACGGCGGCAACGACTGCTCCAAAACCGAACGCAATGTGCGCTCAATCTCTGCCGCCTTGTTGTAGAGCGGTATCACTACCGATATGTTTACGTGCATAGCCTCCATAGTTGCAAATGTAACGATATTTTATTATTTTTGCAATAATAATTGTCGGGTATGAGCATAGGATTACGCATAAAGGAGGCATTGCACCGCACCATTGACACACTCTTCTTCTTTTCGGCTGTGGCTGTTAAGGAGGGCTTCAGTAATCGTGTCGCAAAGGCGGGTGCTATTGATATGAATCCTGAGGGACGTATCGCCATTCTGGGCAATGGTCCTTCGCTCAAAGCGGAGATGCAGCTACTCTCGGAGCGTGAGGAGTGGGCAAAGATGGACACTATGGCGGTCAATTTCTTCGCTCTCAGTGATGAGTTTATCGCCCTTCGCCCTAAGTATTATATCCTCTCCGACCCACAGTTTTTCCGCGAGGCGGGCAGGAGTGAGCGTCGCGACCTGCTCTACGACACACTGAGCCGCGTAGATTGGCAGATGACACTCTATGTGCAGTGCTATAACCCCGAACATTTTGACTATGCTGCCGCTGTGAGTAACAACCCCAACATCCGCATTGTCCCCTTCCACACCATTCCTTATAAGGGCTACCGCTGTTTGGAACATTGGTGCTACCGCCACGGCTTGGGCTCAGGTAACTTCGGTACGGTGGTGCAGAATGGTATTTTTGTAGCTCTGCTGCTCGGCTATAAGCAGATAGAGCTCTATGGCGTAGACCACACCCTGCTCGATGGTCTGATGGTCAATGAGCAAAATCAGCTCTGTCGTACTATCTCGCACTACTACGATGGTGCTCCGACGGAGCCAACACCTATCTACGTCAATGCCACCAACCCTCCTCAGCCCTACACTATGAGCAGCTATCTCGCGGAGACCGCCGAGCTCTTCCGTGGCCACGAGGTCCTGGAACGCTACGCCCGCAGCCGAGGTGCCCGCATCCTCAACCGCACCCGAGGCTCGCTTATCGACAGCTACGAACGCCAACCGTTAGAGTAAATCTACCCTTTCTCCTCTTGGAATTTATTAGTGGAATAATTTTCTGCTCCTCTTAATTTTTGATTAGAGTGATGCAGATTTTGTACAAAGTGCAACAGTGAGTTTATGGGATAGTACAATCAGTACAGCCCTAAACTCAGTGTAAGCTTGTGCAAAAGATGTTTTGCTATAATCGAAAAGAAAAGGAGCAGCTAAAACTACTCCTTTGTAAGATATATGAGCCGCAAGCGGGACTCGAACCCGCGAAACCTTTTCATTACGAGTGAAACGCTCTACCAACTGAGCTATTGCGGCAAAGGGGAAATAAGGCTCCCTTTCGAGGTGCAAATATCGTAAATATTTCCTTTTATTGATACTATTAGCTGCGAAAAAATCTATTATTTCATCTTTTTTTAGTAAATTCGCACATAATTGCTTTCGTTGCAAAGCTGCGATTTTAGCGAATAATAACTAAAACTATAAACTATGATTACCTTTCTTATCTGTTTGGCTCTGCTCATTGTAGCCTACTTCACCTACGGTAAGTTCCTTGAGAAGGTATGTGGTATCGACTCTAAGGCAAAAGTGCCATCGGAGACGATGTACGACGGTGTGGACTATATCCCTATGCCTCGCTGGCGCACCTTCCTTATCCAACTATTGAACATTGCGGGCGTAGGTCCTATTTTCGGTGCTATTATGGGCGCCTACTACGGTCCTGTGGCGTTCCTGTGGATTACCTTCGGCGGTATCTTCCTCGGTGCTATGCACGACTACGTGTCGGCTGTCATCTCACTTCGCCACGGAGGCTTGAGTATCCCCGAGATTATTGGTATCTACTTAGGCGACAAGACAAAGTTTGTGCTGCGCGTATTCTCTATCGTGGTGCTTATTCTTGTAGGAGCGGTCTTCATCCGTACCCCTGCCACCCTGCTTGACGGTATGTTCGAGAGTATCGGTCTGTGGTGGTGGATAGGAGCAATCATCGTTTACTACTTTATAGCCACCCTGCTCCCTATCGACAAGCTCATAGGTAAGGTTTACCCTATCTTCGGTGCTGCGTTGATATTTATGGCGTTGGGATTGCTCTACATAATCCTCTTTGGCGACTACACCGTACCGGAGCTTACATGTATAGGCAACCACCATCATAACGCAGCTAACCTACCACTCATTCCTACGCTTTGCATCACTATCGCCTGCGGAGCTATCTCGGGCTTCCACGCCACACAGTCACCACTTATGGCACGCTGCGTCAATAACGAGAAGGAGTGTCGTTCGGTATTCTACGGTGCGATGATTACCGAGTCAATCATCGCTCTTATCTGGGCTGCTATCGCTATGGCATTCTTTGGCGGAGTAGATGCTTTGCAGGATAATCTTGCCGCACACGCCAACAATGCAGGCTGGGCTGTGGACCATATTGCCAACACTACGTTGGGCATTGCCGGAGGTCTATTAGCGCTGTTGGGTGTTGTTGCAGCTCCTATCACATCGGGTGACACTGCTTTCCGCTCGGCACGTCTTATCGTTGCCGACATTTTCCATATCGACCAGCGTAATATCGTGAAGCGTCTTGCCGTAAGTGCTGTACTCTTTGCAGTGGGTGTATCGTTGCTGTTTGTGAACTTCGATATTTTGTGGCGTTACTTCGCTTGGGCTAATCAGACATTGAGCGTCTTTGTGCTGTGGACCATTACAGTATATCTCTACAAGAAGGGCGGAATGAGTTATTGGTTGGCGATGATACCTGCTCTGTTTATGACCTATATCTGCAGTAGCTACATCTTTATCTCTAAGACCGAGTTCATCGGTATGGAGAATCGCACCCTCGCCTACGCACTTGGTGCTGTTGTAACCTTAGTTATCGCCGCCTTGGCAATGCTTAAATTCCGTAGAGATGATAAGATTAAAGCTTAAACCCGCCTCGACAGAGTTTATGAGCATAGAGGGTGGCGAGAAGCTCTCCTCACTGCTGCGTCGCTCACGTTCAATGGAGGCCGAGGGCAAGATTAGCGAGGCATGCGAGATGCGTTTGGAGGGCGTCGAGGCACTGCTCAACGCTATTGGCGAGGAGGAGGTACGACTAAATTGGGAGGACAAAGACTCTCGTTCGGCTATGGAGCTACTCTACCTCTCGGCTGCCGACCACCTTTCGATAGGCGAGGTAGAGACTGCTACCACGCTCTGGGAACAACTGCTTGCGCTCGACGAGGAGGACCACTTGGAGGCGGTCGTTATGCTCGCCCTATGCTATATCGTGCTGGAGGATTGGGAGTGTCTGGAAGATGCTCTGTTCAATATCTCCACCAAGTCGCCAGAGTACCATCTAATAAACCTATGGGCCGAGTATCGCCGTAGCGGAGGCATCGACAAGGACACCCTGCGTACCCTGCGCACACGCCATAAGCTATGGTTTGAGGAGTTTGTCGCTACGGAGCACCCTGCCGATGAGGCATACCTTACAGACTGCCGCTCGGAGCGACCATCACAGAGCACCGAGGCACGCGAGTTTTGGTTTGCTACGGAGGCAATATGGCAGAATCACAAAGATTTTATAACATCAATTCGTAAAGCATAATATTATGAGAAAGATTTTTTTGCTATTGGCTCTCACTATTGGCTGCATTGCGGCTAATGCTCAAGAGTACAAGTACAAAACAGAGAAAGATATTATCTATCGCTCGGTAGATGAATATGCTGAGAAGATGTGCCGTATGGATATCGCTCACCCCGAAGGCGCAGAGGAACGTCCTGTCATCGTATGGTTCCACGGTGGAGGTCTTACAGGTGGCTGGCGACATATCCCACAGGAGTTGTTGCGTGACGGCGCTGTCGTTGTCGGCGTAGGCTACCGTTTCTCACCACACGTCGCCGTTACACAGATTATCGACGATGCCGCTTGCGCTATCGCGTGGGTTATAGATAACATCTCGCAGTATGGCGGCAACCCCGATAAGGTATTCATCTCGGGCCACTCTGCCGGCGGCTATTTGGTCGCTATGGTAGGCTTGGATAAGAGTCGTTTAGCAAAATATGATAAGGATGCCGACGCTCTGGCCGGCATCATACCTTTCAGCGGTCAGGCTATCACCCACTTTGAGGAGCGTCGCTCACGTGGTATTGCCGACAAGCAGCCTATCGTTGATTCGCTTGCTCCGCTCTATCACGTCAGAGGCGATGCAGCACCTATTCTGATTCTTTCGGGCGACAGAGAGTTGGAGATGTTGGGACGCTATGAGGAGAATGCCTATTTCTGGCGTATGCTCCGCTTGGCAGGCGATGATGATGCCACTATCTATGAGTTCGACGGCTATGGCCACGGCATGTGCGAGCCCGGCTACCCACTCCTACTGGAGTTCATCCGCAAACACTAAGCATATAATATTAAAGTATTAGGGCTACCTCCTACATCGGGAGATAGCCCTAATTTTGTATATAGTATAACGCCGAAGGCACCCGCCAATAAATTCATTTAACGAGGGGTATACAAGGCTCGCGTAGATGGGGAAAAGCGGAGTTTACTGAGCGTAAATGAGCATTTTTTCCCATCAAGCACAACGCAGTAGACACCCATTAAATGGATTTATTTATTATATTGATTTATTCTTAATTAACCACTCCGCAATCTGTATCGCATTCAATGCCGCTCCCTTCTTAATCTGGTCGGCTACACACCAGAAAGTGAGACCATTCTCGGAGGTCAAATCCTTACGTACACGACCCACGTATACAGGCTCCTTGCCGGCGATAAATAGAGGCATTGGATAGTGCTTATTCGCAGGGTCATCCATCAAGATAATACCCTCAGCCTCGGCAAAAGCTTTATGTGCTGCCGCAACCGAGATAGGTTCTTGGGTCTCCACCCAGATACTCTCAGAGTGAGCTCGCATAACAGGCACACGCACACAAGTTGCCGACACCTCTACATCGGAGTGCATAATCTTACGTGTCTCATTATACATCTTCATCTCCTCCTTGGTGTAGTCATTATCCATAAAGACGTCGATATGAGGGATGACATTATATGCCAATTGATATGCAAACTTCTCCACCGTAGGCTCCTCGCCCTCAACAAGCTGCTTGTGCTGCTGCTCCAGCTCCGCCATAGCCGACGCTCCACCACCACTGGCCGATTGATATGTTGCAACGTGCACTTTACGTATGTGCGACAGATTCTCGATAGCCTTCAAAGCTACCACCATCTGTATCGTCGTACAGTTAGGGTTAGCTATTATATTACGTGGAGCGAACAACGCATCCTCAGCATTCACCTCAGGCACAACCAATGGCACATCCTCATCCATACGGAAAGCACTTGAGTTATCAATCATGATAGCTCCATGCTTGGTTATGGTCTGTGCATACTCCTTTGATGTCGAGGCACCTGCCGAAGTCAAAGCTATATCTACGCCCTTAAAGTCGTCATTATGCTGAAGCAATTTCACCTCAATCTCCTTACCTCTAAATGTATATTTACGACCGGCACTTCTCTCCGAGCCAAACAACAAAAGCTCATCAACCGGAAAATCAACTTTCTCGTTGAGTATCGTCAGAAACTCCTGACCCACGGCGCCACTTGCGCCAACAATTGCTATTCTCATATATTAACCTTTAGTCAAAAAATTCATCACCATCAATTACATTTACCGCCGTTGAGTCAGGCTCGATAGACCATGGACAGTCGTGTGACTCCCAGCCCTCCGGACGTGTAAATTTATCTTGTCGTGTCACGCCAAGCGTACCATCCTCATAGACCATCTTCAAAAACTCGCCCACGATAGGCAGAGCCATAACACTACCCTCACCACGAGAGTTAAGGTGTACGGATTGCTCATCTCCACCGACCCATGAGCCCATAACAAGATTTGGCGTCACACACATAAACCAAGCATCTCGGTTATTATTCGTCGTTCCTGTCTTACCGCCCAGCTCGACATTCTCCATACCAAACTGCCAACGCAAACGTCCACCGGTACCCGATGTTACAACCTTCTGCAACATTGTCAGCATGGTGTAGGCTGTATGTTTATTCACAGCATCATTCGACTTAGGTACAAAGGTCGAGATAACATTACCTTGACGGTCCTCAATGCGGGTAACAAATATCGGCGCAGTATGCACACCACCATTAGCCAACGTTGAATAGGCACTTACCATCTCGTAAACATTCGACTCAAAGGCACCCAAACACATCGCGTATGCCGGATAGATGTAGCTTCTAATACCCATACCGTGGATGAAATCTGCCACCGCCTCAGGCTGCTTAGCCTGCTTCATCAGCCACGCCGAGTAGTTATTACGTGAGTTTGCCAGACCCCAATACAGCGGATGAAGCACACCGTCGTAGGTATACGCTCCAGCCTCCTTAGGTGACCATATTCCCGATGAAGTCTCTATCGAAACAGGGAGATTTGGAGCCATAGTACAAGGGGTGAATCCCAAACGGTCTATTGCAAACGTATAGATAAAAGGCTTCACCGTAGAGCCAATCTGTCGCTTACCCTGCTTAGCCATATCGTATTTGAAGAAACGGAAATCAGGACCTCCGACATAGGCTTTAATCTGACCTGTCTGAGGATTCATCGCCACGAAACTTGCACGTAAAATCTGTTTATGATGCAGCACAGAATCGCGTGGTGTCATAATCGTATCCTTCACACCATCGTAAGTAAAAATCTTCATGCGACAAGGCTTCTCGAATGAAGCATAAATCTCATCGTCACTGAATCCCACCTTACGCATCTCTCTGAAGCGGTCCGAGCCACGCATTCCGCGACGAATAATCTTCTCTCGGCCCTCGGCATCCACGCCCTGGAATAACACACCCGTTGCCTTCACCTGCTGGTCCATACGAGGCTGCACCTCCTCAGCCATCTGCTTACGCATAGCCTCCTCGGCATAAATCTGCATAGTAGGGTTAATTGTTGTATAGATACGCAGACCATCACGATAGATATTGTAAGGAGTACCATCTGCCTTGGTATTCTTATGACACCAGCCATAGATAGGATTCTCGTTATACTCCTTCAATGCCATCTCATAGTCCCAATCCGTATTGAACTGCTTACGTGTTGGCGGCTTGGCCGTCAAGGTCAGACGCAACATCTCACGGAAGTATGTTACTTGACCACTATTGTGACTTATCTGGCTATAATTGAGTTCGATAGGCAGGCTCTTCAAGGAGTCGCATTGATGCGCTGAGATAGCTCCCGAAGTATTCATACGGTCCAATACCAGATTACGACGTTGCAATGCCGCCTCAGGATGGTAGACAGGAGAGTAACGCGAAGGAGCATTTACCACAGCAACCAACAGAGCCGACTCCTGCACATTGAGTTCGTTTGGTGCTTTGTCGAAGAATATTCGCGAGGCTGATTTGATACCGTAAGCGTTAGTACCGAAGCCCACCGTATTTAGATACATCGCCGCAATCTCCTCCTTGGTGTAGTTGTACTCCAACTTTAGAGCTGTTACCCACTCACGGAACTTAAATGTTATGAGTTTCATAGCTCTTGAGATACCGCTTTCTGCTACTCCTTCACGAGGGAAGAGGTTTTTGGCAAGCTGCTGAGTGATAGTACTACCTCCACCTTGAGCAGTATTTTGCATAATAAGGGTCTTGAAACCTACACGGAAAAGGGCAGGAATATCAATTCCCGAATGTTCATGAAAACGCAAGTCCTCTGTCGAGATAAGTGCAGCAACCACAGGAGGCATCGTACGACCTTCGATAGTCAGATTATTCTTAGGGTCCACCGACATCATATCCTCATACTGCACATACGAGCGGTTCTCGATAAAGAATGTTCCTATAATCTCTCCATTATCGCCATATATCTCACTGGCAATATTGCTCTTTGGGTTCTCCAACTCCTCAAAAGTAGGCATCTCTCCGAAGACCTCAAAAGAGACCAAAATCAACATTCCGAATATAATCACAAGTGGACTCATTCCCAGAATCCACAGACTCCATACAATCGCTTTGCGTGTTTTAGGCTTCATAGTTTACCAAATCTTTTATGGAAGGTTCTATAAATTATCTTCCAAGATGCAAAGTTAAAAATTTATTTCAATAAATTTATAAGCAACGCATATTTCTTGCTATATTGTACAGAGAATTATGCCAAACAAGAGTCTGTCTGACAATATAATTCACACAAAGATTTAGAATGGCAGGTCCGCACCAAATGCTATAAACAGGCCTCCCTCGCTTGGACGATATACCGAGAAGGTCAAAGCCATGGTAGCTGAGGCCGGAGAGGAGATGAAATTCACATCGAACGTTAGGTCGCCACCCCAAGAGTTGAGTCCGTGCCAACGATTATACGTTCCGCCCATCTCGTTGAAGCGTTTATGCTCATATTGCGCCATATCCAGACCCAGATTCATTCGTATACGTTTCACATAGAATATACCGCGCCAACCACCATCGGGATAGCACAACGGGAATTGATAGTTGAGTGATGTTGCCATATAGTGTCGGCTCACTATCTGCGAGGCATCAAAACCTCTAAGCAACAACTTTGAAGCCTTAAAAGTAAGTGCCGAGACAGCATCCTGGCTCTTAAAACCGCCTATTGATGTTTGATATGCAAACGCCACATTGAAGCTGTTATGACGGAACAATCCCGGGGTATAGAACTTAGCATGCAGAGCCAACAAGTCGCTGAAGCTACCATTGGCAGGGTTGATAGCGTATGAAGCCGACGCTGAGAAGCCCCACGGAGGTGCAAAGTCGCGGTGCGACATAGCCACCATATCCTGATAACCCAACGAGAAGCTTGTCAAATGCAAACCCTCGGCATAACCGATAGTCGCGATATTGCTAATTCCGTTTTTATCAATTTTTAAGCTGCCCGTATCGGCAATCAAACCATTCGAATAGTTCCACGCCGCAGAGGCTACAAGATAGCGTGTATGATAACCCCTCTCAAATAGGAATGGGAACGAGGCTGAGAGCCCTACTGAATAATACTTACCGAGTGTTGGCTCCTCGGGAAACTCAGGTTTATGCGTTTCGGGATTATAGGTAAATACTCGATAGATACTTTGATTACCACCATACGTCACATCGAACTTCAATGTTGGACCCAAGCCATGATAGCGCAACGATGCCTTCCAAATATTGCCATTTCCCACACTATGTCCATATGTAAAGAAACCCTGCATCGACGACAAGAGATTCTGCGTCATCACGGTTGCTCCGATATTGAAATTCACAGCCCCCTCTTCGGTCAAGCCAAATGGGTCATACGATAGTGGTGCCCAACTATGTATATTAAAGAGCGTCAAGCCCTTACGATAACGACGATTTTTATATGAGCCGGCAAATTTATCTCGTGATACGCTGTCAATACGCACCGTATCAAGGTTTATAACATCCCACTTTTTACGTGGTGGATTGACTACATTTTTCGGAATCCGCGAGTACTCCACCTCGCGATACAACAATTTCTCTTTCTGCACCGACGGATGATATCCCAGTGAGTCGTAAGTCACCATCACCAACTCATCCTCTTTTGCCGGCGCAGCATCAAACGAGCCATAGGTCGATTCGGTAATCTGATACTCCTTGCGCTCGGCAATATCGTAGCAATGAATCTCATCCCGACCTGATGCTATCGAGCCAAAATAGAGTTTTCCGTTACGTGCTCTAAGATGGCTGAGGGTAACGTATGCAGCCCGAGTAACGGGTGTTACGCATCCCTGATTATCAATCTGCGATATCCACATACCCTCATCACCGGTTATGATGACATAGTAGTTACGACTCATATTGTCCCATGCCAGGGAGTGAATCTCCTGTCCAAAAGGCAGAGCCACAACCATATCCTCCTCATTTTGACGCTTTATACGAACACGGAACTCTCCATCGGCAGAGTACTCTACCCAAGCCATATTACCACTATCATCCACTGCTGGGTACAACACATTAGCGCGCCCCTTTACGGTACGCGGACGCAGAGCCTTGGGACCATCTAAGTCCATGTAACACAGCGTTGAAGAGACCTTCTGCTGAAACATCATACTGCGGCGATACTCCGTCCACCACAACCGCTTATTGAGCTGATCATAGACAGGGCGAGTCGATACTTTGCCCGTATATGCCAACCTCTGTTCAAATCCTGTGTCACTATCCAACAACACAAATTGCTGTGGTGTATCCAAGTCCTGCTTGAGGGCAATGATATTTTCCTGCCCTGCCCATATAGGGCTCTCATATTTGGTATAGCTGGTAAAACGTGGTGCCGGCAGACGCGTCGAAGTATCTTCTATGTATGGAAGGCTTGCCCAATACTCTGCCAAATCACGAAATGTGAGCCTAAACAGAGTATTATCATTAAAACCAAAGAGTTTATTCATACGCCATGAACTCGACACAATAGTCCATGGATGACGAGGTCCATAACTCGCCATATCGTTGGCTATATTACGGCCCATCAATTCGTTACCGTAGCTCATCAACTGATAACCCAATTGATAATGGTCGGGGATAAAATCTTTATACGAGCCACAGAAGAACTTATCGGTATTGCGGTATTTATTGGCTATATCACCCATTGCTCGAAACTCCAACGTAAACCGTGGTTGCAGACCTCGACCAAAGGATGACACTTGCGTCTCGAAGAGCGTAGCATCACCCTCCATCATCCACAACGGCATAAAGACCAAACCGATAGTAGAGCTCTGTTCTCCAAGCAGATAGCTCAGGAACTTTATGAAGCCTACGTTGATGTTGTTGTATTGTACGGCATGACGAAACTCATGAGCCGTAAGCTGCTTGAGCCACGGCATTGAGTATCCATCAATAGCCGGCGACGAGAGGAACTCCACACGCTTCGGGAGCCACATCACAAGACCGTTAGACTGCAAATTTTCGGGATGCACAACAAAAGGCAAATCCAGCGGTGGCAGTTTATAACCATATTGTATGCTCGGCTTGATACGCTCGGTAAGATAGAGCGTCGTAAGACCTATCTCTGAGGCGTGTTCGGGATATATCACCGTCGCTTGGTCGGTCTCAGCCTTGCGCCACTTGAAATGCGCAGGGTCTGCGCCCCAACTATAATATTGAGCTGAGACTTGCTCTATGCAACACAGAGCAAAAACCAACATTATGATATATCTCAAAACTTTAGACATCAGACGGTCTAATTTCCGGCTTTTTTACACCTATACCCCTCTTTGAGTAGTAGCTCTACCACGCGCTCGCGGTGGTCACCCTGAATAATTATCTCTCCATCCTTTGCTGAACCACCCACTCCGCAACGACTCTTAAGCATACGTCCCAACTCAGACAGGTCCTCCTGTGTACCGACAAATCCCTTCACTAAGGTTACAGTCTTACCTCCACGATGTTTTCTGTCTAACCATACCCTCAAATCCTGCTTTGCCGGCTCAAGGGTCTGCACCTGAGGCTCCTGCTCGGTGGTATACTCAAAATCCGGGTTGGTCGAATAGACCATACCTAAACGTTGCTTCCAGTCGTTCATCTCAAAACCATTTTTGGTCTTACCTTACACAAAGATAGGGATGTTTTGTCACAAAACCTCCCAAAAGCGGTAGTAATATTTGGTACAAAAGTACGAAATTATTACTTTTACAACAAATTAGAGGTCGTGGTAAAGGAAAATTTCAAACATATAGCCGATCGCTACCGTAATTGTGAGGGCGAGATGACGCCTGTTCAAACCTTTGATGACGGACGCCAAAAGGTCGAAGTCTTTGTCGAGGGCTACGAGGATGTAGCCTTCTGGCGAGGTATCTTTGACCACTTCGACAACCCCTATCTGCGTTTTGAGATTTCTGTACCCAACCGCGAGGATTTGCCTAAGGGCAAGAAGGTCCTGATGAGTATGCTCGACCGCTCTTCGGAGCGTATGTTACTCTGTGTGGACTCCGATTTTGACTATCTCTTCGGCGACGAGACTCCACAGTCGAAACTCATCTGTGATGCCGAGTATATGTTTCACACCTATACCTACGCTACGGAGAACTATCTGTGCTACGCTCCGTCGCTTCATAACGTCTGCGTCAAGGCAACCAAGAACGATAGCCATATCTTTGATTTCGAGAGCTTTATGGCCGAATACTCTCGCACGATATATCCTATTTTCGCATGGTATGCCTACTCAGCTCGGCTCTCTACGGAGAATGTCTTTACACTCAACGACTTCAAGAATACCGTTCGATTGGGTTATTTGGAGGTAGAGAATAACGGTTGTGACACTCTGGCATGGCTTGCACGCCAGGTTAAACGCCGCCTGCAACGTTTGGAGGAGGAGCATCCCGATATGGTCCGGGGTGTCGAGGATTTCAAGCGACAGCTATCGTTGCGAGGTGTCACTCCTGAGACTACCTATTTATATATGCACGGCCATACATTGATGGATAATGTGGTGATGATTATCCTCTCGACTGTGTGTGACCGACTACGCCAAATCTCCGTCCATAAGATTAACTCTTCGAAGAAGCAGGGGCTATCCCTTAAGAATGAGATGAGCAACTATATGAACTCGCTGCGTTCTATCCGCGACGTGCTACTCGACAACGAGAACTACACCTCGTGCCCACTCTATAAGAAGCTCAAAGCCGATATCCAACGCTACATCGACACTACCATCGCCGCCATCATCACCCGTAAAAAGTAAAAGCGGAAATCAAAATTGCAAATCTAGCTATTAGAAATCCTTTCACGAATGTCTTCAATGTCGCCTATCCTTCTATTTTTGTTTTTTTAGCTGATCAAGCCTCATTATAATGGCAGTTTGACTTCTACCCATTTTTTCAGATATCTGCTTAATACTATATCCCTCTTCTTGCAGGGTTAGCAATAGGTGTTCCGAACGACTTGTCCACCTCTTATTCGCATTTCTATGCTTTGCATTTTTAGAAGAGTTGTCCTTTTCAGGGTATAATATTTCATCTACAAAAACAGACGGACTGTTTTTATTATACAACACAAATGTTTGTTTCTTAGCTCTAGTTATGGCTACATAAAACAATCTACGTTCCTCAGCAAAAGGATATGTCTCACTCTCAGCTAGAATATAATTCAACGATGAATCATCAGCGATTTTTGAAGGAAATCCATATGACACATCATTATTAGCTTGTAATATAATAACATAATCTGACTCGAGTCCTTTTGACTTGTGTGCCGTTAAAAATTCAATTTTCCTATTCGCCACCATATAATAAAATCTATTACCCTCTTTTATACTGCTAAACTTTTTTGACAAAAAGAAATCATCAAAAGAATAACGACCTATTAAAAATACAGATTTATTATATGGAACCTCTAACACTAATTTCTCAATTGTTGCAACATAACTATTAATATCTGTATATGGACAAAATGATAAACTCGTTGATGAGTCTGCACTAAATGGGTGAATATTCTTGCGTATTTGGGATGTATTCTTCTGAACGAAATTAGAAGATATAGCAACTAGAGGTTGTCCGAAACGATAGGTAGTTTCTATCTTATTTACATCTGTATAGCCAAAATATTTACTAAATTGTGTAAATAAAGTAATATCACTACCCGAGAATCTATAAATCGACTGCCAATCATCTCCCACACAATAAAGTTGTGCGGGAGGATTACCTTTTCTAAGAGCTAACAAGAATCTATATCTATCAAAAGAGATGTCTTGAAACTCGTCAACTATTATATAGTCATAATCTCGATTCTCTTGTTCATTCGCTATTTTTGTTGCAGTTAATATTGCATCGGTAAAATCTATTTCATTTCTACTGGCTAATAATTTAATATACTCATCGTAAACACGAGCAAATAAATTGTTAATCATATACACTGAACGCTTATCATCAGCTTTTTGTGCTTCAGACAATATTTCATCAACAGTCTTTCCGCTAGATTTTAATAGCATTATAAATGTCGAAATCAAACCCAACAAAGCCTTTTCCTGTCTACTATCTTCAGGCATTATGTAGCTAAGCAGTTTATCTTCAGGTATCTCTCTAATTGGGACCCCACACTCATCCAGCATAAATTTTATTTCATCTCGAATGGAGTAATGCTTAAAATCTGCACTAGTTGTTTCTAATAGTGTTGTTCCGTAGGAACTATGAATTTCTCTCTTCCAACTTATACCATCATTATATTTCTTATTTGCCTCTTGATATGATATATTTTGATGCTTAGCAAACCAATGTGGAACTCTCCCCCTATCATCAACACCAAAATGCTCTAAATATATTCTTTTTCGAAGCCCGTTATTGCTATAATATATTGAAAAGTCTGGTTTGTACTGAGAATGTAATTCGTCAGCCATTGCGTGTTCGTACGACTCCTCATACCTATATTTTACACCCAAAGATGATAGAATAAGACAGATTGTCTGTTCTTGCTTACTTTTAACATAAATAGAGCGTCCATCCATATCAGGGAACAGAGCTTTTAGGCGTGTAGTCTTATTTTCAGACAATTTTTCTAATTCAGCCTGATGCTCCCTTTCTTCATATGTACTAAAATCCTGATAATCCGTAAAATATGCAACCAATGCTTTTGAAAAATCTGGATCGCCTGAAAGTTTCTTATACGCATCCTTTATCAGCAGATATGCATTATCGCAGATAGAGGGTTTTATTCCTTTATACTTTCCTATCAAGTCAAGAGCCAATTTATGAAATGTACAACCACCTAAGCCCTTAATATTTATTCTTTCGGAAAGTTCAGCTGCTGCCTTATTTGTATAACTTACTAGAAGTATTCTATCAGGAGCCACTCCTTTCTTCTCTATCAAATATTTAACCTTTCCAACAATTGACGAGGTTTTACCGCTGCCTGCACTACTGATAACAAGGCAATTATCTTCCTCTGAAACTATTGAACGTCTCTGTTGCTCATCCAAAGGGTATTGTAAACAGGTATCAAAAAACTCACAATTCTCGCGAAGTATCTCTCTGAGGTGGTTCTCATTATGATCTCGAACTAATATAGGCAATTTTCTATAATTAGATATGAATTCATCTATATCATTACGAAAAAAAACAAGTAACAATCTCTGATATCGAGCATTTACACAAGCTTGCTCATAACACTCGGAAAATGTGCGTGTGTACTCTAGCTCCTCCCTTTTTGAAATATACTTGCCTTTGAATTTTGATAAAAGTCGAGGAATAACGTCGGTATAATTTGTTCTAATTTGTTGGCTCAACAATTCTGCTTGCCTTTTTATTTTACTACGTACTATCAGTACGATTATAGTTATAAATATTATAATCGTAATTACCGAATATAGTATAGTATAAGCAGACACCATTGGTTTTGCTATATATAACTCAATTTTGAATCTTGAATCTTGAATTTTGAATTTGCTATAATTGCGGCTATTTTGGTGGGTGCTCGCAGTCTGTGAAACCGCAGCATACCTGACGTATGTGAGGATTTCACAGGCAAGGCAAACGCCGAAAGAGCCGTGATTAGAGCGATTTACCCTAAAATTCGGAGGTAAAATGGAATCTTATATCTTTAAAATTCTCCTGTGCTAAGGCGAGAGCGTATGAGGTGTCGGCGAGGAATACATCGCGGCCGTGCTTGTCGAGAGCCATATTGGAGTGCTTGCGACGCTTGAAGTCGGCAAGTTGCTCCTTGTTGTCGCTCTCAATCCAGCAGGCTTTGTGTATTGATATAGGCTCCCAGCGGCATGATGCACCATACTCGTGCTCAAGACGATATTGGATAACCTCAAACTGAAGCTGTCCCACCGTACCGATAATCTTACGACCATTGAGTGAAGAGGTAAATAGCTGTGCCACACCCTCATCCATCAGCTGGTCCACACCTTTTGCAAGCTGTTTGAACTTCATCGGGTCTGCGTTTTCGATATAACGGAATAGCTCTGGAGAGAATGATGGAATACCCGTAAATTTAAGCTTCTCGCCCTCGGTAAATGTATCGCCAATCTTAAATGTTCCCGTATCGTGCAGACCTACGATATCGCCCGGGTACGCAAAGTCTATGACCGACTTCTTCTCCGCCATAAATGCCGTCGGAGATGAGAATTTCAGCTGCTTGCCGCTACGAACGTGCAGATAGTTCTTGTTACGTTCAAATGTTCCCGAACATATCTTCATAAAGGCAATACGGTCGCGGTGGTTAGGGTCCATATTGGCGTGAATCTTAAAGATGAAACCTGTCATCTTCTCCTCCGAGGGCTCTACGGCACGGCTCTCGGTAGGGGACTTACGTGGCGATGGAGCTATGCGGATAAAGCACTCCAAAAGTTCTCTCACACCGAAATTATTTACTGCCGAGCCAAAGAACACAGGTGCCAACTCACCACGCAGATAATCCTCCACGTTGAACTCGTCGTATACACCCTCCACCAACTCCAAATCCTCACGCAACTGATTTGCAAACTTTGCCGAGATGTAGTCATCAAGCTCAGGCGAGGCGATATCGGCAAAATCCACCGTCGCCGCATCTGCTGTCTGTCGCTCATCTGTGGTAAAGAGCGAGAGGTTTTTCTCATATATGTTGTACACGCCCTTGAATGTGTCGCCACTTGAGATAGGGAAAGCCAAAGGACGCACACGTATCTGCAACTCATGCTCAATCTCGTCCAGCAAATCAAATGGGTCCTTACTTGGGCGGTCCATCTTATTCACGAAGACAATCACCGGCGTATTACGCATACGGCAGACATTCATCAACTTACGTGTCTGTGCCTCGACTCCCTTCGCGCCGTCAATTACGATAATAACCGAATCCACGGCCGAGAGTGTACGATATGTATCCTCGGCAAAATCCTCGTGACCCGGGGTATCAAGGATATTGATTTTTACATCCTTGTAGTTAAATCCCATAACAGAGGTCGCCACCGAGATACCTCTCTGACGCTCTATCTCCATAAAGTCGGAGGTCGCTCCCTTCTTGATTTTATTGCTCTTGACAGCACCTGCCACGTGAATAGCACCACCGAATAGCAGCAATTTCTCTGTTAGTGTGGTCTTACCCGCATCGGGGTGCGCTATGACGGCAAAGGTGCGTCGCTTGGTTATTTCATCTATTAAAGCCATTTGTATATCTGTTTCTTCAATTATTATCTCTCATCCATTATCTCGCGGCGATTCATTAGCGCGTGGGTTATTGTCAGCTCATCGACATACTCCAACTCATCGCCAAAGCCTATACCGCGGGCTATTGTTGTGAGTCGCACCATCGGATATTGCTTCAAACGGTTCATTATGTAATAGAGCGTCGTCTCGCCCTCTACGGAGGTGGATATTGCCAAAATCACCTCACGCACACTGCCCGATGCAACCTTCTCGACCAACATATCTATCTTCAGTTCCGAAGGTCCTACACCTTGCATAGGCGATATGACACCACCCAGCACGTGGTATACGCCTCGATATTGGTGGGTATTCTCTATCGACATCAAATCGCCCACCTGCTCTACAACACATATTGTCGAGTGGTCACGCTCCTCGTTGGCACATATCGGGCACAGTTCGCTATCCGACAGGTTATTACACTGCTCACAATAGCGTATATCGTGACGAAAACGATACAACGACTCTGTCATCTGTGCCACCGCTCCATCCTCCATCTTCAGAAGGTGCATCGCCAGACGCAAGGCCGTACGACGTCCCACACCTGGCAACTTGGCAAACTCTGCCACCGCATCCTGCAACAACTTCGACATAGCGTTATATCTTCTCTATTCTACTCTCCTCAATCCAGCCCTTACGACCGTCGGCAATACGGACCTCAACCCAACCGTTTGTACTCTCGCCGATAATCAGTTCTGTACCTTCGTGCAGAACAAAAAGCTCTGTTGCATTTTTATCAGGCGAACTCTTAACCGACACCGCACTACTCATTACCACAGCCTCATTTCGCTCCAACGTAGCCTCTCGTGAGCTCCACGCAAAGAGTACTGAAATGATAAAAAGCAGTACTGATGCCACCAACACATAAAAACTCATACGACGTGAGGCTACCGACTGTGCCAGACGGAATATCAACAACATAATACCTGCAACACACAGACAAACGAGCGAGATGATAGCCCACGCATCACTGCTTATAACATCTCTTATTCCCTTTGTCCAACGTGTAAATACAAACTCAGGAATCTGCTCTATTCTATCCTTGGTCCTTCTGCGGGCAAACTCAAGGTTGTGAATTATATCTTCATCCGCAGGATCTAAGCTCAATGCACGTCTGTAATAGAGTATAGCCTCTCCGAGTTCATTGTTTTTGAAGTAGGCATTTCCTGCATTATAATACAACTCCTCCGAGAAGAGCCCCATATCCAATATCGCCTTATATGCCGTCACCGCATCGGCATATCGTCCCTCAGAGTATGCCTGCTCACCACTCTTCCACAACTCCTCAGCCGAAGGTTGTGGTTCCTGCTTCGCAACTTCAGCCGTTGGCTCAACACTCTGCATCACCTGCTCTATCCCCTCCACAGCCTGCTCGGCAGCAGCTGTTCCTGCAAAGAGAATGGAACTTGCGAGAGTTATCAATGCTATAATGTTGTATCTCATAATCACTACTTTTTAATCACCGACTCTATATGCGATATTATATTGACACCATCGGTATACAACTCGTTCATATCTACCGAACCCAATGGAGAGTACTGAGCCTCCTCACATCGAGTAATGATATCCGTAAATGCTTGTGCCTGCTGCTCGCTGACGCCTCGGCTGCGGAGTTCCGTACGGATATTCTCCTTCGCCAAATTCGCCACAGGGATATTCAGCTTATCACTTATATATCCCCACAGAGCTCTTGACATCTCGCTGAAGAAGTCACGACTATTCTGCCCACGCATATATCGTGACGCCACCTGGAAACGCTGAACAGCCACCTTGTTAGCTCTGCGGTTCCGCATCAAAACAGCATTCTTGCTACGCTTAATTCTGCGGCTAAGGATAAAATATGCCGCAGCCACCAACACAACAATTGCCGCCAATATAGCATAGTACATATCGCTCATCATAAAAGGCGCTGCCACCACACTAAACTGTGTCTCTCCGAGTTTAATAAATCGTATATCTTCGCCCAACTGAGCTACATCCTCCTGTGATGGAATAGTGCGTCCGACGGGCGTAGCAACTGTTATTGCACTGCTCTTATCGGGTTGTATATTGAGTGACATGGGTTTACCTCGCAGGGTAATATACTGCGCAGTCTTAGGGTTGAAATATGTAAACTCCACACCATCAATTTTATACTCGCCCTCAGAACGCATGATGAAAGGATACTCAAACTGCTTGTAGCCGGAGATACCCGACGATGTTGTGTTTATCTTCTCGCTCTTACGCACATCATACAACTCAAACGACGATGGCAACGTGAGTGTAGGCTCCTGCAAGAAATTGATATTACCGCTACCCGAAATCTTCACCACGTATGTTGCCGATGAATTTGCCTCCAAATCCTCCTGTGGCACCTCACTTGACAGGGTAAACTCTCCAACAGCGCCATTAAAGGTTGCCGGTGCTCCCTCTGGCAACGGTTTCACAGTAAGTTTCACCACTCCCGTCGAGAGATTGCGCTGCACGTTGTAGACATCGGCACTGCGACCGAAGAATGGGTCATAACGTCCATTCTGCACCACTACCTGAGCAATAGCTGTCAAAGTTGTCGGCTCGATACTCAATTCTCCTGCTTTCTGCGGGTAGAGCAGATAATCTTTCAACACGTATGCATCGTAGACCTTGTCATTGATATTTACACGAGAGTTATTATTTGCCGACACCTGCAACTCCTGCGACCAGAAACCGTCGAATGATGGCAACTTAAAGTTCTCCAGGCCCGCAATACCTTCCGCTCTGGTATACAGCATCAACGTTGCTCGAACAGGCTCTCCATTATACACCGACGAGCGCGAGAGATTCAGTCGTAGCAGTATATCATCTTGAGCCAACTGCTTTTGCACCGACGAGCCGTGGTTGTTTGTAGCATTATCACTCTGTTGTGATGCCACAACCTCGATTGGTGTAGCCTTCGTCGTATAGCTCTTGCCATCCACCTTGACCTTTGCCGAACCAATGGTTACATTACCCGTCGTATTGGCTATAACGGCGTATGTGAGCGTATAGGTACTTGTCTGCGACCTCACTCCATTCATAATATATAGCTGGCTACCGGTAGACTCCGTAGGTCCTGCCAGAATGTCTAATCCCTCAAACGATGGAGCCTCGAAAGAGCCTTCATCAGGGGTTGCATTGGTCAATGTAAAGCTTACATTGAAATACTCCCCTTGGGTAATCATCCTTGGCACACTCACCTCAAACGTAACATCTCCGTCTGCTTTAGCCACAGCTGCCGAAAGTAGCAAACCAACAAGCAATATTGTCTTGTGTAAATATCTACCCAGAAATTTCATATTATTACTAATCATTGAGTCTTTTGCTCACTAATAGAGCTATCCAAGCAACAAAACGCAACAGATGAATAAAATATTTTATTCATTTCCAAAAAAAGCAGAGCTTGCATCTCGCTATTGCAAGATGCAAGCCCCCTATATGCTTAATTAGTGTGCGAAATCCGCAAAGAAGTCATTTCCCTTATCATCCACGATGATGAACGCTGGGAAGTTCTCCACGTAAATCTTACGCACAGCCTCCATACCCAACTCTAGGAAGTCCACCACCTCAACGCTCTTGATAGAGTTCTTCGCCAAGACAGCCGCAGGACCACCTATTGAGCCCAGGTAGAAACCGCCATTTGCCTGACAAGCGTCAGTTACAGCCTTCGAGCGGTTACCCTTCGCCACCATCACCATTGAGCCTCCGGCCTTCTGGAACAGGTCTACGTATGGGTCCATACGGCCTGCTGTTGTAGGACCAAACGAGCCTGATGCCATACCCTCTGGAGTCTTTGCAGGACCTGCGTAGTATACAGGGTGCTTCTTGAAGTACTCAGGCATTGGCTTACCCTCGTCGAGCATCTGCTTGATGCGGGCGTGAGCGATGTCACGAGCTACGATAAGTGTTCCCTTGAGGTTAAGACGAGTCTTAATAGGATACTTGGTCAATATCTCACGCACCTTATCCATACCCTCATCCAAGTCGATATCCACCGCTGGGCTCATCGCCGGAGCCTGAGCTGGAAGGAAACGTGCAGGGTTCTTCTCCAACTTCTCCACGAAGATACCCTCCGGAGTAATCTTCGCCTTGATATTACGGTCTGCCGAGCAGCTCACACCGATAGCCACAGGGCAACTTGCAGCGTGGCGTGGCGCACGAATCACTCTCACGTCGTGAACGTAATACTTACCACCAAACTGCGCACCCATACCCATCTTCTGGCACATCTCGGTCAAACGCTGCTCCCACTCCAAGTCACGGAAGCAACGACCACCCTCATTACCCGATGTTGGCAGATGGTCCAAATAACCTGCCGACGCCTTCTTCACCGTTGCAAGACACATCTCTGCCGATGTACCGCCGATACATACTGCCAAGTGGTATGGAGGACAAGCCGATGTACCCAAATCCTTGATATGCTCCTCGAAGAATGCCTCCAGCGACTTCTCGTTCAACAGAGCCTTTGTCTGCTGATAGAGGAAAGTCTTATTTGCCGAGCCACCGCCCTTAGTGATGAAGAGGAAATCGTACTCCATCGAGCCGGGATGACCAGCATAAATATCAATCTGTGCAGGGAGGTTCGTAGCCGAATTCTTCTCGTCGGTCATTGTGAATGGCACTACCTGTGAGAAACGCAAGTTACGCTCCTTGTAGGTCTCATACACACCACGAGAGATACACTCTGCATCGTCTGCACCTGTGTATACATCCTCGCCTTTGTGTGCGATACAGATAGCTGTACCTGTATCCTGACATGTTGGCAACTCACCCTCAGCCGCTACTGCCTGATTCAAGAGCATCGTATAAGCCACGAACTTATCATTATCCGAAGCCTCACTATCCTCCAAAATAGAGGCCAACTTCGCCAGGTGCGAAGGACGCAGATAGAACGATACGTCCGAATAGGCTCTCTTTGAAAGCAACTCCAAGCCCTTAGGGTCTACCTTCAAAATCTTACGGCCGTCACACTCCACGACCTTTACATAATCCTTGGTTACGAGTTCATACTCGGTTGTGTCCTTCTCGATTGGATAAGGCTCCTGATAGATGAAATCTGCCATAGTAATCTTAAGTTTTATTTTGTTTTTATTAAATTTTCCGCAATGCAAAATCAAAATCTGCGCAAAAGTACAAAATTTTCAGTAAATCAGCACTCTATTTTTTACAAAAATAGCAGAGCGAACGCTATAATCGATTCACCCTGCCACGTATCTTATCACACAAAACCTGCTTACTTGATAAAGTTGCTGACAAAAATATAACCAATCAGCAGTGGCGACACATACCGCATCAGGAAGAGCAGCACGTGATACAATCTACTCCTGATAGTCCCCTGATTCGTCAGCTCACCCCGCAAGAAATCCGGCTTCATACGCCATCCCACAAACAGACAAGTAAACAATCCTCCCAGTGGCAGAATCACACTCGCCGTAACGAAATCAAACAAATCTTGTGTTGTCTTGCCATTGTATCCCGGAATCTCGATATCGAATACTGTATACATCGCCAGCAGACACAATCCCACCGATAGCGCAGAGGTAGTTGTCGTTGCCCACTTCCTCGACAGTTTAAACTCCTCCGAAAGATATGCTGTCAGCACCTCGTGGAACGATATTGTCGATGTGAGAGCTGCCAGAGCCAGCAACAAGAAAAATATCGCTGAGAATAACGCCGGCCAAGGCATACCATTAAACACCTCTGGTAACGACTCAAAGACAAGCGACGTTCCCGCCGAAGGCTCCAGCCCTGCACTAAACACCGCAGGGAAGACCACCAAACCAGCCAACACAGCCACCATCAAAGTCAGCAACGACACGCTGAATGACGTACCGACCAAATTTGTCTTCTTATTGAAATACGACGCGTAGGTCACCATACAACCCATACCTACCGACAACGAGAAAAAGGCCTGTCCTACGGCATAGAATATCGTTTCGGCCGAAAAAGCCTTTGCAAAGTCGGGCTTCAAGAAGAACTCATATCCGGCCCCTGCGCCAGGCATAAACGCCACCCATATAGCCATGAAGATAAGTATCACGAACAGAAGCGGCATCATTATCTTCGAAGCCTTCTCGATGCCATTCTGCACTCCTCTTACGATGATGATATGCGTCAAAAGAACAAAAATCACCATATAGAGCAGAGGTCGCCATGAGGCTTGAAACGCCCCAAACTGCGCCCCATAATCCACCCCTTCGTCATATAGCGAGCCGAACGAATTGACAAAATACTCCAGCGACCAACCCGCAATGATGTAGTAGTAACCCGATATAAACAGAGCTGCAATTATTCCGCTATATCCTAACCATCGCCAGCCCTTAGCCAACTCTCGGTAGCCGCCCACAGCATTCTTCTTCGTTGCTCTACCCACAGCGAACTCAGCCACCATAACAGGTATACCCACAACAAATATAGCCAACAGATAGACCAACAAAAATGCTGCTCCACCATTCTCTCCCGCCACATACGGGAAACGCCATATACTTCCCAAGCCTATGGCACTACCCGCCGCAGCCAATATTGCCACCAACTTTCCACCAAACGAGGCTCTTGTTTCCGCTCCCATATCGAACTACAATTTCTTTACGATATAACAAATATAGTGAAAAATTTTATTCCCCAACGCTCCTGCGTAGCAAAATCTTCGTTCTCTGCAAAAAACGGAGGGCCAAGACTCTCGCCTCGGCCCTCACGCCCCAATTAACATCTATGAAAAAAATCTCTCTTATCTTATTTCATCATCGTTGCCATCTTAATCGATAACTTTTGTCCTGCTTTGCTATGGCTCACTTGTGGCATACTCTTCACCTCGCGTCGTGATGTTCTCTTCACAGCCTTCTTCATACTGCCAAGTGTAGCCTTCGCCGAAGCATCTGCCGCACTCTCCTCCATAACAAACTCCTCAACAGCTATCGGGCTTACCACCTCGCCACGCTCATTCACACACGCAGCCCATATCACATACTCGCCTGCTACAAATCCGATTTCTTCAGTCTCGGCACCCATAACTCTTGCAAAATCAATCTCGTACGCACCGCTGTTCTCAATTATATCGCCAATGTATGCATCGACATAACCCTCAATGCCACCAAACGACTCAACGATATTCTTATCTTCAACATCCCACATATACATCAGGTTCTCATCCGAAGGCGTAACGCTAATTGTCGCATTTCCCTCGCCGAGTGTATATGACAACTCAAACGTACAATCTGCAGGGGCGGTTTCAGGCGTCTTCGTACGGAATGGCACCTTCTTCACACCACTCAGTGCCTGACCATCGCTATACGCAAAGATTATCAAGTCGTAAGCTGTATCCGAGCAGAGGATAAACTCCTGCCACTCATATAGCGACTCATACTCTCCCGTTACAGCATAGTAATCCATCATCATACCATCCTCTGCCATAATCGTCGCCAACAGCTCCTCATCACTCATTGCACCACCGTGCGAGAACTGCGGACGCACCGTAAAGTAATATGGCACAGTATCATCCGTAGGCGTTACCGTAAATGACAGACCGTCGTAGAGAATATCTCCAAACTCCACATTCCAATCCATCTCCGTATTCATCGAAGATGTTGTGAAATAATCTATCGTAGCTTCTCCTATCGCCTTTCCCTGCTCATTTATAGGTACCACATAGACCATATACTCCGTATCAGGCGACAACGTGTTATCATAATACCAGCCATCTGCACCTTGTGATGCATATGCTGCTATCAGCTCCTCGATAGGTGTTCCACCAGCCATTGACTCAAACATGTTTTCCACAAGTACAATAACATCACCGCTGTAATCTGCTATTATATCGAAATAATATATCACGTCATCACTCGATGGAGTTATTCGTACATTAGCACTCGTAGAGGTAACGTCGGTAACCTCAATATCAAATGTCATATCCGACACGCCGGGCTGCTCCTCGGCAAGCGTTCTAAAATTATATGTCGCACCCTCCGCTATTACATCTCCTTGTTCGTTTATAGGGAACGCATACACCACATACTCTTCATCGGGAGAAAAATCGTCATCATAAGAATATCTTATCTCACCCCATTTTGTGTATTGTGACACCTCCTCGACTGGCATTCCATTTTCAAGCAATGAATCAAACATATCCTCCACGACTGCCGCAGCATCCCCATTGTAAAATTCTGTTAATATATACTTCGAGACAACATCAAAGTAATAGGGCACATCATCTCTCGATGGAATTATTCGTACATTAGCACTCGTAGAGGTAATGTCGGTAACCTCAATATCGAATGTTATATCAGACACAGCCGGCTGCTCCTCAGCAAGTGTTCTATACTCAAATGACTGGCCCTTCGATAGAGCCTTGCCCTCACTTGATATAGCCACTGCATAGGCTACATACTCCGTATCGGGCGACAGCCCGCCATCATAAAGCCAGCTATCCTTACCCAGCGATGCGTATGTCTCTATCGCCTCCTCGATAGTCATTCCCATAGCAACCATCTTCTCAAACGCACCCTCTGCTGTTGCAGCAGCACTACTGCCATACGTATTAATAAACTCATCCTTTGCAATATTATCAAAATAATAGAGCACATCATCTTTAGACGGAGTTACCGTAATCAGCGAACCATTACTTGTAATATCCGTAACCTCTATCTCAAACGTAACGTCAAGTTCGGGCTCTGGTTCGGGCTCTGGTGTCGGCTGTGGTGCTGGGTCATCCTTATCACTACACGCCACCATCATAAACGATGCTACCGCGAACATCGCAAAAGCAAAAAAAGTTCTAAAGTTTTTCATTTTATTGGTTTTTTATTGTTTATTTCTGTTTTCCGAGTGCAAGATATGAAAAAAAATCTAAATACAACAAAATTTGTTGAAAAAAAATTTTTATAATTTTATTTTGTTTTTATAAGTGGCTAAAAAAGAGGGGCTAAACAACTTTATCAGTCATTTAACCCCTTTTATATATAATTATATTGTATATATCCTATCCTCGCAGTGTAACGCTTACGGCCCCCACCTTACCACCAAGCGGCGGTGCCAGCTTCGACACTCGGCACTCCACCTCGGCAATCTGCCCAAACTCCCGCCTTACAGCTTGGATGATATTTTGCGCCACCGCCTCAATGGTACGCTGCTTACGCTGCATCACACGAGCCACTACTTCGTAGACAGTCAGATAGTTTACCGCCAAAGACACATCGTCACGCTCAGCCACCTCTCCCAGCTCTGCCGAGATTTTCAGCCCCACGCGGAAACGGTTTCCCACCTTCTGCTCCAAGTCGTAGCAGCCATGGTAGGCACGAAACTCCATATCGTGCAACTCGATGCTATACAACATATTACTCTACAATAATAAGGTAGTAGTTCTTCTTACCACGCTGCGCGATAAGATACTTACCTGCAATCAAATCCTCCTCCGCTACTATGCGCATTGGGTCCGTAACCTTCTCCTTGTTAAGAGATACACCGCCTGCCTGCACCATCTTACGGCACTCGCCCTTCGATGGGAAGACCTTCGTTGCATCGGCGCACAAATCCACGAACGATACACCAAGCTGCGACTTTGCGATTGTAAACTGAGGCACACCATCAAACACCTGCAAGAGTGTCTGCTCGTCAATCTTGCGCAAAGCCTCCGATGTAGCACCACCGAAGAGTATCTGCGATGCCTCCACAGCCTTCTCATACTCCTCGCGCGAGTGAATCATCGTTGTTATCTCCTCCGCCAAACGCTTCTGCAACAGACGCAAGTGTGGAGCCTGGCGATGCTCCTCAATCAAAGCCTCAACAGTCTGACGGTCCAGCAAGGTAAAAATCTTGATATAACGCTCAGCATCCTCATCGCTAACATTGAGCCAGAACTGATAGAACTTATATGGAGATGTGTAACGAGGGTCCAACCACACGTTACCACTCTCTGTCTTACCAAACTTTGTTCCGTCAGCCTTAGTGATAAGCGGGCAAGTGATAGCAAACGCCTCTGCCTCGCTACCTATCTTACGACGGATGAGCTCCGTACCTGTTGTGATGTTACCCCACTGGTCAGCACCACCCAACTGCACCTTGCAGTTCTCTGTCTGGTAGAGGTGTAGGAAGTCAAAGCCCTGCAAGAGCTGATATGTAAACTCTGTAAACGACATACCGTCGCCCTCGCCATTAAAACGCTTCTTCACCGAGTCCTTCGCCATCATATAGTTCACGGTAATACACTTACCTATCTCGCGTGAGAACTCCAGGAACGAAATATCCTTCATCCAGTCGTAGTTGTTCACCAGCAGCGCCTTGTTTTCTGCATCCGACTCGAAGTCGATAAGCTTTGCCAGCTGAGCCTTGATAGCCTCTTGGTTGTGACGCAATGTTGCCTCGTCAAGCAGGTTGCGCTCCTGTGACTTACCACTTGGGTCACCAATCATACCCGTAGCACCACCGATAAGTGCTATTGGGCGGTGTCCGCACATCTGGAAGTGCTTCAAAATCATCACACCCACCAAGTGACCGATATGCAATGAATCAGCCGTAGGGTCGATACCCAGGTAGGCTGTTGTCATCTCCTTCTGGAGTTGCTCCTTAGCGCCCGGCATAATGGTATGAATCATACCACGCCACTCCAGCTCCTCAACAAAATTCTTATTTGCCATTGTCTTAAATATTCTATTATCTTGTTTTTCTACTCAAACTCCAACTCCAATGCCGCCTTTAAGTCCAGCAACTTTGGATTCTTCTCCGCGAGGAATGCTCTTCTATCCTCCAACTTTATCGGACGTGCTGCCTGAATCTTCTCATCGACAATCACATTCAACTCCACAGCACCCTTTGCCCCCGCACTGCGCATCACCAACGACAGTAGTTCCGTGCGGTTACGCATAATCTCGTCGTACAGCGTCTGCGAGCCCACTTTTACCGAAATCACATTTCCCGCAATTGTCATCTCGTGGAACTCCACAAAACGAGGTCGCCACTCCAAAATATCGGCAATTATCCGCTCGCGTGCCTCTGTGAGCTTCTCTTCGCTCATCTTATCGGCATCCACAGCCACTCTACGTTGTGTTTTCTCTGTCGGTTGCTCCTGCTCTACCTCATTCATCAACGAACGTATCGAGAATTGCGACAGCGTCGAACGACGCACCGTCGTACTGCGGCTCTGCTCACGCTGTCCCGCTATCTGAGTCACCGTCGCAGGCTGCTCAACACCTTTATTCGGTGACACACCCTGCACCACATTCTCCTCAACAACAGGCTCCGGCTCCGACTTCGGCTTTACCTCCGCCACCACACTCTGCGGCTCACTACTCTGCTGTTGTACCGCCACCGGCACAACGCTCTCCGCCCCCACAGGTATTATCTTATCGGGAAGTGTCGGCAGTTGATACTCCGACTCTAAAGTGTCTGCATCACTTTTTTTTTTGCCGAGACCGGCTATTTTCATCAGTCCCAGCTCCACAAGCAATCGCTGATTCGACGACTGCTTTATCTTTCCGTCAGCCTCTGTCAGCAGCGATATTGCGCCAAACAAGAACTCCGTCTCGCACTGCTCCGCCTGCTTTCGATACCTCTCCAGCAATGCTCCTGTCAGCTCTATAAGCGATATTGCAGGGCCCTTAGCCAGCAGCAAATCGCGGAAGTGCTGGTTCAAACCCGCCATAAACGTCTGTCCCGAAAAACCCTTCGACAGTATCTCGTCGAAACGAAGCAACGCCTTCACGTAGTCGCCCACCAAGAGCAATTCGGTCATCGTGAAATATGTATCGTAGTCGAGCATGTTGAGCGTCTGCGCCACCTCCTTGTACTGCAGCTTACCGTCGCAGAACGACACCGCCTTATCAAACATCGACAGCGCATCACGCATACCTCCGTCTGCCTTTTGTGCTATCAAGTTGAGTGACTCCTCGTCATACTCCACCCCCTCACTTTGGGCTATATGCTTCAGATAACCCACCGAGTCCTCCACCTTTATACGGTTAAAATCGTACACCTGGCATCGTGACAGGATTGTCGGTATTATCTTATGCTTTTCTGTTGTTGCAAGGATGAATATAGCGTGCTTTGGAGGCTCTTCGAGAGTCTTGAGGAAGGCATTAAACGCCTGCTGAGATAACATGTGCACCTCGTCGATGATAAATAGCGAATAGCTACCCACCTGTGGCAGTATGCGCACCTGCTCTATCAGCGAGCGAATATCATCCACCGAGTTGTTCGACGCAGCATCCAATTCGTGAATATTGAGCGAACGACCCTCGTTAAACGCCTTGCACGACTCGCACTCGTTGCACGCCTCTGCGCCGTTAGGGTTTTGGCAGTTTATCGCTTTAGCAAATATTCTCGCACACGTTGTTTTACCCACTCCTCGCGGGCCACAAAACAGATATGCGTGAGCCAGCTGACCACGCTCTATGGCATTCTTCAGTGTCGAAGTAATGCTCTGCTGTCCCACCACCGACAGGAATGTCGCGGGACGATATTTTCTTGCTGAAACTATAAATTCACCCATAACAGCGCAAATATACAAAAAGTTTACGTATTACACCCCGCCTGCACCAAAAAATCACAAAAACATCTTCTCTCCATATCCCACTTTAGCACAATATTCCACCACTCAGCTTTACCTATTATTAAAAAAACATTACCCCACGACAATATTTTTATTCATTTTGTATTGCAAATGTGAAAATTTTAATACATTTGTAATGTCGTAGTAGCCTCTTTTTCAAGCGACTATCTATGCAAACTTATACTTTTACCCTTCTCTATAAGTAAGCCTTATAGGGGGGGGTAAATTGGTATATATAAATTATTGACTAACAAATATTTATACATTTTAAACGCATTTTTAAATTATCTATTATGAAAAAAATTCTTTTGATTGCTGTTGCAGCTTTTGGTATGTTGATGACAGCTTGTTCGAAGGACGAGGTTGCACAGCCTGTGGCAGAGAAGTCTACAGTTACTTTCACTGTTGCTGCTCCTGAATTGGCAACTCGTGCACACGGCGACGGTTTGACAGCTACCGTTTTGAAGTATGCTGTTTACAACCGCGTTGATGGCTCTAAGCTCTTTGAGGGACAGCCTGCAACTCTCACAAACAAAACTGCTACCGTGGAGATTCCTTTCGTAAACGGTATGGAGTACGATGTTCTCTTCTGGGCTGAGGCTCCTGCTTCGCCTTACACAGTGAAT
>JAGAOZ010000023.1 GCA_017623505.1 Alistipes sp.
CACTAAACTATTAACAGCGTTATAACATTGTTAATATACTCTCTCGCTCCTTACTCCTCGATATATTCATAGCTCTAAGATAAGTAGCTCAGAGTTACGGAATTACGATGTTACGCCAACACATATACACGTAACGTTGTAATTATGTAACGGCAGAGATACGTCCGAAGAGCCGTAATAGCTCACGGACTATACCTCGTATATACTCGGTGATTTATGCTTCACTTTGTGATGCAAAAGCATAGGGGTACCCTAACCGTATATATATAGTTATATGCGGTCAGAGGTCCTTGCCCTCGGGTATGTGCCGATGTAACCCCCAATACGGATACTCAGATTATGGGGTTTCATAGTGCAAATATAATACATAAATTGAACTTTGGTACTCGAAAAGTCAAAAATCTGCTAACGGATTTGAACTTTTCTATACTTTTGACAGACGGCTGACACAAAAAAGACTATGCGTTGGTGGGATTTGTTACAGCTTGTTACACTTTGTTACAGTTTTGTTACAGGGTGTAACAATGTAACTCGCTGTAATACTGCACATTAACCCATTTTGTTACACTTGTTACAGGGTGCGCGGGGGTGTAACAACAATGAGAAATGAGTAATTAGTAATGAGTAATTAACCTTTCACTTTTCACCTTTTAGTTTTCAGCTCGTATAAGGTAGATTCCCATCGCCTGCTGCGCAGTCGGGGAATGACGTTTTATTATCAGTTTTCACTTTTCACTTTTCACTTTTCTTCGTTTTGACATAAATTGACAAACTTGGGGTGTAGCTTTGTCGGTGGATGTTTAACCTTAAATATTGATGTTATGTTCGCTTTTTTGATTTGTGTTTTTATAGCCCTGCAAGCCTTTGGATATATGTGTGGCAAGAATCAGAATTGGGGTAACTAATACCCTATATTAAATCGCAGAAACAGAGCCTTTTATTCTCTTTTTGAAAGGGTGTTTGTCGGGGCGATAGATAGTTGCTATCAGCCTGGGAGGATGTTATGTCGTATCTCTTTTCTTTTGTTGTCTTTAGAGGTGACAGCTTTATTTGCTGTTGCCTCTTTTTTGCCCTCTTTTTTGCCTTTCAATAACCTTTTATCGGGGTGTAATCCTATTGTCCTAATTAGCTTATTATTGGCGTAAATTTCCGCTCGTTTAATGCTTAGGGCTTGTGTCGGGATGTGCAATATGTGCGTTAATTTGGTCGATTTTGTAGGTAATTCCAACTTTTTTTACTACCTTTGTAGTTTGGTAGTTCTATTTATAGAACTGTGTGTAATATTTGAGTAGTTTTTGAGATGGTAATTGGTAACAAAATAACGATAGAAGAGGCCCGCCTGATTATTGAGCAGGGCGAGCCAATCTCCCTGAGTGCCGAAGTGGTGGCAGAGGTTACGGCGAGCTATGAGTTTTTGAAGGAGTTTTCGCACGATAAAGTCATCTACGGCATCAATACAGGCTTCGGTCCTATGGCTCAATGGCGCATTGAAGATAGCCACCTGAAGGAGTTGCAGTATAATATCATCCGTAGCCACTCGACAGGTGCGGGCGAGGCTCTGCCTACAATCTACGTTAGGGCGGCTATGGTGGCACGTCTGATGACCTTCTTGCAGGCGTGTTCGGGTGTGAGTATTCAGACTTGTGAGTTGCTTGTCGAGTTTATCAATCGCGGAATCTATCCTGTGATACCTCAACACGGCAGCGTGGGTGCGAGTGGCGATTTGGTGCAGCTGGCGCATATCGCTTTGGCTTTGATTGGCGAGGGTGAGGTCTTCTATCGAGGCGAGCGTCGCAGGAGCGCGGAACTCTTTGCGGAGCTGGGTTTGCAGCCTTTGCAGATGTATATTCGTGAGGGCTTGGCTGTGACGAACGGTACAGCTGTGATGACGGGTATCGGCTTGGTTAATCTCTTTAAGGCGAAGCGTCTTTTGAATTGGGCTGTCAAGGGCTCTGTTTTGATGAATGAGATAGCCTCGTCGTACGATGATTTGTTCTCGGAGCGACTCAATAGCGTTAAGCATCACCCCGGTCAGCAGCATATAGCAGCGCAGATGCGTGAGATAGCTGCGGGGAGTCAGATGTTGCGCAATCGCGCCGCAGAGCTCTACCATAGCCACGATGATAAGGTCTTTGAGCACAAGGTTCAGCCTTACTACTCGTTGCGTTGTATCCCTCAGATTTTGGGTCCTGTGGCCGACACTATCGAGAATGTGGAGAGGGTGCTTTGCTCGGAGCTGAACTCGGCAGATGACAACCCTATTGTCGATATGCAGTCGCAGACGGTCCTTCACGGCGGTAACTTCCACGGTGACTATGTCTCGTTGGAGATGGATAAGCTGAAGATTGCTCTGACGAAGCTCACGATGCTTGTGGAGCGACAGATGAACTATCTGTTCCACGACCGTATCAACGGCATCCTGCCTCCGTTTGTGAATATGGGCGTGCTGGGCCTTAACTATGGCTTGCAGGCTTCGCAGTTTACCGCTACCTCGACTACGGCAGAGAGCCAGACGCTCTCCAACCCGATGTATGTTCATTCGATTCCGAACAATAACGACAACCAAGATATTGTCTCTATGGGTACCAATTCGGCATTGATTTGTCGTCACGTGGTGGAGAATGGTTTTCAGGTTATGGCTATCCAGATGATGGCACTTGCTCAGGCTGTCGATTGTTTGGCTGCCAAGGATAAGTTAGCTCCCGCGACACGGGCTCTCTACGAGCAGGTACGCTCTATCGTGCCTCTGTTTGTGGAGGATACGCCTAAGTATGAGGAGATTGTGGCAATAGAAAAAATGCTTAAAGAGTAGATATGACAACACAAAGTGGAAACAGATATGCGCTTGTGACCGGTGCGAGCCGAGGTATAGGCCGTGCTGTGGCGTTGAAGCTCGCTTCACAAGGCTTTTCGGTGATAATTAACTACGTGTCGAATAGCGAGGCGGCACAAAAGACGCTTGACGATATTCTTGCTCAGGGCGGTCAGGCAGAGCTATTGCGCTTCGATGTGGGTGACGCCCAGGCTACGGCTGAGGCTCTGGCGCAGTGGCGTACGCAGCACGAAGGAGAGTATATCTCGGTGGTAGTGAATAATGCGGGTGTGCGTAAGGATAACCTGATGTTGTGGATGACGCAGCAGGAGTGGGCGAAGGTGCTTGCCACCTCCCTCGATGGCTTCTATAATGTCACACAGCCATTGCTCAAAGATATGCTTGTCAAGAAGTGGGGTAGAGTGGTTAATGTCGCTTCACTTTCGGGAGTGAAGGGTATGCCCGGCCAGGTAAATTATTCAGCTGCCAAGGGCGGCTTGATAGCGGCAACCAAGGCTTTGGCGCAGGAGGTTGCCAAGAAGAGAGTTACGGTAAATGCCGTGGCTCCGGGCTTTATTAAGAGTGATATGACTGCGGACTTGAACGAGGCGGAGCTGAAGAAACTTGTTCCAGCAGGCCGTTTTGGCGAGGCTGAGGAGGTGGCCGAGTTGGTTGCATTCTTGGTGTCGGATGCCGCAGCATACATCACAGGAGAGGTAATTTCAATTAACGGAGGAATATATACATAACATGTCACAGAGAGTGGTTATTACGGGAATGGGCATCTATTCCTGTATCGGAAAAAATAAGGGAGAGGTGCTGGAATCTCTCCGTGAGGGTCGGTCGGGTATCGGTTTGGACCCGGCACGCAAGGAGTTGGGCTATCGCTCGGCTTTGTGTGGTATTGTCGAGAAGCCTAATTTGAAGGGAGTTTTGGACCGTCGTCAGCGTCTGTGCCTTTCGGAGCACGGTCAGTATGCCTATGTTGCTACGTCTGAGGCATTGGAGCAGGCAGGTATTGATAACGCCTTTTTGGAGGCTAACGAGGTCGGTATCCTCTATGGTAACGACTCAAGTGCCGAGGCTGTCATCTCAGGTGTGGATGTTATCCGCGAGAAGAAGAACACGGTGTTGGTCGGTTCGGGCAATATCTTCCAGTCGATGAACTCTACAATCACGATGAACTTGGCGACGATATTTAATCTGCGCGGTATAAACTTCACTATCTCAGGTGCTTGTGCCAGCGGCTCTCACGCAATAGGTATGGGCTATCTGCTCATTAAGCAGGGCTTGCAGGAGTGTGTTATCTGCGGTGGAGCTGAGGAGGTAAACAAGTATTCTGTGGGTAATTTCGACGCTCTGAGTGCCTTTTCGGTGCGTGAGGATGAGCCTCAGAAGGCCTCTCGTCCTTTTGACAAGAATCGCGACGGCTTGGTCCCAAGTGGCGGCGCAGCTACGGTGATATTGGAGAGCTATGAGTCGGCCGTTAAGCGCGGTGCTACTATTTTGGCTGAGGTTATAGGCTATGGCTTCTCTTCAAATGGCGACCATATCTCGGTGCCTAATATCAATGGCCCGAAACGTTCATTGCAGATGGCTATCCGTGATGCAGGTGTGGATGTCTCTGAGATTAAGTATGTCAATGCCCACGCTACATCGACCCCTATTGGCGATATGAATGAGGCTAAGGCTATCGACGAGGTCTTTGGCGAGAGTAAGCCGCTTGTTGCCTCGACTAAGTCGTTTACCGGACACGAGATGTGGATGGCAGGAGCGAGTGAGGTTGTCTACTCTATGCTGATGATGCAGAATAACTTTGTGGCTGCCAACCTTAACTTTGAGGAGCCCGACGAGGCTTCGGCTAATATTAACATACCACGAGAGCGCGTAGATATGGAGTTTGATATGTTCCTGAGCAACTCCTTTGGCTTTGGTGGTACTAACTCAAGTTTGATTATCAAAAAACTAAATAACTAATTGTAAATTATGACTATTGAGGAGATTATTGAGAAGGCTATTGCGGTTTTAGCCGATGAATTTGAGGTTGATGCTTCGACAATTACCCCTGAGGCATCATTGAAGGAGACACTGGATTTAGACAGCTTGGATTTGGTCGATGTTGTAGTGCTTGTTGAGCAGAATTTCGGTGTGACATTGACAGGTCCTGATTTTGTTGGTGTTGAGACATTCCAGGATTTCTTTGAGATGCTGAACCGCAAAATCAATGGCTAACGAGGCGGATAAGCAGTGGAACGGTAAATCTCGAGGTGGTCGTTTTGGTTACAAATTCTTTGTCTATACCATTCGACTTCTCGGGATTCGTTGTGCATATTGCTTTTTGGCACTCATCGTCATCTACTTTATCCCCTGTGCTCCCAAGGCGACAAGGGCCATCTGGCGTTATAACCGACGTATACGCTCTTTGGGCGTGATAAGGTCCCTCATCGAGCTCTATCGTCACTACTTTAGTTTCGGCCAGACGCTGATTGATAAAATTGCCATGAAGGGCGGTCTTGCGGGGCGTTATCGCTATGAGTTCGATAACTATGAGCGCTTTTTGGAGATTCTTGAGAATCCGGGTGGTGTGGTGATGATTGGCGCACACGTAGGCTGCTGGGAGGCCGGTACAGGCTTCTTTGGTAAGTACGGCAAGAAGATTAATATCGTGATGTTCGATGCAGAGCATCAACGCATCAAGGATGTGCTGGAGCAGAATACGGAGCGTAGCGAGGATTTCAAGATTATCGCTATTAATCAGGATGCGATAGAGGCTATGGTGCAGATGAAGATAGCCCTCAACGACGGGGAGTATGTATGCTTCAATGGCGACCGCTATGTCGATAGCGGCAGAGTCTATCAGACGGAGTTCCTGGGTGCCGAGGCAGCCTTTCCGATAGGCCCTTTCAAGATAGCGTCGAGGTGTCGTGTTCCGGTGGTGTTCTACTACTCGATGCGTGAGTCTGCTCGTGGCTACCGCTTCATCTTTGAGGAGCCTTTGATGGAGGGCAGAGTGAGTGCCGAGGAGTTGTTGAGACAATACGTTGCCTCGCTTGAGAGAATCGTTGGCAGGTATCCTCGCCAGTGGTTTAACTTTTATGATTTTTGGAGAAATAACGATAGCAAATTCAAGTAGATATGAAACTAAGTCCGGCTCTCGCCGATATGTATTGTAAAGAGCAACAAACGGCCCTGCAAGCACAGCGTCGTGCGCAGGAGATAGCTTTTGCTCCGATAGTATTTCAGGTCTCGCGCCTTATGGTGAAGTTTGGAATATTGAAGTTCCTTTCAGAGAACCGTGAGGGTGTAACACAGCAGCAGATTCAGCAGCATACGGGACTCTCTACATACGCTGTTCAGGTGCTTTTGGAGGCCTCGTTGTCGATAGGCACTGTACTGACCAAGCAGGATAAGTTCTTCCTCTCGAAGGCAGGCTGGTTCTTGCTGAATGATACGCTTGTTAATGCCAATCTGAATTTCAACCACGATGTCAATTATCTGGGCTTGTTCCATTTGGAGGAGGCTTTGACGGAGGGTAAGCCGGCAGGATTGAAGGTCTTTGGCGAGTGGCCAACCATCTATGAGGGGCTGTCAAGCCTTCCTGAGCAGGTGCAGAAGAGTTGGTTTGGCTTTGACCACTTCTACTCAGATGAGTCTTTTGCCGATGCGTTGAAGATTATCTTCGATGGCGAGCGACCTGTGCGTCGCCTGCTCGATGTGGGAGGCAATACGGGCCGATGGGCTATGCAGTGTGTGGGTTATAACCCCGATGTCGAGGTGACTATTATGGACTTGCCTCAGCAGTTGGAGATGATGCGTCGGCAGACAGCAGGCCTTGCGGGAGCAGAGCGTATTCACGGCTATGGATGTAATCTGTTGGATGAACAGGTTAAGTTCCCTACTCCGTCGTTCGATGTTATATGGATGAGTCAGTTCTTGGATTGCTTCTCGGAGAGTGAGGTGACGAGCATCTGTCGCCGTGCTGCGGAGTCTATGGATAAGGATTCCCGCCTCTATATTATGGAGACTTTCTGGGACCGCCAGCGTTTTGAGACGGCAGCTTATTGCCTGACCTTGACGAGTGTCTATTTCACCGCCTTGGCAAATGGCAATAGCAAGATGTATCATTCGGAGGATATGGAGCGATGCGTTAATCAGGCAGGCTTGAAGGTCGAGAAGATAATCGACGGCTTGGGATATGGTCACTCGATAATGATTTGTAAGAGAGCAGATGAGTAGTATTTTGGAGCTGATACCCCAGAGAGCACCTATCGTTATGGTGGATGAGTTCCTGGGTATTGAGGATAATAGGTCTAAGAGCCGTTTGGTGGTGCGTGAGCAGAATATCTTTGTCAATGACGGACTCTTCTCCGAGTGTGGCTTGATAGAACACATCGCCCAGTCGGCAGCAGCGCGTGTAGGGTGGATTTTTCGCTCTAAGGGTGAGGCTGTGCCTTTGGGTTACATAGGCTCGGTTAATGATTTTGTACTCAATAGATTACCTCGCGTTGGCGAAGAGATTTATACCGAGGTGGAGATTGTGCAGGAGGTATTCAGTATCACTTTGATTAAAGCCACCTGTAAGGTTGATAATGAGCAGATTGCCTCGTGCAAGATGAAGATATTTTTGGATAGTGATGAAAAGAAATCGTAAGATAGGCAGTCAGCAGGCTGCGCTGTGCTCCACCACACGTACAACAGTACGATTCAGTGAGGTCGATTCTATGCAGGTGGTGTGGCACGGAGAGTATGTGCGTTATTTCGAGGATGGTCGTGAGGCGTTTGGTCGGGAGTTTCCGGGTGTAGGTTATCTGGACTTCTATCGTTATGGCTATACAGCACCTATTGTAGACTTGCAGTTGCAGTATATAGCCCCGCTGACGGTCAATGACGTGGCTATCATCCAGACGCGATATATCGAGACTCCTGCGGCTAAACTCTGTTTTGAGTATATCGTCACAAGGGAGCGCGATGGTGCGTTGGTAGCACGTGGCAGTTCGGTGCAGGTCTTTGTTGATAGTGAGGGTAATATGTGCCTGAATAATCCCGAATTTTTTGAGCAGTGGAAGAGGCGATGGCTGACAAAAGAGTAGAGATATATGTTGGTGCCAGCTCTTTGGTAACGTGCCTCGGTAATCGGCCGGCGACGCTCGATGCTATCTATCGTGCCGAGTCAGGCTTGCAGTATAGTGAGCGTTACGGGATGTACGTGGGCGAGTGTAGGGTGGCTTCTTTGCCGGGTTTTACCCGTTTTGAGAGCTTTGTTCTGCACACTCTGAGGAAGTTTGCTGGGCAGTCCGATTTACCGCTCAATAGCCCTGATTTACAGCTTATCCTCTCTACGACTAAAGGCAATGTGGAGCTGTTGGCTGAGGGGTGTCAAGAGATTGATAAGAGGGCTTTCCTGTATGGCTCAGCGCAGCGTATAGCGCAGGAGATTGGAGCCGTGCACGCTCCGATTGTGATTTCTAATGCCTGCATATCGGGAGTCTCGGCATTTGTCGTGGCGCAAGATATTTTGCTCTCAAAGGCTCAGAAACACGTCGTTATTGTCGGCTGTGATGTGCTGTCGGAGTTTATCACGTCGGGCTTTGCCTCGTTCCGTTCGATTAGTCCACAGCCCTGTCGTCCATACGATGCTGAGCGAGATGGCTTGACGTTGGGCGAGGCTTGTGGTGCTCTTTTGCTCACTACTGAGCCGCAGTATGCTACCCGTCCAATGGTAAGGCTTGAGGGCGGCGCAATAACAAATGACGCCAACCATATATCAGGCCCATCGCGTACGGGTGACGGTCTGTATTACGCTATCAGTCAAGCTATGCAGCAGGCTAATGCGGTGCCGGATGATGTTGCTTTTGTCAATACCCACGGCACTGCGACACGATATAACGATGAGATGGAGAGCAAGGCTTTGGCTTGGGCGGAGTTGTGCTCTGTGCCACTCAATAGCCTGAAAGGTTATATAGGTCACACGTTGGGTGCGTCGGGTGTTGTGGAGACTATTCTCTGCGTTGAGCAGCTGCGTCGGGGAGTTATTGCCGCAACGAAGGGTTACCGCTCAAGTGATGTCCCTCATAAGTTGTGCCTGTCGGATAAGCCGCAGACAATATCCGGTGAGTGCTGCGTGAAGAGTGCGTCGGGCTTTGGTGGATGTAATGCCGCTATTGTGTTGCGTCTGAGTGATGAGGAGTCTGCGAAGCTCAATATGCCGCCTAAAAGGGAGTGCCGAGAGGTTGCCCGCTATGCTTTGCCTCAGAGCGAGAAGCCCTTTGCAGAGTTTATCCGTGCGGAGTTTAAGCAGCTGGGTAGAAGTGATATGCGCTTCTATAAGATGAGTGACTTGAGCAAAGCGTTGTATGTCGCCGTTGAGCGGTTGCTGGAGCAGAGCCCGTGGGAGGATGTAGAGCCACGCCGTAGAGCCATTGTCTTGGCAAACAGAGCCTCGTCGCTTGATACTGATGCCGAGCATCAGCGTATACTCGATGCAAGGCTGTCGGAGGGAGCGTCACCTGCTGTGTTTGTCTATACCTTGCCTAATGTGGCTGCGGGTGAGATGTGTATAAAACATAAGATACAGGGCGACAATACCTTCTTTGTGGGGGATAAGTGCCCCGCTATTTTGGAGGATTATGCTCAGCACCTCATTGGTTATGATAGGGCCGATGCCGTTATTTGTGGCTGGTGTGATTACCTGGGTGGCGAGTGGAATGTAGAGATTGAAATGTTAAGATGTCAAAAATAAAATATTAATATTTAAGTAGTTATGGAACAACTGATTCAAGAGTTAAAGGAGCATTTGATTGAGGAGCTGAATTTGGAGGAGATTACTCCGGAAGATATTGATGCTGAGGCTCCATTGTTTGGCGATGGCTTGGGCTTGGACTCAATTGATGCATTGGAGATTATCTTGATTTTGGAGAAGTATTACGGTGTGAAACTTGCCAACTCGGCTGAGGCAAAACCGGTTTTCTATTCGGTTAAGACTCTTGCGGAGTATGTTATGCAGAACCGTAAGTAGCCGATGGGTATTGTAGTTACCGGCGTAGGTCTTGTCTCTGCACTCGGAGTGGGTGTGGAGCAGAATCTTGCGTCGATACGTCAAGGTGTAAGCGGCATAAAATCTAAGCCTGAGTATCTTCGAACAACCAACGAGGTACCTGTCGGAGAGCTCTCAATGAGTAACGAGGAGTTGCATCAAAGACTCTCTATCTCGCCCGGCGAGCATCTGTCACGTACAGCCCTGCTTGCTATATTGGCTGTGCGGGAGGCTTTGGAGGATGCGCAGGTAGATTTGACTCGGCGTGTGGGTCTAATCTCTTCCACCTCGGTTGCGGGTATGGACCTCACGGAGCACTTCTTTGAGGATTTCATCGAGGATGAGAGTGCAGGTCGCCTGCGTGATGTGCGTATGCACGACTGCGCTGCGACGACTCAAGCTATTATGCGCTATTGTGGTATTAAGGGTTATTCTACAACGATAAGTACAGCCTGCTCGTCAGGTGCCAATGCCGTAATTATGGGCGCAAAACTGCTTAAACACGGCATTGTGGATTGCGTGGTTGTTGGTGGCAGTGACGCCTTGAGTGCCTTTACACTCAATGGCTTTAAGTCGTTGATGATTCTCGACCAAAGCCCTTGTCGTCCTTTTGATGCGACGCGTGCCGGCTTGAACCTGGGCGAGGGTGCCGGATATTTGGTTATGCAACGTGAGGAGGAGGCTATGAAGTGGTATTGTCGCCTTGCAGGCTCTGCTAACCGCAATGATGCCTATCATCAGACAGCATCCTCTGTGGAGGGCGATGGTGCTTATCTGGCTATGGCTGAGGCTCTTGCATCGGCAGGGTTGTCCCCCGAGGATGTAGATTACATCAACGTACACGGTACAGGCACGATGAATAATGACGCTGCCGAGAGTGCAGCTATGTTACGTCTTTTCGCAGATGCAGTACCGGCTTTCAGCTCGACTAAAGCATTTACAGGGCACACGTTAGCCGCTGCCGGTGGTGTGGAGGCTGTGCTCTCTGTTATGGCGTTACATCGGGGTATTCTCTATCCTAATATGAATTTCCGAGAGCCTATTGAGCCGTATGGGCTTGTTCCGGTGGTGGAGTTTACTCAGGGCCGAGATTTGAGATGTGTCGTATCCAACTCCTTTGGTTTTGGAGGTAATTGTAGTTCGTTAGTATTCACACGATAAGTTATGAGGTGCTATATTGAAAGAGTATGCCGTCAGAGTGACGTTATCTCGGATGTCAAGCAGTTGATACCCGACGCAGGTTTGCGTCGTCGAATGAGTCGTGTGGTAAAGAGTGCTGTGGCAACAGGCGTGGAGTGTGTTGGTGGCGTTGAGCGCATAGAGGCTTTGGACGCTATTGTTACCGCTACGGGCTGGGGTTGTTTGGCAGATAGTGAGCGATTTCTGCGCAATGTTATTGTAGATAAGGAGCAGCTATTGAATCCTACACCTTTCATACAATCTACATTCAATACCGTCGGTGGTCAGATTGCTTTGTTGAAGCATAACCACTGCTATAACGTGACCTATGTCAATCGCAGCCACAGCTTTGAGGATGCCTTGTTGGATGTGTTGCTACGCATAGCTGATGCTCAGAGCGAGAATGTGTTGCTTGGAGCCTTTGATGAGCAGACCCCCTCACAGCAACGTATTATGGAGCGTATGGGCCTGTTTCGCAGGTGTCAATGTGGCGAGGGTGCAGTGTTTGCGTTGGTGACAGCCAAGCCGACAGAGCGTTCCGTAGCGCAAGTGTCGGGCATTGAGTTCCTGGCAGAGAGTATCTCTAAGGAGCAGGTCGCTAAGCGTTATGGTGTGACGGCTGAGGAGGAGCTGATGTATAATAGGTATGCTGAGTATGGATTGTATCCTACCGCATCGGCACAGGTCTTTGCAGAGGCTGTGGAGCGAATACAGCAGGGCGTAGAGCGTGTTGTTGTTTATAATGAATATCTGGGTGACAGCCCAACGATTATAGAGCTGAAATGTATTGGTTGATAGTCATATTGATTATTGTTGTAGTAGTATTGACAGTGCTATTCTGGGCGTCGGCGAATATAGGCAGTAACGTCTATTTGAAGACTATATGCCGCGCTAAGACGCAGCAGAAGGTTGTGGCGTTGAGTTTCGATGATGCGCCCAATGCCGAGATGACACCTCGAGTGTTGGATGTGCTGAAGGCTCACAATGTCAAGGCTATGTTCTGCTTGATTGGTCAGGAGGCTGAGCGCAACCCGGAGTTGGTACGTCGTATTGTCGAGGAGGGACACATCGTCGCTAACCATACCTATAACCATAGCGGACGGTTTACTATCAGTGGCCCGGAGCAGGTACGCGCTCAGTTGGAGAGGTGCAATGATGTGATTTATAGCTTGATAGGTCGCAAGCCCCGCATATTCCGACCTCCTTTTGGAGTTACCAATCCCACTATCGGAAAGGTTGTGCGCGGGATGAACTTTGACACTATTGGTTGGACTATACGCTCTTTGGATACTATCTATGGCGATAGGGTGGAGGCTATGTGTGAGCGTGTTGTTCGTAAGCTACACCCCGGAGCTATCATTCTGTTGCACGATAGGTGTGCCAATGCCGATAGAGCCGTAGCGATGTTGATTGAGCGTATTCAAGAGCAGGGGTATGAGATTATGCCTTTGCAGGAGATGTTAAACATGAATGGCTATGAGGATTAGGAGGATTTGGTTGGTGTTGGTTGGTGTGTTGCTCTCTACATTCTCGTTTGCTCAGGGCTCTTCGATGGTGGAGTTTGAGCGGGAACTCAAGCAGAAGAATCACGGTGTGGAGAGTGTGCGCAGTAGCTTTGTTCAGACGAGTGAACTATCTGTGCTGGGCAATAAGGTCGAAAAGAGGGGTAGTTTTTACTATCATATCCCCTCCAAGTTGTTGTTGCAGTTTGAGGATGGCGACTATATTAAGATGAATGAGGTAGCTTTTGAGATGCGCAGCGCAGGAAGAGTCAATTCGATGAAAGCAGCTGCTAATCCTATGATGAAGAGCCTCAATACGATACTCTCGGCGTGCGTTGCGGGCGATTTATCGACTTTGACGCGTAGCTTTACTATCGAGCTGACCGCTACGGCTGAGGAGTGGATTTTGACTTTGCAACCTCGACAGGCCAGAATGGCTGCACACATCGCTCGGATTGTGATTAGCTTCGATAGGAGTGATATGTCGCTTAACGTGCTGCGTATGGAGCAAGCAGGTGGCGATAGTGTGAGTTATAGGTTCTTTCGTAAGGAGTTTAACGTAGAGCTGGCGGAGGGTCTATTTGATATTGTGATGTAGTATGAGATTGGAGGATAATTTTTATATAGTACGCAGTGTAGTGCTTACGGACCAGGGTGCTTTTACGGGCGAGGTGGAGCTTCTGCCTCAGCATCCTATATATGAGGGGCATTTCCCGCAGCAGGCTGTTGTGCCGGGAGTATGTACTCTGACAATTATTAAGGAGTGCTTGGGTAAAGCGTTGCAGCGAGAGGTTAGCTTCTCGGCAATCAAGGAGTGTAAGTATCTGTCGGCATTATTGCCCTTTGATGGTCTAACCTTGAAGCTTGATTTTCAATTGGTTGAGTCGCAGCTGCGAGGAGTGGTAGTGCGCGTGAATGATAACCAGACTGTATTAAAACTGAAAGCTACGATTCGATAATGGCGCAGATAGGGATGACATATCGTGATAGAGTTGCCGCACTTAATTGTGTGGTGATTATCCCTACGTATAATAACCAGGCGACAATCGCAAAGGTCATAGCCGACGTTAAGGAGTACGCTGAAGATATAATCGTTGTCAATGACGGTTCTACGGACTCTACGTCGGAGATTCTATCGAAGATTGACGGCATAAGGTTGATAGAATATGCGGAGAATAAGGGTAAGGGTTATGCCCTGAAATTGGCTCTTAAAAGGGCGACGGAGTGGGGTTTCCGCTACGCCATTACCATTGACTCCGACGGCCAACACTACGCCGATGATATTCCGACGTTTGTGGAGCGAATTGAGCAGGTGCCGGATAGTTTGTTGATTGGAGAGCGAAACTTGACAGCAGATAATATGCCGGCAAAGAATACCTTTGCCAATAAGTTCTCCAACTTCTGGTATAAGGTCGAGACGGGCAAGAATTTGGCCGACACCCAATCGGGTTTTAGGTTATATCCGCTGGATAAGTTGCGTAATATCCACTTTATCACTCGTCGTTATGAGTTTGAGGTGGAGATTATAGTGCGTGCTGCTTGGCGGGGCGTGAATGTGGAGAATGTGCCTATTAAGGTCTACTATGCGCCTAATGAGCAGCGAGTATCTCACTTCAGACCGTTGCAGGACTTTACCCGAATAAGTATTCTGAATACCGTCTTGGTGATATATGCTATTCTGTTTTATTATCCGTGGCGGTTTATACGTTCCCTTACTGCTGTGAATATCAAGGCTTTCTTTACAAGCAACGCCTTTGATTCAACGAACAGCAACCTCTATATCGCAGCCTCTATGGGTTGGGGAGTCTTCTGCGGAATTATACCTGTGTGGGGTTACCAGATGGTCTTTGCTGGCGTGACGGCGCATCTGTTAAAACTCAATAAACTGATAGCGGTAGTCTTTTCCAATGTAAGTATTGCTCCGATGATACCTTTTATCCTATACGCAAGTATGGTCATTGGAGCCTATATTCTCGATATGAGAAATATCTTCTCGCTCCATACCGTCTCGCTGGATAATGTGGGCTTGAGCCTGGGACAATATGTAGTGGGAAGTGTTGTCTTTGCAATCTTATCGGGTGTTGTGGTCTTTATAATATCATATATTGTAATGGTGTTGTGTCGCAGAAGAGTTAGCCATGAGTAGTCTATTCGTACATATCTTCGATTGGTTCGAGCGACACACCCGCCTGCTGTATGTTACGTTGGTGGCTGTTGTGGCGGTATGCGCCATTATGGCCTCGCAGCTCCGCTTTCAGGAGAATATAACCAACTTCTTCGGTGGAGATGATTCGAAGAGTGAGGCGGTGTTTGACAAGGTGGCTGCCGCTGACCGTATCGTTGTACTGTTCGAGGGCGATAATCCCGACGATATATTAACCTCGGCTGAGATTTTTGAGCAGGAGGTAGCGTCGATGTGCGACAGGGGGTTGGTTAAGTCGGTGAAATCGACTATTGACGAGAATGTGGTTGCCGGAGCCGTAGAGTTTGTTTATCGCCACCTGCCAATCTTCCTGCAAGAGGAGGATTATCAGCGATTAGAGCAGACTTTGACACAGGAGGGTGTTGATGCCGCTGTCGGTAGTGTATATCGCAACCTTACCTCTGCGCAGGGTATCGTCGTAAGGGATGTAGTGATGCGTGACCCGCTCAATATAGGCACACCGCTGCTGCGTGAGTTTGAGCAGTTTAGCCCCGACGCGGAGTACGAGATATACGATGATAGGCTCTTTACGGCCGATTTGCGCCGGATGGTTATCTTCATCGAGCCTTTATACCAAATGGGAGATACGGGCCGTAATGACGCTTTAGTCACAGCGTTGGAGCAGGCCGAAAGAGAGGCTGAGATAAATGGCGTCAGTGTAGATTGCATAGGAGGTCCTGTGATAGCAGTGCATAATGCCCGCCAGATTAAGCAGGATACCACTCTTACGCTCTCGATAGCTATGGCGATAATTATCGTGGTTATCATGCTGTCGTTCCGTAATCGTTGGTCTATCCCTTTTATCATCGTTCCGCCTCTGTTTGGAGCCCTGTTTGCTTTGGCTATGGTGTGGTTGCATCAAGGCGAAATCTCTGTCATAGCGATAGGTACAGGCGCAATTGTGTTGGGTATATCGTTGAGTTATTCGATTCATATCGTATCACACCTTAACCATATATCCTCTCCGCGAGAGATTATCCGTGAACTGGCCTCGCCATTGACGATAGGCTGCTTCACTACGATAGGAGCCTTTGCTGCACTGCGTTTTACCTCCTCTCCGCTTTTGCAGGATATGGGGCTTTTTGCTCTCTACGCTCTGATTGGTACGACACTCTTTAGTCTGATATTCCTACCACATTTTCTCAAGCGTTTCGATGCTAAGCATAAGCCGGCACTATTTAACGGTATAGAGCGACTTGTCGGATTTAACTACGAGCGAAGCCGTTGGTTTGTCCTCCCGATAGTTGTTTTGAGCTTTGTTGCACTATTCTTCTATCGTGACGTGGCGTTTGACGGTGATATGTCCAATATAAACTATATGCCGGAGCATATCACTAAGGCAGAGCAGCGGGCTGTGTCACTATTGGGCGATAATGAGCGTGAACGATATATTGTCACAAGTGCCGCCGATGTCGATGCCCTTGTTGAGAGATACTCTACATTGATGACCCAACTCGATGCTGCGGAGCAGAGTGGGGTAGTGGAGGATGTTGTTTCGTTAGAGCGTTTCTTGCTCTTGCGTGATGAGCAACTCGACCGCATAGAGCGTTGGAATAGCTTTTGGGCAGAGTGGCGCGAGCAGACTATTGCCTCTGTTAATAATGCGGCAGCAAGCTATGGCTTTAAGCCGGAGGCTTTCCAGGGGCTGGAAACAATGCTTACTACGGAGTATCAGCCGTGCAGTTACTCGCAGGAGGATATAGCCTCCGTATCATTGTTCTCGGAGTGGATAACCGTGTCGGATGATGCTGTCTCGGTGTTGGGCAGAATCTCTGTTGAGGAGCAAGATAGAGATGCTTTGTATGCCGATTTAGAGGCCTTGGAGGGGGTGACTGTTATCGACAGAGGTCACTTCTCGACAAAGATGGTTGAGAGGATAGGCGATGATTTTAACTACATCTTGCTCATATCATCGCTGATTGTTTTTGTGGCACTTTTGTTCTCGTATGGCCGTTTGGAGTTGGCACTCTTGACCTTCTTGCCGATGTGTATAAGTTGGGTTATCATATTGGGTATGATGGCGGTGTTTGATATTCGATTCAATATAGTAAATATCATCCTCGCAACACTTATCTTCGGCTTGGGCGACGACTTCAGCATATTTGTTATGGATGGCTTGTTGCAAGAGTATCGTTCAGGTAAGAGGGTGCTTGCATCCCATAAGACGGCGATATTCTTCTCGGCCTTTACCGCTATTGTCGGTATGGGTGTGCTTATTTTTGCTCAGCACCCGGCTCTGAAATCTATCGCATTAATCTCAGTGTTGGGACTGAGTGTTGTTGTGTTGGTTGCCTATACGATACAGCCGTGGCTCTTTAGGCTCTTTGTCAGCTCGCAGACACGGAAGGGTGGTTGGCCCTATACTTTGTGGGGTGCAATCTACTCTTTGAACTGCTTTTTGCTCTTTTTGCTGGGCTGTCTGATGTTGCAGTTGTTGATGCTTGTGTTGATGCTGCTGCCACTTAAGCGCAGGCATAAGAAGGCGGTCTTCCATAGAGTGATATTTTGCGTTACGCGCTTTCTGCATTGGAGTATGCTCTCTGTGCGTACAATACGCCTTAACCCTCACGGTGAGCGTTTTGATAAGCCGGCAGTAATCATTGCCAATCACCAATCTTTTATCGACATATTACTATTGTTATCCACTACACCGAAGATTGTAATGGTAACCAATAGTTGGGTTTGGAACTCTCCATTTTTTGGCAGAATTGTTCGCTATGCCGATTTCTATCATGCAGCAGATGGCTATGAGGCTTTGGCTGATACTCTGCGTGAGAGGGTGGCTGAGGGGTATTCTGTCGTTGTTTTCCCGGAGGGTACGCGCTCCGCAGATTGCTCGGTGTTACGTTTCCATAAGGGAGCCTTCTATTTGGCCGAACTGCTTAAGTTGGACGTGTTGCCTATGGTGATTTATGGTACGGGCCACGTCTCTGCTAAGCGACAAGGCTTCTATATCAAGCAGGGCGTCATTGCATTGAACATCATGCAGCGAGTACCTTATGGCAACACCTCGTTCGGTACAACCTATCAGGAGCAGGCAAAATGCTATCGTCAGTGGGTTGCGAAGGAGTATAACCTTATGAATGAGAGGTTTGGTCGAAGCTCAAATGCCTACTTTAGAGGCATTGTGAAGAAAAATTATCTCTATCGGGGTGCTCAGGTTGAGTGGCACATAGCGTGGCGTTGTCACTTAGAGCGATATTTCGATTGGTGGGATAGGTTGTTACCTCGTGAGGGCCAAATTTGCGTTGTAGGCTGTGGATATGGCGAGTTGCCGCTGATGCTTGGTGCTCTCTCCGCACGTCGCGAGATTCGCTGCTATGAGGGTGATGCAATGAAGGTAGAGTTGGCGCAACACTCATTGCTTGCGGAGTATAAAAACATACACTTGGAGTGTAAGGACAAAAGGAGCGTAGAGTTCCAATCTGCGGATGTTATTCTCTTCGAGTCTTTTGTGCAGAGCGATTATGCCGATAGGCTTCTATTGCGGGCACTTGCGGCACTTAATGCAGGAGGAATGGTCATTGTGCGTATGAGGGGTAACTCTCAGGGTGTTGCGGGAGTAGAGTGGCTGACTCGATTCGCAGATGAAAATAAACGAAATATCAGCATTGAGCAGTGTGAATATCAAGGCTCAGATGTGGTATATATAGTAAGAAATAAGAGTAATGAATAAATTTGATGTTGTAGTAATTGGCAGTGGACTTGGAGGCCTATCTTGTGGCGTTATGCTGAGCAAGGAGGGCTTGAATGTCTGCCTTTTGGAGAAGAACTCAACTATTGGCGGATGCCTGCAATCCTTCAAACGTAATGGCTATACGTTGGATACAGGTATGCACTACGTAGGTAGTCTGTCCGAGGGACAAATCATGCACCAATACTTCAAGTATTTCGGGGTTATCGACTCTCTGCGCTTGAGGAAGTTGGATGAGAACGGCTTTGACCACTTCTCGTTCAGTGATTCAAAGAGTTATTGTCACGCTATGGGTTATGAGCGTTTTATCGATACTCTTGCCCAGCAGTTCCCTAAGGAGCGCGCTGGACTACGTTCGTTGTGTGACGTTATTCGCAACGTAGGCAGTGAGATTTCGCCCCAGGTATTGCGTCAAGGTAGAATATCGAACGACGGCCAAGCTTATATGGCAATGTCGGCACATGAAGAGATATGCCGCCATATCGGCGATGAGAGATTGCGTCAGGTGTTGGCTGGAAATTGCGGACTTTTTGCCGGAGAGAAAGATGCCACATCGCTCTATGAGTATGCCATGATAACCCACTCAAATATCGAGAGTGCTTACACCTTTGTCGATGGCAGTCAGCACCTTGCGGATGCTATGGCTGACGTTATTAAGTCTAATGGCGGAACTGTACGTGCGGGTGCTAAGGTCGAGAAGATACATCTCAACGGCAATGAGGCTGAGTATGTGGAGCTGGCGGGAGGCGAGCGCATCTATGCCAAATATATTATCTCGGCGATACATCCTCAACTGACTTTCGCTATGTTGGAGAATAATACCGTCTATAAAAAGGCCTTCTTTACCCGTGTTAATTCTTTGCGCAACACCTATGGCATCTTTACAACCTACCTGTTGTTGAAGCCCAATATGCTCAAATATACCAACCGCAACTATTACCTGTTCAATACCGATGATGTGTGGTGTATCGAGAAGGACTACAAAGGTATGAATGTCCCTTCGACGCTGCTCTGCATGCAACCTAATTCCGATAGTGAGTATACCAAGGTGGTGACCTTGCTGACACCTATGCCTTTGTCGCATTGTGAACCGTGGGCAGCGACGAGTGTTGGTCAGCGTGGCGAGGAGTACAAAGCCTTTAAGGAGCAGTTGAGCGAGCATGTGATAGATTTTGTCAGCCAACACTTCCCTCAGTTGAGAAGTTGTATTGATAAGGTCTATACAGCCTCGCCATTGACCTATCGTGATTATACCGCCACACCCCAAGGTAGTGCGTATGGATTGATTAAGGATTATCACAATCCAATGATTACCCACCTGCCTGCAAGAACACGTATCAGCAACTTGTTGATTTCGGGCCAAAACCTCAATATCCATGGCTGTATCGGTACGGCTGTCTCGGCGGCTGTGACCTGCTCGGTGATATTGGGTAGTGAATACCTCGCAAAGAAGATAGGCGAGGCATAGATGATGTTTTGAATTTTTAACTACTGAAGAGATGATTAGAGATATTGACCTACATTATAAAACGCCACAACAGATTGCTCAGTTCCAGAATGAGCGTCTGCGCGAGAGCATAGCCTATTTAGCGCAACATTCCCCATTCTACCGTCGTATGTTTAGTGAGCAGGGAATTAATCCTGCCGAAATTCAAACCATCGACGATTTACAGAAGTTGCCTACAACGACCAAGCAGGATTTACAGCTTCACAATGCCGACTTCCTCTGTGTTCCGGCCACTAAGGTCGTCGATTATGTAACCACTTCGGGTACGTTGGGTGAGCCTGTGACGTTTGCTTTGACGGAGAGTGATTTGCAACGTCTGGCTTATAATGAGGCCTGCTCGTTTACTATGGCAGGGTGTACCGATAAGGATATAATGCAGCTTATGACAACTATCGACCGCCGTTTTATGGCAGGCTTGGCATATTTCCTGGGTGCAAGGGAGTTGGGTTGCGGTGTGGTACGTGTCGGAAATGGTATTCCTGAGCTTCAGTGGGACACTATTCGCCGTATTGGCTCTACTGCTTGTATGGTTGTTCCTTCGTTCTTGACACGTATGGTGGAGTTTGCCGATGCCAATGGTATTGATTATAACTCTTCAAGCTTAAAACGTGCTATATGTATCGGTGAGGCACTGCGTACCCCTGAGGGAGAGTTCACAACGTTAGGTAAACGAATCAACGAGAAATGGTCGTCGTTAGAGCTCTTCTCAACCTATGCCTCGACGGAGATGCAGACCTCGTTTACAGAGTGCAAGGCCCATAATGGCGGACATATTCCATCGGACTTGATTATTGTAGAGTTGCTTGATGAGAATAACTGTCGTGTTCCGGATGGTACGCCGGGTGAGGTTACCATTACCACTATTGGCGTTGAGGGAATGCCTCTGTTGCGCTTTAAGACGGGCGATATGTGTATCCGATATAGCGAGCAGTGTAGCTGTGGCCGTAATAGTGCTCGTCTGAGCTCCGTATTGGGCCGTAAGGGCCAGATGATTAAGTTCAAGGGTACGACGATTTATCCGCCTGTATTGTTTGATATTTTGGATAATATCCCTGAGGTGGAGAATTATGTTGTTGAGGTCTTTACAAATGCTTTGGGTACAGACCAGATTCAGATACGTGTCGGCAGTAAGGACCATTCGGAGAGCTTTGTTAAGCGTATCAAAGATATTTTCCGCTCTAAGGTGCGTGTTGCCCCTGATATTCGCTTCGAGTCAGTGGAGCTTATCTCACGACTGCAAACCCCACCTATGAGCCGCAAAGTTGTTAAGTTCTTCGATTTGCGACATAATAATTAGATTCCGAGCGGATATATTTGCCCGAAAGCTATTTTGTGTGATGATGTAGCAACTTTTTGTCGAAAAAATTTGCACTATTCAAAAATCATCCATATATTTGCACTCGCTTTTAGGGCAATATGATGGTGCCATAGCTCAGTTGGTAGAGCAAAGGACTGAAAATCCTTGTGTCCCCGGTTCGATTCCTGGTGGCACCACAAAAATCCCTCTTACAAGTGCTTGTAGGAGGGTTTTTCTTTTAATTTGCTACCATTTTCCCTACCAAAAGTGCAAAAAAGTCAATACCACACGCCTCTAATTGTGGTAGCAATCTGCATTATCCGAGCATCGTGTTTGAATTGACTTGTAGTTTCTGCTATATTATACAAGGATATAAGCGTAACTATAAGGGTGGCAGGGGGTTGTGGCTCGGATAGTGTAAAAGGGTTAGGTGCGACCCAAAAAAATTTTTATTGTGTCTTGCATCCCCTACCTTGTTTACAAAAATAGGAGCGACCTGCACGATGCAAGCCACTCCCTCGGATAACAAAAAAAACTATGAGTGTTAGTCAAACCCTAATTGTCGCTTTCGCTCTGCCACCTCTGCGGGCGTCATCACATAAAGCATTGTGAAATACTCCAATCTTGCCTCCTCATCCTCGATACGCTCCAAATTGTCGTTAGTCGAGCCGAAAGTTTCCGAAATAAAATATCTACGCTTGTGCAACTCCTCCGCAAGGTCGATAATCTGCTCGTATATGTGGTATGCCTCGACCTCTTCGGGTGTGAGTGTATATCGACAAGCCTCCAACTTGGCATCTATAACCGATTGCTTAACTACCCACTCGCCATTGTCGGCTACCTCAACATCGTTTGTGAGATTGAGTTTCAATCCGAACATAGCGGAGTGAACTTTGGCTATATAGTCATTGTCGCAACTTTCTTTCGCTCGTGCGAGATAGTCTGAACGCAAGTAGTGAGGTGTATTTGTCGAGTTCATCCAAGCCTCACACTCGGCTAAAACTTGCTTTCGTTTCCACGCTACTCCTTTTGTTTGATAGCCTTGTGCGTCTGTGAGCGTTTCCCCACGCTCCGCAAGGCATTTGCGGATTTGGTCGAGTTTAGCGTTATGCTTTGCTATTTCATCCATAACCGCCTCTCTCGAAAGTTTTGAGATATACGATAAAGTTTCTACTTTTTTTGTCATAATTCAATCGGTTTAATGGTTAGTTATTTGCCTCATCCTTTGGAATACGCCCCGACTTGATGAGCATTTGTTTCATCTCTGCAAGTTGTTTTTTGAACTCCGCTTGCCTTACCTCTTCGGGGTCGGGTGTTGGCTCGGTTGGTTGTTGCTCTGCCTCTCGCATACCGTAGTGTGCTTGCAACTCGTGCAACTCCTCGTACAAGGGTGCTAATGCCTCTTGGCACTTTTGGGCTACCATTGTAGCGATTTCTTGTTCTGTGTAATTCATTTCCTTAATTGTTTAATGTTTAATCCTTAATTTATATTGGCTAATTTTTGATAAGGTGTTTTGGTGCATCAATAGCGTTATGGTCGTACAACCATAGGAAGGTTTTTAGCACCGACTGGACCGCCCAACTATCCTTGCGTCTGCTTGCCATCGCTGCTGACGAGTTAGCATCGGCTTTGGTAGGATAGGCAATTTGGTAAGCCCGATTCGCTGGATAACCGCAAAAGAGTAGGCATCCAAACAACTTATCTTCTCGACTTATACGCTCGTCAAAGTCGATACGAGCGAGATAGTGTTTTTCAGTTGTCTTAATCATCGTTAAAGTGTTTAGTTCTCCAAAATTTCAAATCCTTAATAAATCGCTTTCGAGCCTCCTCAACATTCCGAGAGGGGTCGATAAATATAGTGGTGCGGTCATCCACTCGAACAGGCACAAAGTGGCGGTGGCGTTCCCTAACCTCCGCCAACTCTACCTCCGATAGACCGCAATAGTTGTTAGGCATCGGCTAATGGATTAGCGTAGGTATAAACCGCATCGCCCCACTCATCTACACTCTTGATGTCGTAGGTGTCAAGGGCAACAAGTGAACACGCCTTATTGCCATAGATATTTGCAATCCATTTGCACTCGCATCCACACGCTGACTTAAAACCATCAGCCGTGAGTGAGAAGTAATCATCGTGCATACGCTTAATTGAACGCTCGAAGAGCAAAATGCTAAATTGCTCACCATCATCTGTGCGAACATCGCATACATTACCCTCCATTTTGAGGGTGGTCGAGGTGTAGCCTGCATCGGCTAACGCTACCTCGATAAGCTGTAATTTCTTTTTCATATTCGTTTGATTTTTATTGTTCGTAATCAATCTATTGTTGGTCGTGGTTTGTTGTTGTTAGTTAGGTCGGTTAGGTTAGTTAGGTAACTTCTCAAAACTTTTTCAGCGTACTATCCTCTCCTTTATATACACTTTAATAGTTTTAGAAATATAGCCTAACTTACCTAACTAAATACCGCTACAAGTATCTACGACCTCGATTTTATAGTTAAGTCAAAAGTTGCAACGACTAACTTATTGCCTAACTTCTCGACCTATTCCCTAACTAAAAAGGTGCATTGTCATCCACTTCGATAGGTCGCTCCTCTTGTTCTGCCCAAACATAAGTTATGTTTCCAGTCGATGCCTTAACCTCGAATTGTAGCAATCGTAATCGTACGCCAAACTTGGTTGATGCAACGGGGTTTCTATATCCATTTTTCTCTGCCCACTCTTTGTAGATACTATAAAGATTAGACAACTTGACCTTTTTATCCGATTTACGCCATCCCATTTCTCGCAGGAAGATTTTAACATTATCGCTGTTGGTGCGATAGTCCTCCATTGCTTGCTTGGTGCTTTCGCTCTCTGTAAATCTCCCATTGCTTTTCAGTCGCTTGTAGCCCTCTATAATCCAAAGGAGTATGCCGACTTGCTCTTTCTTCAACTTATCAAATAAGTTCACATCAACTTGCTCGATAGGTATCTGCTTTGGAAATTCTACTATAAGAAATCTGCGATAAAAACCATCGCTAAAATCGGCTGACTGCGGTAACTCGTTCACAGCGATTAGCGATTTAGGATACGAGGTCGTTTCAGTATGTTGCTTGTATAGTATTTTCGCTTTCAAAGGTTCTCCACTACAATACTGCTTAAATATCGCCTCCGAGCCTACCTTAATTACATTGCCACTATCATAGGATATATTGGCTATTTTCCCCATTGAGGATGCTATCGATAGTCCTTTGCTATCAGTCATCTCGGATAGGTTGTAGTGGCTGCATCTCTCATCACCGAGTGCATAGGATATTGCTCGAAGTAATAGCGATTTTCCGTTGCGACCATTACCAACTAACACTCCAATCTTCTCGTGTCGGCAGTCAGGGAACAACATATATCCACATAACTCTTGTAGCGTCAGTTGCTCATCCTTGCCCAGCGAAAAATCAAGACACTTTTTAAACTCCTCGCATTTGGCATTTGGATCGAAATCGACATCGAAGATGTTATTGGTAAGGTACTTTTCGCTGTGGGGGAGAAGTTGCATTGTGTCGGTATCAAGCACACCATTAGCAAATACAAAGTATTGACCGCTTGGTGTCCATCGATAATTTCCGTTCCACAACTCTTTTAATACCTCATCCGCAATCTTTTTCGGGCTATTCTTCTCATAAACCTTGCCTACCTCTGCATTTCGTAGAGCGTACTTTATGATTATCTCTAACTCCTCTGCGGTTTGGTGTTCGTAGTAACGACCATTGTACACCATCACGCTATGCCGACTATCTGCGTGGAAGTATCTCGGCATATTATCGCCCTCTCGAACAGCTGTGTATTGCTCGAACACATCGAGAATTTCCGCCTCGGTTTTTTGCTCTACTCTTGTAGCCATTTCGCCAAGTCGAGGGATGCACATACCAACACTACCATCGAAATAGTCAGTAGCGAATTTTTTCGCATCAACTACTTGATAGTTAAGAATATTTTTGCTATCTTTGTAGAAAGAATTGATAGCATCCTTGGTGGCATCCATTACACCCTGCAAGACCTCAACTTGTGGGGTGTTCTCTTGTACTAACATAAGCCTCTTTTTATAATGTATTTTTTGTTAAGAGCCGCATCAACCTCCTCCGACTTAAAGAGTGTTCTGCGACCAATCTTGTATGCAACCAGTACACCCTTATTGATGTAAGAGTGCAAAGTTGGTAGAGTAATGTGAAGTCGTTCTGCACACTGCTTGCGTGTGAGATACTCATCATTTTTGGGGAGCATCTTGGCGATAACTCTCTCCATTGCCGCCTCAATCGGTTGAGTGTCGGCTGCTGTTCGTAAATCTTTGTTCATCATATATTTTACAAATGTTAATGTTAAAAATTGCAATAAAAAAGAGCCCCGCAATAGGTGTTAAACACTTACTACGGGGCTCTTCGGCTCTCTTTATCCTATGTATAGTGTTCAACTAATCATCCATCAGCCCCAATACAATTGGAGCGATCTGTTTGAGGTACTCGAATGTAATTAGTTAAACACTTGTAGAGGTTACTACCTCTTTACTTGTGGCTTAAAACAATAGTGCATTAAAAAAATAGTTCAGTTCACTATTGAGTTGTTACCTTATCACATTGCAAATATCGTAATTTAATTTGAATTTACCAAACAATATCTTATAAAAAATTAACAATCTATAAACAATCTTTATAATTCTGCGTCAGAACATATCAGAGCGTTGTTTTTTTGCGTTCTCGGCTATCTCGGCAATTCGGTCTGCAATCTCATCACTGGAGCAGCAAATATATTCGTTAAACGCCTTTTCGCTCTTGTGTCCGCTTATCGCCATAAGTTGTGCGGTAGTGAAGATATTTCGCAAATATAGGTTGGTAATGCAACTTCTTCGAGCTGTGTGAGTAGTTATCATTTCGTAGCGAGGTTTCACGACATACCCTTTTGCATCACGCTCGAATACGACCTTTCCTGCCTCCTCTAATCTCTGCTCCTTGCTGTCGAGGGTAGTTCTCATCTTCTCTGCAAGGCTTGGAACGCTATCCGACAACTCCTTTGCAATATCCTTTATATAGCGGTTGATAATCACATCACTTATGCGAGGGAAATCGTAGTTATACTTCTCGGCTATTGCAAAAACCTCATCAAAAATGATAGGCACTACAACTGCGTTCTCGGTCTTTTCTTGCGTGAACGCCACTACTCGAAATCTTCCGCTACTCGACAATCGAAAATCGCCTCTTGTTAGGTTGTTGTAATCGCTTACTCTCTGCCCCAGATAAGAGCCGAGCAGGAACACGTCTCTAACTTTTTCTCGTAGTCCAGTTAGTGGCATATTATAGAGTGCTTGCAACTCTTCTTCGTTGAGGTATGTTTTAGCCTTGCGGTCATCACTCTTGACTGCTATTTTCTTGTAGGTTAGCAACGCAGCCTCATTAACCTCTACGCCATTAGTCTTGGCATAAATAATGAACGCTCGGAATGTAGCGAGATACTTGTTTACACTACTTGGCATTAGCCCCTCATCATCGCAGAAGTTCTTGAACACATCCCAGAACGCTGCATCAATCTCCTCGAAGTCTATTGCTCGGCAGTGGTTGTGGAATTTGGTTAGCAGTCGTAGTAGGTTTTTCCATTGCTTAATAGTTCCTACCGAAAAACGCCTACCACTATTGCGGTTTGTACCCTCTACCATCTGTGCTATCTTATATTTGAGTAATGCGATAGGCTCTTGTGGTACTGCGTTAGTTGGCTTGTGGTACTTATCTCGGTAAGCCTTGACATAGTTTTTTAACACCTCCGATGATGTAATAGCACCTTTGGCATCCTGCAACTCGATAAACTCTTTCAGTTTGCGAAGATACTCCGCTGTGCGATTAAGTCTATCCATCAACTCCTTGTCGGTATCCGCACTCTTTTTTATATCCCCTTTCGAGGCACTCCAACAAGAGTTTGGCACACTTGCCTCTGTGCTACAAATGGCATCAAAATTAGACCTGCGTACTCGTATAGATATACGCACTTCCTCATTGCTACTACGAGCCAATTTCTTTGAAGTTCTTACTACTAAACTAACTGACATAATATATTAAGTTTTGGTATCATTCGCACCACTAATTTACGAAAAATTATTGTCAATCCCAAATTTGCTACCATAAATTTTGCATTTTATTTAACTTTGATTTATCTTTGCAAACACTTAAATATCTGTGCATTATAAGAATTAGTAAAACAAGATTAAGCAAGATTTTGAAGTTTTGGTACTGGTGGCACCACTTGAAAAGAGAACTTCGCAAGAGTTCTCTTTTTTGTTGTTTTTTGGCGTGAAAGTTCTGTGCGTAGCCACTGATTACATCAGTCAATATACCGTGCTTAGAGTTCTCATAATGCAAGCACCAGAGACCTATAACCACGGTATATATGCTTCGCTTAGGCTACGCACTGATAGATTCAACATCAGCAACACTCACATATAGGTTGGTTGCGAGGATAATATATATTGATTCTCAATGGTATCCTCGCGAGCTCGCATCACGCTGCGACCTTCGATTCCTGGTGGCACCACTTGAAAAGAGAACTTCGCAAGAGTTCTCTTTTTTTGTTGTTGCTATGTGGCTGGTAACACCTTGTGCGAGCCACGGATTACATCCGTTCATATACCGAGTTTAAATGATATGAATTAAAACAATGGCGACCACTCTATATTAAGAGCAGTCGCCATTATTTGTTTAATTACCCTTGACTACATCGGCAGGATTCTCGGTGGCGGCACGCCATGAGCGGAGGGTTACAAGACCGACCGTTACGGCGAGGACAACGACGAGGGCGGCGATATAGAGCCACCAAGGTTGCGTGATGCGGTTGGCGAACTGCTCCAACCAGCGCGAGGTGATATACCACGCCACGGGTGCTGCCACCACAAAGCAACCTCCGACAATCCACACATAACGCAGGTTAAGCATCTTGACAATCTGGCGTGTTGTTGCGCCATAGACCTTGCGAACAGCAATCTCCGAGCGGCGGTGCTGCGTCTCGAAGAGCACAATACCAAAGACTCCCATCAGGGCAATAACGATAGCCAGAATGGCAAACATACCGATAATTATGGTCTGGCGTCGTGTCTCTTTGTACATACTTTCAACAAAGTCATCAAGGTAATATAGCTCGACATCGTCGCCGTTAGGGTTTAACTCTTTGCACAAATCACGTACGTATTTGGCAAAAGCTTCGACATCACTATTAGCACCCAATTTCACGTAGTAGTTATAGTTGGTACCGAAGTCATCAGAGCAGAAGAACGAATAATACTCCGCATCAGGCAATCCCGCCGAGGATAATCTCACGTCCTTTATTACGCCCACCACATCGAGGTTATCTTCGAAGTGATAGCCAACAGGCACTCCCACTTCACGGTTGAACGAGCGCATAATAATCATCTCGTTGCGTTCGGCTGAGGTCGGTGTGAAGTTTACTCCCTCGACAAGCTCGAAACCGAAGAAATCGACGAAATTCCAACGTACAGCATTAGGGCGCAATTGGTAAGAAACGCCCTCATATTCGCGTCCCCACTGTTGTCCGTTTTGGAAGATATTGAATCGCGAGGCGGTAGCATCTACCACATCGGGATGCTGCATAAGCCTGTCGATAAGTGTCTCATCTTGACCACCTATCTCTCCGCTGTAAAATGTAACGATATTTTCCCTATCGAAGCCCATATCAAACTTTGCCATATAGCGATACTGCAAGAAGAAAACGGCTGTAACAATGATAAGCACGATGGCAACACTAAACTGCACTCCCACCATCACTGAACGCAGGCGGCGACCCGTCGCAGACTGAGCAAAACCTCCCTTGACGCCGAGCGATGCGTTGAAGCGAGTGATGTAGAATGCCGGATAAAGTGCCGCAGCCAGAGCGAGTAACACCATGAAGCCCAACATCATAGCGATAACAGGCATATTTGCACTCAGCTCCAATGAGCAGGTGACGTACTCGGTGATGAAACTCTCTTGTATGGCAATCATCAAGTAAAGTGCCAACGCCATAGAGATAAGCACCAAGCCGATAGCCTCAAAGAGGAAGTTCCAGCGTAGTGTTCTTTGGCTTGCACCGTACACCTTACAGATATTTACAGTGCGCAGACGAACAGGCACAAGGGCGAGGAAGAAATTGACGAAGTTGATAAATGCAATCGCAACAATCACAAAAGCAATGGCTATAAGCACCACAGTTGCCGAGCGAGAGCCACCCTCATAAATGGCCATACTATCCTCCTGAACTTCATAGTACAAATCATCGAGGGCAACCAATTTAACAGGCTGATGTCTCTCCTGCTCCAACCCTTCCATAATCTCTGCTGCCTGCTCTGGCTCTTCTGCTGCCCACTCCTTCATCATTCCTTCAAACCAGCTATCATACTGTTGCGACCATATACGAGCGAACTTCTCGGGGTCAGCACCCGCTTTCAGACGCACAAAAAACGAGTAGTTCCAATTGTTGTTTCCCTCTCCATATTTGAGGTTATCATTTTGGATGATGCGACAACGATGAAGAAATGTATTGCGGGCAAAATCCTCATATACAGCCACAATGGTCTGCGGATGTGTGGGTTTTCCATCATTATTCCAGTCTCCACCTTCGAACCATATCTCGTCGCCAACGCCGACACCCATCTGCTCGGCTGCAGAGCGGGCGACAATGACGGTGTTGGGCTCTACAATCTTTTTCAAGTCGCCCGCCACGCACTCAAAGCCAAATAGCTCTACTATTGGGGCATTGCCGAAATATACTCCAATAGGAAACTTCTCAAAATCGTAATCACTCTCTTTGGTCCACACTCGGTCGATATTGGCGTGTGGTATGAACGATGCACCGATTTCTGCTTCGGGACAAAGTTCCAGCGCTTCGTAGCTTGCCGGCTGCGGAGAGTTTGTAAACCACTGCTCGACGCCTGTCTCACGGTTTACGTCCCAGCGAGGCATTAACAAATACGTGCGTTCGGCATCTTTCAGAGAACTGTTATAGGTAACCGAGTACCACACCTGCGATGCGATGATGTAGAACGCCACAAAGGCGAGGGTCAAACCGAGCACATTAAGCAGCGATGCGACCTTGTAACGACGTAATGTCATTAAGAAATTCTTAAACGCGATTTTCATAGGTTTCTATTTTTTATTATTTTATTAATTATTCAATTTTGAATTCTGAATTTTGCATTTTGAATTCTATTAGTGGCTTGAGGAGGTATCACCCTCGCCCAAGCCTGGGATGCTTATGATTGGGTTTTATAGTGAGTTTAGGGAATTTTGGGAGAGTAGGGAAATTTGGCGTTTTGGCTATCCTTAAACTCGCTAAACTCCTTAAATTCACTATTTTAATTACACGCGACTCTTCACATCTGTTACAATCTTACCATCTAACAAGCAGATGGTACGGCTTGCATAAGAGGCATCGTGCTGCGAGTGGGTAACCATAATAATCGTTGTGCCCTCCTGATGGAGCTCTTTGAGCAGGGTCATCACCTCCTGACCATTCTTCGAGTCGAGGTTACCCGTAGGCTCATCGGCAAGGATTAGTTTCGGGTTCGACACTAGGGCGCGGGCGATAGCCACACGCTGCTGCTGACCACCCGAGAGCTGCTGTGGGAAGTGGCCGGCACGGTGCGAGATATTCATACGGTCGAGCATCTTCTTTACTCGCTCCTTACGCTCCGATGGCTTCACGCCCATATAGATAAGTGGCAACTCGACATTTTCGGCCACCGACAACTCGTCGATAAGGTTGAACGACTGGAATACAAAGCCGATATTGCCCTTGCGGAAGGCGGTGCGCTCCTTCTCTTTCAGACCGCCCACCTCTTGGTCGAGCAGCTGGTACGAGCCGCCCGTAGGATTGTCAAGCAAACCCAAGATGTTGAGCAGCGTAGATTTACCGCAACCCGAAGGTCCCATAATGGCAACAAACTCGCCCTCCTTAACCTCAAACGACACACCGTTCAGAGCAACAGTCTCGATCTCCTCGGTGAAAAAACTCTTCTGTAA
>JAGAOZ010000002.1 GCA_017623505.1 Alistipes sp.
TCCGTAACTCTGAGCTACTTATCTTAGAGCTATGAATATATCGAGGAGTAAGGAGCGAGAGAGTATATTAACAATGTTATAACGCTGTTAATAGTTTAGTGTCGGTATAGTGCTAATTAACAGCTAATTACAATGTTAATTACCTCATTGCAGGCGGTTGCATCTGCTTTGCGCGCTGATACCCCACTCAGCCCTATGCAACTGCATGGCAATCAACAGTTTACTATTCGACAGTGCTGATATGCAAACAGCAACTTTTACCTTTCACTTTTTACTTTTCACTTTTCACTTTTCACCTTTCAGCTCGTATAAGGTAGATTCACATCGCTCGGCTTGCGCCAATCGGGGAATGACCTTTGATATAGCAAGTCAAGAGTGATTAGGCTTACGCTGAGTTAGACGGCCGGCAAGGATAGATAGTAGCCTGGGTAACCAAATAGTTACCCGCGGTACTTGCGGAGGGACGAGGCGGGTAATTACACAATTACACGATTACAGGGGGTGTAATGGCTGTAATGAGTTGTAATGGCTGTAAGGGAGTTGTCCTCAATATCTATGGGAGGGCTCTAATGGATGAACCTACGGGTATGTTTATCGGGATTTGTTACAGCTTGTTACACTTTGTTACAGTTTTGTTACAGTTTTGTTACAGGGTGTAACAACGTAACTCGCTGTAATACTGCATATTAACTCATTTTGTTACACTTGTTACAGATTGCGCGTAAGTTGTAACAACTATGAGTAATTCCTAATTACTAATTACTCATTCCTAATTACTCATTGTATTTGACGTTGCTGAGGAACAGACCTTGTGCAGGGGCACTTGAGCTGCTAAGGGATAAGTCTTTGGCGTGTAGGATATTGACAAACTCCTCCACAGAGAGTTTTCCACGCCCCACATCGACCAACGTACCGACAAGAGCGCGTATCATATTACGCAAGAAACGGTCAGCGCGGATGGTGAAAACGAGCAACGACTCATCCTCCACATCACGTCGCCACTCAGCCCATCGCACATCGCAGATATTGGTTTTATTGTTGGAGTTGAGCTTCGCAAACGAGGTGAAGTCATCCCACTCCAAAAGAGCCTTTGCCGCCTCATTCATTCGCTCCACGTCGAGCGGCACATAGTACTGCCACGCCGAGTGGCGGCGGAATGGGTTTTTGCGCTGAGAGATGTAGTAGGTATATTCACGCTCCACAGCATCAAAACGTGCGTGGAAATCCTCCCTGACGCGCTTCACATTAAAGATAGCTATGTCGTGCGGAAGAATCAGGTTGAGCTTATACTTTAGATGGTCGCAATCAACTGCTTGATTACTATCAAAATGAGCCACATAATACGATGCGCTCACACCCGTATCGGTACGCCCTGCACCCACCACCTCCGTACTCTGACGCAGCAGGGTAGAGAGAGCCCGCTCCAAGCTCTCCTGCACGGTCACCGCACCCGTCTGACGCTGCCAACCGCAATAGGCTCCGCCGTCGTATGAAAGTTCTATCCTATAACGCATCTTAGCCGTATTCTACAAATCTTTACAACTCCTGCTCGGCAACAAATTTAGTAAAAAATCCTCAAAACAACCAAATAGCCCAACTTTTATTCTTAATGAATAAAATATTTCGTATCTTTGTCCGATTAAACGTATAATGACTATGAAAACAGCAATTATCGGCTATGGCAAAATGGGCAAGGAGATAGAGAAGATTCTGCTCCAGCGTGGCCACGAGGTATCACTCATAATAGATGTGGACAACGCCGCAGAGCTCAATGCCGACAACCTAAAGAATATAGATGTAGCTATCGAGTTTACCACCCCTGCAACCGCCTACGACAACATACGTAAGTGTCTGGAGTCGGGCACAGCCGTAGTGAGTGGCACAACAGGTTGGTTGGAGAAGATGCCTCAGATAAAGCAACTCTGCACAGAGAGGGGTGGGGCTATGTTCTACGCCTCGAACTACTCGCTGGGCGTAAACCTTATGTTCCGCCTCAACCGTGAGCTGGCACGCCTGATGAATAGTGTCAAGGCGGGCTACAACGTCGCTATCGAGGAGATACACCACACCGAGAAGAAAGACTCGCCAAGTGGTACGGCCGTAACCCTCGCCGAGGATATTATCGCCCGCTTGGAGAGCAAGACACAGTGGGTAAACGAGCCTACGAACGAGCTTGAGACGATAGCCATCACCTCAAAGCGTATAGGTATGACCCCTGGCGACCACACCGTAACATACACCTCGGAGGATGACACTCTGGAGATTCGCCACTCGATAAAGAATCGTCGCACGCTGGCTCAAGGTGCGGTTATTGCAGCGGAGTTCCTCTGTGGCAAGCAGGGTATTTACACTATGGATGACCTCTTTTAAGAAAAACGATATGGCAGAAAATAACACAACAAATAAAACCGTCTGGCAAAGCATCAAGGAGCGTTGGTGCGCGATAAAAGGCTTTCTGAAGAACAAATGGGTGAAGTTCAGCATCTTCACTATCATCTACCTGCTATGGTTTGTGCTGTGGCTGGAGAATATATGGATGATTCTGGGCGTGGCACTCATCTACGACGCCTACATCTCAAAATACTTCTCACGCTACGTATGGTCCAAGGTGCGTGCCTTCTTCAAGCGCAACTCACTGCTGAGCACCATATACGATTGGGGTAGTGCCATAGTCTTTGCCGTGGTTGTGGCAACGCTCATTCACATCTTCTTCTTCCAGATGTATGTCATTCCGTCACCATCTATGGAGAAGACACTCGTCGAGGGCGACTATATCTACGTCAGCAAGTTGGCATACGGACCACAGATGCCCAATACGCCTATTGCGTTCCCTCTGGTCCACAACATAATGCCTTTCTCGACCTCCGCAAAATCCTTTAGCGACCTGTGGCAAAGACCTTACCACCGCCTTAAGGGCTTCTGCAAGGTGGAGCGTAACGACGTGGTAGTCTTTAACTTCCCCGCAGGAGATACCGTTATGATGGACAATACCCAATGGTCCTACTATGACGCTCTGCGCGAATATGAGTATCAGTTCGGTAAGGAGGAGGGCCGCCGACGCCTGCATAGCGAGCACAAAATCATCTATCGTCCGGTAGACAAGCGCGACAACTACATCAAGCGTTGCGTTGCTGTGCCGGGTGACAGTTTGGTGATTGTCGATGCCGAGCTCTTTGTCAATAAGCTGCCTTACGAGTCAATACCTCAACGTCAGTATGACTATCGTGTCGAGACCACCGCTCCGATAGCACAATCTGCATTTGAGGAGATGGGTATCAACCTTCAGTATATCTCATTTCAGCCTACCGACAGCGGCTACACCTACCTGTTGCCACTTACAGACCAGATGCTCAGCCAACTTAAGAGCCGCCCTCAGGTCAGCAGCATCACACGCGACACTAAGGCAAATTTGGTCTTCCCATACGATACTTTCCATCAATGGACAGAGGATAATTTCGGACCTATCTGGGTACCGAAAAAGGGAGCTACCGTAACCCTTACACCAGAGAATATCGCCCTTTACAGCCGTATTATCGACGTTTATGAGGGCAATGAGCTGAAGATTCAGGGCGAGCAGATACTCATCAACGGCAAGCCAAGCGACAGCTACACATTCAAGATGGACTACTTCTGGATGATGGGTGACAACCGCCATAACTCGGCAGACTCACGTTATTGGGGCTTCGTACCTGAGGACCACATCGTCGGTAGAGCAGAGTTTATCTGGCTCTCTTTGGACCCAAATAAGAGCTTCCCAAGCAATATCCGCTGGGATAGAATGTTTACCAAAATACGCTAACACATCGCACTGTGGAGCCAATCAAGGATAGTTACCTAACCATCGCTGCCGACGCAGAGGCTATCTTCAAGGAGAAGAGTAGCAAGTTCCTCTGCTATGCCTATCACGTCGAGAGTGAGGAGGAGATTTCGCTCTATTTGGAGGCTCTGCGTAAGCAATACTACGACGCCACACACCACTGCTACGCTTGGCGTTTAGGGCCCTTTGGCGAGCGATTCCGTGCCAATGATGATGGCGAGCCATCGAGCACCGCAGGTAAGCCCATATTGGGACAAATGCTATCTCGTGAGGTCACAGATTGCCTGATTGTTGTGGTGAGATATTTCGGCGGCACGAAGTTAGGTGTTCCGGGACTTATCGCCGCATACAAAGAGTCGGCAGCCGCAGTGTTGGACGCCGCTGAGATTATCGAGCGGACCGTCGATACACGCCTTAGGGTAGACTTCTCGTATATGGTTATGAACGACGTTATGCGCATCATCAAGGAGGAGCAACCTCGCATTGAGGAGCAGACCTTCGACAACCTCTGTTCGATGACGCTCTCCATACGCAACAGCCGTGCCGAGCAGGTTATAGGTCGCCTACGCAAGGTCGAGGGGGCTACGTTAGATATTTTATAGTGCAATAGAATCCATGTCAAATCAGAAGAGCATATCAATCAAGGGAGCACGTGTTCACAACCTGAAGAATGTGAGCTTGGATATTCCCCACAACACGCTGACCGTCATCACAGGTCTGTCGGGTTCGGGAAAGTCCACACTTGCCTTTGATACTATCTTTGCCGAGGGACAACGCCGCTATGTTGAGAGTCTGTCGGCATACGCTCGTCAATTCTTGGGACGTATCAATAAACCCGATGTGGATTTAATCTCAGGCATTGCACCCGCAATCGCTATCGAGCAGAAGGTCAATACCCGCAACCCACGCTCTACCGTCGGCACGCAGACCGAGATATATGACTACCTGCGCCTGCTCTTTGCCCGCATAGGACACACTTTTTCGCCCATCTCAGGCCACGAGGTACGTTGCTATGGCGTAGACGAGGTTGTCGATTACATCACAAGCAAGGGTGAGGACAGACAAGCCATAATCACCGCACCGCTGCTGCTTCGTAGCCACCAGGGACTTATCGAACGGCTGTTGGATTTGATGAGCGACGGTCTCTCGCGTTTTTGGCTGGATGAGCATATCGTCACTATCGAGGAGCTTATGACGCAGCTCACCGAGCAGAGTCGTGCAGAGGATATAGCTATCGTTATTGACCGCGTGGATGTAGCTACGGATGATGACACACTACTGCGCCTCAGGGACTCTGTCGCCCGCGCATATAGCTACGGAGATGATAGATGCACAATCATCATTGACGGCAGCTGTCGTGACTTCTCGGCACGTTTTGAGGCTGACGGACTAGAGTTCTCGCAGCCCTCAGAGCACCTTTTCAGCTTCAATAACCCTATCGGAGCTTGTCCCGTATGTGAGGGCTACGGTAAGATTATCGGCATAGACGAGGATTTGGTTATCCCCGACAAGAGCAAGACTATCTATGAGGATGCTATCGCCTGCTGGCGAGGAGCTACGATGCGTAAGTGGAAGGATGTGTTGGTGCAGAACGCCCACCTTTTCAACTTCCCCATCCACGAGCCATACTACAACCTTACAGCCGAGCAGAAGCTGCTGCTGTGGCGAGGCAATGAGTATTTTCACGGCTTGAACGAGTTTTTCGACTATATAGACAGCGAACGACGCAAGATACAATACCGCGTGATGAAGGCCCGCTATACGGGTAAAACAACCTGTACGGAGTGTGGTGGCAGCCGCCTGAGAAAGGAGGCACTATACGTCAAGGTGGCAGGCAAGAGCATTGCAGATTTGGTCCGTATGACCGCCGATGAGCTTATTCTGTTTTTTGAGAACATCTCACTCGACGAACACGACCGCACCACGGCAGAACGTATCCTCAAGGAGATTCTTAACCGCCTGCGTTACCTTTCGGATGTAGGTTTAGGCTACCTTACACTCGACCGTCTATCCTCAACCCTTTCGGGAGGCGAGTCGCAGCGTATAAACCTCTCCACATCGCTCGGTAGCAACCTTGTAGGCTCGCTCTACATCCTCGACGAGCCGAGCATAGGTCTGCACCCACGCGACACACATCGCCTGATAAAGGTCCTGCGACAGTTGCGCGATATAGGCAACACAATCATCGTTGTCGAACACGAGGAGGAGGTTATTCGTGCCGCCGACTACATTGTCGATGTCGGTCCACGAGCAGGCGAGATGGGCGGAGAGATAGTCTATGCGGGAGGTTTAATGCAACTCCCTAAAGCCAAGCAGAGCCTGACAGCCGACTACCTATCGGGCAAACGCACCATAGAACGCCCTGCGGTAGCACGTGGCTGGAGCAACTATATAACCATCAAAGGAGCCAGAGAGAACAACCTGAAAAACGTAGATGTTCGTATACCGCTCGGTGTGATGACCTGCATTACAGGTGTCAGTGGCTCGGGTAAGTCCTCGCTTGCCAAGGGTATTCTCTATCCTGCCCTGCAACGCACACTTACAGAGAGTGGCGTTAAGCCGGGAGATTTTGACGGTCTACACGGAGATATACAGCGACTCAAGGCTGTGGAGATTGTGGACCAAAACCCTATCGGTAAGTCATCGCGTTCCAACCCCGTAACCTACCTTAAGGCGTACGACGAGATACGTCGCCTGTTTGCCGAGCAGCCCCACGCCGTCCATACAGGGCTCACGGCAGCAAGCTTCTCGTTCAACGTGGCAGGAGGTCGTTGCGAGGAGTGTCAAGGAGAGGGAACAATCAAGGTCGGTATGCAGTTTATGGCTGACGTGGAGCTTGTCTGCGAGGCGTGCCACGGTAAGCGTTTCAAGGATGAGATACTGGAGATTAAGTACCGCGAGAAGAGCATCCACGACGTCTTGGAGATGAGCGTCGATGCCGCCATAGAGTTCTTTGGCGAGGATAAAAAGAGCTCAACAGCACGTCGCATTGTCGAGCGACTGATGCCTTTGCAGAGCGTCGGTTTGGGCTATATACGCCTCGGACAGTCATCCTCAACACTCTCGGGTGGCGAGTCGCAGCGAGTGAAATTAGCCTCTTTCTTAGCAAAAGACAACGAGCAGGGGCAGATACTCTTTATCTTCGATGAGCCTACCACAGGACTCCATTTTCACGATATAAACCGTCTGCTCAGAGCTTTTGATGCACTGATAGCCAACGGACACACCATCGTCATCGTAGAGCATAATATGGAGGTTATAAAGTGTGCCGACTGGGTTATAGACCTCGGACCCGAGGCTGGCAGCGAGGGTGGTGAGGTGGTCTTTGAGGGTACACCTGCCGACTTAGAGCAGTGCGAGCGAAGCCATACAGGCCGCTTCCTACACCAACACAACAACAAATAGCAATGGAGAGAGAATTTTATACATACAGACTCCCTAACGGCATAAAGGGCATACACCGCCGTGTACGCAGCAGCATCACGCACTGTGCGCTTGTCATCAACGCAGGCACACGTGATGAGCTTCGCAGCGAGTATGGCTTGGCACACTTTGCCGAGCACGCCTTCTTCAAAGGGACGGAGCACCGCAAGGCTTATCAGGTGAATTGCCGCTTGGAAAACCTCGGTGGCGAGCTCAATGCCTATACCACAAAGGAGGATACCACAATCCACGCCACGACACTCCGCACAGACTTCCGTAAGGCTGTGGAGCTTATCGCCGACATAGCTTTTCACTCTACCTTCCCCGAGCGGGAGCTTGCGAAGGAGCGTGAGGTTATCATCGACGAGATAAACACCTACAAGGACTCTCCGTCGGATATGCTCTTCGACACCTTCGAGGATATGCTCTTCGAGGGCTCGGAGTTAGGACACAACATATTAGGCACGAAACTATCTCTCGCGAAGCATAATAGCGATGCCATACGTCGCTTTATTGCCCGCACCCACACCACCGACCAAATGGTATTCTCGTCGGTCGGCAACCTCTCGGTGGAGGCTGTCGAGAGGGTAGCCACAGCATACTTGGGAGGTTACGCCCCAACCACACGTACTTTCCACAGACAGAGCCCTGCGGCAACACCTCACTTCGACAAGACCGTAGCCAAGCACACCCACCAAACACACTGCATCGTGGGTGGCAGAGCATACGACATACACGACGACAAGCGATTGCCTCTATCGCTGCTTATCAACATCTTAGGAGGCCCTTCGGCTAACTCACGCCTCAACATAGCCCTGCGTGAGAAGAATGGACTATCGTACAACAACGAGGCTATATACACCCCTTACAGCGACTGCGGATATGTGGCTATCTACTTCAGCTGCGACCACCACAACACCGACCTATGCCGCAATATTATCGCCAAAGAGCTGCTTTCACTGCGCACAACGACACTCTCGCCACGCCAGCTGTCGATGACCAAGCGTCAGTTCCTCGCACAGATGGCTATCTCGATGGAGAACAACGAGGGTTATATGCTCGGTGCAGGTAAGAGTCTATTGGTGCACGATGAGATAGATACCTTGCAGGAGGTATATCGTAAGGTTAGTGCCGTTACGGCGGAGCAGATACGCGAGGTTGCAGAGGAGATTTTCACCGATACATCAACACTTATTTACCAATAGCGAATGGATGCTTTAGAGAGATATATTTTAGAAAACTCTACACCCGAGGATGACCTACTTAGGGAGTTGGACCGCCAGACACATCTGCGAGTGCTGAATCCACGTATGATTTCGGGCCATATACAGGGCAAACTCTTGGAGATGATTGTCCGTATGCTACGCCCACGCACGATACTCGAGATAGGCACTTTCACGGGTTACTCGGCACTCTGTATGGCAGCAGGATTGGAGGAGGGTGCTACGATTGATACCTGCGAGGTGGATGATGAGCTGGAGCCATTGGCACAGTCATTCTTTGACCGCTCCCCACACGGCAAGAAGATTCATCTGCACGTAGGCTCAGCTTTGGAGATTGCCCCACAGCTGGGTAAGCAGTTCGATTTGGTCTTTATCGACGGCGACAAGAGGGAGTATCCCGCCTATTATAATATGCTGATGGATAAGAGGTTAGTTCATGGCGGTTCGATTCTTCTTGCCGACAATATCCTATGGTATGGCAAGGTCGTAGAGCCGGTGCACCACAACGACCACCACACCCAAGCCCTCATAGAGTTCAACCGTATGGTTGTCGAGGACGATAGGGTAGAGAGCTTTATCCTCCCCTTACGCGACGGAATAAACATCATAAGGGTTAAATAGCGAAGAGGCTGCCCAACAATTACGTTGCGACAGCCCCTTTTTTACTTATGGATAGGGATAATTGTTAGTATCGTGTAACCACAATCGGCTCTACGCTATTCTCCGATGACGCTGGAGCATCAGCCGTATCGGCATTAAAATAGACAGGGATAGTAAACTTAACATTCACAGTCTGACCGTCCTGCTTGCCCGCAGTCCAACGTGGCGATAGCTTTATCACACGGATAACCTCATCGGATAGGCGGCTGTCGGGCGTACGATAGACCGTAAAGCGATTCTCATCAATATAGCCCTCCTTATCTACCACAAAACCAACTATAACACGACCTGACAAGCCCTCATCAACCCACTCCTTGGGATAACGTAGCTGTGTCATCACCCACATTCTAAATGAGTTCAAGTCGCCACCCTCGAAGGTCGGCATCACATCTGCCTTGATAAAAGGCAAATCTACGCCTCGGTACTCAATTCGCTCAATACCAGCGTTTCTCACTGCCTTACGCACCTCTTCCACCGCACCGAGCAGTATCTCATTATCAGCCGTAATAACAACCACATCGGCCTTGTCTTGCGCCTTAATCTCCTTAAACAGAGGTTCCAACTCCTCCACCTTAACGCTCTTGCCATTGACTAAGAACTTAACATTGTAGGTGTCGTGGTCGGTTGCCAACTTATCGGCAACGAGGTTTACCTCCACGCGCTTCACATCCTGCTCGGTAACCGACTCTTCGACAACCGTCACTGCATCGGCCCTCACAGAGCCAAAAGCTAAAATCATCGCTGCCACCACGGGCACCATCGCCAAAAGGCGTACAAGGGAGCGTTGTCCCTTCTTAAAATCCGTCATCATAATAAACCGTTTTTTAGTGATTTGACTTCTCAACCCACAAGTTATATCCGGATTATAACCAAAGAGTTGACGGAAAATGATTTGTCTGTATTGCTTGACATCGTAACCTTTTCGTAACACATCGCTGTCGGCTTGCCACTCCTGCACCTGCACCAAGGCATTGCCTGCATACCACACAAAGGGGTTAAACCAGAACGCACAGCGCAGCAGCTCCATCACAACACGCTCCACGGAGTGGTGGTGCGCCACATGGCTTGCCTCATGAGCTATGACCTGCTCACGCTCTATGCCTGAGTAGTCATAATTGAGGAATATGGTACGCCAAAACGAGAATGGCTCCTTCACCCTGCGGCTCTCGGCTATGGTGTAGGCCTCATAAAAGGTAAGCTCTGCACCACGACGCAGACGAGCAATAGTCACCAGTCGCACCACAAATCTCAACAAGTTAAGGGCGACAACCGCCAGATAAATGCTCATAAGCACGGTACGTACCACATCCACCGTATCTGTCGCTTCAACAGCAACCTCTGTCGGTGGAGCAGCCTGGGTTGGCACGGTGCTATCCTCCACGACCTCGCCCTCAAGCTGCATCACCGGCAACTCCATATAGACCGTCTCGGCAGGATATAGCGGTAGCTCCAACATAGGTATCGAGACCGCCAAAAGGGTAGTCGCAACGAGATAAAACCTCGCCACAGAGTGTGCTACACGTCCCTCCAGCAGCAACCGATATAGTGCATAGAAGAGAGCCGAGCATAGCATCATCTCGAAAATATATAGCGTAGTAAACATTATTTATCCTCCTTCAGTAGTTTGATTATCTCGTCGGTCTCCTCAACCGATATTCCCTTATTCTCCGAGAGGAACGACACCATACGCGATGCCGAGCCTCCGAAAAAGTTATTCAGCACCGATGACATATAGCCTTTCGTATAGCTGTCTTTATCGACAATAGGGTAGTATTCGTGGCTCTTGCCAAAGGAGCGATGCGACACAAACTCCTTCTTCTCCAAGATTCTAACAATCGTAGACACAGTATTATATGCCGGCTTTGGCTCTGGCAACTCTGCCAATATATCGTTCACAAATGCCGCCTCACGCTCCCACAAGATTTGCATTATCTCCAACTCGGCACGTGTCAGTTCTTTTGTCTTGTCACTCATCGTCTTACTATATTATCTTTTATTGTTACTTCTCGGTGTTAAAATTCTTATTTGGCTTGAGCCATAACTCGCAAGCAGCGAAGTCAAACACCACATCAAACTGCTCCAGCAAGGCATTGCCTACAATGCCCTCATAGCGAGCATCTGCCATAGCCCCGCCTGTGTTAGCCGACTGACTCGATGCCACGTTATTTAACTCAAACCCTGCAATCTCAACCCTTGGGGCAGTAAAGAGATACTCCTCGCTTGAGCCTCCTACACCACCAACCTTATGTGTACGCTTCTCGGCAGAGGACAAAGCACTACCTATCGCTACGTGGCTACACAGCTCCACCGAGCCTGGGAAGCCCGTATCAATCATATAGTCGCCACTCACCACAACGCCCTCAGCCACCTCAACAGCCATCGGTACAAGCATACGCACTTGGCTATTATCCAGCCACTTACACTTAATTTTTATATAGCCATCCGTTGGGAAATCGTCAGGCAGAATGTGTATATATCCTTCGTGATAATTAAACGCCACTCGTCGTCCCTTCATAAACTCCATACCAAACATACCGTCAGCCTTGTCGCCAACAATCTTCCTTAGCTCCAAAACCAACGCCACCTGCTCCTGCATCTTATGTGCTCCCACTTGGTAGCTCCAGCCACCCATATCAATCCAAGAGGCTTCGACAGAGTTACCTGCACCCTGAACCATACTGCGACGCAGTGTACCACTCGCTGCAAACCGCTCGTCATAGAAGGCTTTATCGAGTACTAAGTTGGTGCTTCCTGCATCGAAAATCATTCGTGCCTTAACCGAGTCGCGAATCATCACATCAAACACCAGATGTCTGTCATAGCTGAAAGGAATAGCCCCTTCGGGAAGAGTCGACTCCTCCACAAGTGGGGTAGCTGCCACAGCCTCGCTCTTTTTAGGGGTGTTCCCACACGCCAAAGCTACAAGAGCCAACATCATCGACGCAACGAGAAATCTGACCTTCATAGTAGTAGTTATTAATTAGTTTAGCGGAAACGAGCTATACATTATATTAATATAAAAGGGTTACGATGTCTTACAAATAGAATGTATCACTCTCCTGATGCAAATATATAACTAAACTTTTAGTTTTACAACTAAATCTTTAGTTTATTTTCAATTAATTTTAATTACTATATACAAGTATATAGTAAAAAGTAGGGTAGCGGCCACAAAAAAAGGCTAACCGACTGCTCGATTAGCCCAAAAGATTAGCATAATTCAAAATTCAAGCTTCGCAATTCAAAATTCTATAACGTCATTGCGAGCGGTTGCATCCATAACGCTTGCTGATACGAAATCAGCTTCTATGCAACGGCGTGGCAATCTACCTCTTATCAGTCGGCTGTGCTGATACGCAATCCGCCACATTATACTATAAGGTAGATTCCCTTCGCTTGGCTATGCCAATCGGGGAATGACGACGTATTTACCTACAAATTCAACTACAACACTTAATATACTACTCCTGTTCCGCTACAAGATGAGCACATAACATAATCATCTCCTTTTTCTATCGTTCCTTGACCATCACAGTATTCACAAGTTGGCATAGCTGATAATTGATTTTCAATAAGGGCTACATAATTTTCACGCTCACCAAGAATCTGCATATAATCATATACCCAATGTATGTCCGTAGATACAAACCACTTGTAATAATCTCCATTTGAATTACTAAAAGCCTCTAGAACCAACCAATAATTATCTCTTCTATATAATACATAGGTATATGGAAAAACTTCTACTTCTGTTACTTTAGTAAACTTTAAATCTTCTGTTATCCAGTCATTATCAATAGGATCTGAACGATAGTTTTCTCCGCTATCAACCACTAATAAGTAAACACCATATCTTCCACCATATAATGAAATATACTGTATTTTGGACTGCCCAAATACATTAGTATCTAAATTTTTTCCATTACAAGTTAATTTTGCAATAAATTGTAACCTAAGTGAGTGTACAGTACCATCTAAACTTTCCAACTCATCCGTGAGTGGTATAAGTTGAAACTTCCTATTATATTCTCCAAAAACATCCCAGGACTGCGGAATATATTCACAAGCCTCTTCAAACATAAAAGTCTCTATCAAATCTTGGATATCAACTCTTTCAGAGACAGGTAGCTCATTTTGACGTTCAAATTCATCTATTATAATCTGCTTCTTCGCAGCTAACTCACTTTCATCTTGTTCAATAATAACATCTGTGTATTCTTCTCTCTCAACTTTTTCAGGTTTCTCTTTTCCAAAATTACCTATAAAAAGTGTTAATGTTACAATTAGCAATACGGCTACTACAATAAAAAAGTATTTGTATTTACTTCGTTTATGTAAAAATCTTTTCTTTAATGTTTCATAGAAATCGTTAAAGTGATATCTATTATACGCTGGACCGTTCTTTTTTATAACATCGACAATATCTAAAGGAAGGCCATCAGGAAAACCTGCAACCCCCGACAAAAAGACTGGAATAATATTTTTATTATATTTTAATGCATGAGCCAACTCACATCTAAGCCAATCCTTTTTAGGATCAAATGTCGCATCTAAAGTCCTATCAAAAGCATGTTCATCAACAATTAATATAAAATCTTTACATTGTTGTATCCTTTCGAGTAATTGGACGTTGAAATCCCCGCTACTCAATGTATCAATATCAAAACTGACTTTGTAGCCATCACGAACAAGAAGGTCGTATAGATGTTTAGCCGTATCATATCCTCCTTCTCGTCTGTAACTTATAAAAATATCATATTTCATAACAATACATAATTTTTACAAATATAGCATAAAAATATTATTATTTATACATTATTATATATTAAAAAGTAAGATTTGCGAGCACAAAAAAAAGGCTAACCGACTGCTCGATTAGCCCAAAAAAACATTACCTATTATAGGGAAGTTAAGGAATTTAAGGAGTTTAAGGAAAAACCCTAATTCACTAAACTCACTAAATTCACTAAATTCACTAAACTCCTTAAACCTCTACAACAAATTAAGCTCTCCCTTAATTCGCTCAATCTTCGCATCCAACTGAGCCTCCACAGCATCGTACTCCTCGACAGATGCCAATGGCTCCTTAACACCGAAGTAGAACTTAATCTTAGGCTCGGTGCCCGATGGACGTACCGATACGATAGTACCGTCGGCAGTAACCCACTGCAATACGTTGCTTGAGTCCTGCTCGATAGCCGTCTTCTCGCCTGTGAGCACATTGAGCTCCTCCAACGATTTGAAATCACGTACGGTAACAACCTGTGAGCCAGCCAACTCCTTAGGAGGGTTAGCTCGGAAATCAACCATCATACGCTGAATCTCCTCTGCTCCATCCTTGCCCTTACGAACAACAGACACCAAAGACTCGCGGAAGAAGCCATACTTAACGTAGAGCTGCTGCAACCACTCATAAAGCGTCAAGCCCATAGTATCCTTTGCCCAAGCGGCAGCCTCAGCAGCCAAAGCACAAGCCGACACAGCATCCTTATCGCGTACGTAGTCGCCCGCAAGGTAGCCAAAGCTCTCCTCGCCACCACCAATATACTTTGTCACGCCCTCATTCTGGCGGATAATCTTTGCGATATACTTGAAGCCCGTCAGACAGTCGTAACACTTAACACCGAAGTGCTCAGCAACGACGTTAGGCATGGTAGAGGTAACGATAGTCTTCACGATATACTGCTTGCCATCCAAGTCGCCACGCTCAGCCCAACGAGTAAGCTGGTAGATAACCAAGAGGGTAAGTGTCTGATTACCATTCAGCAACACATAGTCGCCCTTACCTGTACGCAGAGCCAAGCCCAAGCGGTCAGAGTCGGGGTCGGTAGCCATCACAAGGTCTGCTCCTGCCTTACGACCCAGCTCCATAGCCGCAGCCATAGTCTTACGCTCCTCAGGGTTTGGAGAGTCTACGGTTGGGAAGTTACCGTCGATAACTGCCTGCTCCTTAACCATCTCTACGTTGGTAAAACCAAAGTTCTTGAGTGACGCAGGCACCAAACGCATACCGGCACCGTGGAGTGGGGTATAGACAATCTTCATATCGTGGAACTTAGCCACACTCTCAGGTGAGAGCTGAATATCCTTCTTGATGCGGTCAAGGTAAATCTTATCGAACTCCTCTCCGAGGATAGAGATGTTCTCAGGATTCAAGCCTGTCAAGACCTGCTTGTTCTCGGTAATCTTTGCCACCTCGTCGATGATATTCACATCGTGTGGAGAGGTAACCTGTGAGCCATCGGTCCAATAAGCCTTGTAGCCATTGTACTCCTTAGGGTTGTGCGATGCAGTGATAACAACTCCCGAATGGAGTCCCAACTCGCGAATAGCGAAGCTGAGCTCAGGTGTTGGACGCAAATCATCGAACAGATACACCTTAAATCCGTTAGAGGCAAAGATGTCTGCTACACGCTCTGCAAACATACGTGAATTGTTACGACTATCGTGTGCCACAGCAACCTTCACCTGCTCACCCTCAAAATTCTTCTTTAGGTAGTTTGCAAGTCCCTGAGTTGCAGCGCCAACAGTGTAGATGTTCATACGATTAGTACCCACACCCATTATACCGCGCAAACCGCCGGTACCAAACTCCAAATCCTTATAGAAGCTCTCAGTAAGCTCCTTTAAGTCGCTATCCATCAACAATTTAACCTGTTGCTTAGTAGCTTCATCATAATCGCCATCAAGCCATTTCTGGGCTTTAGACATCACCAACTGTTCTAATTCGTTTGCCATTTTACTTATAAGTTTTAGTTATAACACATTTATCTATTATTCGAAGTTTCTATATCAAAAAATCTCGGTTTCAGCTCTTATATTCACTATCAGCGAGTTATAAATCCACCCCTCAAAAAACCTTAAATCTCTATATATAAAAAAAGATAAAAAACAAGTGTTTTTGAGATTTATTTTAACAAATTTATTCACAACTTTGTACTGTCAAAGAAAACGAATCCGAGACAAGTCTTTTATCCCTGGTCCTCTCCCTACCCAAAAGAGAGCGGAGAGTAAAACTTGTGCTAAAGGTAAGCTTTTTTTGGCAGATATACAACTTTTATACCCAGAACTTTTAGATAAATATGGCAAATACATACACATACAGAGAAGTGTGGAAAACCTGCTTGAACAGAATCCAGCAGCAGACCTCCGAGGAGGAGTTTGCTCGGTGGTTTGAGCCGATTGAAGCACTCACGTTCGATGGCACCAACCTACGACTTAAGGTCCCCAACGAGCAATATGTAAGCCATATCGAGAAGAATTACAGCACTATCTTTGCGCAGATCATCTACCAATTCTATGGTAATCAGACTAGAGTACTTTACGCCATTCCAAACGTAGAGCAGATAGCCGTAGGCAACAATACAACCGCCACAGCTATACCTACCTTCTCTGACCAGACCGACACCAAAGATATACCTAACCCATACGCAATACCTGGCGTTCAGCGTCTGCGTATCGACCCTCAGCTCAACGCAAAATATACCTTTGAGACTCACGTCGAGGGCAAATGCAACCGTTTGGCTCGTTCGGGAGGTATGAGTGTAGCTGTAAACCCCGGCTCTTCAGCCTTCAACCCATTATATATATATGGTGCTTCGGGCTTAGGTAAGACACATATCGCCCAGGCTATTGGCCACGAGGTCTTGATGCGTCACCCCGAGTTAAACGTGCTCTACGTTCCGATGAACAAGTTTATGGCTCAGTTCCAGACAGCATACAAGAACGGCGACATCAACGACTTCATCCGATTCTATCAGATGATTGACGTATTGATTATCGACGACATTCAGGAGCTGACGGGCAAGATAGGTACACAGAACGTCTTTTTCAACGTCTTTAACCACCTACAAATGGCCGGCAAGCAGATTATCCTCACCTCAGATAAGCCACCGGTAGAGTTGCGCGACATTGAGCAGCGTCTTCTTACCCGTTTTAAGTGGGGTCTGTCAGCCAAGATTGATATTCCCGACTACGAAACCAAGTTGAAGATTATCCGCTCGAAGTCAGAGATTTTGGGTGTTCCTATCACCGAGGAGGTAGCAACATACCTTGCCAACAACATCGCGGCAAACATTCGCGAGATAGAGGGTGCATTGCTTTCAATCAAGGCCAACGCCTCGTTTATGGGCAGAAGAGTATCTATATCTTTGGCGAAGGAGGTGCTGAAAGCCTTTGTTCAGGTATCGCAGAAAGAGATTTCAATCTCGCGCATAACACAGATTATCTGTCAATACTACGACATCTCGGAGACAGATTTCAACTCTGCAAAGCGTACGCGCGAGGTAGCACAGGCTCGTCAGGTAGCTATGTATTTGGCTAAGCAATACACCAAGTCGCCACTTGCAGCCATCGGCTCAGCCATCGGAGGTCGTAACCACGCTACGGTACTTCACTCATGCAAGGCTGTAAGCAACATGATTGAGACCGACAAGATTTTCAAGGCTCAGATTGAGGAGCTGGAGAAGATGATAAGCGAAGGGTAGTTGGATAAAACCGCAACCACAACAATAAAGGCTCGTTCTTTCGAACGGGCCTTTAATCATTATCGTATCCAGAAGAAATCTCCCATTTCAGCCGACTCAAACACTGCCGGAGCATCCACATCGCCCTCGTGATATAGTCCTGGTCGGGCAACTCTATCCCAACGCACAAGGTCGTGCAGGTCAATATCTCTCTCGCCTATTCGATGTCCTCCCTGCTCATCATACCAGTCAAAGAAGACCTTTGTTCCCTGCTGAACAACCATCACAAGTTCAATCTTCCCCTCAGGTAAAGTATCTGTTGCAACAATGCTCTCCACGCCATCCTTGACCATTTTGAGTATTATCTTGTCGCCCTTACATCCCAGTGTCATCAAGTTACGCTCATCGCCATAGAAAACAACACCTTTCCAACTATCATTTCTATTAGCCACCACTGCCTCAAAGTAATAGTTAGGGACCTCAGGCCTTAGAGCAAGCACCGTTCCCACGTTACTATCATCCAAAGACTTACCACTCAACGAGAGTCGTCCCCGCTTAATCGAAGTCCTTACATCATTGCCAATATAGTTCCACGACCACTCAGGGCGCAATTTCTTCGCCGAAAAGTCATCTTTAAACTCTCTTGGATGCCACTTATACCCATCCACTGCCGATGGTCGCGGATGCTCAAGCTTCGCTATGTCACCCTCCACGAAGTGCAACCAGACATCCTCGCCGAGAGCTATCTCCTGCAAGAAAGGCTGACGACCCGCATAAAAATTAGCACCTCGCATATAGGCGTGGCACATATAATACATCCTGCCATCTTCCAGCGTAACAATAGTTCCGTGACCAATAGAGAGCACATTTTCAGCATCGCCCTTCAGGATTGGGTTACCGCTATACTTTTCGTACGGACCTCGCAGGCTCTTCGAGCGAGCCACCGCCACCTCATAATCACTTCCAGGGCCACAGCAACCTTTTACGGCATATACTATATAATAATAGTCGCCCAACTTCAGCCAATGCTGTCCCTCCATACCTTGCTGCTCATCATCCACCAGCAGCGAGAAGGGCTCTCCCTCCAACTCTAAACCATCAGCCGAGAGCTTACTTGCCAATATCTCAATAGGACGTTTATCCAAGCCGTAAGCCTTCCACGATATATAGAGTTCGCCATTATCTTCCAAAACAAAGGCGTCAATAGCCTCACGACCAAACTCCACCACAGGACCATAATCGACAAAACCCTTTTCGGGGCTCTCCGCCACAGCGACACCTATACATGAGATATTATCCGAAGCTCTACGCGCTGTATAATAGGCATATACCTTACCATTGTGAACAAAGAGTTCAGGTGCCCAAAACGAGGATTTTGTCCACTCAGGCTTCTTTGCAAAGATATGTCCGCAAGGCTCCCAATCCACCAAATCCTGCGATTTGAAAATAGGGTAGTGAGGTGCCCACTCCGACGAAGTACCCGCAGCATAATACCACTCCCCAAAACGAATAATCGTAGGGTCGGGAACATCGCCTTTAATCACGGGATTAAAGTAGGTTGTCATCATCTGTGCACCCGCCACACTACAAAACATAACGGCAGCTATCAAAGCTATAAGACGTTTCATAAATAATAGGTTTTAATTATCACAAAGATAAAAAATGTAAATAAAAAATACAAATAAAAAATTTTGACGCTAATTGACAAAAAGCGGGTATACTTTTGCATTGTAAAAACAAACTAAAACAATTAAAAACAGAGAATTATGGGAGTATTTTATGAACTAATGTGCAATCAGTGCGGTGCACTATTCACACACGAAGAGGGCTACGGTCTTACTCAGACCTGTATAGTATGTGACACTAACACGGCTGACAACGGCGGCGTTATCTGCCCACAATGCAAACACCGAACAGAGCAGGATAGCGAAGAGTTCGACAAGCAGATTCAAGCCACAATATTATGGGATTAGAAGAAAAAACGCTCTCTGCGAGATAAAAAATTGAGTTTCCCTGCATTTTTTTGCTAAAAAGTTCATAACTTTGAGTGATTATTACTTTTTAATTTGAGAAAATTATGGCACAACTCAATATAAGCGACTTAGCCCCCGACTTTTCGGCAAAGACACAACAGGGAACATTGCTCACATCCAAGGAGCTTAGAGGTAAAAAAATCATCCTCTATTTCTACCCTAAAGACAACACATCGGGTTGCACACTTGAGGCTAAAAGTCTGCGAGACGGTAAGCAGGAGCTACTTGCACGTGGATACCACATCATCGGTGTTAGCCCCGACAGCGAGAAGTCACATCAAAACTTCTGCACCAAGCATGAGTTAAACTTCACCCTGCTGGCAGATACTGACCATGCGATATGCAAGGCCTTCGGGGTATGGGCAGAGAAGTCGATGTATGGTCGTAAATATATGGGTGTTTTAAGAACAACATTTTTAATCGACGAAGAGGGTAGAATAACCCACATCTTCAACAAAGTAAAAACTTCGGAGCATTATCAGCAGATAATCGCCGAATTAGACAAGTAAATAATAAAAAAACAGATAAACTATGGCAACTGAGAAAACACAAGTTAATGCCGACAAACTCAAGGTTTTGAGTGCGGTAATGGATAAAATCGAAAAGGATTTCGGTAAGGGCTCGATTATGCGTATGTCGAGCGAGGCTGTGACAGATATTCCGGTCATTCCGACAGGTTCAGTAACTCTCGATATAGCATTGGGCGTAGGCGGCTACCCTAAGGGTCGTGTTATTGAAATTTATGGTCCTGAATCATCAGGTAAGACAACACTTGCCATCCACGCTATTGCCGAGGCTCAGAAGGCAGGCGGTATCGCAGCATTCATCGACGCCGAGCACGCTTTCGATAGTTTCTACGCACAGAAGTTGGGTGTTGATGTAGATAATCTGCTTATCTCACAGCCGGACAATGGCGAGCAGGCTTTGGAGATTGCCGACTCTTTGATTCGCTCAAGTGCAATCGACATCATCGTTATCGACTCAGTCGCAGCACTTACACCAAAAGCTGAGATTGAGGGCGAGATGGGTGACTCAAAGATGGGCCTTCAGGCTCGTTTGATGTCACAGGCTCTGCGTAAGCTCACATCCAGCATCGCTAAGACTAAGACCGTATGTATCTTTATCAACCAGCTGCGAGATAAGATTGGCGTTGTTTATGGCAACCCTGAGACCACAACAGGTGGTAACGCACTGAAGTTCTACGCCAGCGTCCGTATCGATATTCGTCGCGCGTCAGTCATCAAGGATGGCGAGGAGCAGCTCGGCACACGCACTAAGGTTAAAGTCGTTAAGAACAAGGTAGCACCTCCATTCAAGCGTGCTGAGTTCGACATCATGTTTGGTGAGGGTATCTCAAAGATTGGCGAGATTATTGACTTGGGTGTAGACTACGGAGTAATCAAGAAGGCAGGCTCATGGTTCTCTTATGGCGAGCAGAAGATTGGCCAGGGACGCGACGCAGTGAAAGAGCTGCTTAAGAACAATACAGAGCTTTGTCAAGAGATTGAGGCAAAGTTGCGAGAGGCAATGAAAGAACAAAAACTTTAGCCTATGGAGTATACTGCGGAGGATGAGAAACTCATAGAGAGTAAATGGCAAGATTTAATAGAGTCCTGCAAGAAGATTTGCAAGAACGAAGCTGATTGGAACTTCATCAAAAGAGCTTATTTCCTTGCAAAGGAGGCTCATCAGGGGGTACGACGCCGCTCAGGCGAGCCATACCTCCTGCATCCTATTGCAGTAGCTAAGATTGTTGTCGATGAGATTGGATTGGGCGTCAAGTCTGTCGTAGCATCGCTCCTACACGATGTAGTCGAGGATACGGACTACACCGTCGAGGATATGGAGCACATCTTCGGCCATAAGATTGCCACCATGGTCGATGGTCTTACGAAGATGTCCGGCGTCTTTAACACCGATACGTCACGTCAGGCGGAGTATTTCCGTAAGGTTTTGCTCACACTCTCGGATGACGTACGAGTTATTCTTATCAAGATTGCCGACCGCTTGCATAATATGCGTACGTTGGGCGCTATGCCCCAAAACAAGCAGGTCAAAATCACCGGCGAGACGATATATCTCTTTGCTCCTCTGGCGTACCGACTTGGTTTACACGCCATTAAGACAGAGCTTGAGGATTTGTGCATGAAATATCGCTTCCCTAAGGAATATGCCGAGATTTCACAACAAATCAACGAAACATCAGCTGCCCGTGATGAGTTTATCCGTAAGTTCAATGCGCCAATCATCGAGACCCTTGACCGCTACGGCATCAAATATGAGATTTCGGGAAGAGTCAAGAGCGTCTACTCCATCTGGACCAAGATGGTTCGTAAAAACATTCCTCTTTCGGAGATTTACGACCTATTTGCTATCCGCATCGTATTCCAGCCATTGGAGTTCCCATCGGAGAAGACTCAGTGCTGGCAGATATACTCTTCAATAACCGACATCTATACCCCTAAGCCCGACCGCCTACGCGACTGGATTAGTATGCCAAAAGCCAATGGTTACGAGGCACTACATTCAACAGTCATGGGTCCCGACGGTATTTGGGTAGAGGTGCAGATTCGAACACAGCGCATGGAGGATATTGCCGAACGAGGTTTTGCTGCTCATTGGAAGTACAAGCAGAGCTCCATCACCCAAGATGAAGACGAGTTCGACAAGTGGCTGAAGATGATTCGTACAGCTTTGGATAGCCCGTCACAGAACGCAATTGACTTCTTGGACAGCTTTAAGTTATCGCTGTATACCTCTGAAATTACGGTATTTACGCCGAAGGGCGAGGCACGTCATCTGCCATACGGAGCCACAGCCTTAGACTTAGCATACGACGTACATACCAAGATTGGCAACAAGGCTATCGGAGCAAAGGTAAACCATAAGATTGTCCCTGTAACCACCCAGCTCAATAGCGGTGACCAGGTCGAGATTATCACAGCCGAATCGGCTCACCCGAAGCCCGAATGGTTGGAGTATGTCTTTACCGCCAAGGCAAAGCAAGCCATCAAAAACCACATCAAGAGCGAGCAGGAGGATAACCTGCAACGTGGTATGGATATGCTTGACGCACGCCTTGCAGAGCTTAATATAACACCAAACAACCGTGTTATACGCAAGCTAATGGAGGCTTATAATAGCAGCAACAAAGACGAGCTATACGTCAATATTGGTGCAGGTCTTGTAACACTCGATAACCTCGATAAGATTGTTAAGACCAACTCTAAGAATAAGATTCTTAAGTTCTGGACTCTTTTCATCAAAGATAACGATGAAGAGGCGGACGAGGAGCTGGATGATAGCAAGAAGAACCCCGCAAAGGAGCAGAATAACCATTCTCAGCTCGTTATTGCAGAGTGTTGCCATCCACTACCGGGCGACAACGTAATCGGCTTCAGAGACCCTATAACACACCAGATTATCGTCCACAAAGCCACATGCGACGAACTCAACCGCTTAGCCTCACAGCACGGCGACTGCATCGTCAAGGAGGCTATACAGTGGTCACAATACAAGACTCAGTCATCACTTGCCACAATCGAGATACTGGGTATCGACCGTATGGGTGTGTTGGTAGACCTGGCAAACGTCATCACTAACGACTTCAGCATCAATATGCGTCAAATTAATGTTCAGACTCACGACGGTATTTTCGAGGGTACATTAAGCCTTTACGTACGCGATGCAGAGAGCCTAAATGTGATTTTGGACCGCCTACGCAGAGTAAAGGGCATGGAGAGCGTCAAACGTACTACAAACTAAACGGCTATGGGAACAGGCGAGATAAGCAGCATAATAATCGTTGTCATCAGCGTATTGTTGGTTGTATTCAACAACAATAAAGCGAAGGGTAGTCAGGCAAAGGCCCAAAGCAGTAGCACTGACAGCCAGCAACAGGTACGCGATATCATCAATCAGCACGTGAGGCACATTCAGCAATCCAAAAGGCGCCGAGCTGCTAACAATGCAACATCCCAGCCGGGCAAACAAGAGGTACTACGCAGCACCGCAACGGCCAACCAACAGCCCAACAAAGCAGCATCAACAGCCAACTCCTCATTAAATCAGGATAACCAATCCGACAAAAGCCAAATAGAGGAGATTGCAGAGGATTTCACAATAGAGAAGGCTGTAATATACTCTGAGATTCTAAACCCAAAGTTCAAGGAGTATTAAAGGCAAAAACAGCTAAATTAGATAGGGTAGCCACCATTATATATATATGGTATGGATTTCATCTCACAACTCATACGACTCAATAATTAACAACAATAGATTATGGCATCAATATTTTCAAAGATTGTAGCCGGCGAAATTCCAAGCTACAAGATTGCAGAAAGCGACAAGTATTACGCATTCCTTGATATCAACCCACTGGCCGCAGGACACACGTTGGTCATCCCAAAGCAGGAGGTTGATTACTTCTACGACCTCGACGATGACATGCTGTCAGGTATGATAATCTTCGCAAAAGAGATTGCACAAAAAATGAAGGCAGTTACAGGATGCAAGAAGGTTGCAACCGTTGTTTTAGGTCTTGAGGTAGCACATGCACATATCCATTTGATACCTATGAACAACGAATCTGACGTAGATTTCCGTCGAGAAAAGCTCAAATTAACTCCAGAAGAGTTCCAAGAAATAGCCTCAAAATTGAAGTTATAAACAACTGTTTACAAAAATATAACTAATTAATATAGAGTAGGATAGTGGCAATAAAACCGCTATCCTATTTTATTTATTTAACATAATATAAGGGTAGTTCTATCCAAATAAGAATTTAGCTGATAAACAATTAAAGATACATTATAAATGTAATAAATCATGGACTATTTTACATTTGTAATTACATTTGTAATAATATACAAGAGTATAAATTACATTTGTATTCACAATTGTAAAACAACTCACAATTACATAGTTGTTAATTATTTACTTTTGTAACACACAACGGGTCAGGCATCAACAGCGTTTTTAAAGGCATTTTATAGCAATTAAAAATTTAAACTACGGATACATAACTCTATTAATATCAGATATTTATGAAATTTATATCAAATATTAAATAGTAGATACAGGGCGTTTTATGCTAATATCGCTGAATATAGAGATTTGCGACTATTACACTACATTATAATATATGATTATCAGCTATTTAAGCATTAATACATAAACTAAATCTTCAATAGATAATGTTTCTAAGATTTTACGATAATCGAAATGATACAGATGTAACACATTGTTAATAATTATTACTGATTACATTTGTATTAAAATATTTGTTTACAAAAGAGAAAAGCTTTATATTTGTAAAAAATATGGATTATGCGTGAAAAATTGCTTATTTTGATGAAAAATGAGGGTTTGACCTCAAGTCGCTTGGCTGAGTTGTTAGGTATTCAACCATCAGGCATCTCACATATTCTCGGAGGACGCAACAAACCAAGTTTTGATTTTGTTCAGAAGATACTCCGCCGCTTCCCAAAGATTAATCCCGACTGGCTACTTTTAGACAGCGAACAGATGTATCGCGAACAAGGGGAGCTCAATGAGTACGCCAACAAGAATCAGTCAGCCGAGACGAGCTCATTGCCATCGGCTGCGGGGAGTTCCGACAACATATCGACACCTCCAACATTAATCGAGCAAAATCCATCTGCTCAAAATTCGCATATTCCGACCAACGGCCCGATAGTTGAAAAAATATCGAATTCTCAGAAGGCAATAAAACGAGTGATTATCCTCTACGCCGACCGCACCTTCGAAAGCTACGAGGAGTAAAAGTTGGTTTTGTAAAGATACTACATAGCAAATTGTGCATCCTTTACTATTATAGCATTGACAATGGATGATTTTAAAGATAAATTTGACTACGTATACAATCGTATAAAATCTGATGTCTGTGATACTGTTCACAGATTTTTCCGCGCATTTATATATGGCATATTAACAGTTGTGTGCTGCGCGGCCATATATTATATTATTAGGTCTATATTTGACCTATTAGCTTTTTAACATAAGATAAATATTATATCAAATATCGGCTAACTAATAGAGTACTACCCTATAACAATATTTTACAATTGGCACATGCTGGCAATTGCAATGCAAAATGCACTACATAAGAAACTCTATCTCACAGACAAACATCTAGCGCATCAGCTTACTCACACAAAAACAGATTGTCATATTGACAAGATTCTCCTTGTGGTGTTACTCTATACCGACTTCCCGCTACAAAATACAAACAAGCTGCTCACAATGATAATTAGTGTTGCTACCATAACTCATAATACCTAATATTAATATATAGCCAGATTAGCAACCGCCTGAAGAACAGATAAACCCCAAAAAGAAAGGCGTGGATGCAACTTACTCACGGAAGGTACGACCAAGCACCCATACGAACATAAGCACACCCACACCATAAGGTATGAGCATCTAAGTGCCTATTGCTTGTTCGTTGAGTAAGTATTTGGTCGTTTTACCGTGAACGCAATAGCCTAAATGCCATCTAACAAGATACCTATTTGATATCCGATAACAAAGATACAAAAAATTACTCAATATATCCACCCTACTGCCTTTAACTCTTATAATCTATTGTTATCTAATCATTTTTTGCTAAATTTGTAAGGATAAAATTCAGCATATTAACTAATAAAACCATACCAATATGAAACGACTACTATCATTTTTTGCAGCAACAGCACTCGTCTCAGGTGTTGCAACATCTTGCTGCGACCAGGCTTGTAAGCCTAACACACTGACTGACAAGGAGAAGGCTGAAGGCTGGGTACTGCTCTTCAATGGCGAGAATCTCGACGGTTGGCGTGACTTCAACGGCACTGAGCTGACCAACGGCTGGCACGTAGTTGATGGCTGCATCCAGGCCTCTGGCGAGGGCGGTGACGCATCGGGCTACATCGTAACAGAGAAGGAGTATGAGAATTTTGAGCTTATGTGGGATTGGAAACTCACCCATGGCGGCAATAGCGGTATGCTCTACCATGTCGTTGAGCACAAGGCATTTAGCGTACCATACGTCACAGGCCCTGAGTATCAGCTCATTGACAACGAGGGCTGGGAGGAGGTAAACGCTCCTACCAAGCTCGAAGAGTGGCAGAAGTTAGGCGTAGACTACGCTATGTATCTTCCTGACTATGCCAAGATGAAGGTTAATCCTGTGGGCGAGTGGAACACCTCAAAGATTGTCTTCGACAACGGTCACGTCGAGCACTGGCTCAATGGTGAGAAAATCCTGGAGTTTGAGGCTTGGACTGACGATTGGTTTGCGCGCAAGGGCTCTGGCAAATGGGAGAATGCTCCGGAGTACGGCTTAGCACACAAGGGTCACCTCTGCTTGCAGGACCACGGCGACCCAGCATCGTTCCGCAACATTAAAATCAAGGAACTTCCAAAGAAAGAGCGTGGCGAGCAGCTGCTATTCAATGGCAAGGACCTCACAGGTTGGGAGCTTTACGGCTGCATGAAGGCGTATGTTGATGCTGAGGGCAACTTGGTTACCGAGAATGGCGACGAGAAGCAATATGGCTACCTCGGCACACGTGAATATTACAAAGATTTCGACCTTACAGTAGAGTTCAAGCAGGAGTCTAACGGCAACTCAGGTCTCTTCTTCCACTCATTTGTTACGGGCTATAACACAGTTAATGGCTGGCAGTGCGAGGTTGCACCTAAGGGTAACGACACCGGTGGCATCTACGAGTCATACGGTCGTGGCTGGCTTGTACAGATTCCTGACGAGAAGGAGTCAATCCTCAAGGAGGGCGAGTGGAACACTTTGCGTCTGCGTGTAGAGGGCAACAAGGTTCAGACTTGGCTCAATGGCGAAGAGATGATTTCACTCGACGACGAGGCATTTGGCAACTCGACAGGTCGCATCATGTTGCAAATACACGATGGCGATAATATTAAGGTTTTGTGGAAGAATTTCTGCCTCAAGCATATCTAATCACTACCCTATTGATTTTAGTGCCGGCACCAACAAAGTGTCGGCATTTTCTTTACTTATATAACGAGTATTATCATATCAAAACTCTTATCAAATATATAATATCGAATAAAATCGCTATATTTGCATTATAAGATATAAGATATTACATTATGCGTATTAAATATCATTTAATAATTATATTATCACTGTGCGTGACCACCCTACTCGGCTCATGCACTAAGGCAAAAGAGGAGAGTGATTTCGTGGTGACGATTGCGCCAATCAAGCATATCGTCGAACAGATAACATGTGGCGACTTCAGCGTATCTGTTCTCGTTCCACAGGGCGCAAGTCCCGAAACTTTTGAGCCGACACCAAAGCAGATTGCCGACCTAAATGACGCCGAATTGGTATTTTCCACCGGACTAATTGAGTTTGAGCGCTCTCTGCTTGAGCAGGCCGACAAGGGCAACAATATCGTCAATCTAAGCCAGGATATTGAGCTAATTGAGGGCCACTGTTCACACGCACACCATCACGGTCATCATCATAGCATCGACCCCCACATCTGGACTTCACCACGGAGGGTAAAACAGATGGCTCACAATGCATACAACGCCATTATGGAGCTGTATCCCGACTCTGTGAAATATACCGTCGCCTATAATGATTTATGCCTGCGTCTTGACTCTCTGGATGCTCAATGCGAGCGGATGATTTCTCAATCCAATACCGAGGCTTTTGTTATCTACCACCCTGCGCTAACATACTATGCCCAGGATTATAATATTGAGCAGATTGCCATTGAGCACGAGGGCAAAGAGCCTTCAGCAAAACATATCGCCACAATCATTGACCGTTCGCGCAACTTAGGCGTTAAAAACATCCTCTATCAGAGCGAATTTCCTAAATCAGTCGTCGAGGTTATAGCCAACGATATTGGCGTTCATGCCGTAGAGATTACGCCTCTTGAAGAAGATGTCGAAAAGAACATCCTGGCCATCACAGAGGCAATTACAGGAGTTAAAACCGAATAATTACCATGGAGCGTCGCACAATCATATCCATCAGAAATCTCAACGTATCATACGATAATCATCCTGCATTGAAGGATGTGAATATTGATATTTACGAGGATGATTTTTTAGGCATCATAGGCCCCAATGGTGGCGGAAAGAGTACATTGGTTAAAGCCATAATGGGCAGCGTGCCATACAAAGGAGAAATTATCTTCGATGATTCGCTCCGCTACCACAATCATCTAAAGATTGGCTATATGCCACAGGTCTCTGATTTTGACACACATTTCCCAATATCTATTCGCGAGTTGGTTCTTTCAGGCTTACAGAGTCAGCGAGGATTTAGTAGCAGATACACCGCCACAGATAAAGCTCTCGCACTGAAGGTGATGACACAAATGGGCATTGCGGAGTTGGCTAAACGTCCTATCGGCGAGGTATCAGGCGGACAACTACAACGAGCTCTGCTCTGCCGAGCTATTATCTCGGAGCCGAAGCTCTTGATATTGGATGAGCCGACCAACTTTGTAGATAACCGCTTTGAGCATGAGTTTTATGCTATGGTCGAACAACTAAGCAAGCGGATGGCTATCATCATCGTATCACACGATTTGGGCACCATATCGTCTGTGGTAAGAAGCATCGTCTGCGTCAATTGCAATGTGCACCGCCACGACTCAAACATCCTGACAGCCGAGCAGTTAGAGAACTACAATTGTCCAATACAGATTCTCTCCCACGGGCACGTTCCACACACAGTCCTTGCCCACCACGACGGCGACGGCTGCCCCGACGGTCATCATCATCACGAATAATACATCACAAAAAAGACAAAGGCATTTGATTCTCCAAATGCCTTTATCTTTAATATGGCTACGAATAACTCTACAAATCTACTGCTCTCATTTCTGAAACATTCTCAGCACTAGGCTCCACAAGTGTATTTAACGATAGCGAGATATGGGCAAGTTCCTCGCCATTGACCGCAACAAAATCAATATCATATCGGGTATTGGGAGCAAGGGACTCGACAACATATACACCTTCAGTATTTTCCTCCAACAAACTCTCTCCCTCATCTATAACAACTGACGGCTCGGTAAACTGCAATCCCGCAGTCTCCCGAACTAATGCGTAACACGCCGTAGCATTGGATGTGGTATAGACAAAGCTCATAGAGTTATGTGTAATCGTCTTAACCTCTATCTTTAGTTCGGGCTTCACCACAGGCTCGTCAGTAGGTTGATTGGTTATCGACTCATCGTCATCTGAGCACGAAGTTAGCCACAAAGGAGCTATTGCAAACAAAAATAGAGTAAAAAGAGAAAGCAACTTCTTCATATATCCTGATTTTACAGCATAATAACGCATTGCAAGGTATAAAAAGTATATGAGAATAAAAAATAATTCTTCGGTTATAAGCCATAAGCAAGCAAAAAGGCTGAGCAATAAAAAAACCGAGAAATGCCTAAGCATCTCTCGGTTTTCTATTTAGGGGAACTACCCTACTATGCATCCAAAGCGAAACGCTTGTAAGCAACGATAGTAGCCTCCTTATCAGCCTGCTGGATGTACTCGCGGATAGAAATCTTCTCGCCAACCAATGCCTGGTTCAAGAGAGTGTTCTCCTCGAAGAACTTACGCATCTTACCCTCAGCAATCTTCTCCAAGATAGCCTCTGGCTTGTTAGCGTTCTTAGGATCCTGCTTCATCTGCTCGAGAGCGATAGCCTTCTCCTTCTCAACGATCTCTGCTGGGCAGTCGTTCTCGTCGATAGAGATAGGAGCCATAGCTGTAGCCTGCATAGCAACTGTGTGAGCAACGGCCTCAGATACCTCCTTGTTGAAACCAAGGATAGTACCCAACTTCTTGTTGAAGTGAACGTAAGCGTTGCAGTATGGAGCCTCGATACGCTCGTAGCTTGCCAACTCAACCTTCTCACCTGTCTGACCAGACTTCTCAGTAACGATCTCCTCTACTGTACGACCCTCGTCGTTCTTGATAGCAAGGAGAGCCTCCTTGTCAGTTGCATCGTTAGCAACTGCGATGTCAAGGATTGCGTTAGCTGATGCTGCAAACTCTGAGTTCTGAGCAACAAAGTCAGTCTCGCAAGCCAAGCAGAGCAAATATGCCTTCTGGCCAACAATCTTAGTTACAACAACACCCTCAGAAGCGTTACGGTCAGCACGCTTGCTAACAACCAACTTACCCTTCTCGCGGATGATGTCCTTTGCACGCTCGAAATCACCTTCAGCCTCTACAAGAGCCTTCTTGCAGTCCATCATACCTGCACCTGTCATCTTGCGGAGCTTCATTACATCTGCTGCTTTGATTTCCATAATTTTCTGTGTATTAAATTGTTAATAATTTCTCTTTTAGTTGCTTATTACTCAGCCTGAGCCTCCTCAGTAGCTGCAACAACCTCAGCTACTGTAGCCTCCTCAGCATCAACAGCAGCCTTTACTGCCTTCTTGATGCGTGGCTTAGCCTCCTTCTTAGCAGGAGCTGCAGCCTCAGCCTCCTGAGCCTCCTTCTCCTTCTCGAGCTTGCGCTCCTCGGTACCCTCTGCGATAGCAGCACATACCACGTCAAGGATTGTAGCGATTGACTTTGCAGCGTCATCATTTGCTGGGATAACGTAATCGATGTCGGTAGGATCACAACATGTATCAACCATAGCAAATACAGGGATGCTCAAACGCTTAGCCTCCTTAACAGCGTTTGCCTCCTTCTGAACGTCTACAACGAACAATGCAGCAGGGAGACGAGTCAAGTCAGCGATAGAACCGAGGTTCTTCTCCAACTTAGCACGCTGACGTGAGATCTGGAGCTTCTCACGCTTTGAGAAATTATCAAAAGTGCCGTCGCTGGTCATCTTATCGATGGTAGCCATCTTCTTTACGGCCTTACGTATTGTGGGGAAATTTGTAAGCATACCGCCAGCCCAACGCTCTGTAACGTATGGCATGCCAACGGGTGCCACCTTCTCGGCAACAATATCCTTTGCTTGTTTCTTTGTAGCTACGAACAACACGCGACGACCGCTCTTTGCGATCTGCTTGAGTGCTGCAGCAGCCTCATCGAGCTTAACAACTGTCTTGTGAAGATCGATGATGTGGATGCCGTTCTTCTCCATGAAGATATATGGAGCCATTTTAGGGTTCCACTTACGCTTCAAGTGGCCAAAGTGAACGCCTGCATCCAATAATGTATTAAAATCTGTACGTGACATTTTAATTTCAGTGTTAAAATTTTAATTTCTCTTTTCTTCAACCTCTTAGGTAGTAACCTCCGGTTAATCCAAGAGGTTTTCCGCGACGGAGCAACTTTCGAGTAATACCTATATATAATATTATTATAAGAAGCAGTCTCAAAAATTTCAAAACTCGCGTCGTGCTTTGCCGAAATTTCGGTCTGTAAGGACTAACGCTTACTGAACTGGAA
>JAGAOZ010000003.1 GCA_017623505.1 Alistipes sp.
CTCAAAGAGTTTTACCAATGTCTCCTGCTTTACTCCGATACCGAGATAGGCATCTTTGAGTTTGGCGGCTGTAACATAGCCATCGCTACGCATCAACTCCTGATAGTGACGGTTCACATCCACACGGATTCTATCGACAGCCGCATTAATTTTCTGTGCTTCGAGGCTCTTGCCTGTGGCACGACCATTCTTTACATCCCACAGTCGGGGAGGAACATCCATCTTACAACTGAATTGCTTTACCTCGCCATCAACGGTCAGACGGCACATCAGCGGAAGATTTCCATTGGGTTTCTCGCTGCCTTTCTTCACATAGAAGAGAACTTTAAATGTACTTCTCATACTCACTAATTTTTTGTTACAAAATTACTTCTTAATGAGTTATCTGAGCGTACGCAAAATACCGCAAACCGCTGAATACCACAACCTTACCAATAAAAAGCATCCTGACCGTCTGGTAACGATATGGGAACTCAACTTGTGCTTGGTTTTGCCAAAAGGTTGTTTTTCAACCCCTGCAATGCACTGAATCCCAAACCTAACTCGCAGACAATCAGGATACTTTCCTCTTATCGCAATATTTCGCTTTTTTCTTTGGTGTTTATTTTAGTATACACCTACATAACCGGGTTCCTGCGTGAGTATATATATACCACAATTTAAATCGAATAAATCATGAAAGAATGTGAAATTACACCCGAAGAGATTAATTTTGAGAGTGATTATAAGTATAAGGCCGCTCTGCAATCTATGAGCAAAATTATTCACGGTCACCCTAATATGGACTTAACCTCTGAAGATGTTGATGTCAGCCTTTGGTTACCTGAAATGAATGGTGCCAATGTCACTATATTCTGTGATCGACTGTTGGAAAGGTATGATTTCGATGGTTTCATTTTTCTCATAACAGCGAAGGATGACATTGACTGCTTGTCTGTTCTTAATATTGGAGACCAAAGTAGTGGGTTTGAGCTATACAAACAAGAGAGCATTGAAGACAAGAGTCTGTTAATAATGAGGGTTAATCCCAGCAAGATAAAAAAAGAATTAAAAATTCCAGATGACTGTCGGAGTGGATTCACATGGGGTAAACACCAACCCGATCGCCCAATTCCTTCACATAGTGTGCCTACCACTCGATATAATAGCAGATACATTCTGAATTTCTCTGTCAGCGGGGAATTTGATTTGGGAATATACTATCTCCCTTATTACGGTAATGACGCTATTTGTTTGTTGAATAAGTGTTTTTGCTGTAAATAATGGTAGTGTAACACACTGAGAAGTACATATCATTGATGATTAACTTTAATACACTTTTAGGTAGAGGGATGGGGATAGTAGATTTTGAGGCAATTTTAGAGTAATTAGAATGTATTTCAGTATTGCCCCATGAGAGATATACTACCCCAACGGGATGGTTAAGTATAGATAGTTATCTATCAGGGTGGGAAAAAAGGCCCAAGACTGTTCCAACGAGGAGAAGTATCAATCTCTCAACTAGATTATTATGAGCTAATTAACACACAATATGGCAACCTACGAGTTACCCTATTGTCGTATATGTACCAAATACTTCAACCCAACTTAAATAGACTATGAGTTTACGACACTTTTTGCTATCTTTTCTGGTGGCTTTGACGCTTACAACAGCTTGCACATCATCTGATGATATCGAAAACAACCAGCAGACCGTAAATCCTGAGCCGGAACCGGAACCCGAACCGGAACCAGAGCCAGAAGTACCTGAATTCAAGGTTGTGCTGAACGAATTGTGTGGCAACAAGGCATACATCGGCAACAAATTCATCGAGCTCTACAACATTGGTCCCGACGCTGCTGACATTTCCAATTGGACACTCCGCAAATACGCCTCTGACGCTACCGACGTTGAGGGCGAGTACAACGTCTGCTGGAGAGCACTTAAGGGTATGACCATTGCCGCCGAAGGCTACCTTGTGCTGGAGTCTGACCAGACCGACCCTACCAAGGGCTTCGACGCAGGCCTTTCGGCAAAGAAGGAGCTAAAGTTTGAGTTGGTAAATGCTGAGGGCAAAGTTGTTGATAGGTTCGTGCGCGGCCATGATAAGACTCCTTTTGAGGAGAATGAACTCCCTGAGAATAAGCAGGCATCATTCTCTCGCGTACCTAACGGCTCAGGTGAGTTTGCATACGCCACCCCTACCCCTGGTGAGGCCAATGGTGAAGCTACGGGCGAGATTGAACACGTCGCACCGGAGCCTGAACCAGAGCCAGAGCCAGAGTTCACTATGGTCCCTGAGATTCATATATTTGTCGAGGGTGGTAAAACTATTGAGAGCAAGGATGAGTATCTCAACATAGATTTATCTATCAAATCAGGTGATCAGACACTGCTTTCTGCTACCGGACGTATGAAAGGTCGAGGCAATGCCACTTGGAACTATGAGAAGAAACCTTACAAGATAAAGTTCGACGAGAAGCAGAGTCCACTGGGCTTTCCGGCCAATAAGGATTGGGTCTTGCTTGCAGAGTATTGCGACAAGTCACTGATGCGTAGCGCATATATGTTTGAACTTGCCCGCACCGTAGGCTTGCCTTACCCTCAAAACTACCGCCACGTACAACTCTTCCTCAACAATGAGTATGTCGGTTTGTATCTGCTCACCGACCAGGTGGAGAAGAAGTCCAACCGTGTCGAGATAGAGGATGACGGTTTCCTTTTTGAGAACGACAACTACTGCTTTATGGAGCCTGTTCAGTTCCAGACAACACACCGCCAATATTGGTACACTTTCAAATATCCTGATGCCGAGGATGGCGAGATTGTCAAGGGCGACGACAACTACAACTTCATCAGTGGTTTTATGAATGATTTTGAGGCAGCATTGTATGGCGACAACTTCAAAGACCCTGAGACTGGCTACCGTAAATATATCGATGTAGAGTGCTTTGCTAAGTGGTTCTTGGTACAAGAGCTTATTGCCAACCTTGAGCCTAATCTGTACTATGTACTCCCTTCACGCAATGCTAAGTTGCAGATAGCTCCCGTATGGGATGCCGAGTGGAGTATGGGACTCGCCTATCGCCCCGATGAGAATACAGGCTGGTTACTCCCACCACAACAGCCCGACAGATACCAGGCAATATGGAGTATATGGAAATATTTCGGTCGCTTGTTTGAAGATGACTATTTCGTAGAAGTAGTACAGGCGGAGTGGGAAAAACTCAAGCCTCTTTTACCTGCTTTCCAGAGCAAGATGTCTCAAGTCGCGGATAGCATCCGAGAGAAGCAGTACTATAACTTCAGCAAATGGCACATACTTGGTCAATACATTAGTGTAGGACTCATCAAATTCGACACTTGGGAGGAGGAACGCAATTATGTCGAGAAATTCTTTGCCGACCGAGTTGAGTGGCTTGACAACTACATCTATTTGTAGGCCATCACCCTACCATTTCACCATAAAATGCAGTCCTTGGGGCTGCATTTTTTATGCAATGACACAAACTGTCAAAAAAGCATTATACCTTTGCACAAAAGAATAAATTACCAACCACCAATCTATGTTAGCAGAATTTGCAGAGTGGCTCAACAAGCAGCCCAAAGAGAAACGAGCTCAAATCATCAATCAGTTTGTTTATGTCTATAACACCGAGCCCAATAAGGGCGAGATTGCTCTTTTGAAACGTACATTAGCTAAGAAGGAGCAGGAGATAGGTGAGCTCAAATCCTATTGCGACGAGCTTAAATATAATGCATCGCACCCCTCTCTGCAACAACTCTATGTGCAATCGTGCCATGAGCCTGTCATCGAAGAGGCGAAGAAGCGAATCACCGCAGCTTTCCTATATAAAAGTCTATGCGACATCAATGCCGCACTTCGCAAGGATAAATCCTTCTACCACAAAGAGACTATAAGGTTGGGGTTGGAGATGGCTAAACTACAGCAACAAATCTACAGTAAGGAATAGCAGATATTTGTTATATAAACTTCAAAGAAGCTCTATATGCACAAGAAAGGCGTTACCCATCGGGCAACGCCTTTAACATTAACACGCTAATAAACGTACTTACTCTACGCGACCTGCAGAACCCAAAACATTCTCGCACTTGTGCATATAGAGCTTCTTCAACTCGTCACGTGCTGGGCCCAAGTACTTACGTGGGTCGAACTCTGCTGGGTTATCAACGAATACCTTACGTACCATTGCAGTCATAGCCAAACGGCCGTCAGAATCGATATTAATCTTACATACAGCACTCTTAGCTGCCTTACGCAACTGCTCCTCTGGAATACCTACTGCATCCTTCAATGCACCACCGTGAGTGTTGATAATCTTCACATACTCCTGTGGTACTGATGATGAGCCGTGGAGTACGATAGGGAAACCTGGCAACTGCTCCTCGATAGCCTCCAAGATGTCGAAACGCAATGGTGGTGGGAGAAGAATACCCTCCTCGTTACGAGTACACTGCTCTGGCTTGAACTTGTTAGCACCGTGTGAAGTACCGATTGAGATAGCCAATGAATCAACACCAGTCTTAGTTACGAAGTCTACAACCTCCTCTGGACGTGTGTAGTGAGCAACCTCTGAAGAAACCTCGTCCTCAACGCCTGCCAATACGCCCAACTCACCCTCAACTGTTACGTCGAACTGGTGTGCGTAATCAACAACCTGCTTTGTGAGAGCTACGTTCTCATCGTATGGGAGGTGTGAGCCGTCGATCATCACTGAAGAGAAGCCCATATCGATACAGTTCTTACACAACTCGAAAGAGTTACCGTGGTCGAGGTGCAATACGATAGGAATATTCTTACCCAACTCCTTAGCATACTCAACAGCACCCTGTGCCATATAACGCAACAGTGTCTGGTTAGCATACTTACGAGCACCTGAAGATACCTGCAAAATAACAGGTGATGAGCACTCTACGCAAGCTGAGATAATAGCCTGCATCTGCTCCATATTGTTGAAGTTGAATGCTGGGATAGCATAACCTCCCTCGATTGCCTTCTTGAACATCTCACGGGTGTTCACAAGACCCAAATCTTTGTAAGATACCATAATTGTTTTGTTTTATTTTTGAAAGTTAAATGTTTGTTCCTGCTCAGAAGCGTCGCCACCTCAAAACGATAGCTCCACACTTTGGACGATGCAAAGATATAAATTATTCCTCATTATTAAAATTTTTTCACTATTAATACTTTGTATTAACGCTAAATTTCGTTTTTACCTCTACTGTCAATCACTTTCTATATCAAAAAAATCAGCAATCATACCACTCGCCACAAAAAAATCGTTATCTTTGTAATGGTGGCAAAACTTGTTTTGCATTTAATGCGATACGTCATTCCCCGACTTGTGGGGTGTGTGGAGCAAAGAAATAAATAACACGTCATTCCCCGACTCACGTAGTGAGACGATGGGAATCTACCTTTTACAAAGTGAAAAGTGAAAAGTGAAAACTGAAAACTGAAAAGTGAAAAGCGAAAACTAAAAACTCAAAGATAATGAAACGTCTATTAATTCTTCTTTGCCTTGTGTGGGCAATGCCTGCAATGGCACAAATCTCTCTATCGGAGTTAAAGGTAAACCATCTCTCCGAGCCCGAGGGCGTAGTGGATAACCAGCCCGTATTCAGTTGGATTATCTCCTCGGCAGAGCGTGGCGCAAGCCAGTCAGCATACGAAATCGTGGTCTACGAGGGCAAGGAGCGCGTATGGTCGTCAGGTAAGATCGCATCCGACAACTCTATCACTGCTCCATACGAGGGCGAGCCTCTCCGCTCAAGCACTCGTTACACTTGGCGTGTACGTGTGTGGGACAACAAGGGCAAGGCGTCGAAATGGGCAAGCAGCACATTCCTCACAGGACTCTACTCAAAGGATGAGTGGCAGGCAAAGTGGATTGAGCCAAAGTTGCAGGACGACCGTTCCCCTCTGATGCGTAAATCGTTCACACTCAAGAAAAAAGTCGCTTCGGCTGTCATGCACGTTACAGCCCACGGCCTCTATGAGGCTTCGCTCAATGGCGAGAAGGTGGGCGATGCTCTGCTCACTCCGGGCTGGACCGCCTACAACAAACGTCTGCAATATCAGACCTACGACGTTACGGATATGCTCTCACGTGGCGAGAACGTCTTTGGTTTGGAGCTTGGCTACGGCTGGTATCATAGCCGCATGTGTTTCCACGACCGCAAGGACCGCTATATGTACAACATCCACCAAGTGGGTGCTTTGGCTCAAATCAACATCACCTACACTGACGGCACTAAGGAGTGCATCGTAACCGACTCATCGTGGGTGGCTTCTACGGGTGAGATTCTCCACTCTACGCTCTACGACGGCGAGACAACAGATGGCCGCCTTGAGCAGCGAGGTTGGAACACCACAGCATTTGACGCATCGGCTTGGGAGGCTGTAAGTGAGGCAGAGTACTCGCTCGACGAGTTGGTCGCATCGGAGTCCGAGCAGGTCAAGGTACGCCAGAGAGTAAAGCCGGTAGCCCTTATCACCACCCCTGCGGGCGAGAAGGTACTGGACTTCGGTCAGAACTTGGTCGGACACGAGGTTGTCAAGGTCAATGGCAAGGCGGGACAGGAGATTCTCTTCTCTCACGCCGAGGTGCTCGACGAGAAGGGCAACTTCTACACCCTTAACCTCCGCACCGCCAAGGCTCAGCGTCGCCACACGTGTCGCGAGGGCGAGCAGACCATCACGACAAAGTTTACGTGGTATGGCTTCCGCTATCTTAAGGTGGAGGGTATCGAGGATATCAACCTTGAGGATTTTGAGGCAGAGGTCATCTTCTCCGACTTCCCTGAAATAGGCGACTTCACATCGTCAAATCCACTTGTCAATCAGCTCCAAAGTAATATCCGCTGGGGTATGCGTGGCAATTTTGTCGATGTACCTACCGACTGTCCACAGCGTGATGAACGTATGGGCTGGACGGGCGACGCCAACGTATTCTTCCGCACCGCATCATTCTTGGGCGACGTGCAGAACTTCTTTATCAAGTGGCTACGCGATTTGGCTCTCGACCAGTGGCCGGGTGGCGAGATTACCGATTTGGTACCTTGCATCCCCGGTTGGATGGGCGCAGGTCGCACAGGTTGGGCTGACGCAGGCGTGACAATCCCTTGGCAGCACTATATGGCATACGGCGACAAGCGAGTGTTGGAGAATCAATACGAGAGTATGAAGAAGTGGATTGACTATATGTTCGGACACTGCAACAACTACCTCTGGAACACAGGCTGGCACTATGGCGACTGGCTCTTTTACAGTGCCGACAATGACTTTGGTGGCGACTCTGCTGTAACCTACCGCCCACTTATCCAGCAGTGCTTTATGGTACGCTCTGCCGAGCAGTTTGTCGAGGCAGCAAAGGTCTTGGGCAAGGATGACGTAGCACGCCGCTACGCTCGCACCGTCGAGAAGTGTAAGGAGGCATTTTGCCGAGCATACCTCACCCCAGGTGGCTACCTTGTGTCGAACACCCAGACCGCCTACGCTTTGGCTCTTGAGTTCGATATGGTACCCGACGAGGTACGCCCCGTTTTGGCACAACGCCTCGCCGACGAGGTACGTCGCTACGGTCATATCACCACAGGCTTCCTCGGCACACCTTTCATCTGTCACGCCCTGAGCAATAACGGCTATACCGACCTGGCATACCACCTGCTCCTGCACGAGGGTTATCCCGGCTGGTTATACTCGGTTAAGATGGGAGGCACAACCATCTGGGAGCTTTGGGACTCTATGAAGCCCGACCGCACCATTCCTGATACGGGTATGAACTCGTTCAACCACTACTCTAAGGGTGCTATTGGCGACTGGCTCTATCGTGAGGCTGTCGGTCTAAAGGAGACCTCGGCAGGTTATAAGACCTTCATGGTTCAGCCAAAGATGGGTGGTGGCTTCAGTCATATGGCCGCCTCTACCGTAACACCTTACGGCAAGGCATCTGCCGACTGGCGTTTCGAGGGTGGCCGCTTCAAGCTGGATGTTACCGTTCCGGTGAACACCACCGCCGAGGTATATGTTCCTTCACACGCCGCCGAGATTGTCAAGTTGGACGGTGTTAAGGTCGAGGAGCATTCAGCCGTTAAGGTCTTGGGTAACGATGGCAGTTACACCCACCTGCAAGTAGGCTCCGGAGAGTACAGCTTCAGAGTATTGTGGGACTAAGAGAAGTGAAAAATTTTGAATTTTGAATTTTGAATTATAAAACTAATATATGAAACATCTTCTTCCGTTTATAGTTTTACTCGCTACGGCTTGTACCACAACCAAATCGGGCAACCCTATCTTCGAGGGCACGTATGCCGACCCCGAGGGCGTAGTCTTTGGCGACGAGTGTTGGATTTATCCAACGTGGTCGGTCAATTACGATGAGCAGCTCCACTTCGACGCCTTCTCCTCTAAGGATTTGGTACATTGGACCAAGCACGAACGTATCATCGACTCGTCGCGCGTCAAGTGGGCACGTCGTGCTATGTGGGCACCTGCCGCTGTTGAGAAAGATGGCAAATACTACCTCTTCTTCGCAGCTAACGATGTTCACGAGGGCGAGATAGGTGGTATCGGCGTAGCTGTTGCCGACTCCCCCGCAGGACCTTTTGAGGATATGTTGGGCAAGCCACTCATCGGCGAGATTATCAACGGAGCACAGCCTATCGACCAATATGTCTTTAAGGATAAGGATGGCACCTACTATATGTACTATGGCGGTTGGGGACACTGCAACATCTGCCGCCTTGCCGACGACTTCCGCTCTGTGGTACCTTTCGACGATGGCGAGATGTTCAAGGAGGTTACCCCTGAGGGTTATATCGAGGGACCGTTTATGTTTATCCACAACGATAAATACTACTTTATGTGGTCCGAGGGCGGCTGGACAGGACCCGACTACCGTGTCGCATACGCCATTGCTGACTCGCCTTTTGGTCCTTTCGAGCGTCGCGATGTCATTCTCCGCACCGATGAGAATGTGGCAACGGGTGCAGGCCACCACTCTGTGGTCTACAACGAGCGTAGCGACAAGTATTATATAATCTATCATCGCCATCCATTAGACTCGACCGATGGCAACAACCGTGTAACCTGCATCGAGCAGATGCACTTCGATGCCGAGGGCAATATCCTCCCCGTAAAGCTCACCTTCGAGGGTGTCGCCGCCGATAGATTTTAGCAATACGATATTAAATCCTAAAACTTTTGCCCTATGAAGACTAAGTCAATCATTTCTGTTATTGTACTCTCGTTCTGCCTTTGTACCACCGTTCAGGCACAAACCGCTGAGCAGACGCCAAACGCCGACGAGCAGATACGGATTCGTACTCCGTGGGGACACTACGACGATTTTATTGCGGATGGAGCAACGAAAGGTCTTATTTTATCTCTTCCCGAGGGCTTCACAGCGTGGTCGTCAGACGGCTCAGCAAGTGGTGCGAACTATATGTGCAGACTCATCTCCGAGGATGGCGAGGCTGAGGTGACAGTTCAACCAATAATGACTCCTGCCAACGTGAAAATTACTGAAGTCGATGGCGAGAAAGTTATTGCTGGCACGGGACTCACAGGTCGATTTATAGACCCAGCGGAGCAGGACCCACAAGTCATCGAGCAGGTTTACGATATGATGCGTAATGGAACACACATCCGAAAAGCTGATAGAACTCAAGAACTTGACGCTCCACATAAGGAGATGCCTCAAAGGGTGGTCAAACGACTCTTTAATGCCGAAAGGGGCTATGTAGTCAAGAGTAGCTATCTAAGCCAGGATACGCAAGAAGAGCTTCACGGCGTCACATATACTCTAAAGAGGGGCGATGTATTGTTCACCTTCTCATTGCAAATGACCGACAAGGGTAAGAAAAACGAGAAACAATATCTCAAAGCACTGCACGATGCAGTAGAGTTTAAGTAGAGCCGACTGTAAAAAGCAAGGGCTGTCGCAACAAATCAATGTTGGACAGCCCTTTGCGTAGAAGCTACACAGCAAGAGCTACTTTTAGGATTCTTACTGTTTCAGCTTGATAAAGACCACTCCATCCGACACATCACCATACTGCTCAAACGCCTTAGCATCCTCATTCTTCAGCACGGTAATCAAATCAATATTGAGTGGGTGGATGCTGTCGAGATTTTCTATGACTTTCACATTATTCTCGCCATCCACCTGGATATATAGAGGCTTTATTGTCATAAACGGTTCGCCATCCTCGTCTGCTTTTTTTGCAGCCACAACCGTTACCGACTTGGTTTCGCTATTGCCATCTGTACGTTTCTTTACAATAACCACAGGCTCCTCATCCGCAGATATAGGAGTTGCGTCAAAATGCAGCAAAGGATGTGCTGTTCGCATCAGCATCACACGCTCCACGCCCTTGACGATTTGAGTATCCTTCACCTCCTCGGCAGGCATATTCTTAAACACCTCCTCCGACACTACCTCACCGTTTATAACATAGAGAGTCTTGCCCTCCTCTTGATTCTGTGCCGACGCCACCACAGCCGACGCCAAAGCGAGCACCAAAAACAACATCTTTTTCATAATAAAATCGCCTGTTTTAAAGTTATACAAATGTAGTAAACCGGTTTTTCTACTGCAAATATAACGTCGTGCAAATGATAAAAATGTAAACCAAGCGTTAAGAAATGTTAATAAATGTTAATTGCTCGCTTTATTAGAAAAATATCCATACTTTTGTTTTGAAAAATCACTTTTGCGATGAATCGCCGCTACTTTCGTAACATATCACTCTTTGTAATTACAGCTCTTATACTGCTCGCCGCAGTACAAGCTGTCTGGGTATATCGTGCCTATCACAACAAGGTAGACGATTTTCACAACCGCGTTGAGACGACGACCTACAAGAGTATCTACTCCGCCTTCCGTATGGATGCCGTACCTGGCGTACCCAATGCCTCACGCGTGAGGATTAATCTACAAGAGTTCCGCCTCTTTTTCGAGCCCAACCTGCGTGATGTAGCTATTGATGAGCCATACAACATAGATATTATCGACAAGCAGAGCGGGCGTACAATGATGCAATACCGCACCGACAAAGCTATTGAAAACCCCACAACGCACCTCTTCGATGTCGATGACGACTCCCTCTTCGCTTTACGCCTTACAATTAACACCCCATATGAGGAATTTTGGGGTGATGTCAAATGGATTATCCTCTCCTCGGTGGCTATCGTCATATTACTTGCTGCTATACTCGTCTACCTCATCCGCACGATGTATCGCCAACGCACCCTTGAGCAGATGCGACGCGACTTTACACACAACATCACCCACGAGTTGAAGACCCCTATCTCGGTTGCTGTCGCCGCCACAGATGCTATGCGCAACTTCTCGGCAGACGCCGACGCGGAACGCCGCAGCCGCTACTTGGAGATGGTCGAGCAGCAGCTAACACAGCTATCCACCATGGTCGAGAACATCCTTGCGGTGTCGGTAGATGGCAGAGAAGTTCGTTGCAACTACACTCGCTTTAGGCTTCTACCTCTGCTGCAAAGCACCACACAAGCCATATCGCTCAGCCAACAAAAGAGCGTAGAGTTCTGTATTGAGTGCTCCGACAGCCAAGAGGTGCGAGCCGACGAGATGCATCTGCGACAGATACTCTCAACGCTGATTGACAACGCCATAAAATACTCTGGCGACAGTGTCAAAATCACGCTGCGAGCCTACTCCGAAGCAGACCACACCGTAATAGAGTGTAAGGACAACGGTTTGGGCATCTCACGCGAGCACCAACGCCATATCTTCGAAAAGTTCTACCGAGTGCCGACAGGCGAGATTCACCACACCAGAGGTTACGGCTTAGGGCTCTATTATGCCCACAAAGTCATCCGCCAACACGGCGGCGATATTAGCGTCAGTAGCCGCATAGGCAAAGGCTCTACATTTACCATAAAATTACCTACGAATGGAGAATAAAATCAAAATGTTGCTCGCCGAGGATGAGCAGATGTTAGCAGAGATTCTATCCGACACTCTCTCTGAGCGAGGCTTCGACATACGCATAGCGCGCGATGGTGAGCAGGCATTGGAGCTTGTACGCCTCGAGGAGTGGGATGTTATCGTGAGTGATGTGATGATGCCACGTATGGATGGTTTCAGCTTCGCCCGAGCACTACGTCGTGAGGGCTGCACCACACCGATTCTCTTCCTCACAGCACTCTCCGCCACGAGCGATGTTGTCAAGGGCTTCGAGGTCGGCGGCAACGATTTTCTGAAGAAGCCATTTGCAATCGACGAGCTCATTGTTCGCTGTCGTGCTTTGGTCGGCAGAAATCAACACGAACACAGCGAGCCCAAAAGCTACGAGATAGGCTCTTTTATCTTCTCTCCCTCGGACTACACCCTCACCATACAAGGCATTACCACCCTGCTCTCGGCTCGCGAGAGTGCCGTACTGCATCATCTTGTCCGCCACAAAGACCAGGTGGTTGAGTCGGGCGCAATCCTCCGAGAACTATGGGGCGACGACAACTACTTCAACCTCCGCTCGCTGAATGTCTATATCTCACGTCTGCGCCGCCACTTAGCCGGCGACAATAATGTAGAGATTATCAGCATAAGGGGTGTCGGCTACCGCCTAAAAGATTAAACAATAAGCGGAGAGGCATCAACCTCTCCGCTCACTATTTAGTTTGCAAACGTCAGCTTCTCACCGTCTGCATCAATTCTGATAGGCACTTCGCGATTAACCTTGCCTGCCAAAATCTGCTTAGACAGTGCATTGATAACCTCTCGTTGCAGGACTCGTTTCACGGGACGAGCACCAAAGAGTGGGTCGTATCCCCAGCGAGCAATAAGCTCCTTAGCTGCCGCGCTATACTCCAACTTGATACCATTCTGAGCGAGCATGCGACTGATGATACCCATCTGAATATCAACAATCTGCTCTATATCGCGACGTGTCAGCGGCTCAAACATCACTATCTCGTCGATACGATTCAGGAACTCGGGCTTCAGATGCACCTTCAACATCTCCACCACAGCCTCACGTGTCCGCTCGACAACATCCTCCTGTAGTGCTTCGCCATCGAAAGCCTTGGCAAAGTTCTCTTGGATAATCTGCGAGCCCATATTCGAGGTCATAATAATTATCGTATTGCGGAAATCGACCACACGACCCTTATTATCCGTCAGACGACCATCATCCAACACCTGCAACAGTATGTTAAAGACGTCGGGGTGAGCCTTCTCTATCTCATCCAGCAACACCACCGAGTAGGGCTTGCGTCGTACCGCCTCGGTCAGCTGTCCGCCCTCATCGTAGCCCACATATCCCGGAGGTGCTCCCACCAAACGTGATACGCTGTGTCGCTCCTGATACTCACTCATATCAATACGTGTCATCATCGAGTCATCGTTGAAGAGGAACTCCGCCAAAGCCTTTGCCAGCTCGGTCTTACCTACGCCTGTCGTACCGAGGAAGATAAATGAGCCTATCGGACGACGCACATCACTCAGTCCGGCACGTGAACGACGCACCGCATCCGATATAACCTCTATGGCGTGCTGCTGTCCCACCACGCGACGGTGCAATTCCTCCTCCATCGAGAGCAGTTTCTCGCTCTCCGATGCCATCATACGCTGTACGGGAATACCTGTCCAACGAGCCACTACCTCGGCTATATCCTGCGAATCGACCTCCTCCTTTATCATCGCCTTACCCGATGCCGTCGTAAGGTCCAACTCCTCTTGCAGAGCCTTTATCTTCTGCTCACACTCCACGATTTTACCGTAGCGAATCTCCGCCACACGACCGTAATCGCCGCTGCGTTCCGCCTGCTGAGCCTCCACCTTCAGATGCTCTATCGCATCCTTGTTGCTCTGTATGTTCTGCAATATATCTCGCTCACCCTGCCACTTGGCTCTCAGGGCTGACTCTTTACTTTTTAGCTCCTCTATGTCGCGTGTAAGCATCTCCACACGTTGCTTATCCTTCTCTCTACGTATCGCCTCACGCTCAATCTCCAGCTGACGTATACGACGGTCGAGGTTGTCTATCTCTTCGGGCACAGAGTTCATCTCCAAACGCAGATGTGCTGCCGCCTCATCCACCAAGTCGATAGCCTTGTCGGGCAAAAAACGCGATGTGATATAGCGGTGCGAAAGCTCCACAGCCGCCACTATCGCCTCATCCTTGATACGCACTCTGTGGTGCGACTCGTAACGCTCCTTCAGACCTCGCAGGATAGATATCGCATCCTCGGTTGTAGGCTCATCGACCATCACCTTCTGAAAACGACGCTCCAAAGCCTTATCCTGCTCAAAATACTTCTGGAACTCGTCAAGCGTCGTAGCACCTATCGTACGCAACTCGCCACGTGCCAGGGCTGGCTTCAAGATGTTGGCAGCATCCATCGCTCCGCTCGTCTTACCCGCACCGACCAGAGTGTGAATCTCGTCGATGAAGAGCAATATCTCGCCATCACTCGCTATAACCTCCTGCACGACACCCTTCAATCGCTCCTCAAACTCACCCTGATACTTCGCACCGGCAACCAATGCTCCCATATCGAGCGAGAAGATAAGTTTCGATTTAAGGTTTTCCGGCACGTCGCCATCCACTATACGGTGAGCAATGCCCTCGGCTATGGCAGTCTTACCGACACCCGCCTCACCGACGAGTATAGGATTATTTTTCGTACGACGCGAGAGAATCTGCAACACACGACGTATCTCATCGTCACGACCAATCACAGGGTCTAACTTACCACTACGCGCCAACTCATTCAGGTTGATAGCATACTTACCCAGAGCATTAAACTCCTGTGAAGCCGTCTGCGAGTCCACCGTCGAGCCCTTACGGAACGCGCGTATCGCCTCCTCAAGTTCTTTCTGAGTAGCACCCTGCCGCTTCAGTATGTCGGCTGCTGCACCACGCTCGGCTACCAACGCCAACAGCAGATGCTCCACCGAAGCATATTTATCGTTAAATGTACGTGTAAAATCTACCGCACGTTGCACCACTTTCGACGTATCGGTCGAAAAATAGTTCTCGCCCGACGAGCCTACCACTTTTGCCAGCGATGCAATTGCCTGCTCCACCTCTTGACGGAGTGAGCGTGTCGAAACACCCACTCTACCCAACAAAAATACCGATAGCGAATCCTCCTCACGTATGAGCGAGAGAAGTACATGCAGCGGCTCTACCGCCTGCTGCTGACGCTCTGCTGCAATGGCTACTGCGCCTTGCAGAGCCTCTTGCGCCTTGATTGTTAAAGAATTGATGTTCATAGTTTAATCTGTTTTTCGTTTACTGATATAGTATCAAAACCTTTGCCATAGCGCAAACAGCCTATTTGCTCACCCATTTTGGCAGACACTGACAGATATTAATAACACAAGGTGACATTTTGTCAGTTGTAGACAAAAAAAGATTGCAACCCTCTTTAGGCTGCAATCCTCAATTTTCGAACCCTAAGCACTAATCCGCCAACTGCTCCACCCAACGCTCGGCATAGCAAGCCGACGCATAAGCCTCTACCAAATCAAGTGGAACATAGAAATATTGGCTCGAAGACTCATATCCAACCGACGAGTCGGCTGTCGAAACCTCCAAAAGCGACACAATCAGAGCCTTCTCATTTTTCAGAGCCTCACGCATCGTTTGCTTCAGAGCCTGCTTATCCTCCATATCTTTCAGATAGAGATTACGCGAGTGGATAAATCGTCCCTGCTCCACACCGGCTTGGAGATGCACTCTGACAGCCTCCATTCTACCGCGCTCACGCTCAAGAGCTTTGCGATGAGTGCAATCTACACGTTGCTGAGCCTCGTCGAGCAGTGCTACACCCTTTTCAAATCCCTCAGCACTCTTATCCAACAAATCTATATATGTAAGCGTAGGATAGAACGAACGCCAGATGTAGAGGTCATCATACGGCACACCAACAACATACGTCGCACGATAGTTTGTCGGAGTGGTATAGATAGGATTCGATGGCCCCATGTGGTGTACCGCCGAATATATCGTATTCATACTGAAAGGATAGTTCTCAAAGCTCTCCGAGCACACCCTCCACGCCTCACGCACTGTCGGAGCTACCCTTTTTCCATACTCCTGCTGAGCCAACTCCAAGAGCTCCTGCTCCACATCGTCACCACGCTGGAAGTTCTGGAACAGCTTGAGGTTCTCCGATGGATAACCACCCAACGACCAACTGAGCATCACACCATTTACACTCTGCTTCGAGAGGTTGTCGGCATGACGAGCCACCAAATCCAAAACAGGCACCGACGATACGACAGACATCTCCCACGATGCATTAACCTGCACCTTAGCCAAAGTCTTAAGCCCTGCCTTGCGTGCAAACTCCCAATTACGCAGCGCACGAGGTCCGGGACCTACCGCCGAGAGTGAATATTCGCCTACGGTCGAGGCTATACCTCCACGCTCAATCGGCTTACCCCACTCACTGACGGACATAAACCAACACGATTTAGGCAGACGTGCAATAATCTCCTCGCACTCCTTATCAGGCCAGCCCCAATCCCAGCATATAACCTTTGCGTCGGGATTACCGGCATGCACACCTCGCTCGATAGCACTATTTACCCCAACGATAATATCTGCGTATGAGTGTTGTGAACATAGTTCGCACTCGGCATGCGCCTGTGGGCGTGATGCACATGAGGTATAGTTCTCCGATGCTGTAATGGTAAAGACTCCTCCCAAGCCCTCTACTTCCGCAAACAGGCTCTCCAACGAAGAGGACATCCACTCCAGCACCTCCGGCTTTGAGGTACAGAACGAGCGCAAGTCCCCAAACACAGGACCTGCCAACGCCTCGCGCTCCGCATTATCATAGAAATAGTCTTTGTGCAGAGCTCGTGGCTCGTTCAGATAGAGATATATCTTTATGCCATACTTCGATGCCCTATCAACCAATCGCTGCAACCCTTCACGACGCTCCTGAGCCCTCTCGTCACCGGGGAATCCGCCCTCTGCTGTAACAAATGTTCTCAGAACAGAGTGTAACCACACGCCATTCACGCCTGCCTCCTGCAATCTTCTAAACAACTCTTCGGGATACGACGACAACTCCTTATCCAACAGAGGCTCGCCGTAATCTGCAAAATATGGGGCAATCATCCTTATCTCAAAGCCCTTCTCGCTCTGCGAATCCTCAACTACACCCTTTGACTTTTTCACCTTATCAAATTCGCGCATAAAACCGAAGCGTGGCTCCTCGGGATGCAGAGCCTCCTTCATCAGAGGTGCAACATCCGCTTTAAACTGCTTGACAGCCGCCAACTCCTCAGCCGTTGGCTCACTAAATCGCAATGGCTCGCACCAAGGCTTCATGCTACCTAGCTTCTCATAGAGGAAATCATCCTCGTTGAGTCGATATTTCAACTCCTCGGCACTCATGCCGATAAGCTGCGTTATCTGCTCGTAAGGCAGCAGATGCCAATTTCGACGCAAGATGGTGATATATCCGCGTGTTGTAGCCCACTCCGGCTCAATCTTCTGCTTCGATGGCAACCCCATCTGCTCAGCCAACAACTCGACATTCTCAACCGAGGTCTGCATCACATCGGCCAAATGATGCTTATCCACCAACGACCAATTTCGCCATACAAAAGCGTACTGACGCGATGGGAAATATTCAAAATTAATGGCTGCCACACGGCCATCCTCTCCGGGCATAACCACTCTCTGTTGCGCAAAGGCACCCTCAACAGTCATAACGACACACAAAACGGATAAAATTCTGAAAAGTTTTAGCATGATTTTAGCTCTAAAAATAATCTTACCAACAAAGATACATTTTTTTGCGTTAGTTACTGCATACTTCTCGGATAATCTTTGTATATTTGTTGATAGAAATACTCTTTATTTTGCAACGATGACATCACTATACGACAACATAATCTTTGGCCCCGTACATTCACGACGCTTGGGGCTATCGTTAGGTATCAATCTACTACCCATCGAATCGAAGCTATGCAACTTCGACTGCATCTACTGCGAGTGTGGTTGGAATGAAGAGCATCGTGGTAAGGCGCGCTTCAACTCTCGTCACGATGTGGCTACGATGCTTGAGCAGATCCTGCAACAGATGCTTTCGGATGGCACTCCACCCGATGTTATCACCTTTGCAGGCAATGGCGAGCCTACGATGCATCCCGACTTTGAGGCAATAATAGACGACACGATTGCAATCCGCAACCGTCTTTGCCCAGCAGCGAAGATTTCTGTGCTGAGCAATGCCACACAACTTCACCGTGAGGATGTCGTCCGTGCTCTGCGACGTGTGGATAACAATATCCTTAAGTTGGACTCCGCCTTTGACAGCACCGTTCAACTCATCAATAAACCCGTTGGCAGCTACTCCGTGGAACGTGTTGTCCGAGGGATGAAACGCTTTGAGGGGGAGCTAATCGTGCAGACCATGTTCCTACGTGGCGAGTATCTCGCCCGAAGGGTCGATAACACCACAGCTGAGCAAGTCGATGCGTGGTTGAAGCTTATCGCCGAGATTCGTCCTCGTCAAGTTATGGTATACTCACTCGACAGAGATACCCCATGCCCCACATTAGAGAAAGTCAGCCGCGAAGAGCTACAAGAAATAGCCCAAAAAGTAGAAGCCTTGGGCATAAAGTGCTCGGTGGCGTAAACTAAACGTGAAAAGGTTGTAAATCGCTAGGAAAAACACTACCTTTGTCGCCGATGGATGTAAAACAGAGCATAGAATACGAACTTCTCTACAAGATTAATTCGCCTGCCGACTTAAAAAAACTCTCGGTAGACGACCTGCCTCGTTATTGTCAGGAGTTGCGACAATTCATCGTCGAGGAGTGCTCGAAGAATCCTGGTCATCTTGCATCCAGTCTTGGTACGATTGAGCTTAGCGTAGCCCTTCACTACGTCTACGACACCCCGAACGACAAACTCATCTGGGATGTTGGTCATCAAGCCTACGCCCATAAGATTATCACAGGTCGTCGTGACGCCTTCCACACCAACCGCAAGCTGGGCGGTATCAGCGGTTTTCCGCGTATGGCCGAGAGTCCATACGACTCGTTTGGTGCGGGTCACGCCTCAACCTCTATCTCTGCTGCCTACGGTATGGTCAAGGCCGCCGAGTTACGTGGTGAGAAGATAAATGTCGTAGCCGTCATCGGTGACGGAGCTATGACCGGCGGTTTAGCCTTTGAGGGCCTGAACAATGCCGGTGACAAGAAGAGTGGCAATATACTCGTTATTCTGAACGACAACGAGATTTCTATCGACAAGGGTACGGGAGCGCTGAAGTCTTATCTGACGAAGGTCTCTACCTCGAAGCACTATAATCGCTTCAAGCAGGGTTTGTGGAGCATCTTTTCACACGTTCCGCCTCTGTTGCGCTTCTGTCAAAAGACGGGCAACGCCATCAAGCAGGGCTTGTTGCAGAACAGTAACCTTTTCGAGAGTCTGAATTTCCGATATTTTGGCCAGATAAACGGCCACAATGTCAAAGAGTTGGTCAATATCTTGACGGCATTGAAGGATATCAACCAGCCTAAGCTGCTACATGTTATCACCACTAAGGGCAAGGGCTACACCCCTGCCGAGGATAATCAGTCGTTGTGGCACGCCCCAGGCTGTTTCAATCCCGACACAGGCGAGCGTCTTACCTCAACAAACTCTACCTCCCGCTACCAGGATGTTTTTGGCGAAACGTTGGTCGAGCTGGCTGAGCAGGACCCTACCATTGTCGGAATCACACCAGCCATGCCTTCGGGTTGCTCACTAAATAAGATGATGGAGGTCTTCCCTAAAAGATGTTTCGACGTGGGTATTGCCGAGGGGCACGCCGTAACCTTCTCTGCCGGATTGGCTGCCGGAGGTATGCATCCTGTCTGCAATATCTACTCTACGTTTATGCAACGAGCCTATGATAATGTTATCCACGATGTCGCTCTTCAAAACCTCCCTGTCACCTTCTGCTTAGACCGTGGCGGTTTGGTAGGCGAAGATGGTGCTACACATCACGGAGCCTTCGATTTGGCCTATTTCTCTTGTATTCCTAATATGATTGTTGCCGCTCCGATGAATGAGTTGGAGCTACGCAATATGCTTTATACCGCCGTCAATACCCCTACACCTTACGCTATCCGCTACCCTCGTGGTTGTGGCGAAGGTGTCAAGTGGCAGGGCGTTGCGTTTGAGAATATCCCTACGGGCAAGGGCCGCCGCCTCAAGGATGGCAAAGAGTTGGCCGTTGTTAGTATCGGCACCGTCGGCAACATAGCCGCACGTGCCATTGCAGCCATTGAGAAGGAGTCTGCCCTCAGCATTGCGCACTACGATTTACGCTTTGCCAAGCCTCTTGACGAGGAGCTCCTAAGAGAGATAGGCAGCCGATTCTCCAAGGTGCTGACCGTCGAGGATGGTATTCTGCGCGGTGGTGTAGGCGAAGCTGTGACCAAGTTCCTTAGCGACAACCACTTCTCCACAGAGGTAAAATCCCTGGGTATCGACGATTGCTTTGTTGAGCACGGCACACCGGCAGAGCTATATGCGCTTTGTGGCTACGATGAACTCTCTATTATAAACAGCATTAAAGAGCAACTCAAGTGATACATCGCATCTGCATCGTAGTCCTAACGCTTTTTACCTGGCAAGCCGCAGCCCAATCCGATGTTTTAAAGTTGGAGAGCACACCATACTGCAATGTTGCCGACCTACTTCCCGACGATGTTACCGTCGCAGGCTCGTCGCAGGGTATGGCCATATATGGCGATACGGCTTTTCTGATGCACGACAAAGGGCAATGCGTCGTTATTAATCTGAAAGATAAACGTTTCATCAACACCTTCTTAATCGAGGGTAATGACGGACACTGCAATAACGCCTCTTTCGGGCGTGAACGCTACTCTTCCACCTCCCCTTTTCCACTACTCTACGTCAGCGAGTGTCGTGGCGAACGTGCCTGCTACGTCAATGACATCACCACCGAGGGCGCACAACTTGTCCAGAAGATTTTTTACGATGGTGAGGATATCACAGGCCCAAGCGACTGGGTAGTCGATGCCCGCCGAGGCGACATCTACCTATACTGCACCATTGACGGCCGCCGCTCCTTGAAGCGTTTTAAGCTGCCACGCCTCAGCCATAGCGACGCCGACGGCGAGGTGCACCTCACACAGCAGGATACCCGTGCTGAGATTTATCTTGGCGAGGTGGCAATTCCTCAAGGCTCATTTATCCGAGGCCGCTATATCTATCTTCCCGATGGTGTTCCCTCACGTGAGCGCAAGTTGCATGTTGTCGATATTCGTCGCAACCGTCTTGTCGGCGTAGCCGATTTAAACCACATAGAGTATGAGCCCGAAGGCATTTCAGCCCGCGGCGACCAACTCTACATCTCGTTTCACACGCCACGCTCACCACGTGACAACCGCATCTATCGGATTGAAATCGACCTCCCACAACGCTAAGGATTGTCAATAATAAGTTTATCCGTATCGTAGCCCTTCGCCTTTGCCAAAGCTATGATATGGCGCAGCGTCGCATCCTCCAATGATGGCATACGCGAGAGAATCCACAAATATTTTGGCGATTTACTACCTATCAGTGCCCATTGTCCCTTCTCATCCATTGCCAGGACATTGTAATCCGAGTAGAAGAACCAGAAGAACGATACACGCAACCGCCCCGGCGTATCGGTCAGCTTAGCCTTTCCTTTTGCCTCAGTGCGCTTACCATTTTTAATACCGCTGTTTATCACTTCGATAGTACCATCTTTTTTCAGCACATAGTCTGCCGTTACGGCGGTCATTCCCCGCTCAAAGCGATGATCCAGGCGCGCTATCTCATACCAACGACCCAAAAAACTCTTCAAATCAAACTTCTCGACAGGTGTGCTGTCTATACTCTGTCCTATACTCTCATAGGCAAAGACTCCAAGTATTAATACCAAAGCGAGGAGTAACATACGATATTGTTTACGTTTCATAATACTTTTTGTTTATGAACATCCGTTGCAATAACCGTACAAAAAAGGCGAGCCTCGAAAGACTCGCCAAAATTATAATATGAGTAATCTTCTCTTATCGAAGCTTGAACTCTGGGTCAGCCTTCATAGGGATAGGCATTGAGCGGTAGTAACCTGCCTCAAACTTATCGCGTACTGCCTTAAATGCAGCGATTGTACGCTCTACGTCCTCCATAGTGTGAGCTGCAGTAGGGATGATTCGCAAGATAATCTCGCCCTTAGGAATTACAGGGTAGATTACAATCGAGCAGAAGATACCATAGTTCTCACGAAGGTCTACGATAAGGTTTGTACCCTCCTCGTTACCGCCCTTCATATATACAGGAGTTACAGGCGACTGTGTTACACCAATCTCAAAGCCATTCTCCTTGAAACCGCTCTGGATAGCACGTGTAATCTCCCACAACTTCTCCTGATACTCAGGGTGGTTACGGATAAGCTCCAAACGCTTCAATGCACCGATAACCATAGGCATTGGCAATGACTTAGCGTAGAGCTGTGAACGCATATTGTAACGGAACAGGTTAATCAACCAACGTGGACCACTTACGAAAGCACCGATACCGGCCATTGACTTAGCAAATGTGTTGAACAACACATCCACACCCTCGATTACGCCGAAGTGAGCCGCTGTACCACGACCACCTGGGCCCATAGTACCGAAACCGTGAGCATCATCCACGAGCAGACGGAAGTTAAAGTCCTTCTTAGCCTTCACGATAACATCCAAGAAGCCCAAGTCACCCTTCATACCGAATACACCCTCGGTGATAACCAACACACCACCACGCTGCTCCTCAGCGAGCTCTGTTGCGTGCTTAAGCTGCAAGCGCAATGAATCCTCGTCGTTGTGACCGTAAACGAAACGCTTACCCTTGTGCATACGCAAACCGTCGATGATACAAGCGTGACACTCTGCATCGTAAACCACAACGTCGCGTGGAGTAAGCAGACAGTCGATAATCGAAATCATACCCTGGTAGCCGAAGTTCAAAAGGAAAGCATCCTCCTTACCTACAAACTCAGCCAACTCACGCTCCAACTGCTCGTGATACTTAGTCTGACCACTCATCATACGCGCACCCATAGGAGCTGCCATTCCGAACTCTGCTGCACCTGCTGCATCAGCCTTACGTACCTCAGGATGATTTGCCAAACCCAAGTAGTTGTTCAAACTCCAGTTGAGCATCATCTTACCGCGGAAACGCATGTGAGGTCCCAACTCGCCCTCCAACTTAGGGAAAGCAAAATAACCGTGTACCAACTGCATGTACTGACCGATTGGTCCTCCGGAATTTTTCTCTAATCTCTCGAAAATATCAACCATAATGTTATAATATTTGTTTGTGTTTACTTCTGCTTTGCGCTGCTGCCAATCCCGACTACGCCGAATCAGCAGCCAATCGTTTAACCGAACAAAGGTAATAAAATTTATTCAAAAAAGCCTCTCCGATACTCTTTTTTACACATCTCGCCCAACCAAATTAAGTATTTATACTTATCTGCTCAAAAAAATCCTTCATCAATCAACCGCACAACCTGACAACTTTTCTGCGCCCAAAAGACTACTTAAATAGCGCTTCAATTTGATAATTGAAATACAAATAATTATCTTTGCCACAAATTAATCAAACAACGAGAGGATGAAAAAGATTTTTCTTTGTATGTGTTGCGTAGCAGCTCTGCTTGCAACATCGTGTACGGATGACGACCCAGCTATTCCAGAGAACCCCAATCACGAACAACCTAATCCCGACCCCGACCCAGAGCCAGAACCCGAGCCAAGCGAGGTGAAAGTTGTGCTCAACGAGTTGTGCGGCAACAAGGCGTATAACGGTAACAAGTTCATCGAGTTGTATAACGCCGGTGAGGATGCAGCCACAATGACAGGCTGGACACTGCGTAAGTACGCATCCGACGCTACCGATGTGGAGGGTGTATATAATGTATGCTGGACTGCTCCGCAAGGTCTGATACTCGCTGCCGATGGTTACCTGGTTTTGGAGGCTGACCAGACCGATCCGAAAAAGGGCTTCAATGCAGGTCTCTCGGCGAAGAAAGAGGTAAAGTTTGAGCTGGTAAATGCCGAGGGCGAGGTGGTCGATAGCTTTATCCGAGGCGAGGATGCGACACCTTTTGCGGAGAAGTCGTTGCCCGAGAACAAAGAGGCTTCGTTCTCTCGCGTACCAAACGGAGAGGGTGAGTTTGCATACGCTGTTCCAACCCCTGGCGGGGCTAACGGCGAGGCAACAGGCGAGATAGAGCATACTGCTCCCGACCCAGAGCCCGACCCAGAACCAAACCCAGGAGCAGGCGAGGGCAATGTTGTGCTGAATGAGTTGTGTGGTAACAAAGTATACAACGGTAACAAGTTCATCGAGTTGTACAACCTCAGTGATGAAGCAGCTGCAATGGCAGGCTGGACACTGCGTAAATATGCCTCAGATGCTACGGATGTCGTAGGTGTATATAACATCTGCTGGACAGCTCCCGAGGGCTTGACTATAGACGCAGGAGGTTACTTAGTTTTGGAGGCTGACCAGACCGACCCATCGAAAGGCTTCAGTGCAGGTCTCTCGGCAAAGAAAGAGGTGAAGTTTGAGCTGGTAAATGCCAAGGGCGAGGTGGTCGATAGCTTTATCCGAGGCGAGGATGCGACACCTTTTGCGGAGAAGTCGTTGCCCGAGAATACCGAGGCTTCGTTCTCTCGCGTGCCAAACGGAGAGGGTGAGTTTGCTTATGCTCTGCCAACCCCGGGAGCGGCTAATGGTGAGGCTACAGGTGAGATTGAGCACGAGGCCGCACCTATTACCCCTAACCCCGGAACTAATCCAAGCGTAGCTGATGGTCTTGCATATATCTTCGACTTGGAGTCTCTGCCGGAGATTCACCTTGATATTCCTCTCGAGCAGTGGAACACTCTGTTGAAGGAGTACGATAAGGATATCAATACCGACGCTTATATCCACTGCGATGCAAGCTTCACGAAGAATGGCGAGAAGCACTTCTTTGCTGATGCAGGTATCCGTCTCAGGGGTAACACCTCACGTCGTCGTCCCGAGGCGGGCAACAATGGCGAGATGCACAAGGGTGATAAGGCAGATTGGCAGCACGTACACTTTATGCTTAACCTGCGTAAGTTCCAGAAGGATGATGCTCACGAATTGGGCGGTGTGAGAAAGATTCACCTCAAGTGGTGCAAGGATGACCCTGCATACGTTCGCGAGATATATTGCTACAACCTCTTCCGTCGCTACGGTATCGAGGCGGGTATCCGTTGCTCGTATGGTCGATTGTGGCTTAAGGTTGAGGGCGACTCTCGAGAGACATACTACGGCGTCTATGAGATGTTGGAGGCTATCGACGAGGAGTATCTGAAGAATCGTACGGAGCTCTTTGGCGAGGGCGAGTTCAATCTCTGGAAGTGTGGCTACGGAGCCGACCTGAAGGAGACCGGTGGCAGCAACCGTTTCGTGAACGATGACGATGCCGGCACAGGTAACTATCCATACGTGCTGAAGACCAACTGCGACAAGTTTGCCTCGGCAAAGGAGCAGCTCATAGACTTCATCCTCAAGCTCAACGGCAAGACGGGTGATAGCTTCAAGACCTGGATTAACCAGGTTACAGACGTGGAGCTGCTGTTGAAGACCTATGCAGTGAATGTCGCTGTGGGTATGTGGGACGACTATTGGGGTAATATGAACAACTACTATATCTACTTCAACTCTAATGACAAGTACGATTATAAGTTCTTCTTCATCCCTTACGACTACGACAACACGCTCGGCACGTCGAACATCATCGACGCAGGTCGTCAGGACCCAACTAATTGGGGAGATAACTCACGTAAGTTAATTAGCAAATTGTTGGAGTACCCTGAGTATCGCAAGATTTATCTCGACGCCCTTCATGAGCTGTGCAACGACGATAATTTGTTTAGTGCAACAGGCAGTATGCAGCGTATCTCTGTTTGGCAGAACCTTATCCGTCAGTACGTTCCAAACGACACAGGCGAGGATATGGTCATCGAGGACCGCCCTGCATCATGGAGCAACCACTCGGAGTACCGCATTATGAGTCCAGGCTCAAACAACTTCTTCACCGTTAAGAAGAACAGCATCCCTAAGCAGTAGGCTTATATAACCAATTATAGTGTGAGGGTATCGGACAAAGCGTCTGATACCCTTGCTTTTGTCCTATCTAAAACTGAAAAGTGAAAACTGAAAGGTGAAAGGTAAATATAACAAATCCTCTATCTTCCCTATCTTCCCTAATTTCCCTAATCTCCCTAAAAAATCAATTACTCATTAAGTTCAGCCTCCTCCCCCCCCCTTATCAACCCTTAACATCCTTTAGTTTCCCCTAACGATTAGCTACATTCTCCCCCTCAAACCATAAACTTTTGCCGTTGCGCTTTTATCTTTCATCTTTTTTTTCTATCTTCGCAGAAGATAATAAACGTTTTCTAAATATGGCATACAAAAGAATACTTCTCAAACTAAGTGGCGAGTCGTTGCAGGGAGCACAGAAATATGGCCTTTCAACCGACGTGTTGCAATCCTATGCCGAGCAGATTAAGGCCGCCGCAGAGAGTGGCGTGCAGATTGGCATCGTTATTGGTGGCGGTAACATATTCCGCGGCTTGCAGGGTGCTAAGCGTGGCTTTGACCGCGTCAAGGGCGACCAGATGGGTATGTTGGCAACCATCATCAACTCTTTGGCGTTGCAGTCGGCTTTGGAGGACAATGGCGTAAAAGCCAAGGTGCTGACCTCTATCCGCATGGAGCCTATCGGCGAGTACTACTCTAAGGCACGCGCTATTGAATATCTGGAGGCAGGCTACGTGGTTATCATCGGCGGAGGCACGTCAAATCCTTACTTCTCTACCGACACCGCATCGGCTCTGCGCGGTATAGAGATTGAGGCAGAGGTGATGTTCAAGGGTACACGCGTCGATGGCGTCTATACCGCTGACCCGGAGAAAGACCCTACGGCAGTGAAGTTTGACCGCATAACTTTCGATGAGGTCTACAACCGCAACCTCAAGGTTATGGATATGACAGCCTTCACACTCTGTAAGGAGAACGGTTTGGATATTATCGTATTCGATATGGACAGCGAGGGCAACCTCCAGCGCGTTTTGGCAGGCGAGCCTATCGGAACACTTGTCTGTAAGGAGTAATTAACTAAAAAACGTACAAGACTATGAGCACTTTTTTCGGCCGTAAGGCATATACAATGCTCCTCGTAGCATTTGCACTCTGTGTTGGCATGGGCACAGCGTCGGCACAAGATGACGAGATTGCCAAGACCACACTCGTCAAGGTTGGTCAGGCGGCACCCGACTTCACCGTTACGATGTTTGACGGCGAGCAGATAACCCTCTCAGAGCAGCAGGGTAAGGTTGTATTGGTAAATTTCTGGGCTACATGGTGTCCTCCATGCCGTGAGGAGCTTACTCACGTCGAGAAGGAGATTATCCAAGCCTTTGAGGGCGAGCCATTCCTCTTCCTGCCTATCTCACGCGGCGAGGAGAAGGCCACCGTTGAGAAGTTCCGCAAGAAGATGGGTTATACCTTCCCTATGGGCTTAGACACCGACCAGAGCATCTTCAATAAGTTTGCGTCGAACTATATCCCTCGCAACTTCCTTATTGGCAAGGATGGCAAGATTGCCTACATCTCTGTCGGCTATGACGAGGCTGAATTCCAGGCACTTATCGCCGAGATTAAAAAGGCATTGCAAGAGTAAAGTCAAAAACTAAAAACATAATACAATGGATACCAAGACTATTATCAATGAAGCAACCGACCGTATGGAGCGTACGGTAGCTCACCTCGACGATGAGTTGCTTAACATTCGTGCCGGCAAGGCAACAACCAACGTTTTGAATAGCGTTTTCGTGGACTACTACGGCTCACAGACTCCTGTATCTGGCGTAGCGAGTGTAACTGTTCCCGACGCACGTACTATTCTCATCCAGCCATGGGATAAGAATATGATTCGTATGATTGAGAAGGCTATTTTGGACTCAAATATCGGCCTCACACCATCTAACAATGGCGAGACTATCCGTCTGACTATTCCACCTCTTACGGAGGAGCGTCGTAAGGAGCTTGTTAAGCAGGTTAAGGGCGTGGCCGAAAATGCACGTATCAGCTTGCGTAACACACGTCGTGATGCTGTCGAGAACTTCAAGAAGGCTCAGAAGGAGGGTATGCCTGAGGATGAGGCTAAGGATGGCGAGACACAGGCACAGAAGGTATACGAGAAGTATATGAAGCAGGTAGACAGCCTCTTCGAGAAGAAGGAGAAAGAGATTATGACTGTGTAATTTTTGCGGTTTGCTTACTGCTTTTGCAGTAGATAATTAAAGAACAGCCCCTTCGGCAAATAAACTTGCCAAGGGGCTATTCTTGTAATTATGCCTTTGACAAGGCTTTGCAAACCGCTACTACCAAACCATCCTCGTAAAGAAAAAATATATTGACATTCCCTCCCCAACCCCTCCCTTTGACAAAGGGCGGGGCTTGGTCGCAGACAAAGTCTGCTCCGAGCGTGCAGCTAACAAACTCTTAACCCTCTTTGAGAAGAAGGAGAAAGAGATTATGACTGTATAAATTTTGCGGTTTGCTTACTGCTTTAGCAGTAGATAATTAAAGAATAGCCCCTTCGGCAAATAAACTTGCCAAGGGGCTATTCTTATTATGTGTGAAAACTGAAAAGTAAAAACTAAAAAGGTGATAAAAGACGTCATTCCCCGACTTGCGTAGCAAGACGATGGGAATCTACCTTTTAGGAGATAACAACTGAAAACTATTTTTTATTGCGACTTTAATAACCCTTAATCACCCTTAATAACCTTTAACTTCCCTAACCTCCCTTAATTTTGAATTCTGAATTGCCGAGCCCTTCATGGGCGAGCTTGAATTTTGAATTTTGAATTGCTTCAGCCTCCTACTCCACAATAAGCAACGACGAGTCGCCATACGACAAGAACCTGAATCCATTATCGAGAGCATAGCGATATATGCGTCGCCAATCCTCACCCACGTATGCCGACACAAGCAACAGCAGCGTCGATTTAGGCTGATGGAAATTAGTCACTATGCGGCTCACTATGCGGAACTTAAATCCCAGCGGTGTAATCATTATCTGCGTTGCCGACTTCAGCGACTGCAAACCTCGCACTCGCATATAATCTATAAGTATCCTGAGCACCTCCTCGCCCGAAAAGTCCGCAGGTATATCATAGCTCTCCCACTGCCCTATCACTCGCTCTGTGTCAGGCTCTTTCAACTGCTTTATTCGCCACGCCAACACAGGTAACGACTCCAACGTGCGCACCGACGTAGTGCCTACCGCCACAATCTTACCCCAATGCTTCGCCAACGCCTCCAAGGTTGAGAGCCTCACCTCAAAATGCTCGGTATGCATAGGGTGCTGTGCCGCATCTTCGCTCTTCACGGGCAGGAACGTACCTGCTCCCACGTGCAGCGTAACCTCCTCAAAACCAAAGCCTCGCTCACGCATATCCTCTATGACCTCTGGCGTGAAGTGCAATCCGGCTGTCGGTGCTGCCACCGAGCCTTCCACTTTGGCGTATACGGTCTGATAACGTGTCAAATCTATCGCCTCACTCTCGCGGTTGAGATATGGCGGAATAGGAATCCTTCCCAAGTGTTCCAAGAGCTGTCCAAATGTCAAATCCACATCCCAGCAAAAACGCACTATATGCTCTCTCTCGCCTCGCTCGGCTATCTGGGCACACAACATATACTCTGCTCCCTCGTACTCGAAAGCTATCTGCACCTCGCCCTCCTTCCATTTCTTTAGGTTGCCGACAATACAGCTCCACTCAGCCTCTCCCTTCACAGCGAAAGCGCGCTCATAATCGGCTGGGGCGTGAGGCTCCAAACAGAACACCTCCACACGGGCTCCCGTGCTCTTATGCATAATAAGCCTTGCACGTATCACTCGTGTATTGTTAAACACAAGCATCGCCCCCTCAGGCAACTCCTCCGCCAAACGACAAAAACGGCTCTCGCTAATCTCGCCATTGCGATATACCAGCAGTTTAGAGTCGCTACGTCGCTCCAGTGGGAACTTAGCTATACGCTCATCGGGCAGCGGATAGTCAAAATCTGATATGTTGATACTCCTCTTCTCTACCATTTCTCTACACCTAACTCCTCCAATATCTCACCGTAGCGTATGCCGCCATCGAAGAATGCCGTACCATCCCAATAAGCCTTCACACCCTGGCTTGAGCCTCGCATTTTCACGATATTTCGCAGCGTCTCGCCTACGCAGTAGTCGCCGGCAATACCGCATACAACCACCTCCTCAGCTTCGACGATGCTCGCCACAGGCTTACCATCAGCGAATCCTCCATACTCCTCACGCTCAGGTGACTGACCCTTGAGTGCCACCTCATAGCTACGTGCTGCACGCAGCAGTTCCATAGGCAGGGCTGTACCGGCAGTATATGCCACACAGTGCACAGGCCAGATACCGCCATTCTCCTTGAACGAGCAGTGATTTATAGGATGAAAATCCATCGTAAAGACCACCTTATCAAATTGGTCGATTACCTCCATAACCTTCTCGGCAATCTTCTCGCCACCCTTAACGTACAGCGCTCCTTCTGGCGAAGCAAAATCGTACTGCACATCTACAACAACAAGTGTTTTCATACGCCTACAAATATTTATTTGTTACCGACCACAAAATTACAAAATAATTCCGATTATGATACTCGCCGCTTACTATTATGATGTTTTTCTACCATTGCATCAAACTTTAGCCACGTATGGATAACACTTTGAGAGTATTTTTTGTATATTTGCCTTGATAAACCAAATCTATCACCCAATGAAGATTCGTCATACACTAATATTACTTTTCGCGATATTGCTTTTTGCAGGCAACAGTTCTGCTGCCGAATGCAATAAGGAGCAGCCACGTATAGTCAATATCATCAATTTCATACGCCTGCTTGAGCCTCGCGACCCGGTTAATATCTCTGAGGATGTACTTTTCGATGCCGTCAAGCAGGAGGCATCTATGCTCAAACAATACGAACTGCCTGGTACATTTCTTATCCAATACGACGCTCTTATTGTTCCTCGCTACCAGCAACTCCTCAAAGAGGAGCTTTACGAGGGCTCTGAGGTGGGTGCTTGGTGGGAGATTACCCAGCCACACGTCGAGGCTGCAGGACTGAAGTGGCGTGGTCGTTTCCCATGGGATTGGCACGCTCACGTAGGCTTCGCTACGGGCTACACTCCTCAGGAGCGCGAAATCCTTGTCGATGTCTATATGGCTAAGTTCAAGGAGATTTTCGGCTCATATCCTCGCGCTGTTGGGGCATGGTATATCGACGCCCACACACTTCAATACATGCACGACAAGTATGGCATTGTAGCCTCATGTAACTGCCGTGACCAATACGGCACCGACGGCTACACTTTGTGGGGCGGTTATTGGAATCAAGGCTACTACCCAAGCCGTCACAACGCCTATATGCCTGCTCAAAATGCTGCCGAGCAGATTGACGTGCCCATCTTCCGTATGTTGGGTAGCGACCCTATCTACCAGTATGACACAAGTGTCGGTGGTGTGCAGAATGTAATCACGCTGGAACCAGCCTGCCACGGTGTAGGCGATAACCCGAAGTGGGTAGATTGGTATTTCCGCACGATGTTTACTCAGCCTTGTCTGGATTATAACTACGTTCACGTAGGTCAAGAGAACTCCTTTACGTGGGAGCGCATACGTGGTGGCTACGAGGTACAAATTCCACGTGTTGCCGACTATCGTGCGCAAGGCATTGTTCGTGTCGAGACGCTCTCGGAGAGCGGTGAGTGGTTCCTCCAGAACTACCCTCTCACCCCTGCCACAGCCGTTACCGCTATGGAGGACCACAATGGCAACCCCGTGCGTTCCGTATGGTACAACTCTCGCTTCTATCGTGCAAATATGATGTGGAGTCACGATTCATTCCGTTTCCGCGATATCCACTTCTTCGATGAGCGCATCACCTCGGACTATCTCACCGAGCCTGGCACATCCAACAAATGTACCTTCCTCACCATGCCTTTGGTCGATGGTTTCTTGTGGAGCACACAACAGGAGTGGGCCGGCCTGCGACTTGTCGAGATTTCTTCCGACGGTACTACACGTGAGATAGCACTCGGAGTGCCTGAGATTGAGGAGCAGGGCCAAACACTTATTGTCCGATGCACTCCTGAGAGCGGAGCGTGCAAAATCACCCTCAGCGAGTCATCTATTGAGTTCCAATACGACAATACTGAGGTGTTATGGGCTCTGGAGTTGGGCGTTGCTCACGGCAAGCAGATGCCCTTCGATAGTATCCGTAAAAAGAGTATAGACGCCCGTTTCAACTCCCACGACTACACCATAGAGCTCCACCGAGGCCACTTTGGTCGTGTCGTAGGTTTGAACTCGGGACTTAGAATCTATCCCGACGGTAATACAATTATTTTGGACTGTAATTTGCTTCAATAGCCAAATTTAAGTTATCTTTGCACTTAGTTCTATAAATGTAGACCTGCGAGATGAATTTCAAATCTATTATAAAACCCTTCCAGTACATAGGCAGTGATGACTTTAAACTTCACCGCTCGCAGTTTTGGTGGCGTGTTGCAGGCAAGATTCCTGGTCTAAAGTTTCTCCTGCGCAAGATGTATATACCCCCAAAGAATCATCTGGGAAGGGATGTTTTCGGTATTCATTTCCGCTCTCCTATTGGCCTGGCTGCAGGCTACGATTCCAACGGACAACTCATCGACACGATGGGTGATATCGGCTTCGGTTTTGTCGAGGTCGGCTCCATTACGCCTCATGCACAGCTCAATACGACACATCCTGCACTATTTCACCTCAAAAGTGATAATGCGCTACTCTATCGTGCCGAGACTGAGAGCCAGGGAGTCGAGCAGGTCATCCAAAACCTTAAGAAACGCCACAGTAAAACTGTCGTTGGCTGCAATATCTTAAAGAGCATCCTCACCCCCGCCGATGAGGCTCCGAAAGATTATCTTCGTCTGTTCCGCTCGCTCTATCAGTGGGCCGACTACTTTACCGTTAATCTGTGCGACAACACCTCGGCACACCAGTATACACCAAGCGACAAGGAGGAGATTCTGCGGATTTTGAACCCATTGTTCGACTTCCGCCGCGGCCAAAACAACTATATCCCTATTTTGATTAAGATTTCGCCCGATTTGAGTGACGAAGAGATTGATATGATGTGTGATATTATGCTTGACACTCCTCTGGACGGCATTGTTGCTTGTGGAGGAACCACAGGCCGCTATAATATCGAGGCTTCAGCTCAGCAGATGCATAAGCTGGGTCGCACTCCGGGCATTATCTGCGGAGAGCCTATCCGAGAGCGAGCTTTGGAGGTCGTACAACGCATCTATCGTCGTTCACGCGGCTCTTATCCTATCATCGGTTGTGGCGGCATCTCGTCGGCTGAAGACGCCTATAAGATGATGCGTGCCGGAGCTTCACTTGTCCAGATAGGCACAGAATTTATCTACAACGGAGCATCCGCCATTAAGCAAATTAATCAGGAGTTGGAGCGACAATTCCTCCTCATTGAGCAGGCCAAGCAGCGCACAGCCACTCAAGATTAATTCACAAGAGCAATGATTCATGCAACAATCATAACCATTGGCGATGAGATTCTCATCGGACAGATTGTCGATACCAACTCAGTCAGTATCGCCCGCCGTCTTAACGCCATAGGCATTACCGTCAGCGAGAAGCTATCCATTGGCGATGGTCGCGAGCAGATTCTTTCTGCCTTAGACCGCACACTGCAACAATCCGATGTTATTATCATCACAGGTGGCTTAGGCCCTACGAAGGATGATATTACCAAACATACCCTCGCAGAATATTTCTCACAGACGCTTGTCGAAAATAGCGACGTTGCCCACCAAGTCGAGCGCATGCTCGCCGCACGAGGCATAGCCTTCAACTCGCTCAATCGCGCTCAGGCCCTTGTCCCCGACGGTTGCACCGTTCTATTTAACCACCACGGCACTGCTCCGGGTATGTGGTTTGAGAGTGCAGGCAACAAGGTTGTTGTGTCGCTTCCTGGCGTACCTTTCGAGATGGAGCACTTGATGGAGGATGAGGTTATTCCACGTCTGAAGCACCACTTCTCGCTTCACGCCAACATCCATCGCACGATGATTACCGCAGGCATTGCCGAGTCTATGCTTGCCGAGCGTATCGCCGTGTGGGAAGATGCTCTGCCTCCTTATTTGAAGTTAGCCTATCTCCCTGCGCCGAATGTTGTCCGCCTACGTCTGTCGGCATACGATGTGGATGAACAGAGCGCACGCGAGAGAATAGAACGAGAATTTTCCAAGTTATACACCCTTATACCCGATAATATTGTCGGCTTTGAAGACGCCTCTATCGAGCAACTCGTACACCGTATTCTCACTTCGCGAGGGGAAACCCTTGCCACAGCCGAGAGCTGTACGGGAGGAGCTATCGCCTCGAAGTTTACAGCCCAAGCAGGTGCTTCGGCATATTTCCGCGGTGGCGTTGTAAGCTATGCCACAGAGGTCAAGCAGCACGTCTTAGGCGTCGCTGCCGATATTATCGAGCATCAGGGAGTTGTGAGCGAAGCTACTGCCAAAGCTATGGCCGAGGGCGCACGCCGCTTGATGCAGAGCGACTACGCCATTGCCACCACAGGCATTGCTGGACCTTCGGGCGGCACGGCTGAGCACCCCGTAGGCGAGGTTTGTATGGCTATTGCCACGCCCGATGGTGTAGAGGCCACCACGCGTCAGTGTGGCACCGACCGCGGACAGATTATCGCCCGTGCCACAGCATACGCTATTGAGATGCTATATAACAAACTTAAAATAGAGTAATAACCTACTAAAACTTAGAGGCTATGATAGTACAATCAATCATCGACACCGACCTTTATAAGTTTACCACGTCATACGCCTATTTCAAGGCTTTTCCTCAAGCAGAGGGCACTTTTATCTTCCACGATCGCGAGGAGACTCGCTACGATGAGGAGTTCGTTGAGCGTCTGCATAATGCTTTTACCGAGTTAGAAAGCCTGCGTCTGCGTGATGAGGAGTTTGAGTATATGGTCCGCAGCTGCCGTTTCATCCCTCAAAACTATTTTGAGTGGTTGAAGCAGTTCCATTTCGAGGCCGATAAGATTAAAATTTGGCTCGATGACGAGCAGCACCTACATATCGAGGTAACAGATTTTATGTACAAGGTCACGCTCTATGAGATTGCCGTTCTCTCAACCGTTTCGGCTCTGCGCAATGAGCACAACGTCATCGACCTAAACGAGGTTGTTCTTCGTCTTAAGCCGAAGATTGAACTTTCGAACCGCGAGGGTATCCTCTTCTCGGATTTCGGCACACGCCGTCGCTTCTCATTCGAGGTGCATAAGGCGACGTTGGAGTATATCAAAGCCAACGCGATGTATTGTAACGGCACATCAAACTGCTACCTTGCCATGTTGCTCAATATGAAGCCTATCGGCACCTACCCACACGAGCTTCCTATGTTCATTGCAGCCGTTAATGGAGGTCCTCGCCAAGCTAACTATCTGGCTATGGAGGAGTGGGTTAAGGTCTACGACGGCTATCTGGGCATTGCTCTAACGGATAGCTTCGGCTCGGAGGTCTTCTTCAAGAACTTCTCCAAGAAGCACGCCTCGCTCTTCGACGGAGTACGTCAAGACTCTGGTGACCCAATCCGCTTCATTGACCAGACAATTGCCCGCTATCAGGAGCTCGGTATCGACCCTATGACCAAGACTATCATCTTCAGTGACGCTTTGGACTTCCCTAAGGCTGCCGAGATTAAGAAGGCCTGTGAGGGCAGAATCCGCTGCTCGTTCGGTATAGGCACCAACATCACCAACGACACAGGCTATAAGCCTTGCAATATCGTGATGAAGCTCTACACCTGCCGTATGAACCAGAAGCAGCAGCTGCGTAAATGTGTCAAGCTCTCGGATGTTCCTGGCAAGGCTATTGGCGACGCTCGCGAGGTTGATTTGTACCGCCGTTTGTTGGAGTAATTGATATTTTTGGGGGCTGTTCTCCCGAATTTTAATTCAATTTTGCATAAAAACCACAATTTTGAATTTCGAATTTTGAATTTTGAATTTATTTTTCTTACCTTTGCCAACCCTTATTATGGGGAAAAAGAAAACTAATTAAAGTAAAACAAAATGAGAGTTTGCGAGATTACAGGTAAAACTGCTGTAGTGGGTAACAATGTTTCTCACTCAAACCGCAAGACCAAGCGTAAGTTCAACACTAACTTGAAGACTAAGCGTTTCTGGTCTGAGGAGGAGGGTCGCTGGTTTACTTTGAAGGTAACCACCTCTGGTATGAAAACAATTAACAAGAAGGGTTTGGCTGCTGCACTTAAGGAGGCTGCTGCACCAAAGAAGGTTTACTAAAAACATCATTGACAAATGGCAAAGAAAGGTAACAGAGTGCAGGTGATTTTGGAGTGCACCGAGCAGAAGGAGAGTGGTGTTGCAGGTATGTCACGTTACATCACCACAAAGAACAAGAAGAACACCCCAGACCGTTTGGAGCGTCGTAAGTACAATCCATACTTGAAGAAGGTAACATTACATCGTGAAATTAAGTAAGAAAGAGGTTAAGTTATGGCAAAGAAAGTAGTTGCAACCCTTAAGACGGGTACAGCAAAGAAGTACACTAAGTGTATCAAGATGGTAAAGTCAGAGAAGACCGGTGCTTACGTATTCAAGTCTCAGAACATTCTTGAGGAGGAGGATATCAAGGCTTACTTCGCTGAGAAATAATTTTGGATTGAGCCGTCGAGGCACAATACAAAAAAAGGCGTTCCTTTCGGGGTACGCCTTTTTTGTATGCACAATATAATGCTATTGATAATTTGATTTTAATTGCTTACATTTGTAGTGTCGCAGTGTGCATTATTGCATAATATGCGTCAGACATATATTTAAGAAAGTGTTTTCGCACTATCCATAACAGAAAATGTGGAAGTTTTCAGAATCGGATGGAGTACGAACAACGCTCATTCCTTGTTTAGAATTAGGGCAATGTTATTGCAACTTTCCCTATGCCTATTCTTGGTGTGGGGTAAGTCGTTTATTCCGATTCAGGTCTTTCCACAACCTTCTGTTTGATAAACGAAATCAGCTCCACACTTTCTGTATATATTAAAATCCGCATAGGAGTTGATACGGACTACAACTTAAAGCTATGAAAAAGTTTGTAATCGGTGCTATTGCACTACTATTGAGCCTAAACTATGCATTTGCTCAGGACAGTAATAAATTCACATTCAAAGGAATACCAATTGAAGGCAGTCCCACGGCATTTGTTCAGAAATTAGTTGCACAAGGCTATAAAACAGAGAGCCTTCCAAGTGGAATACAACCCAACATTTATAAAACAGCTCTGAACGGTCTATTTTTCAACAACGAAGCAGCTATAGTGTTAACAACAAGCAACAACGAAGTGACTAGCGTGTTAGTTGGGTTCTTCCACGATAAGAGCTATGTCAGTGACGATGATAGAATTACGCTATACAATAATATCCGTTCTGGTCTTGAAGCAAAATACAATAACGACGATTGGATTATTGATGATAGTTTGGATTATGACGAGGATGCTTCATTACTTGATGTTAAGCATGAAATGAGTGTACACGGCAAGTCATATTATTACCGTGTTTTCGACAAAGAATCTGGAAACGCATATATAGTACTTTATATAACCAAAGATACGTGTTCTATAGTATATATGAATCCTAATAAATTGGAAGATATTAAGTCATCATTGACAAGCGACCTTTAATGGTTATCAACATCAACACAGCTCCTAATTTTAGGAGCTTTTTAATTGCCAATATTGTAGAAAAATAAAACTAAAAACCTACGTAGACATTTATTTCATCAATCACCCTAAGCCCTCTAACCTAATTACTCTTTACTCGTTGCCCTTCAGAGTTCGCTCTACTTCCCACAGTGTCGCGGGTAACCAATTGGTTACCCAGAGTATTTCACTATTCCCCCCTCAGTAACGTGGGTAGTCTTTTTACTACCCGTGGAGTTTCGGAGAAAAGTCGAACATTGTCCTGCTGGTGTCGCGGGTAACCAATTGGTTACCCAGAGTATTTCACTATCCCCCTCAGTAACGTGGGTAGTCTTTTTACTACCCACAAATCATTAACACTGTTATAACATTGTAAGTAAAAGGTGAAAACTCAAATCTTAATCTTCAGCCGCAGACTTTAGTAACCTTTAGTTCCCCTTAGTAACCTCTAACTAATCTAATTCCTCATTACTCATTAAATAAAACGTCATTCCCCGACTTGCGTAGCAAGACGATGGGAATCTACCGCTTACAAGACCAAAACTTAATTTTGAATTTTCCATTTGGTAATCTTCCGTTTTTGTAGTAATTTTGCAATATATATACATTAAAAATAAGGTATATGGGATTTTTTGACCTTTTTAAGAAAAAAGATACTCCACAGCAGGAGAGCGTAGCACCTAACACAGAGGAGGTTACAACACCTCAGCCAGCTGCCGAGACCATATCGGCAGAGCCCCAGACAGAGCCTGAGAAGCAGGAGGAGCAGAAGCAGGAGGAGCGTAAGGAGCTTGCTGCCGGTTTGGAGAAGACCAAGACAGGTTTCTTCTCAAAGTTGGCACGTGCCATTGCAGGCCGCTCGACTGTTGATGCCGACGTGCTAGATGATTTGGAGGAGGTGCTCATCACTTCGGATGTGGGCGTAGAGACCACAGTCCGCATCATCAACCGTATCGAGGCACGTATCGCACGCGACAAGTACATGAACACCTCGGAGCTCAATGCCATCTTGCGTGACGAGATTGCCTCACTTTTGGAGGAGTCACACTCCAAGCGCGAGGATATGGGTATTGAGGTCAAGGAGGGTATGCCTTACGTTATGATGGTCGTGGGAGTGAATGGTGTGGGTAAGACCACCACCATCGGCAAACTTGCTGCTAAGCTCACCGCCGCAGGTCGTAAGGTCTTTATCGGTGCTGCCGACACCTTCCGTGCTGCCGCTATCGACCAGCTCGGCGTATGGGCAGAGCGCGCCGGAGCTACTATGATTCGCCAGGAGATGGGCTCTGACCCCGCTTCGGTAGCATACGACACACTCAAGTCGGCTGTTGCCAATGGTGCCGACGTTGTTTTGATTGACACCGCAGGTCGCCTTCACAATAAGGTAGGTTTGATGAACGAGCTTACGAAGATTCGCAACGTTATGGCAAAGGTTATCCCCGATGCACCTCACGAAGTTATGTTGGTGCTGGATGGCTCTACGGGACAAAATGCCTTTGAGCAGGCACGCCAATTCACCCAGGCTACGCAAGTTACCTCGCTCACTATCACCAAGTTGGATGGTACAGCCAAGGGTGGCGTTGTCATCGGCATCAGCGACCAGTTCCACATCCCCGTACGTTATATCGGCATCGGTGAGGGCATCGACCAGCTGAAGATGTTTGACCGCCACGAGTTTGTCAATGCTCTGTTTGGCGAGCATAAATAGGCGTAAGTAAGATGAAACTGCTCAACCTTATCACTCTCGGCTGCTCGAAGAACACCGTTGATTCGGAGCATTTGGCGGCGCAACTTGCCCAGGCAGGTTACGTCATCGTCTTCGATAGCGACTCACGTGCCGATGTTGTTGTCATCAACACCTGTGGTTTTATCGGCGATGCCAAGCAGGAGAGCATCGAGACTATCCTCGCCGCTGTCCAGGCTAAGCAGGAGGGGCTCATCGACGAGCTCTTCGTCATCGGTTGCCTGAGCGAGCGTTATGCCGACGAGCTACGAGCAGAGATTCCCGAGGTGGACCAATATTTCGGCGTCAAGGATTGGGCTGCAATCGTCGAGCGTCTGGGCGGAGAGCACCGCACAGAGTTACAAACCACACGTCTTACCTCTACCCCACCCCACTACGCCTACCTGAAGATTGCCGAGGGCTGTAATTGGAAGTGCGGCTACTGTGCCATACCACTCATCCGTGGCAAACATATCTCTGTTCCTATGGAGCAGCTTTTGGAGGAGGCACGCAACCTTGCAGCAGAGGGTGTCCGCGAGTTGATGGTCATCGCACAAGACACCACCTACTACGGCATTGACCTCTATGGCGAGCGTCGTCTGGCGGAACTTCTGGAGCAGTTGTGCCGCATCGAGGGTATCGAGTGGATACGTCTGCATTATGCCTATCCGACGGCCTTTCCACAGGACGTTATAGACGTTATGGCCCGCGAGAAGAAGATTTGCAAATATCTCGACATTCCCTTCCAGCATATATCGGACAATATGCTATCGGCGATGAAGCGTCGCCACACTAAGGCAGAGGCTATGGAGCTTATCGAGCGTCTGCGCACAGCCATTCCAGATATTGCATTGCGTACAACACTGCTTGTCGGCTATCCAGGCGAGACGGAGGAGGATGTGCGCGAGTTGGAAGAGTTTGTCCGCGAGGTACGTTTCGAGCGATTGGGGGTCTTCCCCTATTCGGAAGAGGAGGGCACCTATTCGGCTACAAACCTTCGTGATGATGTCCCCGAGGAGGAGAAGGAGCGTCGCGCTGCGCGTATTATGCGCCTGCAAGAGGATATATCGCTTCAGAATAATGAGCGACGCGTGGGCGAAGAGCTTAGCGTTATTGTTGATTCTCGCCAAGGAGACTACTATGTTGCCCGCTCGGAGTACGACTCTCCTGAAGTGGACCAAGAGATACTCATTCCTGTTTCGAAGCGTCAGCTACGACGTGGCAAGTTCTATCGTGTAAGGATTACCGCAGCCGACAATTATGACCTCTATGGCGAGGTGTTATGCGCCGTTAAGACGCCACGTTAGATATTTCACAGCAACTATTTGTGAATAATATATTTTTTTATTACCTTTGAGTGCCTGAATTTTGTTTCACACTTTAACTTATGGCTTGTAAGAGTATAATAACCCACATTGAGGCGCAAGCTGAGCGAGTGATTGCTCAGCATGAGGCATTAGAGGCAGCCTTTGCAGCGTTGCAGAGTGAGCGTGATGCCTTGCAGCGAGAGGTTCGCAGCCAGGCAGAAGAGATTATACGTCTTAAGGAGCAGGTCAAGAAGTTGGAACTTACAGAGAGTCTGGGTGGTAATACTACCGACAAGGCTCGCTCAAGGGCACGTATCAACCTATTATTGCGGGAGGTTGATCGCTGTATTGCACTACTCAACAAAGCTGAAAAGAATTAACGACAGATGGCAAAGCAAAAGATAAACCTCAAAGTTGCAAATAAAGCCTACTCGCTGACTATCGACAGTGAGAAGGAGGAGGTATACCGTCTTGCCGAGCGTGAGGTGAATGCCAACATCAGTCGTCTGCAAAAGACTTTCGGAGAGAACTGCGACATAAAGGATTGCCTAGCAATCTCGGCACTACAATTTTGTATCAACAACATCGCCTTTACTCGTCAGAACGAGGTAGAGAGCGACGATATGAAGGCCTTGGATGCACTATCTAAGCGTCTTGACAAGCATTTAAATCGTCTGGAGAAGAACGACAAGTAACTCTTTAGAGCGATTTTTGCTGTTACACACCATAGGTTCTTTACATAGAAAAATCTACCCGCATAGATTTCCTTATAGCTTTGCGAACTGAACACTTATTACATTGGGTAAACTCTCGGCAGAGTTAAAACCAGGCCTTAACCCTTCGGGGTGTGTCAGACGGCACCGTTGGACGGTTGCGATTCTCGGAGCCCCACACTTGACTTATCACCAGATTCGTCAAACAAGAAAAGGAAACACTATGCGGTTTTTGTTTTTGAAAACTTTTTAGACTAACATAAATTTATTTATAACTAAAAACTATGACAACAACAATAATAATTACAGCGGCTATCAGCGTGATAGTGGGTGCTGTGGGCTATATGCTCATCACCACTTTCATCACTAAGAACACCATCCAAAAGCAACGTGCCGCAGCGCTCAAGGAGGCTGAGGTCGAGGGCGAGATGATTAAGAAGGAGAAGATTCTCCAGGCTAAGGAGAAGTTCATCCAGCTCAAGAGTGAGCACGATCGCCAGATTAACGAACGTAACCAGAAGATTGCTCAGAGCGAGCAGCGCGCAAAGCAGATAGAGGCCAATCTGACGAATCAGCAACGCGATTTGGAGAACAAGATTAAGGAGAACGACCGCTTAAAGGAGCAGATGTCGAGCCAGATGCAGAGCCTGAATTCTAAGAAGGAGGAGCTTGCAGCTATCATCAAGGAGCAGAATGTTCGCTTGGAGCAGATTTCAGGCATGAGCGAGGAGGATGCCAAAAACATCCTTATCGAGAATATGAAGGCTGAGGCTAAGAGTGAGGCTGCATCCTATATCAACGAGACTATCGAGGAGGCTAAGCTCACCGCCACTAAGGAGGCTAAGCGCATCATTGTCACCTCTATCCAGCGAGTGGCTACCGAGACTGCTATCGAGAATGCTGTTACGGTGTTCAATATCGACAGCGACGAGGTTAAGGGCCGCATTATCGGTCGTGAGGGCCGTAATATCCGCGCTTTGGAGGCAGCCACCGGCATCGAGATTATCGTTGATGACACTCCTGAGGCTATCATCTTGAGCGGTTTCGACCCTGTTCGTCGTGAGATTGCACGTCTGGCGTTGCACCAGCTCGTTACCGATGGCCGTATCCACCCCGCACGTATCGAGGAGGTTGTAGCCAAGGTCAAGAAGCAGATTGAGGAGGAGATTGTCGAGGTAGGTAAGCGCACCGCTATCGACTTGGGTATCCACGGTCTGCACCCTGAGCTTATCCGCCTTATCGGTAAGATGAAGTACCGCTCGTCGTATGGTCAGAACCTGTTGCAGCACGCCCGCGAGACAGCTAATTTGGCAGGTATTATGGCATCGGAGTTGGGTCTTAACCCTAAGACTGCACGTCGCGCAGGTCTGTTGCACGACGTTGGTAAGGTACCCGATGATGAGCCAGAGTTGCCACACGCAATTATCGGTATGAAACTCGCCGAGAAGTATAAGGAGAAGGCCGAGGTATGCAATGCTATCGGTGCTCACCACGACGAGGTAGAGATGACATCTATGATTGCCCCTATTATCCAGGTCTGCGACGCTATCTCTGGAGCACGTCCGGGCGCACGTCGCGAGGTCGTTGAGTCGTATATCAAGCGTCTGAAGGAGATGGAGGGCATCGCACTCTCTTACCCTGGCGTTGTTAAGACCTACGCTATCCAGGCAGGTCGTGAGCTGCGTGTTATCGTTGGTGCTGACAAGCTCTCAGACCAGGAGTCTGAGTCATTGTCACACGACATAGCTAAGAAGATTCAGGATGAGATGACCTATCCGGGTCAGGTAAAGATTACCGTCATCCGCGAGACCCGCTCGGTAAGCTACGCCAAGTAGTGGGATACCTTATATATAAAAAGACGTGTCTAATAAGTTTTTAGACACGTCTTTTTTGTCTGAAGCTGTATAATAAGTGGGATTTCAAGGCACAGGATCATATCCACTTCCACCCCACGGATGACATCTGAGTATTCGTCTGAGTGTCAGCCAACCGCCCTTCAGCGGTCCATGCTTACGCAACGCCTGCAAGGCATATTGCGAGCATGTAGGCGTAAAACGACAACATGGTGGCTTAAGCGGCGATATGCAGTATTGATAAAACTTCACCAGTACAATCAGCGGAAAAGCGAGTATTCGCTTACAAAGTGCCAGACACTTGCTCCAAAATCCTCTTGATTGCATATTCGATAGTTTTATAACTTACCACATCCTTTGTCGATAGCACAATTGCCATATCAAGCGCCACACCCTGCTCCGTTAGCTTATCTCTCAGCTCTTGGCAATTAAGACGGAATGCTTCACGCATACGACGCTTCAGCAGGTTACGTTTGTTTGCCCTCTTATGAAACTTCTTCGGCACCGAGAACATCACCTCCAGTCCCCCTGCCTCCGATTCCGTTCTCTCCTCTAATGAGAGATATCGAAATGGGTATACAAAACCACTCTGCCCCTCACTGAAGAGCCTGCGAATAGCTTTTAGCGAGCGTAATCGCTCATTACGTGGTAATGAATATCCCATCATCAACCTATCTATTGTGGCTATTTTTTCTCGGATGCTGCTCTGCTACGGCTCTTCTTCTGCAACTTATTCTGCTGCGTACGGATAAAATCCTCCTTAGCCTGGTCGCACTGCACCACAGCATCTGCAATCTGCTCTCCACGGCCCAACTTTGTAAGATATATATCCAAAGCTTTAGCCATTGATGGTGCCTCTGGCGATGGTGCCGAAGCCTTCACGTGCATTCCTGCATCCAATGCTGCGCTGAGTGTCGCCGAGCCAAATGTTGCAATCATCGGCAACTGCTCAATGCTGAAGTGCTCCAACACGCTCTTCACATCTGATGGCGAATATAGAGCCATCATATCATACGCCGCAGGGGTCACATCGCTCATATCTGCCGCCACCGTACGTGCCAAGATTACAGGGTCATAGCTTATACCCAACTTAGTCAAAGTCTCAGGCAGCTCAGGCTTATGAGGCTCACTCAAAGCTAGCAAGAAACGCTCTCCCTTATGCTTGATTATCAGCTCCAACAAGTTGGTAAACGTACCGTCAGCAAACGAAATCTTACGCTTACGATATATGATATACTTTTGTAGATACAATGCCACAGCCTCTGTGTTACAGATATATCGCATTGTCTCTGGTACGGTCACACGAGCCTCCTCACATATCTTAAAGAAACTATCTACTGTCGTACGTGATGTAAATATCACTGCCGTATGGTCCAAGATATTTATACGCTGTGAGCGAAACTCTTTCAACGATACACCTACGGTACGAATCAGCGGCTTATAATCTATCTCCACGCCGTGTGTTGATGAGAGCGCATAGAAGGGCGACTTCTCCATCACCGCCGGACGTGGCTGTGAAATCAAGATTTTATTTGTCATTTCCAATATATTAACAACCTAACTTACTTTGTATCAGCTGCCACAAAAAACTCAACGGCAGAACTTCGACGGTGCAAAGGTACAAAATCCAATGCAAAATCGAAACTTTTTTAGAAATAAACAGGCTTAAACTCTCCTTCAGGTATAGTAATACCGAAATTGCAGCCAGGGCGCAACCAACATATAGCCAACCTTCATACACGCCCATCCAACCCATTTGTGCCAAGATGAGTATTGGAGCTACGACAATGGTAATAAACACGAAATATACCGTTCGCATTTGTAGCATACTCTTTACCACGGCCTGTGACCGAGTTACCCATCCTATTGTATATAATATTGTATGTTGCACAAGCATCAATGCCGCCAAAGCCACAATCACCACCACCGGCATCCATAAAGCCTCTTGCATCGAGCCGAGCCAATTCTCCGTACCGCCCCGCACAACAACGCCGAGCGATAACACACCGACAAACAACACTCCGAGCAGGAGCAACTTACCCAAGAACCCGTAAAATATAATACTCTGACGCCTTTCCCTCACACCATGTGATGATAACACCTTACTTCTAAATACCGACGAGAACATCGCAATTACATCCTCGTAGTAGAGATATATGCTGTACACATATACGCCCATAGCTATCAGCACCAAGGCATTGTATGCCCACACGCTCCACTCCGGCAACAGACTTATCATCGCACTCGGCTCCGCTGCTGAGGCTGTCACATCCACACTATCAGCCGCCATCGGTAGCGCATCACCCATCTGGGCAACCTGCTCAACATTCGCCACATCACCCAATTCCGCGCCTTGCTCCACCACCTGCGCCTCCGCCTCCTGAGGCAACAACTCACTCTGCTGTCCAAAAAGCTCTTCGGCCGATATGTTTCTCTTATCCAAACGCTCCTGATGCCACTGCTGAATCATAGCATCCACCAACTCGTCTGATGCGATATTGTCATACGAGAGCGTATCCACTGCCGACAACTCTCCCGTCCAGCGGTCCGTATAACGACGTAGCTCCTCAACACTCAGCGTGTCCAAACCATTATTTCTGTTCTGCCAAGCCATCTATTCGAACACCTGTTTGAGAATTATACGAAATGTTGTACCATGACCAACCTCCGACTTGAGCACGAATATTTTTCCATGGTGATAATCTTTGACTATACGGCGTGACAACGACAGTCCCAAACCCCAACCTCGTGTCTTTGTCGTATATCCGGGCTTAAATATCCTGCTCCAGTTACCCTTTGCAATACCTTTACCCGTATCGCTCACATCTATAAACACCTGCTTGGCATTATACGATATCTTAACGTCTATGGAGCCCATACCCTGTATAGCATCCAACGAGTTCTTCAGCAAATTCTCTATCACCCACTCAAACAGAGCAACATTGATATTAGCCTTCACCGGAGCCATTGCCAGGCCGTTATAACTAAGCGTCACATTACGAGGTATACGCGTACGGAAATACATAACCGATGCGCCGACCACCTCATTGACATTGTTCGGCGTGAGAATCGTCTCCGCACCAATCTTCGAGAAGCGGTCCACGATTGTCGTCAGTCGTGATACATCCTTCTCTATCTCATCGACAACTGTTGGGTCAATATCTTGCGAACGCATATATTCCACCCATCCCAGCAATGACGAGATTGGCGTACCGAGCTGATGGGCAGTCTCCTTAGCCAAGCCTATCCACACCTGATTTTGCTCGTCACGTTTGGTAGACTGCAAGGCTATATATGTAAATACCAAAAAGATGATAATAATCAGAATCAACACATACGGGAAATAGTACAACGCCTTCAGCAGGTCGGATTGCCCGTAGTAGATGATATATTGTTTGGTATTCAAGCCCCAGACATCACGCACCGTAACCACTCGCGGATTATACTCATTCGAAAGCTCCTCCAGTTTAGCATTATAGAGCTCTGCATCCTCAAACACCTCTTTATCGATATGGTTACTCACAACAGGATTGAGATACTCGTCGGTAATGATAAAGGGGATATTGGTATGCGTACTTACGATATGCGAGATAAGCGGATCGATGGCTATATTACCGTTCACATCACCGCTCACACGCTCCATAGCTGCGACCCACAACTTCACATCATTCTGCTCTTTTTCGTGTAGCACACGGGCCAGCTTATTGGTATAGAGCAATAAGACGATAGCGAGTATCAGTCCCACAAACAGGACTATTACTCGCAAATTTATCGTAATTCTGCCTAACGGCCACACCCTCATCTCGCAGCTCCTCTCTATTTAGTTTCGCTCAGTATCCTGCTCGCGAAGAATTGTCTGGTAACGCTCAGTATCCTTCAGCAACTCTATTGCCGATGCTACCTCCTTGTCCGACGCCGCAGCATGCTCCAACACGCCCTCGTAATACTTGAATCGCAGCACGACATCGTGATTTATCAAATCCTCTATCTCTGCTCTGTATGTTCTCAGATTATCCTCCTTTGCATCTTTGAGTTTCTCTCCCAGCAGCTTCAGCTCTGCCTCTAAGTCGTCATCATGACGCTCCTCTTTTGCCGTCTGCTGTAACACTTCCAACGCCAAACGCGTACGTGACTCGTATGGCACCTCCTTGTCGGCCATATAAGCTATGAAGTCCTCATAATCTTGGTCTGTTATCGAGAACTCTCTAACATTAACCTCCAAATCGGGATTACGACGAACGTACTCATCCAGAAAATCCTCAATATAACCCAAGTTGTATAACACGACAGCAAACGTACTGATATACTCCGTCTCCTGCTTCACATCAGGCATAATACCCTTTCCATCATAGACCTTTCTACCATTGGCGGTCTTAAACTCTCTGATTAGCGAGTCCGGAACATTCTCCGCCGTTCTGCCATCATGTGCCGAGTAGTTAAGTCGCTGCACACATCTACCCGATGGAATATAATATTTTGCCGTTGTAAGTTTCAGCGTTGAGTTATATCCGATAGGTATTACCGTCTGCACCAAGCCCTTGCCGTAAGAACGCTGACCTACTACTACCGCTCTATCCAAATCCTGCAACGCACCACTCACAATCTCCGATGCCGATGCCGAATTCTCGTTTATCAACACCACCAACGGAATCTTCTCTGCCACAGGAGCGTGTTTTGTCTTAAACACACGTGTTGATTGTGCCGTGCGACCCTTCATCGTCACCACCTCTGTTCCCACAGGCAGGAATAACGACAACACATCTACCGCCTCGGCCAAGCTACCACCACCATTGTTACGATAATCCAGAATCAGTGACTTTAGCTCTCCCTCGCTCTGCAACTTCTCTATTGCAGCCTTCATCTCCTCATAGCACCCTTCGGTAAAGTCGTTATGCACGATGTAGCCAACACCCTCTGTCACATATCCGCTATATGGCACACCCGGTATGGCAATTCTCGCTCGCGTCAGGTTATACTCCTTGCGCTGGCCATCCATCACACTCTGCACCGCCACCTTCACATCCGTTCCCGGTGTACCCTTCAGACGTGACGAGATCTCCGAGATAGACAACTTGGTCACATCCTCTCCATCTATGGATAAGAACTTATCGCCAATCTTCATTCCTGCCTTATCCGATGGTGTTCCCTTATATGGCTGAGCCACCACGACGCTACTATCTCTGCGCATACGTATCGTCGCACCTATACCTCCATATTTTCCCGTCGAAAGTATCTCGAACTCCTCCAATTCTGTCTCTGGAATAAAGGCTGTATAGGGGTCCAACTTACTCAACATGCCGTTTGCGCCATCCTGGAGCAACTTATCCGATGCCACCTCATCGACATAGTTCGTCGATACCTCACGCATCACGTTAAGCATAATCTCCATATTTCGACCCAAATCCTGGTCTTTGTTCGTAGACCACAATTCAGCCGCAGCCGTCGATACCAAAATCACGACAGCGCATACACCAAACAGCAACTTATACCAATTATTTCTCATAGTTTCCTGAGCCTCACTAAACCATTACTCCTCTACGCCCATGCGTTTTCTCTCCAATAGCACTTGCAGATAATATACCACTCTGGCGACCATACGACGTATACCCTTCACCACAATCCATTGACCATTCTGCTCTACGGTAATCTCATCCTCAAAGAGCAAGAAGGCTCTCTTTATGGTACTCTCTGCGCCAAAAACCAACACGCCGTTATCCTCTCGTTTGAGCACATAGCCCACCTTCTTGAAGGCGTCAATCACCACAGGCTTATCCTCCACAAGGTATGCCACCTCTCTGCGCGTCATAAAACCGAAGAATGGATATGCCAACGACAGAGCCACCATCATTGCCACGAGCCATACGCCATTCTCGCTCTTAAGATTCAGCATCAACATCTGCCATGACACCGCAGCATCAAAATCCGACATCACCCATACCAGCGCCCAATATAAAACGCCAAAAAATATAAAATATTTTACCGCGCGAACTATATACTTCATAACTCTACATATTTTTAATTTTCTCTGCTATCTGTTCCATAAGCCACAGCGGAGTTGATGTTGCACCACATATTCCGACACTCTCACACCCCGCGAACCACTCTTCACTCATCTCGCTCTCATCCTCCACACAATACGACTTCCGATTAGCCTTTCGGCACACCTCGTAGAGGACCTTTCCGTTGCTGGATTTCTTACCACACACAAATACCACCACATCGTGTCGTGAAGCAAACTCTCTGAGCGACTGTTCTCGGTTAGCAACCCTTCGACATATCGTATCCTCCGCCACCAATAAATCCTCATCCCATAGACGTTCACGAATCATCGCAGCCACTTGGTTAAACAACGCCACACTCTGTGTTGTCTGCGAGAGTAGATATATAGGACGTTCGTAATCCAACAGTGCCAAATCCTCAACGCCCTCGATGACCACTATCTCCTCCTTGATTTGTCCCGTAAGGCCCACCACCTCGGCGTGTCCTCTCTTGCCCAGGATAGCGACCTGTCCACCAAACTCCTTCATCATATCACGAGCCTTTATCACTCGTTGTTGCAGAGCTGCCACCACAGGACATGTAGCATCCACCACCTCTATACCCAACTCTTTAGCTCGCTCGAATGTTGTCGGAGGCTCTCCGTGTGCCCTTACAAAAAGACGACATCCTGCCACTTTAGCCATATCTTCATGCGTGACGCGTTGCAGGCCCAACCCCTCCAAACGCTGCACCTCCTTAAGGTTGTGCACTATATCACCCAATGAATAGATTTTCGAGCCGACATCTTTCAGTGCCTCTTCAGCCAACGATATCGCCCTTACTACTCCAAAGCAGAAGCCCGAATTGGTATCTATCTCAACAATCATCCCGCCTTACGCCTCTACTGCTGCTCTATACTTCTCCAAGAACCACTCCATCTGCTCCTCGACGTTCATGTAGCTGTTATCCAGCACCACAGCATCTTCTGCCTTGCGCAGTGGAGATATTGCACGACTCATATCGGCCTTATCGCGAGATATAACATTCTCCAGAATCTCCTCCATTGTCACGCTATCACCCTTCTCTGTCAGCTCCTTATAACGTCGCTCGGCACGCACCTTAGCATCTGCCTGCATAAAAATCTTCAGCTCGGCATCCGGGAACACCACCGTACCTATATCGCGGCCATCCATCACCACGCCACGGTCACGTCCCATCTGCTGCTGCATTGCCACCAGCTTCTCACGTACCTGCTTGATAGAGCTCACACCACTCACACAGTTGCTTACCTCTATCGAGCGTATTCTACCCTCTGCCAAATCGCCATTCACGTATATATCGCTTGCGCCACGACGCGGATTGAAGCGGAATGTAATCTCTATCTGAGGCAACAACGCCACCACAGCATCCTCATCCACTACTCCCGAGCGTATTGCGCCCTGTTCCAACGCAAAGAGCGTCACAGCACGATACATCGCGCCTGTATCTATGAAGATGTAGCCCAGACGGGCTGCTATTGCCTTAGCGAATGTACTCTTGCCACACGACGAGAAGCCGTCGATGGCGATAACTATTTTCTTATTTTTGGTTGTCATATATCTATTTAACAGTTACTGTAAGAATATCTACAAATGTCGATAGGATAGTGTATATACCCAACACTCCGATAGTCACACCTGCCACATGATTTATAGTCAGCATGTGACGAGGACGGAATCTACGACGGAACAAATCAATAAGCAGCGTCAGCAAGAACCACCAAGCTATCGCCCCCACAAAGAATCCCGACATCACAAACAGGCTATGCCATGAACTTGACATGACCACCGTTGTCGAATCCAAACCCACATCGAACATTGCAAAGAATGCCAACAGATAAGGTATAATCAGTATGAAATTTGCCAGTGTGAAGGCAAACATTGACGAGAAATCTTGCCACAAGTCGCTCTTTCCTGCACGGTTTTTGCGAATCTGCTTAGCCGGATTTTGCAGGAAGATGTATACGCCGACAGCCACCACGAAGATACCTGCCACCACCTGCAACAAATCTCTATATCTATCTATCTCGGCCTGCAACATCGAATAAAAGAAGAAAGCAATCAGCGCCATCAACACATCGGCACACGCCACGCCGATACCCGACACCAAGCCCGAACGCCTTGTTTTACTCAGTGTTCGTTGAATACACAGCACAGCCACAGGACCCACCGTCACCGAAGATGCCAAGCCGACACCCACGCCCTTCAACGACACCTCCATTATATTAATCAAATCGAAACCCATCTATTCTCAAAATTTGTCGCAAAGTTACAGATTTAATATGAAATATTAAACCTTTAGTCGATTTTTCTTTAAGGGAGGTTCCATAATTTAGGCCAAGCCAATTAGAACAACCCTTAACACAATCCATTTTAGCTAAATCTTGCAAAAGTTCTGCTAAAAATCAAATTGTTAATAAAATATCGAAAACTTTATCGACGCACCGGGTTTTGAGTGAATATGATTATCTATTTTTGTAATGTAAAAATTTGTTTTTATGGAAAAGGAACAAGAAGCTAAGCTCTGCATAGAGGTCCCTGAGGATGTTGCCGACGGTGTTTACTCAAATTTGGCTATTATTTCACACTCCACCTCGGAGTTTATCATAGATTTCGCCCGCTTACTTCCGGGAGTCAAGAAGGCTAAAGTCAAAAGCCGCATTATTCTCACTCCTGAGCATGCTAAGCGACTGTTGCTATCGTTGCAGGACAACGTGACCCGTTACGAGAGCAATGTCGGCAAGATTGAGATTGGCAAGTCTGCCCCCAAGAGTGACGATTTAGTCTTCGGTATGGGCCCTAAAGGCTTAGCATAGAGCCTCTTAAATATACAACAAGAGCCTGTCTAACGCGTGTTAGACAGGCTCTTGTTTATAACTGAAAACTGAAAACTGAAAACTAAAAACTAAAAAACTTTTCAGCTCTCACCTTTCACTTTTCACCCTATTTACTGCCCTTGTCCCTGATTATTACCACTTTGAAGACGTGAGCCATCATCACCTCGCTCTACGGAGCGTGAGCGGAACTGTTTACCTGTTGAGAAGCTATACGATATACCGAATCGCACATTAAATCGCATATTAAAGTTCTTCTGCTCCAGCGTGCGTGTGAAGTCATCCTGCGCTGTTGTTAGGTCCATATCTATCGGAATAATATTCTGGAAACCGCATGTCAGCGTCCACTCATTCTTGATACGTTTCTTGAGTGTAACACCCAAGTTATGCATCGTCGAGATAGTCATATTTCCCACCGTCATATCGGTCATTCCGTAGTAGTTCACATCCACATAGAACTGCTTTGGCAGCGTGAAGGTCATCATCGAGTTCCAATTCAACATCTCGGTTGTCGATTTTGGGCTATCGGGTGTAAGTTTCTGCTCCTGAATCATACCAAACATATTCACGTTCCAACTCCACCATTTAGTAGGCGTAAATGGCAGATTTACCGAGAGTGCATAGCGATTCAGACGCGGCATATTCACCTGACCTATACACAACATACGCTCATCCTCCGCATCGGGTACAATCATCTGCTGTATAGCATCTTTTGTCGTCGAGAGCATCAGCGTTACCGAGTATTTATACTTCATCACGGCCGTCAGCGAGAAGTTATTTACATACGAAGGGTCCAGCTCCGGATTACCCATTTGGTAGCTGTAATCCGAAATCTGCATACGGCTGGGCGAAAGGTTCCAGAAGTTAGGACGTGAGATAGTTCGCGAGTACTGCGCTACGAGCGAATATTGTCCCATTTTATCCAACATATAGGATACGTTAGCGTTAGGGAAGAGCGAAAAATAGTCCTGTTCCACATCGCCCTTACCATTTGTCGAGGTATACTCTCCACGCAGACCTGCCACCAAGCCCCACTTACCCTTACGCATCGAGAAGACACCATACAGCGCAGCGATATTCTCCGTATACGATATATCGAAATCCTCCACCGTCGAAGGCACCCACTGCTCATCTTTCTGGTAACGATACATAGCATCCGAGTTTACGTCGTTCCAGGTGTATTTTGCACCATACTTCAAGCTCATCGTCGGAGCAAATATCTTCTGTCTGTCGATTGATGCTGTCGCTACTCGATACAGATTTCCGTTGTCGTAACGGTAGAGCGAATCGGCCTTGCCCTGCGGTTGCTCATACTTTGTCAGGCCATCCTGCCAACCGTTATCCTTGCGATGTGTGAAATCGCCAATGAGCTTCAGCGTCGAGCCCAAGTTATCTGTCTTATATATATAGTTTACCGTAGCCGTATAGCTGTTATTCTTATCGGCATTGGTGTAACCACTTCGTGTGAGTGTCGAGAGCGATGCATCACTCTGCACTACATACGCCGTCGAAGACTTCGAGTCGGTATCAAATTTACCGCCATTGTAGTCCAACGAAGCACCCACCGAATGTTTGTCGTTTATCTGCATAATAGCCGAGAGGCTACCGCCGCCAAAGCTACCTCCTACATCTATATCTGTTTCCGAGTCGATATTTGTCAGCGACTGCAAGTAACGTGTTCTCTCGTCAATACTCTGGTCTTGGTCGAAGTTGTAAAACCAACCACTTGCCGAGAGGTCAAACTTACCCACGTGCGCGTTCATCGAGATATTTGGCGAGTACGACGAGCCCAATCCCGACTGCTGCGTCGAGAAGTTCACCGAGCCCATCAGACCATCATCCAGTCGCTTGCGCAACGAAATCATAATCATTCCGCCCGAAGAGTTTGCATCGTAGTCGGCTCCCGTCTGTGGCACAATCTCTATCTTTTGGATATTCTCGGCACGCAGACCCTTCACGTAGTTTACCAAATCTCTACCCGAAAGCTTCATCTCGCGACCATTGACATAGACCTTTGTGCCACTTGCTCCCAAAATAGAAATCTCGTCATCATCGACCTTCACTCCTGGCGACTGCTTCAGCAGCTCCTCGCCATCCTTACCCACAGCCTGCTCCGATGCCGCCACATTCACCACAAAGCGGTCCGCCTCACGCGTAATCATCTCAGCCTCAACGACCACCTCTCCAATCTCTGTTGCCGACTCTTTGAGTGTTATATCGCCTAACTCCACGTCGCCCGCAACACTCACGCTCTTCTGCCACGCCTCGTAGCCCACGAACTCTACCATTATATTATACGAGCCATCTTGCAGCTGAAGCACAAAACCTCCCGCATCGTCGGTCGCTACGCCACGCACCACATCTTCGCCCTGCATAGCCATCACCGTTGCATAGCCGATAGGCTTACCTTCAACGTCCACCACACGACCTGTCACGCGGCTCATTGCCATTACACTTGTCGCCATCAACAACGCCAGCGACAACAGAAAAAATCTTCTCATAACCTGATATTTATTTTACACTTTACTACATTAGACGCAGCACACACTATAATAACTACAAAAATGTGAAAAAATTATTCAACCCACTGATAAATATACGTTTTTGCAGCCCAAATGTAACATCTCTCTTAAAAAAAGGGTTGTATTAACTACGCATTAATACAACCTCTTAAGGCTATCTACCCAAAATATGCTTTTCTACAATATCTCCGCTACCACAAAGTTGCTTCCGCCGACAAATATCATATCCTCAGCCGTAGCCATCTCCTTAGCCTTTGCCAACGCCTCCGCAACCGATGCCACAGCCTCGCCCTCGAAACCTGCCGCCTGCGCCTTAGCCAAGAGGGTATCTGCCGGCATAGCACGACGTATTGAGGCCTGTGTAAAGATATAATAGGCCTGCTTAGGCATCTGCGCCAGCATAGCCTCCACATCCTTGTCGCCCGACACACCCACGACACATATCTGTCGCTTATACTCCTTCGCCATACGACTAAGCTCCTCGCCCACATACTTCATTCCCGATGAGTTATGTCCCGTATCACACACCACAAATGGCGACTCACTAAGTATCTGCCAACGACCCGCCAGATGTGTACTCTCAATAACCGACTCCAAACCCTCGATAAAGGCACGGATCGATATTGTCAGAGGTGATGACTCATGCAGATAATCCACCACGGCTGTTGCTGTCACCACATTCGCAGGCTGATAACATCCCATCAAATCGAGCTTCACATCAAAGACCTTCTTATCGTCCATACGAGTCACCAACAAGTGCTGCAACGCCCCACAAGGCTCACATTGCTTACACTCAAACCAATCCTGAGCATATATCACTTGAGACTTTAGCCCTGCTGCAACCTCCTCTATCACACCATTATACTCCTCGCTTCGCTCTCCCACAACCACAGGCACACTCTTCTTGATGATACCCGCCTTCTCGCGCGCAATCTCCGCTATCGTAGAGCCGAGCAGTTCGGTATGCTCCTTGCCGATGTTGGTTATAACACTCACTAACGGTACAATCACATTCGTAGCGTCCAACCTACCTCCCAAACCGGTCTCTATCACAGCCACCTCCACGTCGCTATGTGCAAAGTAATCAAATGCCATAGCCGTTGTCATCTCGAAGAACGAGAGGTCCAACTCCTCCATCTTAGCCTGATTCTTATCCACAAAATTCACCACGCGCTGCTTAGGTATCATCTCGCCATTTACACGTATGCGCTCGCGAAAATCCTTCAAGTGCGGCGAGGTGTATAATCCCACCTGATAACCTGCCTGCTGAAGCACCGATGCCAAGATATGCGATACCGAGCCCTTACCATTTGTGCCGGCCACATGAATCGTGTAGAAGTTACGCTGTGGATTACCCAGGTGGCGACAAAACTCTGTTATGCGCTCCAATCCGGGCTTATAAGCATCTGCACCAACCTGCTGAAATGTTGGCAATGAAGAGAAGAGATAATCGATAGTTTGAGAGTAGTTCATACTTTATTATGTCTGTTTAATTATTCTATTCAACTAAGTGGTTCTTTCGGCGCACTCTGTAAGCGCTGTAATAGAGCAAGCAGAGCACAGTCAATATCATAGCCGTACGTCCAATCCAATCGCCGTAACGCACATAGAAAGTCTGCTCCTGGCGAAGTTCTACCTTTTGTGTCAAGACACCTCGTTCGTCCCAATCCAGACGCTGCAAGACCTCGCCTGTCGGTGTGATAAATCCCGATACACCGGTATTGGCACTACGAGCCACCGAACGACGCGTCTCTATGGCACGCAAACGACAGAAGTCAAACAGTCGCTTATGTCCCGGGGTATCTCCCCACCAACCATCATTCGACAACACAAGCATCAGGTTTGCACCCTCAGTAACAAATCGTGCATACTCCTCGCCATACATACCCTCGTAGCATATCGCAGGGCCGGCAACTACCTCTCCCTTACGAAATACCGTCGCCTTGTCGTTACGTCCGAGCTGACCTGTCACACCACCCAAATCGACGAAGTTATCCAGTAGTGGCAACTGAGGCATCGCCTCCACACCCACCACCAATCGCATCTTGTGATGTAACATCTGCTCCGAGTCACTGTTTATGGCTACCGCAGAGTTAAAGTTATTGTAATACAGACTATCCTGCTGACGCACTATCTCTGGTCGTGGCTCACCCTCCTCATATACCCTCACGCTGAACACACCGCCCACAAGCATCGTTTCGGGATGCTCTTGAGCAAACATCTCGCCGAGCGCTATTATCGTAGGCGACTCCGCCACCGCCTTATCATCTACTTGGTATGGTATCGCCGTTTCGGGCAACACCGCCACACGACTTGACGCAGGCACTTGACCAAGCAGCTCCAAGATGTTTGCCATCTGTTCCGGCTCACTACCTGCAAATTTCTCCTCGTAACAATCCACATTAGGTTGCACAACCGACACCTGCACCTCAGAGCCCGAACTCTGATAGTTCCAACCAATGATTATCGACACCACCATCGGCACAACCACCACTATCGCCGCCCTGAGCTGACTCCACTTAGTACGTCGTCGCAGATATTCGAATACCGCCACATTGGCAAGCAGCACCCACAACGTACCACCCCCAACACCGGTATACTCATACCACTGCACAGCCCACACATCCCCCGAGAAACCATTTCCGAGCGATAACCACGGGAACGACACTACCTCCATGTGTGTATATAGATGCTCACACGCCAGCCACGCCGAAATCAATACAGGATAGGCCACCGAACGCGAAGCGCGCTTCGATACGTAGTGATATAACATTACGGGGATTATCGTCCAAAATGTTGTGAAGAATGTTGCTGCCACAGGACCGATAGGTGTTGAGTTCCATATCCACCACACCGTAGCCACATTCCACAGCACTATACAGAGCAGCGACCAGCCGGCCATGCGCCACCAATCTTTTTTCGAGTCACTGTACTGCTCACTCATATAGAGTAGCGGTATCAAAGCCACCAACAACGGCACACCGCTCAACCCCAGCCATCCCACCGACAGCAGAACCACCGAACCGAGAACACACAACAGATTCCGACGCATACCTAACTAAATTTTCACAAAAGTAATATATTCTTTCACATTAGCAATCCTCCCCACCATAAAACTCCCTCTTTTTTCGCTTGCCGTTTGGTTGCACTTCTCTCCGTTGGAGTGCCCCTTACGGCAAGCGACATTAGCTTAGAGTTGGATGCTCCGCTATAAACTTAGGGGAGACACACTACACGGAAACCGCGCTTGTGGTCACGGTACGACAGATTATCGGGGTTACGAGCCGAAACGCTGCAATGCCTCGCACTGTTGACCCAGCTACCGCCACGAAGAACGCGATAATATCCACTACTTGGGCCCATAGGATTAGTCTGACTATTTGATGAGTAATATCCATACCAATCACTACACCACTCCCATACATTACCACTCATATCGTATATTCCCAGCTCGTTCGGATATTTACTGCCAACGGAATGTGTTGCGCCATCACTGTTACCATCATACCACGCAACATCCTCAACAAAATAGCTACCGCTATACTTATTATCACTGTTTTTACCCTTATTACCTCCTCGAGCAGCAAACTCCCATTGCGCCTCAGTAGGTAAACAATATTTCTTACCGGTAAGTCGGCTTAACTCTTCACAGAAAGCTTCTGCTTCGTGCCAATTCACATGATACATCGGATAGTTATCGCCGACGCCACGGAAGCTGCTCCAATCAGAAATTTCATTTTGTTGAGAGATTGTTGTTCCCATTATCTTCTTCCACTGAGATTGTGTTACCTCAAACTCAGCAATATAATATGAATCCAACGTCACTTGATGCGCAGGATATTCATCATCATCTGCATTGCTATCTCCCGATGATGCACCCATAGTAAACGTACCTCCCTCAACATATATCATCTTCATATTAAGTCCATTGACATCTTCAACATACGTTTCACCGTATGGCGCAATCTGTGCATCAACCTCAGACAAATCAATATTACCAACATAATAAAGTCCACCCACCGAGATTACCGTTGCAATAATTCCCAACATCACTATAAGCACAATCTTACCTGGACTCATGCCGGAACTTGATTCATCAGTCTGCTTTACTCCTCCGCCTGTACAACGACCACGCATTACAATACTCATAAACTCTGCAACACTCTTCGGTCTGTCCGAGCATCGCATCTGCATTGCCGCAGTAATAGCGTTACGCGAATTCTCGGAGATATGCTGTGGCATAGCTGGCAATCCATTGGTTATCACCTCAGTAGCTGCCGGCGGCTCCTTACCTACCAACATAAAGTAAAACGTTGCGCCCAAACTGTAAATATCAGTCTGTGGTGTAAACGAACTCACACCACCTCGCTGATATTGCTCAAATGGTGTAAAACCGTGGCTCACACAAATTGGCGTCGCACTCGTCTGCGAGCCTGTCTCGTCGTAATTCTTCGCCAAGCCAAAGTCTATCAATACAGCTTGATTATCACTACGACGAATCATTATATTACCCGGTTTGACATCCAAATGCAACATCTGCTGTTGATGGATATAATGCAAAGCAGCACTTACCTGACCTATCAGATTAACAGCTGCCACCTCATTCATCGCTCCGTGCTCATTGACATACTGCTCTACCGACATACCATCGACATACTCCATAACGTAATATGCAGTATTGTTCTCTAAGAACGTATCAAAAATATGAATGATATTAGGATGATTTAGACGTGATATGGTTTGCGCCTCCTTGATAAACTTATTGATAAAGCGTTGCATCAAACCACTTGCACTCTCATTATTAAGCAAGAGTGCCGATGTGTTGGAGTTGCGACGATAATAATTTTCCGGGAAAAACTCCTTAATACAAACTTTTCGGCCGGTATGCACCTGCTCAGCCAAGTAGGTTATCGCAAAACCTCCTCGACCTAACGACTTAATTACTCGATAGTTACCACTATTTAATCCGGTTCCTTCTCTTAGTTCCATATTATCTCTTCTTTCATCTATCGCTTATCCCTAACAGGACGTATCGAACGACCCATATGAAATGGAGTTGTAGTAACAGCATATATAGGTTTATCGTCTTTAGTGGTAAACCACAATAAATATGCTAATGTATCAACGCTATGGTTTGTTCCACTCCAATAGCCAGCGCGCCCATTTTTTCTGGACTCAGGAATTGTTTTGGTTATATTTTTACCATTTGCACCACCACATATAGGAAGAAATATGGATTTACCATTACGTGATACTACATATCCATTCATCCCCTTCCTGTTAGTTCTTTCCCATGTGCATTTATTGACGAGTTCCTCTAACTCCTCCTTTGTTGGCATACGCCAACCATCACCCCAGTTTGCTGTTGCAGCATCATACTTGCTATTACCGGATATATCTCCCTCGGGTTTTGTATAATCTTTCATGTATTCATCCTTGGAAAAAGTTTGTCCCCAAGCATAAAAATTTCCACTTTCCCATTCATTATCTGCTCCAACATTACAAGTAGCCCAATTAACACTTAGACCCAAATCCACCTCACCATGTATTGCAATTGGCTCATTGGTCATAATACTTTGATAAGTGCTATTGCTATCATCGCGACCGATAGACACAGCCACCAGCACAATCATCACAATCCACACTAAAGTCACAGCTACTCCCAACCATATAATCCAAGACTTGCGCGGCTTCGTGCCATCTATCTCTTCCGAAATAGGATCGTAATCTTGAGGTCCTTGTGGCGGCTTCGGCGGACGTGGCGACTTCGGCGGACGTGGAGTCCGTGGAGGATTATCCTCAACCATACCGCTTTGCAATATAGTTAAAAACGCCTCAATGCTATGCGGACGTTCTTCTCGACGAAAACGCATCGCAGCTGCAACGGCCCGGCGAGTACCATTAGAGATATTAGATGGCAATGCCGGCAACTCGCTATCAATCAGCTCCAAAGCCTGTGGCGGAACTTTTCCGGTCAGCATATTATAGAGCGTGGCACCCAAAGCATAGATATCTGTTTGGGGAGAGAAGACCCTCATCGCTCCAGAGGTATATTGTTCGTATGGCGCAAAGCCGTGACTCACTGCTGAATATGTCGAGCTGAGCGGATTACCATCATCATCGTAACCCTTTGAGATTCCAAAGTCAATCAATATTGCACGATTATCACTTCGGCGCAACATGATATTTCCGGGCTTGACATCAAGATGCAGAATATGATTTTGATGCACATGATGTAAAGCGCCTGCAACCTGACTGATATAATAACGAGAATGGTCCTCACTCATCGCGCCATAGCGAGTTATAGCATCAGCAAGTGACATACCGTCAATATACTCCATCACGTAGTAAACAGTATTATTCTCCTCGAAAGTATCGTAGATGTGTACAATATTCGGATGCCTCATTCGGCTGATAATTCGGGCCTCATTTATGAACTTGCGCTTAAAACGCTCCATGCGATTTGCAGCATCTGGTCTACTGAGAATCAAATCGTTAGAATTGACACGACGATAATAAAATTCCTCCGGGAAGAACTCCTTGACACAAACCTGCATATTACTTCGTGCCTGGATAGCCAAATAGGTAATACCGAATCCACCTCGGCCAAGCTTTGAGAGTATTGTATACTCGCCTCTTTTCAGATAAGTTCCACGACGTAATTCCATAGGGTTAGAGTAGTCATCAGATAATTGAAACAAAAATAATAATTTTTGTACTATTTACCAAATCTCAACCCATTTATCCTAAAAATACTCTTCTCGGTAGTGGTATTCGTTGCGTAAAAGCTCGAAATCGTTCGGGTTTTGGCGTAAATCGTTCGTTATTTTGTGCAAATCGCACCTCAATTTTATCGAATCGCACATCCGCTGCCACTCAATATTCTGACGCTCCACCCGACTCACATTTTCGGGATACCACCCAACCAAAGGCAACGAAAATTCCTCCGCAACAGCCGCCACAACCATTGCCGTCGCGTTGGCTTTTCCTTGCGCCGAGTAGCCGGCAATATGAGGGGTTGCAACAACCGCTTTATGTAGCAACTTTTCGTCGATATTTGGCTCATTTTCCCACACATCAATAAAGAGTGGTCTATCGGTAGCAAGTAAAGCATCGGTAGCAGCGACTTCGCCACGCGAAGCGTTGATAAGCACCGCATCAGAACGCATCAGAGAGAGCGTTTCGTGGTTAATCATGTGGTAAGTCGTAGCATCCAGCGGAGTATGAAGCGTCACAATATCAGATTGTTGCAGCACCTGCTCAAGTGGCAGAAAGTCACCACCCTCACGTTGCTGTCGCGGCGGGTCACATCGCAACACACGGAAGCCCCACGCGCGAGTATATCGCTCCACAAGCGAACCCACATTTCCAACTCCTACTATGCCGAGAGTTGTCTTTTCAGGCAACAAACCGCCGGTTTCTGACAACATGGCGAGCGCAGCCGACACCCATTGCAGCACACCCGCAGCATTGCAGCCTGCAGCGGTTACCACCTTGATATTGTGAGCATTACACCACTCAAAGTCGATGTGGTCAAAACCTATCGTCGCGGTAGCAATCAGTCGCACACGCGAACCCTCAAGCAAAGAGGCATCACATCGGGTACGAGTACGAATAATCAGCGCATCGGCATCTCGCACATCTGCGGGGGTGAAATCCTTTCCGGGGAGATATACGACCTCTCCATAAGGCTCTAAAACGCCTGATATATAAGGGATTGCAGAATCAATAACAAACTTCAGCATAGGAAAATTATCTTTGATCGGTCAAAGATAATAAATTCAAAATTCAAAATTCAGAATTCAAAATCGAATTTTCAGTTTTTGCCGTTCAGTTTATAGTTATTACGTATCAGTACCGCTGGATAATAAAAGGTAGATTGCCACGAAATAGCATAGAAAGTGACTGAGTATCAGCGAGGACGGAAGATGCTATTTCTCGCAATGACAGAATTTATTAGTTTTGGTTGTTACTTTTCCACTTTCAGTTTTCACCTTTAGCAGCCTGGGTAACCAATTAGTTACCCGCGCTACTTAGGAGGAAATAAGCAATCAAAGACGGAGAGAAAGCACTCTGGTAACCAATTAGTTACCCGCGGTACTTGGGGAGATTAGAGAGTTTAGGGAAGTTAGGGAGGTTAAAGGAAATTAAAGGTGACTAAAGGATATTAAAGTCGAGGGCGGAAATAGAGATTTTAGTTTTTACATTATAAGCGGTGGATTCCCATCGCCTTGCAGAGCAAGCCGGGGAATGACGTTTATTTATTGCAGTTTTGAGTTTGATATAAAAACGCAGGTAACGATTTGGTTACCTGCGTTTTGTGTGATAGGATATATGTTTGTGAATAAGCGTGGTTATGGGACGTCGTAGTCTCGGCCAGAGGTGGATGAGTGGCCCCAGCGGTCGGTGGTATCGACAGTGCGGCCAAACTGGTCCAGAATCTTAAATCCGACAATCTCACGCGGAGAGACATCAGCAGAGGCAATACCGAAAATAATAGCACAAGCTACGAGGATGGTAACGACCATACCCGCCGAGATAAGCGTCATAATCATAAATGGTACGCCAAGCATTATAAAGCATACGAGATACTTGACAAATGGCATTATCTGCTTATTGATAAGCGAGGTGATAAGCAGAATAAGGAAGAAGAGAGCTTGGACAACCAAATAGCTGATGATGGCAATATCCATATACGACTTAAACCACCAGAAGCATGCTGCAACAGGTACAAAAAGCACAACAGAGGCGCCGGCGTGGGTGGCAATCCAATCTTCGGGTTCCTCAAAAATATCAACAACGGTGTCGTAAAGCAGACCAAAGATAACAAACGCATACGGAAGTGGCAGAGCAATAGCCATTAGACCGAAGATAATATCGAGCCACAAGATGTCGAACGAACAGCCATCTTCAAACAAATCGCTCGTCAGCCACACCACAATAGCGATAGCTCCGGCGATAAACATCAAGGCGTACTCCCACCATGAGCCCCAATCTTTGAGACTATCACTATCCAGTCTACAATACTGTATCAAAGCGACGAGATAGACAATCAATATGATAGCCATATTGAGCCAATGCAAATAGTCGGTGGAGTCCCACAGCGAATGTGTCCACTCGTAAAACTCGGCAAAAGCACCCGCCAAAGGTTGCTCGGCAGCAGCCATAACCTCGGTAGGGGTATGCTTGACACGGACGGTCTTGATGGACTCGAAAGAGGTAATCTTATTGCTGCGAATCCAGCCACTCTCAAAGTGAGGGACCTGAATATTAAGCCACATCTTATTGCCCTGATAGACTGTGTCGTAGATGTAGACCTCTAAATCGCTACCCAAGCCAAAAGCGCGCTCGGACTTGGTTGTCGGCTCGGTATAGACGTTATGTTCATACATCGGACCACCCGTAGAGACGGTCTTATACTTAGTTTCGGGAACTGTCTCCTCGTGATACAAAAACTCCTCGCTCTCGCAAGAGGTGGCGCAGAAGAGGACACACAGCAGAGAGCAGAGCAGAAGGAGGTGTCGGGTTAGAAGGGTTTTCATAAAAATAGTGTGAAACGGTTTATAATACACAAAGATAGGAGAAGAAAACTTATAAAAAAAATATGCGAGATGATTTTTTTTCGTATATTTGCAAGTTGTAACTTGGCAAGATGTAATCTTGTCGGTAGGTGTAAACCTCATTAAAAGGCTGAAAAACGAAGATATGGGAAGAAAAATTGTTGCATCATTTATAATAGTGTTGGTGGCGGTGACGTTATTTGCCTGTGGCGAAGAGCAGAAAGGTGCGCCAACGATAAAAAATGACCAAGATTCGATGTCGTATGTGGTGGGAATGAACATTGCATACAACATCTTGGAGATGGACTCGACGATAAATCGCGAAGTGCTGCTGATGGGCATAGAGGATGCGCTGACAGGTAAGGCGAAAATGACACAGGAGCAGGCAAAGGAGTATTTCCTGGTCTATATGAACTACGGCATACATGAGCGTATCCGCAAGTATGAGGATAAGTATCTGAACGACTTGGTGGCAACGGCAGATGGCGTGATGCGTAAGCCAAGCGGTTTGACATACAAGGTGGCAAAGGTGGGCGATATGAACAAAACGCCGACAAACGACAGAGATACAGTAGCAATAACATATCGTGCAACACGCCTGTCGGGCGAGGAGGTAGATGTAGCAGCAGAGCGCGCTGACACCTTGCGCACAGCCTTGAAGGACTTTATACCGGGACTGAAGGAGGGTATGAAGCTCATTGGCGAAGGTGGCGATATTACGCTGTGGCTACCATCGTCAATGGCATACGGCGCAGATGGCTTAGAGGAGAAAGGTATCGGCCCGAACGAGATGTTGCGCTACGAGCTGAATATAATCGAGGTGAAGAAGAGATATTAACGATAACATTAATAAATAACAGAAGATGAAAAAGATGATTATGTTGTTTGCCATTGTAGCAATGGCTTTCACAACAGTAGGTTGCGACCAGCAGCCTCAGAAGAACTACAAGAAGGTAGAGCGCACAGCAAAGGGCGACACTCCTTTCTACGCTAACATCACAGTAGGTGATGCAAGCCAAATCGACTCTTTGTCATACTGCTACGGCTTGATGAACAGCTTCGGCGTATCAAAGCAGTTGCCAGGTGTGAAGTTTGACTGGGAGTTGGTATACGAGGGATGCGAGGACGCTTTCTACTGCGATTGCAAGAATAACGAGCAGATTCAGGAGGCAGGCAAAGACTGGAATGAGTTCCTATACAATGAGTATTATGCACGTCTGTCAGAGAAGCAGCAGGCAGCAAACAGCGACCCAGAGAATCCGGTAGACCCTGATAGCATCGACATATTCAAGGATGATGCAGAGCGTCAGTCTTACTCTTACAACTTCGGTTTGATGGTCGGTGCGATGACTGCACAGAACAGAATTCCTATCCAGATTCACTGGCTTAAGGAGGGTATGAAGGAAGGTATAAAGGAGAACATGGACCTCAAGGCAACAGAGGCTCAGGGCTTCATGAACACATATTTCATGGAGGTTCTTCCAGAGAAAAACCTCAAGAAATCGCAGGAGTGGTTTGCTGATGTTGAGAAAAACGTGGCAGGCGTACAGAAGAGCGAGAGTGGTCTGCTCTATCTGATTGAGAACCCAGGTGACGAGAACCGCGCAACAGAGGCAGATTTGCTCAAAATCAACTTCGAGTGGTCATTCGCTGATGGCACAGTATTCGAGACAACAAGCGGCAGAGAGCCTATAAAGACAAATCTTGCAGGTCTGTTCCAGGGCTGGCAGGAGGCTGTATCGTTAGTTGGTAAGGGTGGTAAGATTACTGCTTGGATTCCAGCTGAGTTGGCATTCGGCCCACAGGGTAACCGTTTCGCTTTGCCAAATGATGCTATCAAGATTCAGATGGAGCTTTTGGATTTCTATTTGAACACTCCAGAGGCTAACCTTGAGCGTTCTCAGAAATGGTTGGCTGAGATTGAGGCATCAGTAGAGGGTGTACAGAAGACTGAGAGCGGATTGCTCTACCTGATCGAGCGCGAGGGTGATGCGAACAACAGACCAACAGCTGCGGATAAGGTTAAGGCTCACTATGAGGGTACAACATCTGATGGTACAAAGTTTGACTCTTCATACGACCGTGGCGAGCCAAGCGAGTTCCCACTCAACCGTGTAATTGCTGGTTGGACTGAGGGTTTGCAGCTTATCGGTAAGGGTGGTAAGATTATCCTTTGGATTCCAGCTGAGTTGGCTTACGGCGAAAGCTCTCCAAGTCCAAACATCAGCGCAAACGAGGCATTGAAGTTTGTTGTTGAGTTGGAGGATGTAATCAAGCCGGAGGCTGCTGAGCAGGTAGCTGCACCTGCAACCAAATAATAAGGTCTAACGAACAAAACACAAATAAAGCCGAGTCCTGCGGGGCTCGGCTATTTTAGTTGCAATTAATCAGATTACATATAAGACGTCAAGAGGTTAATGATAATAGTCTCCAACTCCTCCTCGGTATATTTCTCTGCCAAAATACCCTCCAAAGCATCGTCACTCAGATAGAGATTGACCTTCTGACCATCCTTTGACGCAAAGACAAACTCAATACTACAATCAGCCTCGACACACATAAGGAACAAAAAGACAACCTCGTCGCCACCGCTGAGCATAGCCTCCAACATCATCTTAGTAGTGCCCGCCTCATCCATAGACTTCATCAAAGCGAAGCCCTCGACAATCTCTGTAGGAGCCCCAATCTGATAAATCATCATGCTATTCTTAAGATAGACGCCATCCAGAGTCATACCCTCACCCAACTCTTGTGGGCACTCGGCATTCTGCTCCTCAACAGCCTCCTTAAGAATCTGCTTAACATCAAAATCATCCTCATCCTGCGAGGTAAAAGAACTCATAGTAAAAACTGTGGTCAGGGCAAGAGCCACAACACACATACTTCTGAAAATACTCTTCATAGCTATATGTTTTAAGGTTTAATTATTTGCGACCATACTCATTGCACAACAGGAAAGCCTTGGGCTCATCCTCATCGATATGAGGGTAGCGTCCCAAAGGCTCCAAGAAACGGTTGTCGGCAGCGTCGTCATTTACGGTAGAGACCTCGCCAATCATACTTGGGCCATTCTCCGACCAGAACTGGTGGTACATATATGGCTCAAACGAGATACTCTGACCAGGCTTAAGACGCAACACCTCGCCCGCAGGGACAACAGTCGTAACACCATCTATCTGCACCGAACAAGGTACATCCATAGGACGCTCCTCGGAATCAGCCTTCCAGAGCTTGATGCAGAACTCGCCACCGCCACGGTGGATGATATCCTCCATCTTACGCCAATGGAAGTGGGTAGGAGTAATCTGGCCCTCACGCACATACATAATCTTCTCGCAGTAGGTCTTATTATCACGCTTCACATTGCCGTTACGGATAGTAACCAGCGTCAAGCCCTCCTTCTCAAAATCACCCTTGGCAAAGTCGGTAACATCCCAGCCCAACTCGTTATGCCATATCTCCTGGCACTCATCGCCCTTCGAAGCCCATTGCTCGGGAGTCCAATTAACCCACTCGGGAAGGTAGAACTGATGTGCATCGAAAAAGGCTTTTGCCTCACGGATATATCCGTTAATCTCGCTTCGTTTCATAATCACATTATAGGTTTTGGTTATTTATGTTCTTCTAAAAATTGTTGCAGCTGCTCAAGGGTAGGAGCTCCATCCGCAGAGGTGGCGTTGTGAAGATTGAACCACGCAGCAGCGGCAGCCATACGCAAGCCCTCAGCCAAAGGCATATCCTCGTGCAGAGCATAGAGCATAGTGGCACAAAAAGCGTCGCCAGCACCCACCGAAGAGACTATCTCCGAGGCAGGGATACGGAACGAAGGGACATAGACACCCTCCTCGCCACGACGCACAGCATAGCCACCCTCGGGGAAGTGGATGATGACCGAATCACGAACACCCTGTTCCAATAGGAACTCGGCAGCAGCGGCTATCTTCGAGAGCACAGGCTCGCCAGCCTCATCACGCAGACTCTCGCCGAAGCAAGCACCCGCCTCAACCTCGTTGATGATGAAGTAGTCGACATAGCGTAAGCAAGGCAAAATAATGCTGCGGAAGCGGTCGCCCTCCTCCGACACCACGTCAACGGAAGTCTTATAGCCTCGCCTCTGCAACTCATCGAGCACACGTGCTGCGACACGACCGTACTCTGCATCCTCCTCATCCATCTTATCCAGCAGAAGGAGGTAGCCCAGATGGTAAATCTTTGCCTCGACATCTATCGCAAGAGCCTGCTCCGCACCAAAGAGAGCATTGGCACCACGATGATGGAAGAAGGTACGTGTGCCGGCAGTCATATCTGCCATAACGTCGGTATACGATGTAGCAGCGTCGGTGCGGCAAATACCCTCGGCATCAATACCCAAACGCTCACAAGTCGCAAAAACCTCATCACCCAAAGCATCGCGACCTACACAGCCTCCTGCATAGAGCGGAATACCACTCTTTAGATGAGCCAAATCGGCTAAGACGTTATGAGCACAGCCACCAAAGCCCTGCTCGATACGCTCGATAGTGACAAGATTACCCACCGCAGGATAGTTGCGGATGAATTTAATGGTATCAGAAAGCCAATTACCGGCTGAGATGATTCCTTTACGCATAATCTGACTCTTTAAGCTCGGTTATTACTCTCGAAAAGGCGGATATGGTCGGCAACGACACGCTTCGAAGCCTCGACGATAATGCCCTTCATATCGATATAGTTAGGATTGGCAGCTGAAGCCAGATAACGCTGGACATCCTCGGTAACACCTAACTGGATAGCCGTAGCGACGTTAATTTTACAGATACCATTATGGATACAAGACTTGAAGTCCTCCTCGCTCGTACCGCTACCGCCATGCAAAACCAAAGGCATAGCGTTACGCTCGTGAAGCTCCACGAGGCGTGCAATATTAAGACGAGGTGTAGCGACATACTTACCGTGCTGATTACCAATAGCCACAGCCAAAGCATCGACACCCGTACGGGCGATAAACTCGGCAGACTCCTCGACATCGGTAAAGACATCGACGCTATCATCATCGACACCTACATCGCCTACCTTACCCAACTCAGCCTCGACATCAACACCGAAAGCTTTAGCCATACGGGCAACCTCGGCAGTCTGACGCACATTCTCCTCAAAAGGCAATGACGCTCCATCGAACATCACAGAGCCAAAGCCCAAGCGGACTGCATCGACACAGGTCTGGAAACTCTGACCGTGGTCCAAATGTACCACAACGGGGACCTTGGCAGCCTTAGCAGCCTCCAAATACTGAGGAGCCATAAGTGCCAAAGGTGCACAAGGAAACTGCACCTCGGCAAGCTGGATGATAATTGGGGAGTTAAGCTCCTCGGCAGCAGCAATAGCTCCCTGGACATTCTCTAAGCTCAGGCAGTTGAATGCACCGACAGCATAGCGACCATTGTTAGCCGCCTGCAACATTTCTTTGAAAGATACTATCATTTGGTTTGAAGTAGTTTTGGTTATTTGTTGAAAACAAAGTTACCGATAATTTTTTGTTTATCGGCAATTTTTACAAATAATTTTATCTATTTCGTTCCATGAAGTGGAAAAGAGAGCACTTCGGCCGAAGGTTCTTCGCCCTCGATGCTGCGCCACGCAGGTTGCCCCAACGTAAAAGTGATACCCCACAGAGTAACGCTCCGACGGTAGACATCCCACTCCGAAAGATGCACTTCAATATCGACAGGTCGTGGCAATGGATGCGAAGGAGAGAGGTCATAGTGCATATCGGCAGGCTCAACACGCAAAGGCGGGCGAAACTGACGAATATCGACAATAGGGATTTCGGGGATAGAATAAGAGGGCTTGGTCGCCGTGCGCTCAGGCTCCTGGCCGACAGCATCAGCATCGGAACGGCGACTACAAAGCACCCACAACAAGATAACCACAGAGCTCAATATCAAAGTTTTTCTTCTCACCTCAACTGCTTATTACGACAAGAGGTGCAACAAAAAAAACAGATTAGAAGACCTCTTGCAGAATCTTAATCGAGCGGATAGAGGCTACCGTATCGAGATGGTAACCATAATAGGCAACCAACGAAGAGAGGAAATCAACCCTCTGACGACGATTCAGACCTATCTCGGCCAAATAGCGCACATCACACTCCAACATATCACGGAGAATAAGAGCATTATCGGGCGACAGCAGATACTCACTCTGAGGAGGAGTCTGACAAAAGACACCCTCGCGGATATCGAACCAGCAGCCTGCGCTATAAGCGTTGCCCGGCGAGAAGCCCAGCAGACGACACAGATGCGAGAAGAACCACAGGTGGAAATTGGCAACACCCTCCTGCATCGTATCCAAAGCCTCAACAGAGCCCCAAACGAAATCGAACAGTCGCTCGTTGGCCTCACTCTCCCCTACCAAACGATGCAAAACCTCTGCCATAAACAGAGCTATCGTCGATTTTCTAACATCAAAGGGGATGCTCTGCATGATAATACCGCTATGCACCTCCGAAAAGCGATGCAGCTCCATCTTAGAGGACTCTATACCCTCAAACTCCAGAGCAAACATAGGCTGAAAAAGGGCTAACTTACCACTCTTGGATTTGCCAGAGCCAAGACCTTGGACCATATAGCTTTGGCGGCCATGTGACGAGGTGAGAAGGTGCACAATCAGCCCCTTCTCGCCATATTTGACAGTACCGAGGACAATGCCTCGCGCGACATATTTACGAATAGTACCTATCGCCATCTCTACTCCTCCGTCCAATCGCCATTGGCTTTAATGAGGGCTATAAGATGCTCCAAAGCCTCCTGCTGCGGGATATTGCGTTCGACAATCTCTCGGCCCTTATAGAGGGTGATGCGCCCAGGAGCAGCACCCACATAGCCATAATCGGCATCTGCCATCTCGCCAGGACCATTTACAATACACCCCATAATGCCTATCTTAAGATTCTTCAGATGAGAGGTGCGAGCCTTAATCTGTGCCAACGTCTGCTCAATATCGTACAGCGTACGGCCACACGAAGGGCAGGCGATATATTCGGTATGCGAAAAACGCACACGCGCAGCTTGCAAAATCATCAGCTCCAACTGCTTAATCTGCTCGTCACTGAGCGAGGGGGCGTCAATCCAAATACCATCAGCCAGACCATCGAGGAACAATACACCCAAATCACAAGCCGCCTTAAGAGCAACATCCTCCAACTCGGCATCATCGTAGCGACGTTTAACCACAACAGCCTGCTCGAAAGGGGTATCCAACAGGCGGGCACGCAGCTCAGCGGTGGGATTAGCCGAAGTGGCCTCATAAACAACGAAATCGTCACTCAGCTCGGAGTGGATAATCGGAGTCTGCACGCCACTGCGACGAGAGAAACGGGTGGCACAGTAGCGTTCGGGATGTGCCACAGAGAACTCTCCCTCGCGCTTAGAGAAGTAATCGACAATCTTCTGGGCAACGGGAATCTCATTTTCTGGAGCTTCGGTCAGCGATACACGAATCGTGTCGCCGATACCATCGGCGAGCAAAGCACCGATACCGACGGCACTCTTGACTCTGCCCTCAATGCCGTTACCAGCCTCCGTAACGCCCAAATGCAGCGGATAGCTCATGCCCTCGCGCTCCATAGCCTCAACCAAAAGGCGGTAGGCATAGACCATAACGCGGGTATTGCTCGACTTCATCGAAACGACAACATCATCGAAGTTCTCACGTCGGCAGATACGCAGGAACTCCATAGCTGAAGCGACCATACCTTCGGGGGTATCGCCCCACTCATCGAAGATGCGCTTGGCGAGTGAACCGTGATTAACACCGACACGCAGAGCCACACCACGCTCCCTACACTGAGCAATAAGAGCCTCGAAAGCTCCACCCGACAAACGATAGTTACCCGGATTGATACGTACCTTATCGACGTACTGCGCAGAGATAGAGGCTATCTCAGCCACGAAATGCACATCGGCAACAATGGCCGTTTGCAGGCCTCGCTCACGCACCGCAGCGACGATATTGCGAAGATTCTCCGCTTCAGCCCTGCCCTGAGCCGTCAGACGGACAATATCGCCACCCGCTGAGGCGATACGACAAATCTGCTCGACACTCTCAGCCGTTTGCAGGGTAGAGGTATTGGTCATCGACTGAACAGCAATAGGATATGCGCTACCGACGTAGCTCTGACCGATACGGACAGAGTGGGTTTTGCGACGGATGTATCGTTGAAGATTCATAGTTTTCAATTCTCGTTTAGTGCAAAGATAATGAAAAAGTATAAAGGAGAGGTAGATTTTGAATCTCGAATCTTGAATTTTGAATTAAAAATTGTAATTTTGTAGTATGGCATCGTATCTGGATAATAGTGTGAAGTTCGTAACGGGCGTCGGTGAGGCTCGCGCAAAACTCCTCGAAAAAGAGTTGGGCATATTCACCATTGGCGACCTGCTGCGCCACTACCCTTTTCGATACATAGACCGTACAAAAATCTATCCGATAGAGGCCATAAACGAGCAATTCAACTCGACAATGGTACAGATACGTGCCAGAGTAACCGGAGTGGCTTATTCGGGCACGGGACGCAAACAGCGTTTCTCGGCATTTGTGTCGGATGCGACAGGCTCGGCAGAGCTGTTATGGTTCAACGGCATAAAATGGATAGAGAAGAGTATCGAGGTGGGTAAGGAGTATATAATCTTCGGAAAACCGGCTCTCTTCCGTGGTGAGCTATCAATGGTGCATCCCGAAGTAGAGAGCGTCGAAAAGGCCGCAAATCGTACGGTGCAGAGCGGTATGCAGGGAATATACCCATCGACGGAGAAAATATCCTCATCGCTGAGTAACAAAGGTATATACACAATAATCAGCAATGCCTGGGCAAAGGCGGAAGAGCATATCGTAGAGCATCTGCCTGAGTGGTTATTGAAAAAGTATAGATTGCTATCACTCAAAGAGGCCCTGCACAATATCCATTTCCCACAGTCGGAGGCTCTGCTCTCAGAGGCAAAACGCAGGCTTAAGTTCGATGAGTTGTTGGGTGTGCAGTTGGCGATACAATCTCGACGCACCGACCGTATGGAGCGTAATACGGGATTTATGATGCCTCGCGTGGGCGAGATGTTCAACTCCTTCTACAACGAACGTCTGCCATTCCCGCTGACCGGAGCGCAGAAGCGTGTTATCAAGGAGATACGTCAAGATATGATTTCGCACCATCAGATGAATCGACTCTTGCAGGGGGATGTGGGTAGCGGAAAGACTATGGTGGCACTTATGTCGATGCTGCTGGCCGTAGATAATGGTTATCAGGCATGTATGATGGCACCAACCGAAATACTTGCAAGACAGCACTTTGCAACAATATCACGACAAACGGCTGGGATGAATCTACAAGTGGCGATACTCACCGGAGCATCGAAAACAGCCGAGCGACGTCGAGCACTTGAAGGGATAGCATCGGGGGAGATAGATATTTTGATAGGAACGCACGCTCTGATTGAGGATAAGGTGCAATTTGCCAACTTAGGCTATGTAGTAATAGACGAGCAGCACCGCTTCGGCGTGGAGCAACGCGCTAAACTGTGGACGAAAAACCAGCAGCCACCACATATCCTGGTAATGACGGCAACGCCCATACCGCGAACACTCGCAATGACGCTTTACGGGGATTTGGATGTCTCGGTAATAGATGAGTTGCCACCGGGTCGTCAGCCAATACGAACATATCACTACTACGACTCGTCACGACTCAAGCTGTGGGGTTTTATGCACAAGCAGATAGCTCTCGGACGACAGATTTATGTGGTCTACCCCTTGATTAAGGAGTCGGAGAGCATGGATTACAAGGATTTGCAGGATGGGTTCGAGTCGATAATACGCGATTTCCCACAGCCTAAATATCAAGTCTCTGTTTGTCACGGACAGATGAAGCCGCAAGACAAGGAGGAGTCGATGCGACAATTCAAAGAGCACGAGGCGGATATTTTGGTGGCAACATCGGTAATTGAGGTGGGAGTGGATGTGCCGAACGCTACAGTAATGGTAATCGAGTCGGCAGAGCGTTTCGGACTCTCGCAGCTACATCAGCTCCGAGGCCGTGTAGGGCGCGGCGGAGAGCAGTCGTATTGTATACTCATGTCGGGCGAAAAACTCTCGAAAGAGGCGCGACAGCGTCTGCAAGCAATGTGCGAGACAAATGACGGTTTTCGCTTGGCAGAGCTCGATATGAAGCTCCGAGGTGCGGGAGATATAAATGGTACACAGCAGAGCGGTATGGCTTTTGACCTAAAGATTGCAAATCCTACACTCGATGCAGAGTTGCTATCGACAGCCAAGGAGGCAGCGATAATAGTCTTGGCAGACGATGCGACACTCGCAAAGCGAGAGAATAGCGGTCTGAAGGCCCTCAGAGCACGCCACGCAGGGATGCAACGCTATGATTTCTCGATGATTTCGTAGCCGCAGATAAAATATTTAGCTGCACGAAAACGTTAATGTATAAAACACCAAATATGTAGAGCAATGAAACGTCTGTTTTTAACCACACTGCTATTGTTGGCGTCACAGCTGTTGTACGCACAACTATACACCAACGGGGAGGTGCTTAACTTTAGACTTAGCTACCGCGCAAAACTCATTCCCAACATAGAGGTTGCAAGTATCACAATACAGACAAAGGATACGGTATTGGATGGTAGAGCTGTCCACAAGGTCTATGGCCACGGACAGACAGAGAATATGTACAACTGGATTCTGCCCGTAGACGACACTTACGTCGTATGGGCAGACAAAAAGAGTAAACGCACGCTGCGATTCGACAGCGACCTACACGAAGGTGACTACACATTCTGGTCTACATATAATTTCGACCACGCCAAAGGCAAGGTATACACCAAGTGGCAAAGTAGAAAACGTGCCATAAAGGAGAAGACGATGGATATAAGTAAGCAGGGAATGGACCCTGTGTCGCTATATTTCAATCTGCGAGGTATAGACCCGGCGACGGTAAGCGACGGCTGGACCAAAGATTTGGAGATGGTGCTGGAGGATACTGTACGCGTACTGAAATTGCGCTATGAGGGCCGAGAGGTAAAGAAGATTAAACGTTTAGGAAAGTTCAAGACACTCAAGTTCCGCTGCACGATAGCCACCTCGACAGGTTACGCATTCAAGGATGGTACGGAGTTCGAGTTATGGATTTCGGACGATAGGAACAAGGTGCCTATCTACATCAAGTCGCCGATACGCGTGGGAAGTGTTTGCGCTTACCTATCGAGCTTCGAGGGGTTGCCCTATCCGATGGATAGCAAAGTGAAAAATTAATGGAGGTTACAGACATCAAAATTTGTTTTGAACAAAGAGATATATTATCTTTGCGAAGATTAAACATAAGTGTTTGATATTTTTACGGATTATGAATAAAAACACACGATACGAAGAGGACCTCTACGAGTCAGACTACATCGAAGAGGGATATGAAGATGATTACGACGGCTATGAGTCCGAAGACTCTAAGCGACGCGACAAAACAATCTTGGGATATAGAATTGTAATCGTTACACTTTGTGTGATAATGATTGCTCTGTCGGTAGGTTTTATCATCAACAGCAAACGTCTTAAGGAGAAGACCGATCAGGAGAGGCTGTTTATGGAGCGAGAAAAAACCGAGTTGCAAATCGGCTTGGACTCTATGATTGTCGAGTTAGAGAGCAAAAACTATCAAAACGACACTATGACGGCACGTTTGGACGAGGCTCGTCAGTTAGTGGAGCAGCTTAAACGAGAGCGCACGCTGAACTATAACAAGCTCCGTCAGTATGAGAAGGAGATTGGTACTCTGCGTACAATCATGCAGGGCTACATACGTCAAATCGACTCTCTCAATACGGTAAACGCTAAGCTGACAAAGGATAACATCAAGGTAAAGAAGGACTTGGCAGCGGTAACAAAACGTGCTGACGAGGCCGAGGAGAAGGCTAACGAGCTGACCAACAAGGTTAAGATGGGTGCAGTATTGAAGGCCGGAGGAATAGAGATTGTGGCACTGAAGGATAATGGCAAGGAGCCATCACGTATAAAGAATGCTACACAACTCAGGGTAGACTTCCACTTGGGAGGTAACGAATTGGCTGAGCCGGGTAATAAGTGGCTGTATATCTGCATATACGCTCCGGATGGTTATCTGCTTGCAAATAGTGACGCTGCTGCGTTCTCATTCGAGGGAGATAAGAAGGTTTACTCGGCAAGACGTGACGTAGACTACCAAAATGAGGATTTGCCTGTTTCAATATTCTACAAAGATGAGAATCTGACTTCGGGAACTTATCGTGTAGAGATTTATTGCGACGGCCTGCTGATTGGCCAGGGCGAGGCATATTTTAAATAGAGATAACTAACGACCACATAAAAGGAGGGCTGCAAAGTGCCCTCTTTTTTATGACGACAAAATAGTTGATAATAATGAAGATGGAAATCACGAAGGATGTTCGCTACATCGGAGTAAACGACCACAAAACAGTAAACTTTGAAAACCAATATCCTATACCACAGGGTATATCGTATAACTCGTATATCATATTCGACGAGAAGACAACACTGATGGATAGCGTGGAGAGTGCATTTGCCGAGCAGTGGCTTGCACAGGCAGAAGAGGCTCTTCAGGGAAAGCAACCCGACTACTTGGTAACACTGCACATGGAGCCGGACCACGCATCGAGTATCGTGGCAGCGATGGAGCGTTTCCCTCAGATGAAGGTTGTAGGCAACGCCCGCACATTCCAGATGATAGAGAACTTCTACGCAAACAGCTATGCGGAGCGTCGCATAGAGGTAAAGGATGGTGAGGAGCTATCGCTGGGTAACCACTCGCTGAAGTTCATATTTGCACCTATGATACATTGGCCAGAGGTGATGGTAGCATACGAAACGACAGAGAAGATTCTCTTCTCGGCAGATGCATTCGGTACATTCGGCGCACTCGACGTGGAGCAAGAGTGGGAGGCAGAGGCTCGTCGTTACTACTACAACATCGTGGGTAAGTATGGAGCAAATGTGCAGACTCTGCTCAAGAAGGCAGCCACACTTGAGATAGAGAAGATATGTGCGCTGCACGGTCCTGTACTCAGCGAGAATCTGGATTACTACATCGGAAAATATCAGCAGTGGAGCACATATCAGGCCGAAGAGCAGGGAGTGGCCATCGTCACAGCGTCGATATATGGTAACACGCTACAAGCTGCTAAGCAACTGGAGCAAGAGCTACGCCACAAAGGGGTGAAATGCGCTCTTATAGATATTACAAAGCAAGATGTATCGTACGCATTGGCAGAGTGTTTCCGCTACGACAAGGCGGTGTTTGCCTGCTCGACATACGATGCAGCGTTGTTCCCTGTGATGGACTTTATGCTGATGCGACTTGCAAGCAAGAACTATCAAAGTCGTAAGGTGGCACTTATAGAGAATGGCTCGTGGGCTCCGATGGCGGCAAAACTGATGCGTGCGAAATTGGAGACGATGAAGGCGATAGAGATAGTGGAGCCCGTAGTGACAATACGCTCGGCAATGAGTGAGAAGAATCGAGAAGAGATAGCGCAAATAGCTGAGGCTCTTCGATAAAACAATAAATCCGACCACGTGGTCGGATTTATTGTTTACTGCTCGGTAACCAAATAGTTCTTCGCCGAGATACGCTCGCCATAGCTTTGGATAAGGCCCTTGAGCTGTCGCTCGACATCGGCGACATCAACCTTACCGACAAGATTTTGCTCACACAGTGCATCTTCACGCGCAAAGATAGCTATGATGCGCTGCTCGTCAAAACGGATAAGGTAATCATCGGTAACAGCCTGGAAACAACTATTGTCGTAATTAACCGACATAGCGGCACGCTCCGGCTCGGCAAAAATATCACGACCAAAGGCGAAATATGGTTTCTCATTGCCCAGCAAGCCCAACAGCGTCGGCATAATATCAATCTGCGACACAACGCCACGATGCTCGCCATGAAGTTCAGAGTCGGGAGCATAGATGAAACTCAAGATGTGGTAGTCACCCGGCGAGAGCTTAGTCTTGGCGGCATACTTCTCACTCGACACGTGGTCGGCAACAAAGACAAAGACCGTATTGTTAAACCACGGCTCGGAGCTATACTTCTCGAAGAACTTACGCAGTGCATCATCGACATAAGCAACGCATTGGTGGTTAGGGGTATAGCCCTTAGGGAGTTTGCCTGCGTATCGCTCAGGGACAACAAAAGGATGGTGCGACGAGAGGGTAAAGATAGTCGAGAAGAATGGTTGTTTCTCAGAGGATAGGACCTCGCCCATATAGTCGATGAACTCCTCATCCCAGATACCCCAATATCCGTCAAAATCATCACTGCCACGACGCTCGATATAGCTCTGGCGGCTATAAAGATTCTCGATACCTGCCATACGGGCATAGGCACCAAAGCCCATAGAACCGTGGTCCGAACCACAGAAGAAGTGGGTGGTATAGCCCTGCTCGGATAGAATCTGCGGCAAAGCGCGTTGCTCGGCGACAGCCTGCGACATATTGGCAAATGGGGACTTAAACGAAGGAATAGAGCTCCATACGGCAGGCAAAGCCTGAATAGAGCGTTTACCGTTGGCGTACATACTATGGAAGGCATAACCCTTCTGCATCAAAGAGTCCAAGAATGGAGTAAAGCCCTTCTGCGGCTTATCCTCATAGAGCTCCGGACAGAGCAACGCAGAGTGTTCGGCAGAGAAGCTCTCCATAATGAAGATAACGACATTGCGGCCCTTAAGCGGCGCCTCCTGCTCGCTTCCCACCGCAGGGAAATGCTCCGGCGAGTAAATCTCGGCAAGGGTCTGAGCCTCGTAGTAGGTAGGATATTTATCGACTGTACCCATGGTACGGATGATACAGAACGGGTTGCTTAGCAAAAGCGTCATCTTCGCCGGCTCGGTGGTATAAATGGCTGCATTCGAAAGGGTAATGGGACGCGTCATACGGGTAAAGCCTCCACGGATACCTCCGATAGCAAGAGCTATGGCGGCAAGCAGAACAACGGTACTTACGGCATAGTGCCACCAACCGACAAACAGGCGTCTGAGTTCGACTTTACGCATATAACCAAACCACAACAGCACAATAAGTGCTATACCCCACAATAACAACAGAGGATTCTCGACAAGGAACTTAAACATCAACAGAGGGGTGTTCGCATTGTCGGCAAAGAAAATCTCCTCGGCATCGAAACGTTTTTGAGCGTAGTGGTAATATATACAGTCGCCGATATTGGTAACGATGATAAGTAGTGTATTGGCAACGATATAGTACCAAAAGAGTGATTTCTGCCACCAGCCACGCTCACGGTACGGCAGAGGGAGCAACGAGAAGAGGATAAAGATAGCATTGACGTAGAGCATCGAAACGGTATCGAACTTCAACGCTCCGCACAATAGACTCCACGCCTCATCCCAGCCGATATGGCCAATCAAGTCGCTATTGTAGATGTAAAAAGCGACGCGGGTGAGCATCAACACAACATAGACCAACAAGACACGATAGAGCGTAAGGAAGGTCGGTGTGTGACGCAGCAAGGAGAATATATGACGCACTCTATTCATGGTGATATGGTTCGTTATTTAGAATTGTAAAGGCTCGGTAAAGCTGCTCGGCAAAGATGGCACGGACAATCTGGTGAGAAAAGGTCATCTTCGAGAGGGAAATCTTATCATTGGCACGAGCGTAGACCTCCTCGGAAAAACCGTAAGGACCACCGATAACCAAGACAAGGCGTTTTGAGCCGCTGAGCATACGTTTCTGTAACCAATCGGCGTACTCTAACGAGGTGTATTGCTTTCCTCGCTCGTCCATCAAGACAAGGTAGTCGCCATCGGCAACATCACGCAAAATAGCCTCGCCCTCCAACTGCTTTTGGCGCGAAGGGGCCATATTGCGGGTATTACGTACGTCAGCAAGGGTGATAACCGAAAAACGACAATAGTGACTCAGACGCTTACTATATAGCTCCACCAACGAAGCAACCTCCTTCGAGTCGGTCTTGCCGACAACAACCAAGTCGATATTCATACGCTATTACGATTGATTATAGCTCTCGTTCCAAAGCACACTCGTCACTATTCCACTCGCCATCGTTACCCCAGAAGAAGACAGGGCGTTGTCTCTCAACAGACTTGAGCCACTCGTAAGCTTTATACATATTGTAACCGTTGCCGCTTGCATCACCTGCCAACGAGAAACCAACGATGCAGGTGTGGTTACGTGAACGGTAGTACATCTTCTTGACACGCTTGAGGAACTCCTCGGCAAGCGCAGGGTCATTCGCCGGAGTGCCTCCGACGCTGCGGTCATCCTCGGTAATGGCGTGGATAGCCGCCTGGTCGATAACAAAGATACCCTCCGCATCACACAACTCGTAGAACCACTTAGGTTGTGGGAAGTCGGGACGCAAGGTGTTATAGCCCGCCTTTTTCTTGCTACGGATAAACTCCTGGGCCGCCTTACGGTCAGCCATAGCAGGATAGTGGGCTACACGGAGCGTCTGTTCCTTATCAAAACGAGTCAAAATGCCGTCACTATATTCCCACTTACCAAAGCCTATCTTCATAGGGATATACTCCCAAAGCATACCGCTGCGTTTGATATACAGGGTGAGGGAGTACAGAGGTGCTTTATTGCCATCCCACTTAAAGCTGTTGGCGTGGTAGATATAAGGGTGCAGATGAAGCGTATCGACAGAGTGGCCCTCGACGGTAATCTCCTTAACATTAAACTCTTTCAGCTTACCCGCCGGGTCGTAGATGTCATAACCGATAGCTATCGGCTCCTCGAAATTAAAATCATTGGCAACGGCAATCTTCATATCCAGCACAGCAAACGAGCGGGTTGAATCGGGCTCCAGACAAATCTCAAAATCGCGAATCGAGATACGGCGCTGAACAAAGAAATAGCTATTTGCAAAGAGCTCGCTCTTAATAGGACTTAACTCTGCATGCAACTCGGGATACTTCGGGCGCATCATACGCAAGACAACCTGATTGGAGCCCTGCTTAAGGTAAGAAGATATCATATAGTCGGCAGGGGTAAAGAGGTCCTGCTCCTCAGCAACAACCACCCCGTTAATCTCCAAAATGTATGCTGCTGCAACATTCTCGATGTGAAGGAAGGTGTTGTAATCGTTACTGTCGGAATCAATCTCCAAGAGCTGCATCCACGAAATCTCATCCTGCGTCTGCTCAAGCATCGTAGGGGCAAAGACCGTATAACCCTTCGTATTGCTACGAATATCAGCCACAGCCTCCTTACGCTGGTCGTATGTGATAAATTCAGAGCGATATATCGTTGCCTGCTGAGCCCATAGAGAGATAGAAGACAAAACAGCCAAACTTAATAAAAAAAGTCGTTTCATTTCCTTGTACGGTAGATTAACCAATCAATTATCATATCACCTTATAGGTGAGGATTCTTTGCAAAGGTACTTTTTTTTTGATAAATATCAAATTATTAACTACCTTTGCTATTTGGTTAGGAGAAAACTTCTACCGAAACAACACCTTCACGCTATACATAGAGAATGAAAGGTGCAAAAAATAGGGCAACAATAAAACTATTCAAGATATGAAAACTCAGAGAATTGTAGAGATTCTGAAAAGTGGTGCAGTGAACACCGACATTACAGTAAAAGGTTGGGTACGCACCAAGCGTGGCAACAAGAATGTGGCGTTTATAGCACTCAACGACGGCTCATGTATGGCCAACATTCAAATCGTTGTGGATTTGGCTGTCATACCTGAGGAGCAGCTAAAGACAGTAACCACAGGTGCTTGTCTGCGTGTAGATGGTAAGTTGGTGGAGTCACCAGCTTCGGGACAGGGTGTAGAGGTGCAGGCCGAGAAGATTGAGGTTTACGGTACGGCAGACCCAGAGACATATCCTTTGCAGAAGAAGGGACACTCGTTAGAGTTCCTGCGTGATATAGCTTACCTGCGTCCACGAACAAACACATTCGGTGCAGTATTGCGTATCCGCCACGCTATGGCGTATGCTATCCACAAGTATTTCAACGATAGAGGTTTCTACTATCTGCATACTCCACTTATCACAGGCTCAGACTGTGAGGGTGCAGGTGCGATGTTCAACGTAACGACACTCGACATCTCGAACCCACCACGCACAGAGGATGGTAAGGTGGATTACTCGCAGGATTTCTTCGGCAAGCCTTGTAACCTGACCGTATCGGGACAGTTGGAGGGTGAGTTGGGAGCTTTGTCGCTCGGTCAGATTTACACCTTCGGCCCTACATTCCGCGCAGAGCACTCGAACACACCTCGCCACTTGGCTGAGTTCTGGATGATTGAGCCAGAGATGGCGTTCTACGAGTTGGAGGATAATATGGAGCTGGCAGAGGACTTCCTCAAGTACTTGATTCAGTACGCATTGGACAACTGCCGCGAGGACTTGGAGTTCATGAACAAGATGTGGGACAAGGAGCTTATCGAGCGATTGGAGTTTGTTCTGAAGAACGACTTTGTACGCCTGGACTACACCGAGGGTATCGAGATACTGAAGGCTTCGGGCCGCAAGTTTGAGTTCCCTTGTGAGTGGGGTTGCGACCTTCAGTCGGAGCACGAGCGTTACCTGGTGGAGGAGCACTTCAAGCGTCCTGTAATCCTGATTAACTATCCAAAGGAGATAAAGGCTTTCTATATGAAGCAGAACGAGGATGGCAAGACAGTACGTGCAATGGACGTATTGTTCCCAAAAATCGGCGAGATTATCGGCGGCTCGGAGCGTGAGGCAGATTATGGCAAGCTTACTGCAAGAGTAAATGAGCTCGGAATGAACGAGCAGGATGTGTGGTGGTATCTCGACACTCGCCGCTGGGGCTCAGCACCTCACTCAGGCTTCGGTCTGGGATTTGAGCGTCTGCTGCTCTTTGTAACAGGCATGGCGAATATCCGCGACGTGATACCTTTCCCACGTACACCAAACAATGCAGAGTTCTAAAAAAATGGAACGCGTATAAGAAGATGATTTAGGCGTTCTGAGCAGAAAGAAAAAGGCTCTTTAACATCAAGTGGGGTGTCGTAACGCAAGTTGGGCACCCCTTTTTAGAAGACTACCCTACCCAAGAAGAGATCGGTCGAAGTGAATATTAACAGCTAAAAGGATTTTGTAATGGCTATTTCGCAGCGTCAGGTTCAAAAACTACAACAGACACTATCTCCGCAACAGATTCAGATGATAAAGTTGCTGGAGCTGCCTGCTATGCTCTTGGAACAGAGGGTAAAACAAGAGATTGAGGAGAATATCGTTCTCGACGAGGATGAACGTCCCGCCGCAGAGGAGGAGCAAGAGCGTATATCAATGGATGAGTATATGCAGCAGGATGATACGCCCTCGTACAAGAGCCGCATAAACAACTTCTCACGCGACGAGAAACAACGTCCGCTAAACCTCAGCGAGGGTCGCTCGTTGCAAGAGTACCTGGTGGAGCAGATAGGCTACCGCACCCTCTCGCCCCGCGACAAAGCTGTGGCGGAGTTTATCATCGGCAGCATAGATGAGGATGGTTATCTGCGTCGCGACATGGAGTCTGTATCGGACGATGTGGCATTCTCGCTCGGAATAGAGGTGTCAGTGGAGCATTTGGAGGAATTGCTCGGCATAATACATCAATTGGAGCCTGCGGGAATAGGGGCACGCGACCTCAGGGAGTGTCTGCTGTTACAGATGGCATCACGTAAGATGGATAGCCCTACAAAACGGCTGGCACACAAGATTATAGAGCATCATTTCGAGGAGTTTGTAAAGAAGCACTATGAGAAGCTTATAGCACGTCTGGGAGTAAGCGAAGATGAGTTCCGCGAGGCAATAGAGGAGATACGTCGTCTCTCGCCTAAACCCGGCAACCTATACTCGGAGGGAGGAGTAGATACCACACCTTACATCATCCCCGACTTCACGTTAGACTACCACGATGGGCAGTTCTCACTCTCGCTAAACTCATATAACATACCCGAACTACGAATAAACCGTCGTTACGTCGATATGATGCAGTCGATGGTAGCAGCAGATGGAACGGTAGCAGAGAGTAACCGCGAGGCGGTGCAGTTCGTCAAAAGCAAGATTGACTCGGCAAAGTGGTTTATATCGGCGATAAAGCAACGCCACGATACACTGATGCGGACAATGCAGGAGATATTGGAGTTTCAAAAGGAGTATTTCAAGGATGGCGACAAGTCAAAGCTGCGACCGATGATTCTCAAGGATATAGCAGACCGCACGGGGCTGGATGTATCGACAATATCGCGAGTGGTAAACAGCAAGTATGTGCAGACACATTTCGGCATAATACTGCTCAAGTCGCTCTTCTCGGAGGCTATGCAGACCGAGAGCGGCGAGAGCGTATCGAGCTACGAGATAAAGACTATACTGCAGAACTGCATCGACGAGGAGGATAAACGGCATCCGCTAACGGATGAGGTGCTGATGAACATACTCAACGACAAGGGCTATTGCATAGCTCGACGTACGGTGGCTAAGTATCGCGAGATGCTCGGAATACCGGTAGCGAGGTTGAGGAAGCAGATTTGAGGCGTGTTTTTGGGCGGGATTTGCTCTCGCTTGAAAGCGAGATGACAAAAAAGGTTGCTATGATTTTGCAAGAGTTGCAAACATAGCAACTCTTTTTTTGTCCCCCGTTAGGGTTGCAAATCCCGAACGTGTCAAGCAACCAACACTTCTCGCTACTGCGAGATTTCTCCTTTTAGGAGAAAAATATTGACATTTCCTCCCCAACTCCTCCCTTTGAAAAAGGGCGGGGCTTGGTCGCAGACATAGCCTGCTCCGCGGTGGTGCTAATGAAGCTTAGTGGTGCAAGGACTATTGCATAGCTCGACGTACGGTGGCTAAGTATCGCGAGATGCTCGGGATACCGGTAGCGAGGTTGAGGAAGCAAATATAGCTTACGCAATTCAAAATTCAAGCTCGCCCTTGCAGGGCTCAACAATTCAAAATTCAAAATTACGAGAGGTTAGAATTGAGGGAGCAGGCGAGGGCTACTAAAGGGAACTAAGGGGAACTAATGGTTACTAAAGTCTACAGCTGAAGAGTTTTTACTTTTCAGCTTGTACCTTTCAGTTTTCACTTTTCACTTTTCACTTTTCAGCTTTCACTTTTCAAGCAAGTCGGGAATGACCGCTATATTTTTAAATTTTACCGCTGCGGATTTGTCGGAGCGGTAATTTTTTGTTACCTTTACTTTTTGAAATCAGATTGAATTAATCTTAAAACATTCGAAATATGTACAGAAACGACAACCGTACGGTCATAACTCTCGATGCCGGCGGAACAAATTTTGTATTTGGTGCGATGCGTGCCAATGAGTTTATCGTGGAGCCTATAACAATGCCATCAAATGCTGACGACTTAGACAAGTGTTTGGCAACGCTGGTAAGCGGTTTTGAGCAGGTGATAGCACGTCTTGACTGCAAACCCGTAGCTATCAGCTTCGCATTCCCAGGCCCTGCCGACTACCCTAACGGTATCATCGGCGGATATCTGCCTAACTTCCCATCGTTCCGCGATGGTGTAGCTCTTGGTCCATTCCTTGAGGAGAAGTTCGGAATACCTGTATACATCAACAACGACGCCGACCTATACGCATACGGCGAGGCTCTGGCAGGTGCATTGCCAGCAGTGAACGAGAAGCTGAAGGCTCTCGGCAGCGGTAAGCAGTACAAAAACCTGTTGGGTTACACCTTCGGAACAGGATTCGGTATGGGATTCGTAACAGACGGCGAGCTCCACATAGGCGACAACTCATGCGTAGAGACGTTCTGCTTGCGTCATAAGCTCCACCCTGAGGTAATGGTCGAGGAGGGCGTAGCAGTACGTGCCGTGAAGCGAGTATACAAAGAGCAGTCGGGCGTAGATGACCCAACACTTGAGCCAAAAGATATTTACGACATTGCCGAGGGCAAGCGTGAGGGCGACAAGGAGGCTGCTGCAAAGGCATTCGCAACAATGGGCGAGGTAGCAGGAGATGCTATGGCAACAGCGGTAACAATCGTAGATGGACTTATCGTAATAGGTGGCGGCATAACCGCAGCAGGTAAGTACCTCAAGCCAGCACTTCTCAGTGAGTTGCGCTCGCAGATTCACACACTCGATGGTGGTACGCTCAACCGCGTACAGATGAAGGTATACGATTTGGATAACGAGGCTGAGTTTGAGGAGTTCGCACGTGGCGAGCAGCGTACGATAAAGGTCTATGGCACAGACAAAGAGGTTACATACGACCCACAGAAACGTATCGGCGTGATGTTCTCGAAGATTGGCGCAAGCACAGCTATATCACTGGGAGCGTATGCTTTTGCTCTTAACGAGATTGACAAACAATAATTAAAGAAGCTGTCTAACAAAGTGATTTCTGCGTTACGCTTGCCCTCAAAATACTCATTTACGCCAAGTAAACTCCGTTTTTTCGGGCTACGCAAGCCTTGAAATCCCATTAGTTATACAACTTCTACAAAAAGAGGCTGTTCAACAATTAAGTTGAACAGCCTCTTTACCAATTATATAATTATATAAAGCAGTCTAACTCGCAATAGAGGCGTTGTATGGGCAGTCCCATAACATTATAGAATGAGCCGTCGATATGTTCGATGCCGACATAGCCTATCCACTCCTGGATGCCGTAGCTGCCGGCTTTATCCATTGGGTGGTAGTTATCGACGTAGTACTCTATCTCCTCGCGGCTCAAAGAGCGGAAACGGACCTTACTTACAGAAGAGAAACTGCGATATAGGCGACGAGTACGCAGTGTAACACCTGTAACAACCTCATGAGTCGAGCCGGAGAGTTTCTGAAGCATCTCTATCGCCTCCTCGCGGCTATGAGGCTTACCCAGAATCTCGCCACAAGCGATAACAACAGTGTCCGCCGTTAGAAGAACATCCTGCTCGGCAAGCTCCGTAGGGTAAGCATCGCTCTTCTTGCGCGAGAGGTATTCGGCAACCATACCCAAAGGCATATCGGGGTAGCTCTCGTCGCACTCAAAACGCTCGGCGAGCTGAAAATCCAAGCCTGTGCCGGCAAGCAACTCCCTGCGACGGGGCGACTGCGACGCCAAAATAAGGCGGTAGGGCTTCAATCGTTCGTGTAACAGCATAATCTATCGTATATCAAAATTCAACAACTCACGACCACAGAGCGTAGCACGCAGATTATCGCCCTGCCTTACAGCTGCGACACCCGCAGGAGTGCCCGTAAAGAGCAAATCGCCAATCTTGAGGGTCATATATTGCGACACGTAGCTGATAATCTCATCGACCTTAAAGAGCATCTCGGAGGTAGAGGCCTGCTGACGCAGCTCGCCATTGACCTCAAGCTGAAAATCAAGTCGCTGCACATCGCCACCCAGTTCCGAAAGGCTCACAAACTCGGGCGAGAGAGCTGCCGAGTGGTCAAAAGCCTTTGCTCGCTCCCAGGGCAAACCCTTAGCGATAGCCTCACGCTGAATATCGCGTGCCGTAAAGTCGATACCCAAACCCACCTCATCGTAGCATCGTGAGGCAAAACGTGGCTCGACACACTTTGCCAAGCGGTTAATCTTCACTACCAACTCGCACTCATAGTGGACATCATTGGAGAACGAAGGGATATAGAAAGGGTCGTTGTTACGCAGCAGAGCTGAGTCGGGCTTCAGAAAGAAGAGTGGCTCTTTAGGCAACTCTGCGCCGTCGTGCAACTCCCGAGCGTGGTCGGCATAGTTGCGACCTATACATATAATCTTCATTGTTATTACTTTTTCAATTCACTAACCATAGCCGCGGCAAACCTATCGCTTGCACCCTCGCCACCGATGATGGCACGCAGCTCGTCGAAATCACGGAGCATACGCTCTCGCTCTGCACCGCCCTCCATAATCTTACGAAGCTCGCCCTCAGCCTCATCAACCGAAGGGTGATAGACAACCATCTCGCGGACAGCCTCACGGTTAAGGTTGATATTCACTAACGACACGTAAGGTATCTTAACCACGTAGGGCTTCATCTTCTCGTAAAACCACGGAATACCAAAGACAACGAGCTCAGGAATACCGATAAGGGCTGTTTCGAGGGTGGCTGTACCCGAGGTAACAACAGCAGCCTCGGAGTGCATCAAAAGCTCATAGGTCCTATCGCAGACAAACTTAACGGAGGTGTCTGCGGTAAACTTTTCGTAGACAGAGCGGTCAATCCACTCAACACCCGCCACGACAAACTCCCTATCGGGAAAACGCTCCGAGAGCAGAGCCATAAAACGCAGATTCGCCTTAATCTCGCTCACGCGACTACCTGCCAAGAGTGCCACCTTAGGACGAGAGTCCAAGCCATTCTCCTTGAAGAACTCCTCACGCGACGGGGCACGACGACAACGCTCAGCAATGGCATCGACCAAAGGGTTACCCTCAAAGTGTGGCTCGATACCCTTCGAGCGGAAATACTCCTTCTCGAAAGGGAAGATGATATAGAGTTTATCAACATAGCGGCGGATAGCCTTCACGCGGTGCTCCTTCCACGCCCACACCTTCGGTGCGATGTAGTAGTGGACAGGGATACCCTGCTCGTGGGCGAACTTGGCAATCTTCATATTAAAGCCCGGATAGTCAATCAAAACAACTACATCGGGAGCAAAAGCCAAAATATCCTGCTCACACTGCTTAATCTGCGAGAAGATAGTACGCAGATTGAACAGTACCTGCGCAAAGCCGAAGAACGACATATCGCGGTAGTGCTTGAGCATCTGCTCCTTGCCAGCCACAGCAGCCATCTTATCGCCACCACAAAAGCGAAATTGAGCCTCAGGGTCCGCCTTGAGCAGACCTTTCATAAGGTTGGAACCATGAAGGTCCCCCGACGGTTCACCTGCAATAATGTAATATTTCATATTCTATGATAATTCAAGATTCAAAATTCAAAATTCAAAATTTTCTTTTTAACTACGCTATCCTTTCTTACTATGAAACTATATTAAGAATTTTTTAGTGTCAAAATAATCTTAGATAAGATATTTGTCAACTCTCTGCTTTGAGAAAATATACTATCAAACTCTTCCTTGGTCAGATACTCTGTCTTATACAACAATTCAATCCAATATTCTGTTTCATACGCCTCTTTAAGAGCTATATTTAATTTCGCAGCAAAATCTTTTCGCGAGGGGCTTCTCAAAGCTTCACGCACGTTAGCCCCTATGCTTGTTCCGCTCTTGAGGACTTGCGTTGCGAGGACTCTTTCATCGAAAGTTCTTCGCATATATTTATAGAGATTGACAATCCTGACTGCGAAATCAAAACTCTTGGTCAATACCACATTATCTTGTTTCATCCAGCTCGCAAAATTTAATCTTGAATTTTGAATTCTGAATTTTGAATTGCCTCAAGCAGGTCCGGGCGGAGGGCTTTGGTACGCTCATAGGCTTGCTCCTCCTGCCACTTCTCTATCTCGGCAAAGTTACCCGAAAGGAGTACATCGGGAACACGCCAACCACGGAAATCCGAAGGGCGGGTATAGACCGGTGGGGCTAACATATCATCCTGGAAACAGTCGGTAAGAGCCGAAGCCTCGTCGCCAATAGCTCCCGGAATAAGTCGTACGACAGAGTCGGCAATGATGCACGCCGCAAGCTCGCCACCTGTCAGCACATAGTCGCCGATAGATATTTCGCGGGTGATAAGGTGCTCACGGATACGATGGTCAATGCCCTTATAGTGACCGCATAGGATGATGATGTTCTCCAACATCGAAAGGCGGTTGGCTTCGTGCTGGTCGTATCGCACACCATCGGGCGAGGTAAAGATAATCTCGTCGTAATGACGCTCCGACTGCAACTTCTCGATAAGCTCAAAGACCGGCTCGCACTTCATAACCATACCTGCCTCGCCACCGAAAGGATAGTCGTCGGTGGTCTTACGTTTATCGTGGGCGTAGTCGTGGAGGTTATGCACCACAATCTCTGCCAAGCCCTTCTCCTGAGCCTTCTTGAGGATTGACTCGTTGAGCGGAGAGGTCAAAAGTTCGGGAACAACGGAAATAATATCTATTCTCATAATCGGGTTAGTATCTGAAAATTATATCTCTATCACTTTCATCCGTAAGTGGGCACTCGCCACCATCATCTGAAAGAGTAAAGGCTCGATAGCCCATATCTGCGAACATAGCAACCATATCGCGACGCGTATCGCCGTCGGTCTCAAGCAGCACCACAGGGTGAAAACGCTCTATCAAAGCCCGCATCTCGGGCAAGACAACACGCTCATAGCCCTCGATATCGCACTTAATGAAGTCCAAACGCTCCAATTCAGCAAAAAGTTCACTGCCACGACGCATCTGCACCGAGAAATGTATCGCCTTAGCAGAGGACTCACCCTCACTCACCGCATTACGGCCCGTGCCGAAATAGCCCGCCTCGGCAACGGTATCATTGACCATATCCACACATCTGGACTCCTCGCCAAGGGCATAGTTCAGAAGAGTGGCATTCGAGCAACGACGCATATTACTCTGCAACACATCAAAGATAACAGGCACAGGCTCAACACAGTAGAGTCTGCCACTCGCACCCAGAATCTTCGACAAAGGGCGAGCATAGTAGCCTAAATTGGCACCGATGTCTATCGCAGTAGCACCCTCGCCAACAAGGTTTGGAAGGTGATAGACGTACTCCATAGAACGCTTCTTACGTCCCCAACCAAAACCGTAGTAGAGGAAGAAAAGGCGGCTCACGACCCTCAAATACCACTTCAACGGTAAGAGGCGATAGAGCAAGCGATGGAGCAGTTTACTCATAGCGGACCTCCTCGTTCAGGCACTCAACGATAAAAGGATTATACATCGACTCGTGGCCCAAATCACTCGCCTCGCCGTGGCCAGGGTAAATCTTCACCTCATCGCCCAGCGGGAGGATACTGTCGAGGATGGAACGCATAATCCACGAATAGTCGCCGCCCGGCAAATCGGTACGGCCTATGCTCTCACGGAAGAGTGTATCGCCTGTGAAGAGCACTTTCTGCGCCTCGGCGTAGAGGCAGACGTGTCCAGGGGTATGGCCCGGAGTCTTGATAACTCGCAGCTCACTATTGCCAAAGCGGATGGTCTGCTCCGCGTCAAGGTCAAGGTCTATCTCTTTCAAATCGCCGGCACGCACACCGAACAGCTCGGCGTGCAGAACAGCCTCACGCAACAAAAAATCATCCTTACAAGAGAGGGCAAAAGGTACTTTCCACTCATCACACACCGCAGCAACACCCAACACGTGGTCGAAATGACCGTGAGTATTGACCGCCATAACAACACGAAGCGAATGCTCGGCAACAAACTTGCGCAAAGCGTCTGTCTCGCGTTCCGACGAGTTTCCTGCATCAATAATGATAGCCTCGCCACTCTCGTCCCACACAACGTAGGTATTCTCCTGCAAAGGGTTAAAAACTAAACGTGCAATATTCATATTTTCTCTATTCTCTACTCGGCACTGCGACCATTGAGGTAGAACTGTGCCGACACATTATATGAAATCTTAATCTTCTCAAACTCCACCGTAGGTTCCTCCTCAGCCACCGCATCCATCTCGGCATTGGCAGCAAAGCCTCGCACAGCCTTGGTAAAGACAGCACCACCCGAACGAGAAGAGTAGTCGTTAATGATAAGGCAGTCGCCTACCGACTGTCCGACAGCCTCAGCCAGCTCACTCGCCTTCTGGCGTGCATCCTGCATAGCAGCCTTACGTACCGCAGCACGATACTCCTCCTCTTTTGAGCATGCGACCTTAGTAATATCGACATTAGAGATGCCCACAGCATCCAAAGCCTCGAAGACCTGTTGAGCCTCGGCAGCCGAGCCTACCTTAAGCTCATAACGAGCCGAGGCAAGCGAGGTGCGACGTTTGAAGTAGGTCGAAGCCATATCGAGCATCGAGAGCTGCTTCTCTACATCAATCTTACACTTCTTAAGTGCCGAGAACATCTGGCGGCGTTGCTGCTCAAGGGTTATCTTTCCTTTGCTATCACTCTCGGTAAGGGTTATCTGAACGTAGACCTCATCGGGGAGAATCTCCTGCTCGGCATAGCCATTGACCGAAACATAAGGGGTCTTAATCTCGTAGGTTTGTGCCATAGCAGGCACAGCAAAAAATGCTACAAAGAGCAAAACAAACAATCGCTTCATAACAACATCGTTTTAGCGGTTAAACATTACGCCCGACGCACCAACTTCACCACATTCTCAACGTGGTGGGTGTGTGGGAACATATCGACGGGTTGTACGGCGACAACCTCATACATCGAATCCAAAATCGCCAAATCTCGTGCCTGAGTAGCCGGGTTGCAGCTCACGTAGACAATACGCTCGGGAGCGGCACGCATAATAACCTCCAGCACTCGCTCATCGACACCTGCTCGTGGTGGGTCCAAGATAATAACGTCGGGTTTGCCATTGAGCTCAACAAACTCATCGCTCAGCACATCCTTCATATCGCCTGCATAAAACGAGGTGTTAGAGATAGCATTGATAGCCGAATTGACCTTAGCATCCTCGATAGCCTCCGGAACATACTCCACGCCGACAACCTTAGCCGCCTGGCGAGCACAGAAGTTGGCGATTGTACCCGTACCGGTATAGAGGTCGTAGAGCACCTCCGTACCCTTCAAATCGGCAAACTCGCGGGCTACCTTATAGAGCTCGTAGGCCTGCGCCGAGTTGGTCTGATAGAAAGATTTTGGACCTACCTTAAACTGCAAGCCCTCCATCTGCTCGATGATATGGTCCTTGCCACGGTAGCAGATGTGCTCCAAATCGCCCACAGAGTCGTTCCACTTGGTATTGACAACGTAGAACAGAGAGATAATCTGCGGAAAACGCTCCGAGAGCATATCCATCAGGGCTGTAATCTTCTCCTTGGCATCCTCGTTGAAGACCACGATGACCATAATCTCGCCCGTAGAGGCTGTGCGAATAATGATATTGCGCATCAAGCCCACGTGCTCACGGCAGTTGTGGAACGAGTAGCCATTATCCAGACAGAACTGCTTGACGGCGTGACGAATCTCGTTCGACGGCTCAGCCTGCAAGAAGCACTCGTCGATATCGAGTACCTTGTCGAAGCAGTTAGGGATATGGAAGCCCAGAGCGGGAGCGGCTGCAATATCGCCACCGGCGGCTATCTCCTCATAGGTCAGCCATCGCTTATGGGCAAAGGTAAACTCCAGCTTATTGCGGTAGAACTTTGTCGCCGCAGAGCCCAGACAAGGACGCACCTCAGGCAGGGCAACCTTACCGATACGCGACAGCTGATCGTGCACCTGATCGGTCTTGAAACGAAGTTGCTCAGCATAGGGCAGATTCTGCCACTTACAGCCGCCGCATACGCCGAAATGCGGGCAGAAAGGCTCCTCGCGCAGAGGCGAACGTTTCACGTAACGCACCACGACGCCCTCCATAAAACGACGGCGTTTGTTACGAATCTGAACATCGACAACATCGCCCGGAACGGTCATCGGCACAAAGACAACCTGCTCGTTGTAGCGGCCCATAGCCTTACCCTCGGCAGCGAGTGTGGTAATCTCCAAAGACTCGATAAGCGGATAGTTTTCTTTTTTTCTTCTTCCCATTTGACGGTTTATATATTTAACGCTGTTTTACATCGAATTATTTTGCCGTAGGCAAAGATAGAGAAAATTCCCTAAAGAGCCACTTTCCGCCCTGCGATATACGCTCTTTAAGTGATATTTTGGTGCTAAGAGAGGATAAAATGGGGTTGAAAAGCCGTTTTTAGGGTATATTTTTGATTGTTTGCACCGTTTTTTGTATTTTTGTTTCAATAAAAATTTTTGGGGCTATGGAAAAAGAACTCAAGATTTGCTACGAACATTATGATTCGTTGGAGGAGATGTCGCTGAGTGACCGCGAAGTGGTCCTTGCAGCACAAGAGGCAACTCGTCGAGCATACGCACCTTACTCTAATTTCAACGTGGGAGCGGCTGCTCGTCTGCGCAGTGGTAAGATAATTTGCGGCTCGAACAGCGAGAGCGAGGTATTCCCTTCGGGATTGTGTGCCGAGCGAACACTACTCTACCATTGGCAAGCTAACCACGCAGACGACCCCGTAGAGGTACTGGCAATAGCATCCAACCCATCGGAGCGAGAGTGCTACCCTTGTGGCGGATGTCGCCAGGTGATTGTCGATGTGGAGCGTCGCCAGAAAAGCCCTATGAGAATAATAATGTGGGGCAATGGTACAGCATCGGCACTCTCTTCGGCAGAGTTGCTGCTGCCATTTACTTTCAAACTTTAGCACGACAGTAAAATGTTTCATCCAAACGATATACTATACGAAGATAACCACATAATCGTCGTAAACAAACACTGTGGCGACCTTGTGCAGCCCGACCGCGAGAGCGACGATGCGCTGGAGACCGAGATTAAGGCAATGATAAAGGTGCGCGACCACAAGCCGGGGGAGGTGTTTTTAGGCGTGGTGCACCGCATAGACCGCCCCGTGAGTGGCGTGGTACTCTTTGCCAAAACATCGAAAGCACTGGTGCGTCTGAACGAGATGATACGCTCAGGCCAGATACACAAGACATATTGGGCACTGGTGGAAAACCGTCCCGAACCATTGGAGGGTACGCTGACGCACTACATCGTGCGTGATGGTCGCACTAACCGCTCACGAGCGTACGACAAACCGAAGGCTGACGGCAAGAAGGCTGTGCTGAACTATCGCACGGTAGGATGCAGCACAAACTATACTCTCGTAGAGGTGGAGCTGCTCACAGGACGTCACCACCAAATTCGTGCCCAGCTATCAAAGATAGGATGCTCGATAAAGGGAGATTTGAAGTATGGCGCTCGTCGCTCAAACCCAGACGGAGGCATTTCACTCCACTCGCGCCGAGTAGAGTTCCTCCATCCCGTAAAAAAGGAACAGATTACGATAACCGCACCCACACCAAAGGATAATTTGTGGGGATTTTTTGAGTGTGCCGAATGAGACTTCTGATTCAACGTGTAACGGAGGCGACACTCCGCATCGAGGGTGAGGTATTTTCCCAGATAGGCAAAGGTCTGCTCGTTCTGGTCGGCATAGAGAGCGAGGATACGGAGCAGGATATGGATTGGTTGGCGGGGAAACTCGCCCGCCTACGTATATTCGATGACGAGGCAGGTGTGATGAACCTCGACGTGGGACAGATAGGTGGCGAGGTGATGGTAGTGAGCCAATTTACACTCCACGCCTCAACAAAGAAGGGCAACCGCCCATCCTACATACGCTCGGCTCCCGAAGCTATATCTCGTCCACTATATGAGCAATTTGTGGCAAAAGTGGAGCAGGCCGTAGGACACAAAGTGGCAACAGGGCAGTTTGGAGCCGATATGAAAATATCACTCATAAACGATGGACCTGTAACAATTTGGATAGATTCAAAAAATAGAGAATAATGATACGCCGACGCACCAAAGCAAAACGCGGGTTGCGAGTATGGATTTATGTAGTACTCCTGCTTGCAATAGTGGCTCTCGTGGCGTGGAAAGGGCTGCCAAAACGCTCGGCGGCGAAGGTCGAAGCGAGTGATAATAACGAGATAATATTAGTAGAATAATGGATATAGCACAAGCAAAACGTAAAGAGAATATAGCCGAATATATACTCTATCTGTGGCAGTTGGAGGATATGTTTCGTGCTTTGCAATTTAGCCCCGAAGCGATATATTCGCAGTTGGTGGCACCGCGTGAGGTGGACGAGGAGCAGAAGCACCTCTTTCTGCTGTGGTATATGGATATTGTAAACCTACTGCGCAAGGAGGGCAAAGAGCAGAACGGACATCTGGAGCATACACTGCACTTGATAGCCGATATGCACAACCTACATCTGCAACTCATGCAACTCCCCATAGGAGAGAAGTACCGCCGACAGTTTGCGCTATTGGAGCCACACCTGCCACGACTACGTGCAATGCTTCAAAAGAGTGACATATCCGATACGGAGCTTTCGTTCCGCGCTCTCTACGCCACAATTCTTTACCGAATAAAGGGAGATGAGCAAAGAGCACAGGCAATAGGCGATGTGCAGGAGCTTGTGTCACCCGTAATTGCCTTATTAGCAGATATGTACGGCAAGGTGGAGCGCGGAGAAGTAGACCTCTTCGATGACAAATAAATTATACGCGCTCAGAGGTAAAAGCGAGGGAAAAAGGTATTTTATTTGAAAATATTTTGTTAAATCAGAAAAAAGGTTTTACCTTTGCACTCCGCAGTAGGAGTGTGCTGAATGGCTAACTCGCTGTGAATTAAAGACACAAACACAAAAAACGATATCGTTATGGCAATGAAAAGAACTTATCAGCCTTCTCGTCGTAAGAGAATCAACAAGCACGGATTCCGTCAGAGAATGGCTACTGCTAATGGCCGCAAGGTGTTGGCAGCGCGTCGTGCAAAGGGACGCAAGAAGCTGACCGTATCAGACGAGTCAACTTTCAAGTATGCTTAATCGTTAAGCAATGGCTTGATTTTTTCGATGTGAATCGAGAAAATAAGAGGGAACCGGACGCGGTTCCCTCTTGTTTTTGTATAGACAAAGGCACGAAATATGCTGCGGGGTGGGTATGAAACGTTTGGAGATAATATTCTGGGCAGCACTTTCATTGGGGGCATTGGCAATTGTCATTGCGGCTGTAACGGTAAAGCGAGAGCGATATGCAACCAATGAAACACAACACTACACAGCACTACAAAGACTCGGAGAGATAGCACGAATAAAGTTTCACCACGCACAGCTGCACACCCTATTTGCAGAGCAGGCACAACGCGAAGAGAAACACCAAGCAGCAAGGTTGTTTCGGGCAATAGCCTTCTCGGAAGATGCACAATGCAGGCAATGTCAAGAGGCGATAAAAAACCTCGGCGGAGAGTTTATAACACCTATCGCTTTGGAGCGCAATATAGCCTCAACGCAAGAGAATATCCATCGGGCAACAAAGCTCAAGGATAGTCATCGCACAGCAAAGGCCTATCCGATGATACTCAAAAGCATAGCGTCGGGGAATCGTTACGTGACACGAATCCTGGTGTGGTGCGATGCCGACGATGCACATCAAATAACGTTACTCTCGACACAGCATATTTTGGAAGACAGCCTAACGGCAGGATACTACTACGTATGCCCCAAGTGCGGATACATAAGCGAAGGGAGTGTGGCTACCCCAATCTGTCCACAATGTAAGACCAAGGAGAGGGAGTTTGCCCGTTTCTAAAAAGGAGAAAAACAAAGAGGCTATCCAACAGTTTTGTTGAACAGCCTCTTACATCATGCAAGTCCTATAAGCCGAGTTCTGTACCCCCGAAAGGGCCTCTATCATCTATCTACGGTTACAGTCACCTGCAACCTTTAGCAACCTACCCCTCGACATCGGGCGAGCAACCCTTAATTGTCGATATACATGGTCTTGCAACCCACAAGGCGTACGGCCAGACGACATTGCTGCCGCTGCGGTGGGCTCTTACCCCACCTTTTCACCCTTACCACATCCACAAGGACAAAAGCCCTCAAAAAAACGTGGCGGTTATTCTCTGTTACGCTACTACACCCTCACGGACATCGAGCCATTAACTCGTGTGGCGCTCTGTGTTGCTCGGACTTTCCTCCCCTTCCTAAGAAGAAGCGATAGAGCGTACTTGCATTTATCTACTTCACAACCGGCTTCAGGTCCTTGACACGCAACTGTGTGGTGACCATACCGCGGTAGTGATTCTCTACAATCTGATAGCATACATCCACTGCTCGGCCCGCACGCACCCACTCGTAATGGGTAGGCTGCTGGAAAGCAATAGACGGAATAGTCGTATTAGGCTTCTGTCGCTGCATCAAGTCCATACGCAGATGCTCCATCTCGGCACCGACCAACTTAGGCTCGCCATGAGCACTCGCTCCATAAGTAACAAAGACCGGAGCAGCATTACCCGGGCCAAAAGGCTGGAAGCTGTTGAGCTGGCGATGGAACTGCGGCGTGATATCCGAGAAGAGCAACTCGCTATCAATATCGACCTGCGGGATGAGAATCTGTGGGTCGATATGCTCCTCAACGTAATCATTGAAACGACGAGTAAACTCCTCGACACGCTCCGGCTTCATCGTCAAGCCCGCAGCGTACATGTGACCTCCGAAGTTCTCCAACAAGTCGGAGCAAGACTCCACAGCCTGATACAAATCAAAGCCCGGAACAGAACGCGCAGAGCCCGTAACAAGGCCATTGCTCATCGTCAAAACAACCGTAGGACGGTAATAAGTCTCGATAAGGCGCGAGGCAACAATACCTACGATACCCTTCATCCACTTAGGATTATAGATGACTGTACTCTTACGATTCTTAACCTCAGGATGCGACTCGATATACTCGTGAGCCTCCTGGGTGACGCTACGGTCAATAGTCTTACGGTCCTGGTTATAGGAGTCGATGACATTGCAATACTCCTGAGCCATCTTATCGTTACCCTCAACCAAAAGCTCAACGGCAGCAAAACCACCCGAAGGAGCAGCATTCTCGTCATTCTCGTCCATACGCATACGGCCCGCAGCATTGATACGCGGACCAATCTTAAAGACGATGTCGTCGATAGTGATGGTTTGACGCTCCAGACCACAAATCTTAATGATAGAGCCCAAACCCGACGACGGCTGACGGTTCAAACGCTCCAAACCATAGTAGGCAAGGATACGATTCTCGCCCGTAAGCGGAACAATATCGGAGGCAATACTTACAACGAGCAAGTCCAACAGATGCTCAATATCCTTGAAAGGAATATTGTGCTTCTGAGCATAGGCCTGCACCAACTTAAAACCTACTCCACAACCTGACAACTCATCGAAAGGATAGTTACAGTCGTTGCGTTTCGGATCGAGAACTGCTACGGCAGATGGAATCTCATCAGCCGGGAGATGGTGGTCGCAGATGATGAAATCCACGCCCTTCTCTTTCGCATAAACAACTTTCTCTACGGCTTTAATACCGCAATCTAAGGCAATGGCCAGCGTCACACCTCGGCGTGCCGCAAAGTCAATACCTTTGACCGATATGCCGTATCCGTCATTATAACGGTCGGGAATGTAGAAAACTAGGTTCTTATGACCTATCTGCTTCAAAAATTTATAAACCAACGCAACAGCGGTTGTTCCGTCTACGTCGTAGTCACCGTAAACCATAATCTTCTCCTGATTAGCTACGGCACGCTCGATACGCTCCACGGCCTTCTCCATATCGCGCATCAAGAATGGATCGTGAAGGTCGCAAAGTTGCGGGTTGAAAAATTTATTAGCCTTTTCTACTGTGTTTATGCCTCTCTGAACTAAAAGGTTCGTGAGAACGGGAGACATCCTGAGGTGGGTCGCCAAGCGATTCACCTCGTCTGCCTCGCCAACAGGTCTCACAACCCATCGCTTCTCTATAGGCATAACTTACATTTTTATTATTTATATATTTTAACATCTAATTTCTCTTTAAGTTGGTTCTTTAGTTCAGCTTTGACCTGCTCAATATCAACCCCGTGACCAAGCTCTTGCTCAAGGCTGGTAACGCCCTTATCGACAAAACCGCAAGGGTTGATATAGCTAAAATAGCGCAAATCGGTCGCAACATTAAAAGCAAAGCCGTGCATGGTAACATAACGTGACGAACGCACTCCTATTGCGCAAATCTTACGCGCACGCACACTCTCAGGCTCAATCCAAACGCCGGAAGCACCAGCAATACGTCCTGCATCAATGCCCCACAGCTTCAAACAGTCGATAACAGACTGCTCCAAAACCTCGATATACTCCCTCAGACCAATGCCCAACTTCTCTAAATCCAAAATAGGATAGCCGACAATCTGTCCGGGGCCATGAAAGGTCACGTCACCACCACGCTCAATGTGAAAGAACTCTGCGCCAATACGCTCCAACATAGCCTCCGTGAAGAGGATATTCTCAGTCTTACCGCTCTTACCCAAAGTATAGACCGGATTGTGCTCCACAAAGAGCAACCATCCCGCCATAGACTCCGCCAGACGCTCCTCAGCCGTAGCATCACTGCGCTTCGAGCGAAGTATAGCATCAAAGAGAGCGAGCTGCTTATCCCAGCACTCTCGATAAGCCATGCGGCCTAAGTCTTTATAGATAACCTCTTTCATCTACTATCTTCTCGACTAAAGAGGCTACCGACCTACTTAGTCGCGGCTAAACTTACTCTTCACGCTCTGCAGGGCCTCATCTGCCAAGTACGACGAACGCACCATAGGCGCACTCGCACAATAGCTGAAGCCCATCTCCAAGGCTTGCGCTCGGTACCATTCAAACTTCTCCGGGGTGATATACGCCGCAACGGGATAGTGCTCCAGAGAGGGTCGCAGATACTGACCAAGCGTCACAATCTCAACACCTGCCTCACGCAGGTCGCCAAGAGTTTGCAATACTTCTTCATCGCTCTCGCCAAGTCCGACCATCAGTCCACTCTTCGTGACTACACCCAGCGAAGAGAGAATCTTCAGCGTCTGCAAACTCGTACGATACTTCGCACGTGAACGCACCTCAGGAGTCAGTCGCTCGACGGTTTCGATGTTGTGCCCAATAATATCGGGCCGGGAGGCAGCGACAATCTCAATCAAATCGGCCCTGCCATCCAAATCGGGAATAAGGAGCTCAATTGTTGCGTCGGGGTTCTCCTGTCGGATGGCCTTCACTACGGCAGCCCAATGGTGAGCTCCACCGTCCGAAAGGTCATCACGCGTAACAGAAGTTACGACAACATGTCGAAGTCCCATCAGTCGGACACTCTCAGCAACTTGCTGAGGCTCCGAAGCATCAGGGGCAAGGGGACGGCCGGTACGTGTAGCACAAAACTTACAGCCACGAGTACAAATCTCTCCCAGAATCATGAAGGTCGCTGTCTTGCGACGCCAACACTCTGCCTTATTGGGACAAAGGCCGCTACTGCAAATAGTGTGGAGGTTATGCTCCCGAACTATACGCTCTACCTCGGCAGAGCCTTCGTTGCTTTGCAGGCGGATCTTCAACCACTGGGGTTTTTTCAGCACGTTTACCTTGTCATAAAACTTCGGCATTTTAAGTTCATTATTTTCCAATTGATGCAAAGATACGAAAAAAAACAAAACTTCATATACTTTTAGTATATTTTTACACTTTTATAGTAAGATTACACTTTTTTTAGTATATTTGTAGTATGGGAGATAGGTTTCAAGGCGTAGTGACGGAGTAGTGGATAAGCTCTGGGCGCAACTTCGGGAACAGCTTAGGCAAAACCTTTGGGCGCAACTTCGGAAACAGCGTCGGATGCGTTTTCGGGCAAGGCCACCTAACACAGCGTCGGATGCGTTTTCGGTCACACCTTCAGACAGTCCCTCGGTGCAACACCAAACAGCGAGGAGAAGCAGGCGTCAGCAAAACCTTTTAACCACGCACAAAATCATTAAAAACCAACAATATGGAGAACTATCAAACCAACGCAGAGCCTCAGCAACAGCAGGCGCAAGAGCCTCAGCAGCAGTTTTATGCAACAGTTGCACAAGAGCCACAGCCACCAACCTATTTGGCACGCTCTATCGTCTCGACAATTATCGGCTGTATTCCTTTCGGAATTGTTGCCATAGTTAAGGCTTCGCACGTCGAGTCGGCTTGGAAAGCAGGTCGTTATGAGGAGGCAAAAGCGTATTCACGCGCCGCCCGCAGATGGTCGCTTATCGCTTTCTTGGTCGGCATCGCTATTTATGTGCTGATGACTATCTATATGTACTTTATGTTTAGCATGCTTGATGATTTGTATGATAATGCGTACTATTACGACTACGGATATTATGACGATTACGGCTATGATGACTATGGTTATGATGACTATGGTTACGATGATTTAGATTTTGACGATTACGGTTATTAGTGAACAACAATTAGATTGATATGAATAAGACACCCGAAGAGTTAGATGCTTATATGGCCCGACTACGCAAAGAGTTGGAGGCTGTGGAGCAGATGAAGGCTGAAGCTGTGGCACAAGAGCAGGCAGCAGCCCAAGCACAAGAGCAGGCGGAACAACCTTTGACTCAAGAGCAAACCACCTCTCGAGTGGAGCAGACTGCACAGAGCGAGGCTTTTGCACAGACATATCAGCGTTATATCTCAACACAGCAGTTTAGCGAGGCATTTACGCTCTGCTTGGAGAATCTAAAGGGCGAAGATAAGGAGCAAGCAGAAAAGCGAGCAAAACAAGCTTTGGAGTTAATGGCAAATAGCGGAGTAAGACGTTTTGCGCTCAACCCAAAGGTGGCTATATCATACGAGAAGATAACCGACGGTTTGCAAAGTAAGGGATATGAGGATTTGCGCAAACGTGATACCTTAGAGGCCGGCAAAGCGGAGGTAAAGATATATAACGACGGAGAGAAACAGCACGTTGTCTGCAAAACACGAAATTACAGACATATTGTAGCGATAATTTTGGCGATAGTGCTGGCAGGAATATCAACGGTTGCATATCCGATACTATATGATGAGATACATGACCCTAATTCTAACAGAAATTTCTTTTATGCTTATGAATATAATGGAGAAATATACAAAGGAGAACGTTACAGCAAGTATGGAGAATCGTGGATAGAAGCAGAGGACGGATATCAAAATTACTTTGGGAATCTTTCAACTGCCGCGATAAAAAACGGCACGCCTGGAATTCTATGCGAAGATGGCACTTTTTTCGAAGAGAAGGGAACGTCTTTTAAAGATGACTGGATAAGCTTATTTAGCAGCAGAGATGAAGCAGAATGGCATCAACGCAAAACAGCTCACAACTCAGCACTGGTGGAAACCATTGTTATATCAATAACATCCATCGTAATTTTTTGGCTGTATATGGCCTCATCGCGTCGAAACAGAAAAAGACTATTCAAGGATGTGGGTGAGATAATTATTAAGGCGAATCAGTAGCGGAGTTGTAGAAAATAGAGATTTTTACTATCTTTGCTCTGTTTTGAGGATTTTCCGAAAAATCGTTATAAAAACAACTTTGACAAGAGATGAAACAGACACTGAAATTTTATAAAGATTTCCCAAAAGAGGGAATTATGTTTGTGGATATTATTCCGTTTCTGCAAGATAAAAAGGTCTTTGGAGAGTTGGTAGAGAAGATTGGCGAGGCACTCACAGCACCAAATATCGCAGCTCCGGAGGCACGCGGATTTCTCTTCACAGCACCACTTTTATTGACAAAGCCGGAGGTGAAGAACATAATCCCTATACGCAAGAGCGGCAAGCTGCCATTCAAGGAGGGCGACCTGATTGAGGTAGGCATCGAAAAGGAGTACGGCATGGACCGTCTTTTCTACCGTCTGAGCGACATCGAGGCGGGCGAGGCGAAAGATGGTAAGATACATATCTCAATAATCGACGACGTGTTGGCTACGGGAGGCACAGCAGAGGGTATCGCACTCTCGATGCAGGGACGTAAGGTAGTCAAGGATGGCGTTGAGTGCGAGATAGTTATCGACGAGTTTATATTCCTTGTAGGATTGGACGGACTGAGCGGCGAGGAGCGATTAAAGAAGATTGCGCCGGTGAAGACGTTGATACATTTGGAGTAGAAAGACTTTCGGACGAGAGTTTTTGACCTGCTTTGCCTATTTTACAGGCGGCTTTTGAGGCTGCAAGATTGCAGCTATAAAACCAGAGCAACACATCCTTTACAAGAAATCTTGTAGGTGTGTTGCTCTGGTTATTTGGCGACTAAGGGAAATTAAAGGTTACTAAGGGATACTAAAGGATACGGCTGATGATTGAGCTTTCAGTTTTTAGCTTGTAAGAGGTAGATTCCCATCGCCTCACCGCGTGAGTCGGGGAATGACGTTTGTATTTATCAGGTTTTCGATTTCACTTTTCAGTTTTCAGTTTTCACTTTTTTTTGCTCTAAGATTGAAATCTTAGAGGATTTTAGTATATTTGCACTTATTTACGGGAGGTGTGACCTCCGCAGAGTAACAAATAAGGCAAAAATATAAAGTAAAATACATCCAGATTTATGAAGTTTAACGAGTACAAAGGCCTCGATTTGGCAAAGATTGCAGACGAGGTGTTGCAACAGTGGGACGCAGATGACACATTCCACAAGAGTATCACTACACGTGAAGGTCATCCTACATTCGTTTTCTACGAGGGACCGCCATCAGCTAACGGCATGCCGGGTATTCACCACGTAATGGCTCGAACTATAAAGGATGTGATTTGCCGATACAAGACACAGCAGGGTTACCTCGTTCACCGCAAGGCGGGATGGGATACTCACGGTCTGCCCGTAGAGCTCGGCGTAGAGAAGAAGCTCGGCATAACAAAGGAGGATATTGGTAAAAAAATATCTATCGAGGAGTATAACACCGCTTGCCGCGAGGCTGTGATGGAGTTCACAGGCGAGTGGGAGAACCTGACAAAAAAGATGGGTTACTGGGTAAATATGGACGACCCATATATCACATACGACAACAAATACATCGAGACTCTTTGGTGGCTCCTAAAGCAACTCTTCGACAAGGGCCTGCTCTACAAGGGTTACACCATACAGCCATACTCGCCAGCGGCAGGTACAGGTCTCTCGACACACGAGTTGAACCAGCCGGGTTGCTACCGCGACGTGAAGGATACAACGATGGTGGCACAGTTCCGCATCGTAGAGCCTAAGGCAGAGATGCAGGGTTGGGGAACACCGGTATTCTTAGCGTGGACAACAACACCTTGGACTTTGCCATCGAACACAGCGCTCTGCGTAGGTCCTAAGATTGACTACGTAGCCGTACGCACCTACAACGCCTACACAGGCGAGAAGATAACAGCTGTATTGGCTGAGCCACTGCTCTACTCTCACTTCAACAAGAAGGCCGAGGGCTTGGCGCTCGAGAGCTACAAGGCGGGCGATAAGCTCGTACCTTTTGAGGTGGTAGGTCGCTGGAAGGGTCCGGAGCTGGTAGGTATGCGTTACGAGCAGTTGATTCCTTGGGTGAAGCCTGTCGAAGTGGATGCTGAGGGTAACTGGCACAACGCCGAGGATAAGGCTTTCCGCGTAATACCAGGCGACTACGTAACAACAGAGGATGGTACAGGTATCGTACATATCGCACCAACGTTCGGTGCAGACGACGCATTTGTAGCGCGTCAGGCGGGCATACCATCACTCTTTATGATAAACAAGCGTGGCGAGACACGCCCTATGGTGGACCTTCAGGGTAAGTTCTACCTAATGGAGGAGTTGGACGAGAAATTTGTCGAGGAGTGCATCGACAAGGCTACATACAAGGAGTACGAAGGTCGCTGGGTGAAGAACGCATACGACCCACAATTTACCGTAGATGGTCGTTATGACGAAGCGGCAGCACAGGCAGCAGAGTCGCTCGACATCTACATCTGCCTCTCACTGAAGGCTATAAACAAGGCTTTCCGCATCGAGAAGCACGTCCACAACTACCCACACTGCTGGCGTACCGATAAGCCTGTGTTGTACTACCCTCTCGACTCATGGTTCATCCGCACAACAGCTCTCAAGGAGCGTATGATGGAGCTCAACAACACTATCCTCTGGAAGCCGGAATCAACAGGTACAGGTCGTTTCGGTAAGTGGCTGGAGAACCTGAATGACTGGAACCTCTCACGTTCACGTTTCTGGGGTACTCCACTGCCTATATGGGCAACAGAGGACCGCTCGGAGATAAAGTGTATAGGCTCGGTAGAGGAGCTTATAGCCGAAATAGAGAAGAGTATCGCCGCAGGCAACATGAGCGAGAACCCATATAAGAATTTCAAGGTGGGCGATTTCTCAAAGGAGAACTACTCGACAGCAAACATCGACCTGCACCGTCCTTACGTGGACTCTATCGTGCTCACAGCAGCAAATGGCGAGCCTATGCATCGTGACAGCGACTTGATTGATGTGTGGTTCGACTCAGGTGCAATGCCATACGCTCAAGTACACTACCCATTTGAGAGCAACGAGGTAGATTTCAAAGAGGTATTCCCTGCTGACTTCATCGCTGAGGGTGTGGACCAGACACGTGGTTGGTTCTTCACACTGCACGCAATGGCAACAATGCTCTTCGACTCGGTGGCATTCAAGAATATTATCTCGAACGGTTTGGTGCTTGATAAGAATGGTAACAAGATGTCGAAGCGTCTGGGTAACGCAGTAGACCCATTTGAGGTGTTGAGTAAGTATGGTGCTGACGCAACACGTTGGTATATGATTTCAAACTCTCAGCCTTGGGATAATCTCAAGTTCGACACCGACGGAGTAGACGAGGTGCGCCGTAAGTTCTTCGGAACACTCTATAACACATATTCATTCTTCGCACTCTACGCCAACGTTGATGGCTTCACAGGAAGCGAGGAGGAGATTCCAATGGAGAAGCGACCAGAGATTGACCGCTGGATTATCTCGCTGCTGAACACATTGATTACCGATGTTACCAAGTACTTGAACGACTACGACCCAACACCTGCGGCACGTGCTATTCAGGAATTTGTTGGCGAGAACCTCTCGAACTGGTATGTACGTTTGAACCGTAAGCGTTTCTGGGGCGGCGGCATGACTGAGGATAAGCTCGCTGCATATCAGACACTCTACACATGTTTGGAGACCGTGGCAAAGTTGGCTGCACCTTTTGCACCATTTATTGCCGAGAGAATATTTACCGACCTAAACAAGATGAGTCGTCGTCATAACGACTCTTCGGTACATATCTCGGCATTCCCTGTGGCACAGAAGACCCTTATCAACAGCGAGTTAGAGCAGCGAATGAACATTGCACAGCAGCTCTCATCAATGGTATTGGCACTGCGTCGCAAGGTCAATATCAAAGTGCGTCAGCCGCTGACAAAGATTTTGATTCCTGTATTGGATGCCGACCTTGCACGCCACATCGAGGCTGTGAAGCAGCTGGTAATGGGCGAGGTAAACATCAAGGATGTGGAGCTTTTGAGTGACACTACGGGCGTTATCACTAAGCGCATAAAGCTCAACTTCAAGAATTTCTGCCAGCGATATGCTAAGTTGGCTAAGCAGATGGCAGCATTGGCAGCGACATTTTCTCAGGAGCAGATTGCACAGATTGAAAGTGCCGAGACAACAACGCTCACTATCGACGGTGAGCAGGTTGTGGTTACTCCTGCCGACTTCGAGATTACATCGGAGGATATGCCGGGCTGGTTGGTAGCATCGGAGGGTAAGCTGACCGTTGCACTCGATATAACCGTAACTGAGGAGTTGCGTCGTGAGGGTGTGGCACGTGAGTTGATTAACCGTATACAGAACATCCGTAAGGATTCGGGATTTGAGGTAACAGACAAGATTCGTGTCGAGATTCAGGCCAAAGAGATTGTGGCGGGTGCTATCGAGCATTTTGCCGACTACATCGCATCACAAACCCTTGCTACCGAGGTTGTTATGGCCGAGAATCCTCAAGGCTCAACACTCGTTGATAGTGACGTAGACGAGCAGCCACTGAAGATTGCTGTAACACGAGTATAGCTTGGATAGATTGGTAATTGTCGCCGAAAATAGACTTTTTGTGAAAAAGATTTTGCTTTTTGAAGAAAAAACGCTATCTTTACATTAGAACCATTAAATATTACGACTATGGCAGAGCAAAGTGTTAGATATGGAGATAAGGATTTGGCTGAATTTAAGCAGATTATCTTAAAGAAACTTGAACAAGCCAAAGCCGATTATGAGTTGTTACGTTCGAATATTACCCATTCGAACGACACTCAAGACACATCACCTACATTTAAGGTGTTGGAGGAGGGTGCAGCGACACTATCAAAGGAGGAGACTGGCCGTTTGGAGGCTCACCAGCTGAAGTTTATCCGTAATCTGGAGATGGCATTGGTGCGCATCGAGAATAAGACGTACGGTATTTGTAAGACCACCGGAAAGCTTATTCCGAAGGAGCGTCTGATGCGTGTACCTCACGCTACGGAGTGTATCGAGGCTAAAGAGTCTCGCAAATAAGAGCTGAGAGATAGATAAGAAGGGGCGTGTCTAAAAAACAAGACACGCCCCTTGTATATAAAGGTGTAGCGACCAAACATCTACACCTCGACAAAACCATTGCGGATGGCATAGACCACAAGCGAAGCGGTATTCTTGCAACCCGTCTTCTCCATAATATTGGCGCGGTGCTTATCTACCGTACGTTTTGAGATAAAGAGCTTATCGGCAATCTCCTGATTAGACAAACCCTGACACACAGCAACGACAATCTCTATCTCGCGCTCCGAGAGGGAGTCGGAGTTCTCGTCTACATCATCGCGTGTTGAAGCATCTCCGGCAAAGATATAAACCGAACGCAAAGCCTGCGACAGAGAGTTGAGCAACGACTCACTAAAGTAGGTACCTCCACCACAGACCGTCTTGATAGCCTCAACAACCTCCATAAAATCGGAGTCCTTAAGCAAGAAACCCTTGGCACCCATGGAGACCATGTGGGAATAGTAGGCATTCTCGCCAAACATCGACAGCGTAATGACATTCAGCGACGGCATAGACTCTAAAGCCTTCTGTGTAGCTTGAGCTCCCGTCATACCGGGCATAGCATAATCCATCAACACAACATCGGGACGGCACGACGGCAACAGCGAGAGAAACTCCTCACCGCTGGATGCTTCACACACCACCTCAAACTCCGGATATGACGCCAAAAGGGTCTTTAGTCCATGGCGGAACAAGGAATGGTCATCAACTAATGCTATACGTATCATTACTTATCATTGGTTTTATGGTTACGAGGATGCTGAATTTGGCGCGACTTGTCGTGAGAGCTGGCAGGAAGAACAATGCGTTTGGCCCCCTTAACATTGACTTTAATTGTGGCACGCATACCCTTACCCTTGGCAGAGGACATCTCCAACTCGCCATTCAAAGAGTTCACGCGCGAATTGATATTCGAGAGGCCCATACCGCAATCCATCATATCCTCAGGCACAAAGCCTCGACCATTATCGCTATACTGCAACTCCAAAACATCGCCCACACGCATCAACGACAGACGAATCTCGCTACACTCAGCATGCTTCAAGGAGTTAGTAACCAACTCACAAACAACACGATACAAAACAACCTCAATATCGGTATCGTATCGTTCCTTACCCAGATTACTCACCCAAGTAAATTTAACATCGTGCAGCGTCTTACTGCGGTCGATAAAGTGTTGTACGCCACGCGCAAGACCAAAATCACTCAACACGTGAGGCGAGAGCTTATTGGAAATCTCTCGCAGTGAACGCAGAGCCTCATCAACAACATAGAGCGTATTATTATAAATCTCGCGCTTGGTGCTATCCATCTCCTGATTCGAGAGAGCAGACAAAGATATTTTCGCAGATGAGAGCAGAGGACCAAGGCCATCGTGCAGCTCCTTAGAGAAGTCGGCACGGGTACGCTCCTCAGCACGCAGAACAGCCGTCAAGATACGGCGGTCGGTAAGCTGACGATGACGATTCAGTCGGTCGGTGAAGAGCAAAAGCCTATCAAGCAACACAATACCGATAGACATACATATCGACACGACAATATCAAACCACGTCATACCCCAAAGAGGAGTCTCAAGACCGTAGGCCGCCAACAACTGCAACAGACGCTCGCCCGCCAGAATGATAAAGCCTATGATGAAGAGAATCCAAATAGCATTGTATTTGGTGACACGAATCAGTCGTACGGCGTAATACATCGCCACAAACTGCACCACAATTGCCAAATAGAGTAAGACTTTAATCATCATAAGCACAGAGTTTACAGTGGTTAGATAATACTATTTCAATATCTTCTTCAGTTGCGAGATATGAGGGTACGAGGTCATATCAACCTGCACAGGCACAACAGAGACATAGCCGTTGGCCAAAGCCCACTCGTCGGTATCTTCCGCCTCAGGCTCATAATTATCGTAGGCACCCGTCAGCCAATAGTAAGGTTTGCCCCGTGGGTCCTCATGACGGAAGAACTCCTCTCGCCACATACCACGACACTGGCGTACGACCTTAATGCCCCGAATATCCGACAGCGCAATATTCGGAACATTGACATTCAGGCACAAAGGCAACTGCTGCTCTTCGGCACTAAGCAAGGAGTCGATAATCTGGTAAGCATAGTGCTTTGCTGCCTCAAAATCGGCATCGGCATCGTGGTCCGTAAGCGAAAGTCCCACCGAAGGACAACCATAGAAACTACCCTCAATAGCAGCACCCATAGTGCCCGAATAGAGCACATTGATAGCCGAATTAGAGCCGTGATTAATACCCGAAATAACCAAATCGACCTGCTTGCCAACCAACATATTATCAAAGGCTATCTTCACACAATCGGTGGGTGTACCCGTAAAGGAGTAGACCTCCAAGCCCTCCTCGCTACGCACTAAATCCAAAAATAGAGGGTCATAGAGGGTGATAGATTGGCTCTTGCCGCTCTGCATCGTCTTAGGAGCAATGGCAAATACTCGTCCAAACTTACGCGCCACCTCTATCGCAGCCCAAAAACCTTTAGCCGTAACGCCGTCATCATTAGTTACAAATATCAATCGTTCTTTCTTCATAATCTCATTGGGTTAGCTCACCACACTTCGTCGTAGAAGCATTAAATCAAGACAAAGATAAAAAAATATTCCGACTAAAAGAGCTCCAACTGACCTATATTATGGTTAAATGTCAGGCGGTGGTAGGGCGAGAGCCCAAACTCACGTATCGCAAGGCGATGTTCCTTAGTCGGATAGCCCTTATTACCCTTCCAATTATAGCAGGGGAACTCCTCGTGCAGACGCATCATATACTCGTCACGGTGGGTCTTTGCCAAGACCGAGGCAGCAGCAATATTGGCATACTTGCCATCGCCCTTGACTACACACTGGAAAGGAATACCATATCGGCTCTCGAAACGATTGCCGTCAATAGCAAGGAACTCAGGACGCTTCGCCAAAGCCGCAACAGCGAGATTCATACCCTCGATAGAGGCTTTCAAAATATTAATCTCGTCGATACGTTCCGCCGACACCTCAGCAACAGCCCACGCCACAGCCTCACGCTCGATAACCTCACGCAACAGATTACGCTGCTTCTCGCTCATCTGCTTCGAGTCATTGAGCAACGGATGATAAAACTTAGGCGGAAGAATAACAGCTGCGGCAAAGACACTGCCGGCCAAACAACCTCGACCCGCCTCATCACAACCTGCCTCCAACAGAAGGCTTTGATAAGAATTTTCCAACATAGCAGAACAAAGTTACAAATATTTTGCACTCGTCGATGCTTTTTCTTACTTTTGTGTGGTAGTTTTTTAGATTGTCTAACACAAAAGCTCTCGACCGTGGCTAAAGCTTCACAACATAATATAGTCCCTATAACGCTGACGTTGATGTTTCTGACGCTGATAACGACTCTGCGCGCAGCAATATATCCTACTCAGAGCGAATTAGTTAGCAATATCGCAACACCAATAGGCGGCTACCTCCAAGCATGGGGAGCACAACTACCTACGCTGTCGGCCATAGTGTGGGGTATCACGGTAATATATGGCGGCATGGCAATAGGTCGTTGCGGAATACGATACTCGATATATCCCGCATACACGGTCATCGGTATACCTATCTTCGGAATCATCGCAACGGGAATAATGGCAAGCCACCAGATGCTGTTGGCAGCGGCGGCTCTGCTGACAATAGTACTCGCAACGAAGTATATGTTGCGCTACATAATGCAAACCGAATCGTATGGCGACCTGTCGCTTGCTATGTTATATTTCGGATTGCTCCCTGCGATATATGCTCCAACGACAATACTCTACGTAATACTTCCAATAGCTATGTTATTCATCAAGGCGCATTGGCGAGATTGGCTGACAGCGACAACAAGCCTGCTCTTCCCGCTCTTTGCGCTATGTTACTGGAGTTGGTGTGCCGGAGATGGTTTTCTGACGCCTGCATTTCAAGCCTATTATGCTACCTTTACATCGAGCGGATTTGAGGTGTTGTCAATAGCAAGCATGGCCGGATTTGGTATCATGATGCTTGTGGTTGTGATGATTGTTGCCTCACTATCGGTTATGGTGTCAGACAAATATGCACTCAATGGACGTGCACGCGTGGCGATGTTGTTCAATGCTATAATGATTCTGCTTATGGGTGCGACTTTTATAGCCCCCTCGGCAAGTATAATATCGCTGGCGTTGCTGGCTGTTTCGACATCATCACTCATACCTCTGATGTTCATAAAACTGCAACATGGATTCACACGTTTGGTGTATCGTCTGCTGATGTTGATGACGCTGATAAATACTATAATCCTCATTTTCTTATAGTTTGGAGGTCAAAACAGCAGATTTTTTGATACTTAGCAGTACAATTTCACATTTTTTACATATCTTTGCAGTCCGTATCAACCTCTTATAATAGGGTGTGGGACCGGAGGGGCGAAAGAAAAGCGCCTGTTTTGGTTACAAGTGTTGGAATATTCTGCGTTGTGGAATTCATATTATCACTTGGCAAAGCAAGGTTGTTTATCGTCCGGGATTAGATGGCAATGGCCGCTATGGTAGGTCCTGTGCAGCGATAATGTTGAGCGATAAATTTTTAATTTTGTTGCAACAATGAACAAGGATGCAATTATCAAGCTCGTGAACGAGCAGATGTGGTCTAAGGGTGAGGCTGACGTGCCTTCATTCAAGGCTGGTGACACAATCACCGTAACTTACCGTATCGTCGAGGGAAACAAGGAGCGTTTGCAGAGTTTCCGTGGTGTGGTAATCCAGATTAAGGGTTCAGGTAAGACTAAGATGTTTACAATCCGTAAGATTTCTAACGGTGTAGGCGTTGAGCGTATCTTCCCTCTCTACTCTCCACACATCGACAAGATCGAGGTTAATAAGGTGGGTGTTGTACGTCGTGCACGTATCTACTACCTCCGCGACCTTACAGGTAAGAAGGCTCGTATCAAGGAGAAGAGAATTTCGAAGTAGTGCATTCCACGCTTCAGTGTTTAAGGCTGTTTCCTCTGGGGAGCAGCCTTTGTTTGTATCCTACTGCCAAATATAAGATAAGAGAGGGTGTCGCAACGTATGTTGGACACCCCCATCTCTTAGTGGAATTCGTTATAACAAGAGCTATTTTGAAGCTGCTCGCAGACCGGAAGAGCGGAGTTTACTCAGCGTAAATGAGCAGTTTCGGGCAAGGCAGATGCCGAAAGAGCCTTGTTAGACGGATTCTTTTACTCCATTACTCTGCACTCTAACTGCACCACCGCCGTTACCGAGTTGTGGTCCGAAAGCGATACTCCACCAAACTTTGGTGAATTGATAGAGTACGACATAACCTTTGTGTAACGCTTCACAAAGATATAGTCGTAGCAAGCATAGTTCTGCTGAAGACCACCGTTTACAACATCTACCATCGTACTACGAGGAATCGAGGTGCTCTGGGTAGTGATGCTCTGGGCTACGGTATAAGCGTCGGTGTACTTATTCTGTGTATTAGAGAAACGTTTGATAGGCGACTTATCAGGGTTGGCGTTCATATCGCCCGCGATAACGATAGGTAGCTGATCATCCTCACCCTTCGAACGAGCCTGAACATTGTTGATAGCAATCTGAACCTGACCGTTCATCACAGCATAGTCCGTAGCAGCGTGTGCATCATTATTGGCATTGTCGATATGTGTCGAGGCTACGACAAACTCACCCTTTGTGCTCTTATCACGCAGACGAGCCCATACGCAGATACGGTTGTAGTTAGAGCTCAGACCGCCCGCAGAGTAGAGTCCCGATGAGTCGGGGGTGTTGTTAAGCCAGAACATACCGCCATTGACCTTATCGAAGCGAGAGGTCTTATATGCCAAACCGATACCCTCGTTGGTTGACCCTCCACGCTCGGCGTAGACACCGCTATATACGTCTCCTACGCTATTTGAGTAGCTATTGTTGATAGCCTTCATAATATCGTTATAGAAACCCGCTACACTCAGCTCCTGGAAGCAGATAACATCTGGCTCCTGCTCCTTAATCAGAGCAGCAATCTGAGCACAACGCTTCGACCAACTATAACCATCAAAATAAGTGAACATATTTCCTACACAGACATTGAACTGCATAATCTTCACATCGACAAGTTCAGGGCCTGCTGGTGGTGCCGGTGTATCGTACTCTACACCCACAGACTCCAACTCATCCAAGCAGTTCTCAGGCTTAAAGATAGACTGCACTTTAATCTTTGAGCCGGCAACAGCCCTCACGTAGGTACTCTTCGATGATGTAGGCTGAGCGGTCTTGATTGTCAAATCGCCTGTCTGCGAGCTTGTGAAGCTATACTTCGTGCGAAGCTCACCCTCGCAGGCTTTGCCCCACGAGAGGTTATAATAAGCCGATGCACCACTACCCTCGGCGGTTATCGCAACCAACTCACGTGTAGGCAGTGTCGCACAATACTGCTCGCCATAAGAGCGGGCTTCGATAGTTACAACATCCGATGCGTTGCCCTTTGAGTCGAAGTTCTGCAGACGGAAGGTGTACTCGCCCTCGTCAAGAGTGAGTTCCTTGCTATACTCTCCACTCTCCGAGTCAGGTAGCAACTCCACATTGTATGGCAATGACTCATCACCCCACGAAAGCAGTGTGCGTGAGATATCTGCCGAAGTATCCTGCTTCCAACTAATCTGCACGCGGCCCAGACCATCCATTGTCGCGAGGTCAGTAGGCTCCGCAACATCGATAACCTCTGGCTCCGGCACAGTGTACTCCTTAACAGGCGACCACAACTCGTCCATACAACGCTCCGGCTGATAGACAGACTGCACCTTGACAACTGACAGCGGTGCGGCAGAAAGGTTGTGAGTCGTTTCAGTCACGATACCATACTTCTCCTCGCCACTCACTGCGTCGATATATCTATATTCGGTGCGGATAGCAGCCTGGTCAGCCTCTGCCCACTCCACAACAGCGTGATCCTCCTCGTAGACCATAGAGACAATCTCGCGTGTAGGGAGCTGTGAGCAATACTCCTCGCCGTAGGCACGAGCCTCGATAGCGATCACCTCAGACTCATTACCCTTGGCATCTATATTCTTTAGCTCAAAAGTATAAGTACCCTCACTCACTTCAATCATCTCCCTTATCTCATACGCCTCCTGCTCATCGGTTGTTCCATAAGTTATCGAACGTGTCTGCTCGCCATCGTTCCACGAAATAAGAGTCTTAGCTACATCCTCCGTAGGGTCGTGCATCCAGCTAATCTCCACTCTTTCCTCTCCTTCCAACGCTGACGCATCCTTCACGACAGGCACCACAACAGGCTCTGGCTCAGGGACAACAAACTCCTTAACAGGGGAGTATAAATCATCCATACATTTGGTTGGTTTATAGACCGTACGCACGCTGATAACCTCATTAGGCAACACCTTAATCTGCTCATTCAGAGCATTAACCTCATCTGTTACCACCTGTTCAGTCTCGGAGTCGGTATAGCTGTACTCGGTGCAAATCTCACCGTCGAGAGCCTCCTCCCAGGTAAGGAAAGCGGTGTCATCCTCATAGTAGATAGCTGAAATCTCGCGTATATCGAGCTCCGCACAATATGCCTCGCCATAGGCACGAGCCGACACCTTGACAGCGTCTGACTTATTGCCCTTAGAGTCAATATTGACAAGCTCGAACTCATACTCGCCCTCGGCAATCTTCAACTCTAAACCTTCGGTCTGCTTACCAGAGGTCGATGCAGCCGAGAAATTTACTGTCTGTGAGTTCTGACGGCCATTCCAATATATGGTTGTTTTCTTAATATCGGCACTACAATCCTGCTGCCAGCTAAGCTCAACACGCTCGAAGCCATCCTGCGAAGCAGGGTTTGTAGGCTCAACGACATCAATAACTTCGGGGGTAGGAGGCTCTGGAGGGGTAATAGGCTCGTCACTGGAGCCACCACAACCTATAAATCCTATCGCCACACAGAACGATGCCAACAATAATAGATACTTTTTCATTGTATAGTAGTTTAATAGATTTCGCCCACAAACTATGCACCAGACAGTTATCTTGAACGTATAATAGTACATATCAGCACTCGGTGCACACACTCCCACAATACAAAATTAGCTATTTTTGCCGAATTAGCAAGTAAAAGTCATCCGGAAAACGTCGCTACAAATATTAGACGCACTAATTGTGTCAAAAACTACAACTCTCTATGAAATTATCACCCAAAGGTTAAGATAACACATACAAAGAAATTACAAGATTTTATTGTAATAGTTCTTATAGCATCTAAAGGAATAAAGGTATTTAACCAATAGGCTAATGATTGTCTGATAGATATGAGCTTAACTTGCCGAGGATTGCATACAATAAAGGCGTAGTTCTCGAAGATTTATCTCTCTACAATGTAAGTATGCATAAAGAAAATGACTCCGTAATCCAACCCCTTAATGCTTCAAATGAAGTGGGGGGCATCACCACGAAGCCATATCCTACTTGCGAAGTTAAGGATTTAATTCATAATACACAAGAAATTGACAAAAAAAATTGTTGGGATAAATAACACCACACGCTTCTCTCTCAAGTCCCTTGATGCTCCTTACCTTGATGCTATCGCTCGTGGCGATATGGCTACGGCAGAGCGTATGGTGCGTGAGGCAGCCGGCAAGGCGGTGAGCTTAACTTGCCGAGGATTGCAAGCAATCTATTCTCGGCTTCGATTGGCGGCGTCTCAGCAGAGTATATATGAGTATATATAATATAAGGTATAGCCTCCACTCATATATACTCTGCATTCAACTTGCACAATCGGTCTCTGTTTCACAGAGCAGTTAAGCTCACTAAAACCGGTAGTAACACCAATATAGTGGGAATATATAATCGCCTCTTCAAAAGGAGAATAACTCGTTCTCATACTCTTTCTTATTTTATATGAGAATTATAGTGCGATGTAACGAAAGGTGACTATTGGGATAGTACTCTGTGTACAGCCCAATAGCCACCTAAGTAAAGCGTGCTAGAAACTCATATAAAAAAGAAAGAGGAGAACGACTTATGTCATTCTCCTCTTGAAGAGGCGGCTACCTACTCTCCCACCTAAATAGGCAGTACCATCGGCGTTAGTGAGCTTAACTTCTCTGTTCGGAATGGGAAGAGGTGGAACCTCACTGCTATAACCACCTAAAAGAACTACTGTTTCATTCTATCGAAACCTATGCGATTGTGACTTCTGCCACTATGCGTCGCACGCGCTATATCTTTGACATAATCTGAAGATGAGATAAAGACTATCGAAGAAAGCCTATCGGGTAATTAGTACTGCTCGACTTTGATATTACTACCTTTACATCTGCAGCCTATCAACGTAGTAGTCTCCTACGCCCCTCAAG